>NZ_JBBBBO010000009.1:0-353019 GCF_037120565.1 Ensifer sp. CCNWLY38
GAAGCGGCTGGCGCCAAGCGTGGCGGCGGCTTCTTCCACCTCCTTGTCGATCTCCTCCATGATCGGCTGCACGGTCCGGACGACAAACGGCAGGCCGACGAAGATCAGCGCGACGACGATGCCGGATGGCGTAAAGGCGATCTTCAGCCCGAGCGGCTCGATGAACTGGCCGATCCAGCCGTTGCCGGCGTAAAGCGTCGTCAGGGCAATGCCGGCAACCGCGGTCGGCAGCGCAAAGGGCAGGTCGACCATGGCATCGATCACCCGTTTGCCGGGGAAACGATAGCGCACCAATACCCAGGCGAGGATGACGCCGAAGACGAGATTGATAACGGCCGCGATAAAGGCCGTGCCGAAGGAGATCTTCAAGGCATTGAGCGTGCGCGGATCAAGCGCCAGCGCCACGAACTGTGCCCAACCGAGCCCGCTTGCCCGAAACACCAGACCCGACAACGGGATCAACACGATCAGAACCAGCCAGCTCAGCGTGATCCCGAGCGACAATCCAAATCCAGGCAAAACACTCGGCTGGCGAAATCGCCAGGGTGCAGTCTTCGTCGCATCCGTCAATGGCACTACCTTTGCAGTCTTTACGCGGCACGATGAAACGCGCCTCGCTCGAGGGCTCGGCTCGGCCCGGCGCGACGCGAAGCAGCGCGCGCAGCCGGTTCGTCTGGCTGCGCGCGCTGTTCAGGTTTTATTGGCCCGGCTTGTAGAGCGTGTCGAAGACACCGCCATCGCCGAAGAATTTCGGCTGGGCTTCTTTCCAGCCACCGAAATCTTCAATGGTTACGAGCTTCAGTTCGCCGAACCGCTTGATGTCGGCCGGATCTGCCGCTGCCGGCTTGAACGGCCGGTAGTAGTGCTTGGCCGCGATCTTCTGGCCGGCATCGCTGTAAAGGTAGCCGAGATAGGCTTCCGCTACCTTGCGGGTGCCCTTGGCGTCGACGTTGCCGTCAACGAGCGCCACCGGCGGTTCGGCCTTGATCGAGATTGACGGCGTGACGATCTCGAATTTGTCGGGGCCGAGTTCCTCGAGCGAGAGATAAGCTTCGTTTTCCCAGGCGAGAAGCACGTCGCCAAGGCCACGCTGCACGAAGGTCGTCGTCGCGCCGCGCGCGCCGGTATCGAGCACCGGAACATGCTTGAAGAGTTCCGTTACATATTCCTGCGCCTTGGCGTCATCTCCGCCATTGGCAGCCCGGCCATAGGCCCAGGCAGCCAGGAAGTTCCAGCGCGCGCCGCCCGAAGTCTTCGGGTTCGGCGTGATCACCTGGATATCCGGCTTTACCAGATCGCCCCAGTCCTTGACGCCCTTGGGGTTGCCCTTGCGCACGAGGAACACGATCGTCGATGTGTAGGGCGCGCTGTTGTTCTCGAACTTCGTCTTCCAGTCCGCCGGGATCTTGCCGGTTCCCTTGGCGATCGCGTCGATATCGGCTTCGAGCGCCAGCGTTACGACATCGGCCTGCAGGCCGTCGATGACCGAGCGGGCCTGCTTGCCGGAGCCGCCATGCGACGTCTGGATCGTCACCGTCTCACCGGTGTCGGCCTTCCACTTCTCTGCGAAGGCAGCATTGAAGTCCTTATAGAGTTCACGTGTCGGATCGTAGGACACGTTCAAGATCGTCGTGTCGGCAAACGCAACACTCGCAGCTCCCAGCTGCAGGCCCCCGAGCACAATTGCCAGTCCCACCATTCCGGTAATTCGTCCAAAGACCATTTCGACCTCCATCGGTTACCAGATAAAACTATCAATTTTATCGACTGCTACAACGCAAACAGATGACACCGGGGGCGGCAATCGGGAAATGTCCTATCGTTCTCGCCGCCTTTTCGGGAACGGTTTGCCTGCAACCGCCCAGTATGGCCGTGCCGGCCCGCCAAGACCATTAGATGGAGGGCATGATGCTGGTGTCCAGTAGGCACGCGTCGATTCTCCTTTCGAGCGTTTGCCGGACCGGTTCGTCGAAGAGCCTTCAGCCCTGCATTCCGGGCGAATGCGGGGTTCTCCAGGCGAGCAACGATTTCTGGGTCTCTAGGGCGCGAAACTAGAGCACGCGGCCGCGGGCGACGATCGGCCAGGTGTCCTTGAGCGTGTCGCCTTCGACGATGTGGACCGCATCGACCATGTTGGTCACGACGCAGGCGTGGT
Organism: Ensifer sp. CCNWLY38; assembly: GCF_037120565.1. NCBI lineage: Bacteria > Pseudomonadati > Pseudomonadota > Alphaproteobacteria > Hyphomicrobiales > Rhizobiaceae > Ensifer > Ensifer sp. CCNWLY38. The sequence continues at coordinate 2,156 of NZ_JBBBBO010000009.1, forward strand.
TGGGCACGATGCGGAGCTGATCACCGACCTTGAGGTTGATCGGCCCATCGGTGACGAGGCGGCCGTGTTCCTCCGAGAGCTGGTCGATGCGGATGTCGTCGCGGCCGAGCACGTGACCATAGCCTGTCAGTCCCAGCAGATCCGAGGTCAACACCTTACTGCCGGCATCGATGATCGCGCGGGTTTCGGATGGGACGGAGACGACGGTCGCAACCACCGTCAGCGCGCAATCGTCCCAGCTTGCCACACCGCGAGACACCAACGAACGGTCGTTGTAGATGTAGGTGCCGGGGCGATATTCGCTGGCAACCGGCGCACCGGCGGCATGCATCATGCTCGGCGTGCCGCCCGAGGTGATGTCAGGCACCGCGATGCCGTCGGCTTCGATCAGCCTCTTTGCTTCGCTCATGAAGGCCTGGACCTTTGCCTCGCCGTTGACGGGGGGATAGGTCATTAGGCCGCCGAACACGAGCCCCTTCGCATCCTCGATCTGGCTGGCAAGTCTCGCCGCCTCAGCCGGCGCACCAACGCCGCAACGATCGGCACCGGTGTTGCATTCGACGAAAACGCGAAGCGGCTTGTCCTTGCCGGCGAAATATCCCGCAAGCCCGTCGATGACGGTCTCGCTGTCGGCAACGACGGCAAGCGCGACGCGGCCATTGAGCCGTTCCAGCCGCGCCATCTTGGCTTCGCCGAGAATGTTGTAGGTGATCAGCACATCCTTGATCCGGTCGCTGCCCTCGACCATTGCTTCGGCTTCGGTAACCTTCTGGCAGGTGATGCCAACCGCTCCAGCCTCAAGCTGAAGCTCGGCCATCTGCGGCAGCTTGTGCGTCTTGATGTGCGGGCGCACGCGAATGCCATGTTCATCGGCATAGGCCTGGAAGCGCTCGATATTGCGCTTGGCAATTTCGAGGTCGACGAGAACGGCCGGCGTTTCGATCGGCAGGGGCATCGTGGTCAATTCCTCTTCTCGCGCGGGACAACGTGTGATGAACGATTCTCACAAGAAGGAAAAGGCGTCGCTAGAGCAATCCGGTCGTCGCCCGCAGGCACCCTCAGTCTTTCGCCAGCGACCGGCCGGTGTCGGGATCGAAGAGATGAAGGGCATCCGCCTCGATCGTGAAGGCGCGCTCTTCGCCCGACAGGACCGAACTGCGTGGTGGCAGGCAGGCGGTGATGCGCTGGTCGCCGATCCGCGCCGTGGTGACGAGTTCGGGGCCGGTCAATTCGACCACCTCGACGCGCGCCTTGAACTGCGGCGCGGGCTCGTCACCAGCGGCAAGTCGCAGCGCTTCCGGGCGAATACCAGCCTTGACGCGCTGGCCATCGGAGACAACGTTACGGAGGCGTGCCGGCAGGGCGATCGCCTGGCCGTCGCCGGCGATTTTCAACTGACCTTGCGACACCGTAGCATCGAGGATGTTCATCGGCGGCGAGCCGACGAAGCCGGCGACATAGAGCGTGGCCGGGCGGTCGTAGATCTCTTCCGGCGTGCCGAGCTGCTCGATCCGCCCGTCGCGCATCACCGCGATGCGGGTCGCGAGTGTCATCGCCTCGATCTGGTCGTGGGTGACGTAGACGACCGTGGTCTTCAGCATCTGGTGCAGACGCTTGAGTTCGGTGCGCATCTCCATGCGCAGCTTGGCGTCGAGGTTGGAGAGCGGCTCGTCGAAGAGGAAGACCTGCGGATTGCGCACCAGCGCCCGGCCGATGGCGACGCGCTGGCGCTGGCCGCCCGAGAGCTGGCTCGGCTTGCGGTCGAGCAGGTTCTCGATTTGCAACAGCTTTGCCGTCTCCGCCACCGCCTTTTCGCGCTCGGCCGAGGGGACCTTGCGCATTTCAAGGCCGAAGCCGATGTTCCTTGCAACACTCATGTTCGGGTAGAGCGCATAGGACTGGAAGACCATGGCGATGTCGCGATCCTTCGGATGCGCGCCGAGAATGGAGCGGTCGCCGATGCGGATGTCGCCGCCGCTCGGCTCCGCAAGTCCGGCGATGATGTTGAGCAGGGTTGACTTGCCGCAGCCGGATGAGCCGAGCAGCACCAGGAACTCGCCGCTCTCGAGATCGATGTCGATGCCCTTCAGCGTCTCGACCTCGCCATAGCGCTTGTGAATGTTCTGAATGGCGAGTGCGCTCATGCGCCGATCTCCTGAAGGTAGGACGAAAGCGGTTTGCCGTAGCTGCGCGGCAGGGTGGAAATCGCCTCCGAGGCGATGGCGACGCCGGTGCGAAGACAGGCTGCCAAAGACATCTCGGCTGCGAGTGCCGCCAGGAACCCGGCATTGAAGACGTCACCGGCGCCGATCGTGTCGACCACGGTAACCGCGGGGGCGGCGGCCGATGAAAGACGGCCTTCCGCATCGATGGCGATCGCCCCGTGGGGGCCGCGCTTGACGACGACGATCGCGCCTTCGGGCATGTGTTTCCGGAGCTCGTGTGCGGCCTCGGTGGGGTCGGAGAGGCCCGTCAGCGTGGTCGTTTCGACCTCGTTGAAGAGTGCGAGCCGGCAACGCTTCAGCCAGCCGACGGTCGCCGCGCAGTTCGTCTGCGTCCAGCCATCGAGCGGCCAGCCGGTGTCGAGCGCAACGGCGATGTCGTGGGCGTCGGCCCAGTCGAAGAAGCGGTCATAGTCCGATGTCAGCGCATCGGTCAGGAAGGCGCCGGTCAGCAGCGCGTAGCCGCCACGCAGTTTTTCGCCGTCGAGCATGGTGCGGACTTCCTCGAAGCTGAGCAGCGGCAGATGCCCACGCGTGGTGAAGAAGGTCCGCTCGCCATCGGGATGGGTGATGCCGACGGAAAGTGTGGTGCCGACATTCTCGACCGGCCAGGACTTGGACCGCTCGGGAAAGGCTTCCTTCAGCCAGGTGCCGAACTGATCGTTGCCGACATTGGCGGCGATCGCGTAGTCGACGCCGAGCGAATCCCAGGCGAGCGCGCTGTTGCCGGCGCAGCCGCCGACACGCAGCTCGTCGTGATCGACGATGATTTCGGTTCCGGCTTTGGGCCAGGGGGCCGCCGGCCCGAGGATGAGATCGACATTGGCATTGCCGACCACGGCAAGAGGACGCATCGTTTATTCGCTCCGGGTAATCTTGGTCGAGCGCACGGGGGTACCGGCATTCTCGACACGGGACGCCGCAAAGGCGATCATGAAGGACTGGGCGACCGGCAGCATGGCGAAGACCGCCGCCATGCCCGCGGCCGGCGCAAAGGGAATGGTGCTGACGCCTTCGACTGGCGCCTCGCCGGAAGCATCGAAGACGACGACCGGCGAGCCGGCTTCGGCGGCTGAGATCGCCATGGCCCCGACGAGATTCGCCGTCGGATCCGCCGCGCGGAAGAGCACGACGCCGACGGATGGACCGAGCATCTCCATCGGCCCGTGGCGAAGTTGGCCGCCTTCAAGCGAGAAGCAGGGCAGGCGGGAAAGCTCGGTCAGACCGAGGCCGATCGCTTCGGCGAGGCCTTGCAGCCGGCGGCCCGAAGTTACAACGGATCGGACGCTGTGCAGGGCTTCGAGTGCCGCCGACGTATCGGGCGATTGCGGGTTTTCCAATGCGTGAAGGGCATCGGCCGGATTGTCGCCGAGCGCGGCGAGGACGGCAAGGTGCAGGGCGAAGCTGATCGTCAGGCTGCGGGTTGCCGCAAAGGCCTTCTCGGTGCCGCCGACGCCGACCAGAGACGGCGCATTGCTGGCGAGGAAGGAACCGCCTTCAAGCGTCAGGCCGAAGGTGTGCGGCGTTGCGCCTTTGGTTTCACCGAACCAGCGCAGCACCTCGGCGCTTTCCCCGGACTGCGAGGTGATGAGGATCGTCTTGCCTTCGATGACAAGCGGCTGGCCGAGTTGTTCCGAGAGCGGCAGGGCAATGGCGTCGATGCCATGGGCACGGTAGAGCGGCTCGACGGCGCGACCGACGGCATGCGAGCCGCCCATGCCGAGCAGCAGCAGCTTGCCGGTAGACTTCAGCGAGGCAGCGACACTGGCCGCCATCGCCGTCGCCTGGTGCACGGAGGCGATGGCGTCCGAGGCCTGACGCGCCATTTCGCGATCGATCGCCATGAGCCCGGCCGGGCGTTCCGAATTGGTCATAGCCGTCATCCTTTGACGCCGCCGCTGGTGAGCCCGGAAATGAGGGCGCGCTGCATGAGGAGACCGATCACCACCGGGGGCAGGGCGGCCAGCACCCCGGCTGTGGCGATCAGCCCGTAATCGGAGACACGGCCGCCGGCGAGATCGGAAATGGCAACCGTGAGGGTCTTGGCGCGCAGGTCCGAGGTGAAGAGCAGCGCGTAGAAGAATTCGTCCCAGGCGAGCAGGAAGGCAAAGAGCGCCGACGTCGCCATGACGGGAGCCGCAAGCGGCAAGGTGATGAGCCGGAGAATCTGGTCGAGGCGGGCGCCGTCGATCATCGCGGCACTCTCGATTTCCTTCGGGATGGAATCGAATCCGGATTTCAGCAGCCAGGTGGTGAAGGGCGCCAGAATGGTGAGATAAACAAGCGCCAGGCCGAACACCGAGTTCAGAAGCCCGAGATAGGCAAGCCCCATATAGAGCGGCACGGCAAGCGCCACCGGTGGCAGCATGTAGGTGGCGATCACCGCATAGAGCGACCAGGAAACGTTGGATGTGCGCGATACCGCCCAGGCGGCGGGAATGGCGACCGCGATCGCCGCCAGCGTTGCCATGCCGGCAACCTTCAGGCTGTTGAAGAGCGAGGCAGTAAAGGCAGCGCCGGTGCTGTTTTCGATCGTGGACAACAGCAGGCGGTAGCGCGATAGATCGATCTCGTTGGGCCACCAGTTGAGCGGCTTGGTCGAGAGGTCGGCGGCCGACGAGATGCTCATGACGAAGAGCCAGAGAATGGGGGCGAGGATGATGGCTGCCAGCAGCAGTGCCGCGGCATAGACGAAGGCGGTGAAAACCGGGTTCTGGCGTTCCATCAGGATGCTCCTGCGGCTTTGCGCACCATTGCTGCATAGGCGACGGCGAGCACGGTTACGAGCAGCGTGACGATCAGCGCCAGCGAGGCGCCCGATCCGGCACGCTGGAAGGAGAACGCTTCCTGGTAGACGAGGATCGACAGGGTGCGGGTGCTGTTGGCCGGTCCGCCACGCGTCATCACCCAGATGATGTCGAATACCTTGAAGGCCTCGATCGTCCGCAGCACCAGGGCGACGAGCAATGGGCCGGCGAGATAAGGCATGATGACATAGCGAAAGCGATTGAAGGGGCCTGCGCCGTCGACCAGCGAGGCGGCGGTGATATCACGCGGCACGGCCTGAAGCGCTGCGAGCGCGATCAGGGCGACCAGCGGAAAGTTCTTCCAGCAGTCGGCGACGATCAGTGCGGCGAGCGCCGAACCGGGCTCGCCGAGCCAGGAGCGATAGCTGTCGATCAGGCCGAGCTGCAACAAGGCGGCGTTGAGCGCGCCGTATTCCGGATTGTAGATCAGCCGCCAGAGCGTGGCGTTGACCACCGTCGGCAAAGCCCAGGGCAGGATCATCAAGGCTCTGAGAGCCGTGCGACCGCGAAATTGTTGATTGAGCAGCAGTGCTGCGAGCACCCCGAGCACCATTTCCGCCGTGACCGAGACGACCGCAAACCAGGTCGTCGTCACGAAGGCGCGCAGGAAGTTCGAGCCGCCGAGCATCTTGGCATAGTTGGCGAGGCCGACGAACGTGCCTTCCGTGCCGACGAGCCTGGCGTCGGTGAAGGAAAGCCTGACCGTATCGATCAACGGCCAGCCGATGACGGCGATCATGACCACCAGCAGCGGCAGCATGAGCAGCCATGCGCGCGTTGTTATCCAGGTGCCGGACATAGGATGGAAACCTTCTCGGGCCTAGGGAGCCCCGTCATGCTATCGCATATTGCCCCGGATCGTCATCGACCCAAGCGAATGATGCGCCAAATCAAAGTGTTAAAGCGCGTGGATGCCAGCGCTACCGCATAATTCCCGCGGTCCCCGGGCGGTTACCCGCCCGGGGCTTGGGAGGGCGGCTCAGAGGCCGCTGTTTTCGGCCGCCGTCTTCAAGGCGTCCTCAGGCGAAGCCTGGCCGAGCAGTGCTTCCTGGATCGCCTGCTGAAGGGCAGTCGAAAGTTCCTGGTACTTGGGGGTCGTCGGACGCGGATACATGGCCGCGAGGCCGAGCTTGGCAGCGCCGATCAGCTCTTCCTGGCCCTTGGTGACGCTGGCATCTTCGTAGGAAGAAGCCCAGATCGGCAGGCTGAGCTTGGCATAAGCATTCTGCGTCTGCTGCGACGTCATGTAGACGATGTACTTCCAGGCCTCGTCCGGGTTCTTGCTGGTCGAAGTGATGCCAAGACCCATCGAGCCGTTGACGGCGGAGACTTCGCTCTTGCCCGCAACGCCCGGCGCCGGCACGACGCCGACCTTGCCGGCAACCTTGCTTTCCTTCGGATCGTTGGCGAGGTTGTACATATAGGTCCAGTTGAGAGCGAATGCGGCTTCGCCGTTCTGGAACACCTTGCGGACGTCCTCCTCCAGAAACTCCTTGGAGTTCGGATTCGTGAGGCCAGAAGAATAGCTCGTCACCATGTAATTGAGCGCGTCGAGACCGCCACCGGACGCGAAGGCCGGCTTGCCGCCATCGATGAACTTGCCACCATAGGCGCTGACGAGGGTGGTGTAGTCGCAGATCGCGGCTTCGGCCTGCGACCAGCTCCAGGCGATCGGGGTTGCGAGCAGACCCTTGTCCTTGATCACCTTGGCCTGTTCGGCAAGCTCGTCCCAGGTCTTCGGCGGCGCCTTGATGCCGGCCTTCTCCAGGATTTCCTTGTTGTAGAACAGGTATTTTGTGTCGAGGATCCAGGGCATGCCATAGCGCTTGCCGTCATATTCGACGGTCGTCCAGGCGCCCGGCAGCACGCCGGATTTCATCTCGCCGGTGATGCGGTCGGTCACATCGACGAGCACCTTGTTGGCCGCATATTCGGCCGGCCAGATCACGTCGAAGAGCACGACGTCGTAGCCGCCGCCGGATCCCTGCGCCAGCACGGTCTTGTCGTGCAGGCCCTCATAGGGAACGAATTCGAGATTAACCTTCACGTCCGGGTTGGCCTTGGTGAAGGCCTCGGTCATGGCGCGCACATCCGCCTCGCTATAGGCGGCCTGGGCCATGAAGAGGGCGTTGAGCGTCGTTTCCGCATGCGCGTGGCCGACGAAGGAGACGCCGGCGAGGGTCGCGCAAAGCAAGGTGGTTCTTATCGATTTCAACATGATTTCCTCCAGTAACTTGAGCGTTTCAGCCTTCTTCGGCGCGCCTCTAGGTGCGCCGTATGCGAGAAGTCCGTCCGTTTCCGAGCGGCCGTCGACATATCCATCGGAGCGCCCGCAGCGGTGCTTGCCGCTGCTTTCGTTCCCCCGGGAGCTCTTTTGGGCTCCTATTAAGTCAATTGTCTTGACTTATTTTTTGTTCAATATTCTAACAGTGTCAAGAGGGGTTTTTTGGATGAACGATATGCGCCTGATCCGGGCGAAGAGCGGCACCAACCAGGAGGGGACGAGCGCACACAATCGGCGCGTCATGATCGACGCGCTGCGGTTGAACGGCCAATTGTCCCGGGCGGACCTTGCCCGCGCGACGGCGCTCACGAAGCAGACGGTCTCCAACATCATCGAGGACCTGGAGCGGGACGGCCTGGTCGAGTCGCTTGAGGCGGTGCGCAACGGCCGCGGGCAACCTTCGACGCCCTATCGCCTGGTGCCGGAGGGTGCTTTCGCGATCGGCCTGCAGATCGACCGGCATGTGACGCGGACCATCGCTGTCGATCTCGTCGGCAGGGTGCTCGCCCGTGGCGAGGCCAACCTGCCGGCCGGTGGGCCGGCGACCGGCGTCCGGACGATTCTGGAACTGATCGAGAAGACCCGCCGAGATCTCACGGAGATCGCACCGCAATCGGAAGATCGCCTCGTCGGCCTTGGGGCGGCGATGCCCGGTCCCTTCGGCATCGAAGCCGACGACGACGATCCCTGGATGATGGCGGCCTGGCAGAATTTTCCGTTGCTCGAGACGCTTGCGACCGGCACGGGGCTCGATGTCGGCTTGCAGAACGACGCGGCCGCGGCCGCCACTGCCGAACGCATGGTTGGCGCTGCGCATGGTGTCGACCATGCCATCTGCATCTATCTCGGCTATGGCCTTGGCGCCGGGCTGATCCTCAACGGTGAGCTCTACCGCGGCGCCAATGGCAATGCCGGCGAGATCGGCATGATCCTCAGCCTGCCGCGTGGCGCATCGCTGGATGAGCGCACGCCGCTCGAGCATCGCGCTTCGATCGCCTCGCTCTGCAGGCTGCTCGACCTCGACCCGGCCGATCCGGAGCTTTACGCCCATATCGATGCGATTGCCGCCGGCCCGGACGAGCGGGTGCGGCGCTGGCTCGATGCGGCGGTCTTTGAACTACGCGCCGCCGTCCAGGCGCTCGAAACGATCTTTGACCCGCAGACGGTGATCCTGTGCGGTGGCCTTCCGCCGGGGCTCGCGCGCCTGTTGGTCGAGGCGATGATACCGTTGCTCCCCTCGATCGCCGATCGGCGAGACCGCAGTCTCCCGCGATTGCAGATCGGTTTCACCGACCCCTGGGCGGTGGCGATCGGTGCGGCCGCAGAGCCGATCAGCCGCACGTTCGATCCGCGCTTCTCCGCGATCTTGAAAACACGAGAGCACGCAGCGGTGTAATGGCGCGACCGTCAGGTTCTGGGCTCGTCCAGACGGGCAAGTTCAGTATATCCGGCGGCCAGAAAATCGAGCAGGGCGCGCACCGAAGGAAGCAGACCCCGGCGTGAGGGAAAGACCGCGTGAATGATGCCGGCCCTCGGCGCCCAGTCGGGCAGCACATCGACAAGCGTGCCATCCTTCAGGTCTTGCCGAATTACCATCTCCGGCAGTTGGCAGATGCCGACACCGCGCAGGGCGGCAAGCCGCAACGTCACCATGTCTTCGGTGACGAGCCGCGGCCGATGGCGCACGATTGCGGTGGCGCCGCCGGGACCCTCCAGCCGCCAGTCGTGTTCGGGGCGATCGGGGTTCCAGGCAAGGCTTGGGAAGACGCCGAGGTCCGCAGGCGCCGGCGGCTTACCCATCGACGCGAGCAGCGCGGGGCTGGCGACCAGGCGTTGCCGGCTCTCGGCGAAGCGCTTGACGACGAGATCGCTTTCTTCAAGCGGCGGGAAGCGAACGCGGACGGCGATGTCGATGCCTTCGCGCAGCACGTCGACGCGCCTGTTGGTGCTCTCGAGCACGACCTCGACCTTCGGGCACTCTGCCATGAAGCGGGCGATCATTTCCGCGACCTGGAAATAGACCACTGAAGACGGGCAACTGACGTGGACCACACCCTGTGGTTCGGAGCGCATGCGGTCGATCATCTCCTGCGCCGCGCCGGCCTCCACCAGCATGGCGACGCAGTGCCGGTAATACTCCCGGCCGACTTCGGTGATCACGAAATGCCGGGTCGACCGTTGCACGAGCCGCACTCCGAGCCGTTCCTCGAGCAGCCCGATGCGGCGGCTGAGCCTGGAGCGTGGTATGTTCAGCCTGCGCGCCGCTGCCGCAAAGCCGTTCTGCTCGACGACGTCGACAAAAAGCTTCAGGTCGTTCAGGTCTTGCATCGTGTATTGTCCTATTTTTAGGACATTATAGCTCGAAACGACCGTCTACTGCCAGGTTTGGTGCAGGGATATCTTTCCTCCAACGCTATCGCTGAAACGGCGAGGCCAAGGAGAAACCGCAATGAGAAAGATACTCGGTATTTTCGGGAATGCGCACCCGCATTGGGTCGGTGATGGGTTTCCGGTTCGCTCGCTGCTGGCGCGTGATCGCGCCGGCGACCATGCAAACCCCTTCCTTCTGCTCGACTATGCGGGACCGATCGCCTTTGCCCCGACGGCGACACCACGCGGCGTCGGTGTCCATCCGCACCGTGGTTTCGAGACCGTGACGATCGTCTACCAGGGGGAGGTCGATCATCGTGACTCAGCCGGCAACGGTGGCCATATCGGTCCGGGCGACGTGCAATGGATGACGGCTGCAGGCGGCATCCTGCATGAGGAATTCCACTCGGAATGCTTCACCCGACAGGGCGGTACGCTCGAAATGGTCCAGCTGTGGGTCAATCTGCCGGCCGTCCACAAGGGTGCGAAACCCGGGTACCAGACCTTGGTTGCTCGCGACATTCCGACGGTCAAACTGCCGGACGGTGCCGGAACTCTAACAGTGATCGCGGGAAATCATGCCGGAACTCAAGGGCCTGCAACGACCTTCACGCCCCTCAATGTTTGGGATGTGCGCCTGAAGCAGGGAGGATCATTCAACCTCGATCTGCCGGAAGGTCACTCGGCCGGCTTGGCGATCCTGCGCGGCAATGTTCTCGTCAACGGCAGCGACGTCGTCGGAGAAGCGCAGTTTGTACTTTTCGGCCGTGACGGTGGTGGCGTTACGTTGGACGCCAGCTCGGATGTGACTGCGCTCGTCTTGAGTGGCGAGCCAATCGATGAGCCGGTCGCGATGTATGGTCCCTTCGTCATGAATACCGAGCAGGAGATCAGACAGGCGATGACGGACTTCCAGTCCGGTCGCTTTGGCAAGCTCGCGAGCGTCTAGCGCCGCTAACCCGGCAAGACGTGCGTACACGGGTCGGCGCTCGGGCGGCCCTGAGCGGAGATTGTCCGCGAATGATCTCGAGCGATGCAAAGGAAGGAAACGACCATGACCAGCGAAGCAATTCGTGATCCCTCAAGGGATCATTTGCTGACCCCCGCCAATTCGGCCTTCATCATCATTGACTACCAACCGGTCCAGGTGAACTCGATCGCTTCAATGGACCGGCAACTGATGATCAACAATATCTGCGGTGCGGCCAAGGCGGCTGTCGCTTACGGGTTGCCGATCGTTCACTCGACCGTCAACGTGAAGAGCGGGTTGAACAAGCCGCCGATCCCGCAGGTCAACAGGGTCTTGAAGGAGTTCCCGACCTACGACCGCACGTCGATCAACTCGTGGGAAGATGTCGAATTTCGGCAGGCAGTGGAGAAGACCGGACGCAAGAAGCTGATCATGACCGCACTGTGGACCGAGGCGTGCCTGACATTCCCGGCGCTCGACGCGTTGAAGGCAGGCTACGAGGTCTATGTTCCTGTGGATGCGGTCGGCGGAACATCCGTTGCTGCGCATGAAGCGGCGCTTCGCCGGATCGAGCAGGCAGGCGGCAAGATGATCAGCGTGCCTCAGCTTTTCTGCGAACTGCAACGCGACTGGCAGCGCTCGGAAACAGTGCCGGCATTCATGAACCTGTTCATCGAGACCGGCGGTACCGCCGGCATCCAGTTCTCGTACGACAAATCCGAATGACCAATACGGGCGCGGCCGCCGCCGCGCCCCAAACCTAACGCCGAAGCGCAGCACGCACTTCGGCGAACCCGAACGCATGCCTGCGTTTCAGCCAACAAGGAGCAAGACCATGACACCTGCAAATTTCAACGGACAGCGCCCGGTCATCGACCCCGATGACGCCGTGATGCTTCTGATCGACCACCAGAGCGGACTGTTCCAGACCGTCAACGATATGCCAATGCCGAAGCTGCGCGCCCATGCGGCGGCACTTGCCAGCATGGCGACGCTGGCGAAAATGCCCGTCATCACCACGGCCTCCGTACCGCAAGGCCCGAACGGGCCGCTGATCCCGGAAATCCATGCCAATGCGCCGCATGCCAAGTACGTCGCCCGTCGCGGCGAAATCAATGCCTGGGACAACCCGGATTTCGTCGCCGCGGTGAAGGAAACCGGCCGCAAGACCCTGATCATCGCCGGCACGATCACCAGCGTCTGCATGGCCTTCCCGGCGATCAGCGCCGTCCATGACGGCTACAAGGTCTTCGTGGTCGTCGATGCTTCGGGCACCTATTCGAAGATGGCTGAGGAGATCACCCTTGCCCGTGTCGTCCAGGCTGGTGTCGTGCCGATGGATACCGCAGCGGTCGCCTCCGAACTGCAGCGCACCTGGCATCGCGACGATGCCCAGCAATGGGCAGAGATCTACACCAAGATCTTCCCGGAATATCAGTTGCTGATCGAGAGCTACCTGAAGGCGCAGCAGGTCGAGAAGGATCAGGAGCAGCTGGACTCGCAGCGCGGCTAAGAACGCAGCGAAATCGTGAAAGCGGATTGCAAGCACCCACGGCAGACCGTCTGCCGTGGGTGCTGCTTTATCGGTCAGCGCCGGTCGAGTTCCAGAAGGGTCTGGAACAGGACCTCCACGCCGCGGGCGCATTCTTCGGGCGCGGTGTATTCCGCCTCGTTGTGCGACAGCCCGTCCTTGGAAGGTACGAAGATCATCGCGGTCGGCATGATCGTCGCAATATGCGCCGCGTCATGCCCGGCCCCGGAAACGACGTCCGTGGCCGAATAGCCGAGCACTTCGGCGCTGTTGCGCACGGCGTCCACGATCGATGGATCGAAGACGACCGGCGCCTTCGACCAGATGCGCTTCAGTTCGGCGCCTGGCCCAACGCTGCGGACGGTATCCTCCAGCGCCGCCTGCATCCGATCAAGCCCGGCCTCGGACGGATGGCGCATGTCGATCTGAAGCCGGACGGAGCCGGGAACGACATTGCGGGAATTGGGGCCGACTTCGACGAAGCCGACGGTGCCGACACCGGGCGGGTTCTCTCGGGCGATGTCGCGCACAGCGAGCACGATTTCGGCAGCGGCGACGAGCGCATCGTCGCGCTGGGCCATCGGCGTGCTGCCGGCATGGGCCTCGGTGCCGGTGACAGTGATATCGAACCAGCGCAGTCCCTGGATGCCGGTGACGACGCCGATCTCGGTTGCTGAGGCTTCCAGCAGCGGTCCTTGCTCGATATGGAGCTCGACGTAAGCCGCGAAGGCGGCCGGCTCGACCCGTGCTTCGCCGCGATAGCCGATCGTATCGAGCGCCGCCCCGACCGTGACGCCGTCTCGGTCGGTGAGCGCGTGAGCCGCATCAAGCGAAAGCGCACCGGCAAAGACGCCTGACCCCATCATTGCTGGAGAAAAGCGCGACCCTTCCTCGTTCGTCCAGTTGACGACCGTCAGCGGATGGCGGAGCCGGGCGGCGGTTTCCTTGAGCGTGCGCAGCACCTCAAGGCCGGCAAGCACGCCGAGAATGCCATCGAACTGGCCACCCTGCGGCTGGGTATCGAGATGGCTGCCGACCGCGATTGCCGGCAGCGACATGTCCTCGCCGGGATAGGTCGCGAAGATATTGCCGATGCCGTCGATCTCGACCGTGCAGCCGAGCGCCCGGCACGCGCCTGCGAACCAATCGCGGACCTCACGGTCCTCCTCTGTCAGCGTCAGACGGGTGACCCCGCCTTTATCGGCGGCGCCGAAGCGTGCGGTGGCGACGATGTCGTTCCACAGTCGGTCACCGTTTGTAACCGGCGTGTTGATTCGCTTGGGCTCAGTGCGCAAGGCTTCGGCGCTCATTTCGGCTGCTCCGGTGCGTCCTTGTTGAGCTTGTAGCGGAAGTCGCAATGGGTAGCGCCCTGCATCACCGTCTGGGTGCGTTCAAGCGTGATGCGCGGATCGTAGCCGGTGCAGAAAACGCCGTCGCGGTTGCAGGAAAGCAGGTGCCCGATATGGCCGAGCCCCATCTCGCGATAGGTCTCGGCGTAGCGACAGCGCTTCACATTGTAGTGGAATTCCTCGTCCGTCGCCTTCGTTACCTCGATGACAAGCGCGTCGTCCTGCGTCCAGAGGTCCTGCAGTTCCTGGAAGGTGCGCAGGTTGGTGCCGCCAGGCGTCTTTGCGGCAAAGCTCCTGCCGGCTTCGATCGCGGCCTTGGTGATCGCCTTGTCGAGGATTGCTTGGGCGCGCTCCTCGCTGACCTCCTCGCGCATCGCCTCGTAGATCGGCGCGATGATGCCGGCCTCGATGCGGCGGCGCGCGAGAATGCCGATCTCGCCATCCATTGCCGCCCGCGACGTGGTTTCGGTGTTTTCTTTGTCCGTCTTTTCCATGGAATGCCTCCCTGTCTGCCACAGGGCAGAACAACAGCGGCAGGATACTACGTAGGCAATGCCTCTGTGTTGCAAATCTGTGCCGGAGGGATTTCGCGTCGTGCAAAAATTTTGCGCTATTCCGCGATTATGCAGGAATCAATCTTAGCCCGACCGACACGACGCGAGTTGCAGTCGCGTGGGTCCCGGATTCGGTTGTGCGCGATCAGCGCTCGCTGCTCGAAACGAACCAGCGATAATAGGGATTGTCCGGCTCCACGCGCATCAGCAGTTCCATGTCACGCGCCCATTCGTCGCGATAGCCGGCATAGGCGTTGAGCGAAGCCTGATAGAACAGCATTAGCCGGTTGTGGGCGTCCGCTACGGATTTCTCGAGCGCCGCGTCCGCTCCGACAAGCGGTGCCTTGCTGCGCAGGCCGACGAGGGCTGGGAGCGTGCGCTGCAACTCGTCGGGACGAACCCAGCTTGCATATTCGATCCGCGGCTGGTCGTCGGTGACAGGCTGCGTCGATCCGGCGTAACGATCAAGTCCGGCGCGGTCGGTCATCCAGGTCGCGAGCAGGTCGGCCGCACCACCTATGCCGACTTCCCTGAACGCCGCGGCGACGGACGGGTCGGCCATGCGCTTGGTGATGCGCGCGGCGTCGAGCGCCTGTGGTTCGACGGAGCCGACGAGCAGCATCTCGTGCAGCTCGGTCGACCAGAGCGAGGCATGCGGGAAACTGTCGAGGAAGCTGCGCACGAGCGCGCGCGTGTCCTCGTCGTTCTGAGTGGCGATCGGCAGCCATTGCGCAACAAGACCGTTTGGCGCGAGGCGTTGGCGTGCCAGCTTGTAGAAGTCGGACGAATAGAGATTGACGACGCCAGCGGCCGACGGCGGCGGCGGTTCCAGCGTGATGAGATCGTAGCGCTCCGCGCTGCGCATCAACTCGCGGCGACCGTCTGCAACGCGCACTTCGAGGCGGCTATCCCCTGCCGCGTTGAAATTGCCGGCAAACAATGTCGAGGCGCGGGCAACCGACGGCAGCAGTTCGGCGGCGACGCGTCGGTCGAGACCGGGATAGGCGAGCAATGAGCCGGCGGTAATGCCGGTGCCAAGCCCGATGACGAGCGCCGATTTCGGCTCGCCCTTGTGGATGACAAGCGGCAAGAGCGCCTGCAGCCGCATGTAGCGCAGCGACGGCACGGCGTCGCCGGTGTTGGAGACGCCCTGGATATAGAGGCGGCGGAAGCGCCGGTCCGCCTGGCCCTGTTCGATGACGGCGACCGTCGCGCCGAGGCCCTCCTCATAGGAGACGATCGTGCCGTTGCCGCGTGAGAGATTGAGCAAGGTGGCCAGCCGGTCCGATGGCACCATCACGGCGATCAGGACGGTGACGACGCCGAGCGCTGGCGCCGCAAGGCGCCAACCCTTCCAGCCGGCCGCCCCGCGGCTAGCTGCGATGACGCCGATGATGGCTGCGGCGACGGCGAGAACGGCGAAGCTTCGGATGATACCGAACGACGGAACCAGCACGAAGCCGGTCAGCAGCGTGCCGGCGATGCCGCCGAGTGTGTTGAGCGCCAGAACGCGCCCGGTGTCGCGACCGACATGATGAGGATCGACCGCGAGCCGCAAGGCGACCGGGAAGGCGGCGCCGAGGATCAGCGTCGGGACGAAGACGATCGTGAGCGCCGCGACGAGGAAGCGTGCGCACATGCCGGCAAAGATGCTGCCAGTGATACCGGCGATGGCTGCTTCCGCGCTGGCCTGCAACGCCGTCAGCCAGGGGCCGAGCAGGGCAAGCTCGGCCAGCGCCACGAGGCCGGCCAACGTGATGAGCAGGCCGAAGGCGCTCCAAGGATCCGACAGGCGGTCGGTCCGGCGCGAAAAGAGTGCGGCGCCGATCGCCAGCCCGGCGAGATAGGTGGCAAGCACCACCGAAAAGGCGAAGGAACGGGTGGAGATGAATTGCACGATCGCCTGCGACCAGGCGACTTCATAGCCGAGGGCGATGCCGCCTGCGATCGCGTAGAGGATCAGCGCCAACCGTGAACCACCGATGCCCTGCGCCGGTATCGGCATGTCAACTTGCGCGTCTTCGCGGATCTCCGTCGTGCTCAGCGAAAGTGCGATTGCGGCCGCGCCGAACCCGAGGCCGGCGGCGAAAAATCCCGTCGCCTGCACGCCGAGAGTGGGGATGAGGACGAAAGAGACCGCAAGGCAGCCGAGGATGGCGCCGAGCGTGTTGGCGGCATAGAGCCGGCCGCCCTTTGCGCCGACGCCTCCCGGCGCCCCTTTGAGCGCTCGCAACAGCAAGGGGAGGGTGCCGCCCATCAGGAAGGCGGGTGTAGCGACGATCAGGATCAGCAAGGCCCAGGCGGCGAAGGCGTTGGTTTCCTCGGTTGCGACGAAGAGCGGCGCGATATGGGAAAGGATGAGGGTGACGCCGGTGCCGAGCACGGCCACACCGGTTTCGAGCAGGGCATAGAGGCGGAGCGGCTGTCGGGAGCGGTCGCCAATGCGCCCGAGGGCGAAGCTGCCGAGCGCCAGGCCGAGAAAGAAGGCGCTGACCCCGGTGCTGACCGCATAGACGTCGATGCCGGTGACGAGCGAGAGCTGCTTGATCCAGAGAACCTGGAAGATCAGCGCCGCGGTGCCGGAGAGGAAGAGCATGAAGGCGGCGATCGCCGGCGCGACGTGTGTCCGCGGTCTCGCCAAAGGGTCTTCGATCGACTCCTCGAAGGAGACCGTTCGAGCGGGCTGAATGTTCTTCGTCATCGCGGCACGCCATTTTTAGCAAAAGTGAAAGAGAAGGCGGCGCGGGGCGCCGCCTTCTCGAGAGCGTTACTGTGCCGGCTGGGTCTTCGCCAGGATCTCGTCGATCTTCTGGTGCACGCTTTCTTCGATCTGGTCGACCGAGAAGCTTGCCGGCTTCTGGCTTGGCGGATACGCGACGAAGGTTTCGAGGAATGCCGCCGATTTCCCCACCGCTTCGGCGAAGAGATAAGCGTTCTTCGTCCGCCAGTCGTTGTACTGATCGGAGACGATATCAGCCCGCTCGTAAGGGTCCATGCGCAGGTTGAAGATCTTCGGAACGCGCAGGCAGGTGAACGGATCCTGCCAGACGTCGAAGCCACCGGGCTTGCGCATTTCGCAGAAGACGGCTTTCCAATTGTCCCAGCGCATGCCGACGAGCTTGGCGTCGTCATTGAAGTAATAGAACTCGTTGCGCGCGCTCTTCGGCTGTTCGCCGGTGAGGTAGGGCAACTGGTTGTAGCCGTCGAGATGCACCTTGAAGGTCTTGCCGCCGAGGTCGGCGCCCTTCAAAAGCCGCTCCTTGATGTCCTTGTCACCGGCTGCTGCAAGCAGTGTCGGGAACCAGTCGAGACCGGAGACCATGTCGGTGGAGACACCGGGCTTGATCTTTCCCGGCCAGCGGACCATCGCCGGGACACGGAAGGCGCCTTCCCAGTTGCTGTCCTTTTCACTGCGGAAAGGTGTGGTTGCCGCATCCGGCCAGGAGAACTGGTTCGGGCCGTTGTCGGTTGTGTAGACGACGATGGTGTTGTCGGCGATCTTCAATTCGTCGAGCAGGTCGAGCAGCTTGCCGACATCGTTGTCGTGCTCGATCATGCCATCGGCATAGTCGTTGCCGGGCATGCCGCTCTGGCCCTTGTATTGGTCACGCACATGGGTGAACAGATGCATGCGCGTCGTGTTCATCCAGGTGAAGAAAGGTTTCTTCGCCTCCGTCTGTTTCTTGATGAACTCCATCGCCGCGGCGGTCGTCTCGTCGTCGATCGTTTCCATGCGTTTGCTGTTGAGCGCGCCGGTGTCCTCCACCTTGCCGTCGGCGAAGGAATGCAGCACGCCGCGCGGCGCGTAGGACTTGAGGAACGCGGGATCGTCCTTCGGCCAGTAGGGCCGCTCGGGCTCCTCTTCGGCATTCAGGTGATAGAGGTTGCCGAAGAACTCGTCGAAGCCATGAGCTGTCGGCAGGAAGCGGTCCTGGTCGCCGAGATGGTTCTTGCCGAACTGCCCGGTGGCATAGCCAAGCGGCTTCAGCGCCTGGGCGATGGTCACGTCACGGTCCTGGATGCCGACGGGGGCACCGGGAACGCCGACCTTGGACATGCCGGTACGCAGCACCGTCTGCCCGGTGATAAACGTGGAGCGGCCGGCGGTGCAGCTGTTCTCAGCGTAATAGTCGGTGAACAACATGCCGTCGCGCGCGATCCGGTCGATATTCGGGGTCTTGTAGCCGACGACGCCGAAGGAGTAGGCGCTGATATTGGTCTGGCCGATGTCGTCGCCGAAGATCACGAGGATGTTCGGCTTGGCGGCATCCTGCGCAAAGGCCGACGGTGCCGAAGCGGTGATGGTCGACATCAGCACGGTGCCGGCCAGTGCCAGCGCCTTCGGCTTCATCGACCGCTCGACGGCGCACGCCGCGAGCCTCCCAAGCCTGGTCTTCAAATCGATACTCATTTCAAGTCTCCCTGAGGCCGCAAACAAATCGCTCTCGGAATGCAGGCAAAGTTTCGAATTTACCGATGCAATCTCCGCGGGAACGCGCCCTCAGGTAAGTACGTAACAGTTACGAAGGCACGGAGGACGCGTAACGCGCCGCCTCACAGGGCTTCAGCGGTTCTGCCGCAAGGCGCTGTCGAACACCGGGTTGAGCTCGGGCAGTTCATCAACCGCTTCGTCGCCGTCGTCGGAGATTTCTTCGAGCCAGCGTCGCCGCGCCGACTTCAATCCACTTCGCAGCCGGGAGAAATCTGGCCGCTCGTGGTGGGATTGCGGAGTGCCGTAGCGGCTCTGTCGGTGCCGAGCGAAAGCGACCCTCGTCTCCGGGTCGGCAAATCGTTCAAACCATTTCGCAAGCGGTACATTGCCGGTCTTGCGCGACCAGCGATCGAGTGCCGCGTCCAGCCGCGCCCTGTCGTGGTCGCGGCAGGCGTCGAGAACATGGCGGAAGGCCGTCTCCTCCGACTGCGCCTTGCGCGAGAGCGCCGCACCGATCCAGGTTTCCAGCCGTCCGAACAGATTGGCGGCGAACTGGATGACAATGGCGACGGCGAGGACAGTGGCCGCCGCCATGCCCCACCAGAGCCAATCGAAGGGTTCCTTTGTCGGCGGAGGAGCGGGTGGCGCGATGGCGACCTTCGTTGTCGGCCCGGCGCCGACCGCCACTTCCGCGCCATCAGCCTCCGCGGTTTCGGTCTTTCCGGTCTGAGGATTGAACCACTCCAATGTGATTGCCGCCAGAGAGAAGGTGCCCGGCTTGGCAAAGACGTAGGTTGCGGTGTCCTTGCGCAGTCCCGCGGCGATCTCGCCGCGCGGCGTGCGTTCCTCCGAGAGTACCGGATCGTGCTGATAAATCTGCACGCCCTCTGGGGCCTTCAAGCTGGGCTCGGGAATCATCATCGGCGCGAGGCCGGCCGCCCGGGTGGTGACCGTGCGCACCAGCGCGTCGCCCGCATGCAGGCCGGCCGGGTCGCGGTCGAATGTCTGCGTGATGGTGATTTCGCCAGCGGTGACGCCGGGCGTGCCGCCGGCACCTCCTGGTACCGCTTCCACGGTAAATTTCAGCCGCGGCACGGTAACCCTACCCTGTGTCGTTTGGCCCGGCACGGCGGCATAGCCAAAGGGGATCACGATCGTCGGCAGGGCGTAATTGCCTGCCGCCTGTGGCGTGATCACATAGGTTTTGCGGATGCCGGAAAAGGCCTCGCCATCGACAGTCTCGTTGAGGTTCAAGCCGCGGTCGTCGGGCATGGTGACCACTGCGCCCCGAAGATCGAACAGCGGAAACTGCGGCGGCGTCAGGAAGTAGTTCGGCACGAAGACGTCGACGTCGATCTCTATTTGCTGCCCGGCATAGATCGTGCCCTTGGTCGCGAGCGTGGCGCGCGCGAAGGGGTTGTCGGCGAGCGCATGGCCCGCAAGCCAGAGCGACAGGCCGACGAGCCAGACCAGCAGCCGAGGCATTCGGGACAAGGCACTCACGGCGTCGCCTCCTTTGCCTCGATCGCGAATTTTCGTGCGAGCAGCTCGGCGGGAGACACCTGGATGTTGCGCATCCACATGTCCGCCGTCTGTGGTCCACCCTGGATCGTCGCCTCAGTGCCTTTCTTGCCCTTTTCGTCGAACTGGACATGGTCGGGGTCCATGCCCGCCTGTTCCTGCTGTGCGTCCTGTTCCTGCTTGTCCTTGTCGGCCTTGAATTTTTCGGCAGCCGCCAGGTTCCTTTTCGCGTCGGGCCAGTCGGGACGGCGTTTCAATGCCTGCTTATAGACGGTAATCGCCTCTTCCGGTTTGTTGAGGTGCATCAGGGCGTTGCCCTGGTTGTAGTAGCTCTCGGCCGTATCGGTTTCGGCAAAGGCGTCGATCGCATCTTGGAAACGGCCGGCCCGGTAGAGCGCCGCCCCGCGCCAGGTGGGATCGGCGAATTTTTCGGCGGCACCCTGGAAGTCGTCTTGCTCGAAGGCGCGGCGGCCCTGCTGGTCCGGCGTCAACCAGAGATCGAGGAAGCGGTTATCGGCCGCCTCCGCCCGCTCGTCGCTCATGAGCAGGCTGATGGCGAGCAGATAGACGGCCCAGCGCACGGTCCAGCCGCGCCGGAACCAGAACAGGCCGAAGACGGCGATCGGGATCGTCAGCCACCAGCCGGCATCGTGCCAGCGGGTCAGCCCCTCGGCGGTCTTCGCGGCAAAGTTGGTCTGGATGCGCCTGACGATCCAGCGCACGTCGGCATCATCAGCTGTCACGGTCGCTACCTCGGCATTAGATGCGGATTGCAACGCCTTGAGGCTGTCGACATCCAGCCTGGAGCGAACATGGCCGCCGGTCGCATCGGTCAGGAACCCGCCGTCGGCCGTCTTCACCGGGCCGCCTTCTACCGTGCCAATGCCGAGCACCATCAGCGCGTTGCGGCCCTGATACTGGCTGAACGCCTGAAATGCTGAACGCTCGACGCCGTCGGTGATGAAGAGGATCGTGCCGGGCACCGTTTCATTGGCCAGGGCTTTCTCGACCTCCTGCAGGGCCTTTGCCGTATCCTTGCCGTCTACCGGCATGATCTGAGGCGAGAGTGCCGCGAGATAGGTCTTGACCAGTGCCGCATCGTCGCTCAGCGGCAGCACCATATGGGCGGAGCCGGCATAGGCGAAGAGCGCCGTGCGCGAACCTTTTCTGAGGTTGAGAATATCCTGGACCTTGAGCTTGGCGCGCTCGAGCCGCGTCGGCGAGATATCCGTCGCGTTCATGGTCGGGTTGAGGTCGATGGCGATCGCCAGCGGCGCGGTGTCCTCGACGAAGGGCGGGCGCTCGCGCTGCCAGGTCGGACCGGCGGCGGCGATGGCCGCAACGGCGATCAGCGCTGCGGTGATGTGCACGGGCTGGAGGCGCCGCTTGCCACCCTTCTCGATCAGCAGGTGATCGAGAAGATGCGGCGCGATCATGCCTTGCCATTGCGAGCGGACATCGCCGCGTCGGCTGACGAGGTAGACGAGCAGGGGGACGGCGAGCAGTGCCAGCAGCCAAAGCGGTCTCAGGAAGTGGAAGTCCGAGATCATGGCGCTGCCTCCTGCCGCCGGCGGCGCTCGGCAAGCGAAGAGAGGAACCACATGATGGCGTGGTAGGCGAGGACGATCAGCAGTGCTGCGCCAAGCGGGTAGTGGAACAGTTCTATCCGCGGCCGCCAGGAAAGTGTCTTCTGGTTCGCCGGTGTCAGTTGATCGAGCAGTTCATAGATGTTCTGCAGGCCCGCCTGGTCCTGGCCGAAGAAGTAGCGGCCCTTCGTCGTCTCGGCGATACCCTGAAGGGTTACCGTATCGAGCTTCTGTTCGCCTTGCGCACTGGGGTCACCAATCCCCACCGTGTGGATCACCACGTTCCGGTCGGCGGCAATGCCGGCGGCCTTGTCCGGCGGCATCTTGCTGGCGGTATCGTTGCCGTCAGTCAAAAGGATGATCACCTTGTCGGGCGCGGTGCTGGCGTCGAACATCTTGATCGCGAGCCCGATCGCGTCGCCGACTGCCGTGCGCGGGCCCGCCATGCCGGGCAAGCTGTCGGCCAGCATCAGCTTGACGGTCTTGTGGTCGAGCGTGAACGGTACCAGCGGATAGGGCGCGTCGCCGAAGGCGATCAGGCCGAGCCGATCGTTCGGTCGCCGGTCGATGAAGTCGGCAACCACCTTATGCACCGCCTCGACGCGGGTCTGCAGATTGCCGGAGGGATCGCGAAAATCCCGCGTGTCCATCGACTGCGAAAGATCGATCGCCAGCATCAGGTCGCGCTGCGGCTCGGTCTTTTCGATCGGCGGCTCGACATATTGCGGCCGCGCCAGCGCCAGCACGATCAGTGCCCAGCAGATGGGCGCAATCGCCTTCTGGCCGAGATTGGTCCTTGGGACGACGGAGCCCTCGGTCGGCCCGAGATTGGCCGCAGCCGTAATGTCCTTGAAGAAGGGTATTCTGACGGCGGCCGATTGCTCGCGGTAGGGCGGAAGCAGCCACCAGACGACGAAGGGCAGCGGCAGAAGGATCAGCGCCCAGGCGTGGTCAAGCACGTACATGGTGCGCCTCGATCCAGTGACGTGCCGCGGCGGCATAGGCCCACGCTTCGGGTTCCGGGACGGCGCAGAGCGCCGCGCTGCCACGATATTCGGCTTCCTCGAAGAAACGCGCCGAGGCGATCGGGAACACCGGGCCGCCGGAATGGGCATCGAGGAAGCCGGTCCATCCCGTGCCATGGAGCCCGGCTATCGTTTCGCGCGGCCAGAGCACCAAGGCGGTGCGCTTCAAGAGGACGGGTAAAGCGACGAGCGCCTCGCCGCGGGTCGCGGACGCGGCGAGGCGTCCCTCGATTTTCTTGAGGTCGGCGAGCGCGTCGCGACGGTAACGATTGGCCTCCCAGCGTCGGTACCAGCGCCAGCATGCGAAGGCGATCAGCAGGAGTATGAAGCAGCCGAGCGCCGCCCAGGCCCACGTCTGCGGCATCATCGAGACGGGCTGAGGCATGGCGATGTCTGCGAGCTGCCGAAGGGTTGCCTCGAGCAACGGGTCTTTCGCAGGGGCGGCCGTCGCCATCGCTATCGCCTCCGTTGCCGGCTGGCGAGTTGGCCGAGCATGGTGCGCAATTGTGGCGCGACCTCCTCGGCGGCGGAAATCGGCAGCATCGGCAGGCCGAGTTCTTCCTGCCAAGCGCGCAGGGCCCGCCCGCGTTTTCTGGCAAAACTGTCGATCGCCTCGCGCACATTGCCATGGCCGAACTGCACTTCGGCCTGAAGCAGGCCGCCGCTGAAGACGATGTCGCCCTTGCGCGGCAGTTCGAGCAGGAAGGGGTCATAAATGAGAACGGAGATCACATCGTTGTGGGCGGAGAGCTTCAACAGCATGTCGCGGGTTTCGAGACTGTAGCCGTCGAAATCGCTGATGACGATGACCAGGTGATCGTGCCGGGCAATGTTGGCGACGGTCGTGAGCACGACGTCGAGCTGCTCCGCGCCATGCGGCGCCTGCGAACCGGCCTGCAGCGCCGCATTGTGGCGCACGATGCTGTCGGCAAAGCGGATCACGGCCTCGCGGCTGCGGTAAGGGCGCACCTCGGTAACCTCTTCGTCGCCGAAGACGAAACCGCCGACACGATCGCCGAGCGCCAGCACGCGCCAGGCCGAGAGTGCGGCGACTTCGGCCGCCGCGACCGACTTCATCGCCCGGCGGCTGCCGAAGAACATATTGATGCGCTGGTCGACGAGGATCAGGGCCGGCCGGTCCTTCTCTTCGTCATAGACACGGACGACCGGCTTTCCGGTGCGTGCCGTCACCCGCCAGTCGATCGCGCGGATGTCGTCGCCCGGGAGATAGTTGCGTAGCTCCTCGAAGGAGAGGCCGCGGCCGCGCATGCGTGATTCATGACGACCGGCGAGCAGTCTCTGGACCGGTGCCTTGCGCAGGAAGGTCAGGTCTCGGGCCATGGCCTCGAGGCCGACGAGCGTGTCGACCGACGTGTAGACGCCGGTCGTATCGACCTGGCGGGGCTTTACGATGCCGCGGGAACGGGCGAGAGCCGGCAGGGATATGGCCATCGGCAAACCTCCATCCTCAGGCGACCGCGACGAGTTCGACGATACGGTCGATCACCTGGTTGGCGGTGGTGCCGCCGGCATGCGCCTCGTAGGAAAGCACCAGCCGGTGGCGAAAGACGTCGTGCACGGTGGCCTGCACATCGTCGGGGGTCACGAAGTCGCGGCCGTTCAACCAGGCGTGGGCCCGCGAAACCTTGTCGAGACCGATGACGCCACGCGGGCTGACGCCGACCTGCAGCCATTTGGCGAGATCCTTGTCGACCTTATCGGGATAGCGGGTCGCCATGACGAGCGCGACGATGTAGTTCTCGATTGCCTCTGAAACGGTGATCGCCGAAATCTCCTGGCGCGCGGTAAACACAGCATCCTGGGCGAGTTTTTCCGTCGCGTGATTGTTGGATTTCGTGTGAATTTCCTCGGAGCGCACGAGCCGCATGATGTCGGCCTCCGACGTTGCGTCGGGGTAATCTACCTGGATGTGCATGAGGAAGCGGTCGAGCTGGGCTTCTGGCAAGGGATAGGTGCCTTCCTGCTCGATCGGATTTTGGGTCGCCATCACCAGGAACAGATCCGGCAGTGTGTGGCTCTTGCCACCGATGGTGACCTGGCGCTCCTCCATCGCTTCGAGCAGGGCCGATTGCACCTTCGCCGGCGCACGGTTCACCTCGTCCGCCAGGATGAGGTTGGCGAAGATGGGGCCTTCCTGAAAGCGAAACTCGCCTTTGCCGCCGTCGGAAAAATAGATCTCCGACCCGGTGATGTCGGCGGGCAGGAGGTCGGGCGTGAACTGGATGCGCGACAGCTCCGCGTCGAGGTTCTTCGCCATGCTCTTGATGGCCCGGGTCTTGGCGAGCCCCGGCAGACCTTCGACGAGCAAGTGGCCGTTGCTGAGCAAGCCCAGCAGCAACCGCTCGATCATGCCCTCCTGGCCGATGATCGCTTCGCCGATGCGCTTGCCAAGTTGCTCGATATCGTCGCGTGCACCCATGAATTCCTGCTCCCTCTGCCTCTCCGGCAGCATCAGTCATCATGAAATTTCGGCAGAGCTTATTGTTAAATCAGGCCAATTGGAAAGAACGTAACAGTAACGAAGACCCCCGCAAGGACCACATTTGGCCGATTTTCATCGTGGCCACGAGGTTTTGTTTGCCATCGTAACGGTTACGTACTTTGGGCCGGCGAGGAATGGCGTTAGCTTGGACCGGTTTGGTAGTCGAACCCGCCACCTTCGGGAGATGGAAGCCGCATGCAAGTGTCGCCGAAGATACCACTTCTCAACGAAACGCCGGCAGCAATCAGCGCGCGCGAGCCGATTTGGATCGAAGGTGGCACCTTCGTCATGGGGTCGGACAAGCACTATCCGGAGGAAGCGCCGGCGCATCCGGTCAAAGTGGACGGCTTCTGGATCGACGTGGCGCCGGTGACCAACCGGCAGTTTGCCGCCTTCGTGGAGGCGACTGGCTACGTCACCGAGGCGGAAAAGACCCCGGACCCTAAGGATTATCCCGGCGCCCTGCCGGAGATGATGCGCGCCGGCTCGGTGATCTTCGATCCGCCGAAACGGATTACCAGCAACAGTCCGTCGCAATGGTGGAACTTCAAGTTCGGTGCCGATTGGCGGCGGCCTTATGGGCGGCAGAGCAACATCCGCGGCAAGCTCGATCATCCGGTCGTCCAGGTCTCCTATTTGGATGCCAAGGCCTATGCGGAATGGGCGGGCAAGGACTTGCCGACGGAGGCGGAATGGGAGTTCGCCGCGAAAGGCGGGCTCGAAGGCGCGGAGTATGCCTGGGGTGACGAACTGGTGCCGGAGGGACGGTTCATGGCGAACACCTGGCATGGCATGTTCCCGACGGAAAATCTCAGACCCGACGGCTTCGAACGGACCTCGCCGGTCGCAAGTTTCCCACCGAACGGCTACGGTCTCTACGACATGATCGGCAATGTCTGGGAATGGACGAGCGACTTCTGGTCGACCAACCATCCGGCGCCGGCGCAAAAGAGCTGCTGTATCCCCTCCAATCCGCGCGGCGGCGACAGGGAAGCAAGCTTCGATCCGAGACAACCGGCGATCCACATCGCCCGCCGGGTGGTGAAAGGCGGCTCGCATCTGTGCGCACCCAACTATTGCCGCCGCTACCGGCCGGCGGCACGCCATGCGCATGAGGAAAACGCGGCGACCACCCATATCGGGTTCCGCTGTATTCGGCGGCCCTGACCCTGCCAGAGGTTTCAAATCGTTCCCGCAAGGAGGATGCGTGATGACGGCAATTGCGATGCGATCCAATTCCACGCCGAGCGGGTACCGCTCGCGGCTCGTTGGTCTCCTGTTTCTGCTTTCCACGGCGTTCGCCGCTCCGGCTGCCGTCGTCGCGGCGGATGCGCCTGCCGACAACCTTCCGTCTTGGAATGATGGCGAGGCGAAGTCGGCCATCGTCGATTTCGTCACGCGCGTGACCAGCGAGAACGGGGCGGACTTCGTGGCGCCGGAGGAACGGATCGCCGTCTTCGACAATGACGGCACGCTCTGGACCGAGCAGCCGAACTATTTCCAGGGCATGTTCGCTATGGATCGCGTCAAGGCTATGGCGCCGGAACACCCGGAGTGGAAGGACAAGGAGCCATTCGCATCGCTGCTCAAGGGCGATATGGCGGGTGTCGCCGCCTCGGGCGAGAAGGGCATCGTCGAACTCGTGATGGCGACCCATGCCGGCATGACGACGGATGCGTTTACCAAGACGGTCAAGGACTGGTTTGCGACCGCCAAACATCCGCGCTTCAACCGTCCCTACAACGAGATCACCTATCTGCCGATGCGTGAGCTGCTCGATTATCTCCGGGCAAACGGTTTCAAGACCTACATCGTCTCCGGCGGCGGCATCGAATTTATGCGGCCGATGACCGAACAGATGTACGGCATCCCGCCCGAACAGGTCGTCGGCAGCAGCATCACGACGAAATATGACCTCGACGGCGATATGCCGGTGCTGACGCGCGAGCCCAAGATCGACTTCATCGACGACGGCCCGGGCAAGCCCGTCGGCATCAACACGTTCATCGGCCGACGGCCGATCTTTGCCGCCGGTAATTCCGACGGCGACTACGAGATGCTGCGCTGGGTTACGGCGGGCTCCGGTCCACGCTTCGGCCTGATCGTGCACCATACGGACGGCGAGCGCGAATGGGCCTATGACCGGCAATCGCCCGTCGGCAAGCTGGACAAGGCGCTGACGGAAGCCGAACAGAGAAATTGGCTGCTGGTCGACATGAAACAGGACTGGCGCAAGATCTATGCTTTCGACAAGTAAGGAGTGGGCAGTCAGCCTCTAGGGCTGGTCGCGATCCTATGCCGATTGACGTTATTTGCGATAGCCGGCCGATTTGGGCGGCCGCGCTCCGGTGACGATGACCTACGGTTCGACGAAGGCGTCCAAACCGAACTGTCATCGATAGGGATCGCCTTGGCGATGCCGGGACCTTCTGAGGCATAAAGCTTGTCGTATCCAAGGACGAACTCGGACGATCATATCGTCGGCGTCAAGGCTATCGGGGCAAAGTTACTGTTACGTACTTCCGAAACGGAGCGTCTGTTGTCACGTTAACCATCGAGGGAGAGGTCCGGTCCGGCTGCCAGTTTTGGTTGAGCGCTCGGCGGGCTGATGTGTCGTCACGGTCCCGGAGAAAGTGATCCTTGAGAAATGGCGCGCCAGCGTGTCGGGCTGGCGGCAATGTCATTGATTGTCGATCAGGCGGGTAGGAAACAATGCCCAACGCGGCCGTACAGCGCGGACTTCTGAAGCTCATGCTGAAGCTTCCGGCATTGCGCGGCCAACTGCAACTGCTGAGTGCCAGGAACCTTTCTCTTTCCAACCTCTGCGAGGCCTATGAAGAGGCGAGCTCCATGCTCGACCGGCAACGTAAGCGCGATCCTCTGGATCATTCGATGATCTCGGAGTATGAATTGATCTGTCGCGAGATCGAAGAAGAGGTAATTTCCATCTGTATCATCGATTCAGGTCGCGAACCTAGTTCATTATGATTAACAAATAGCCTTCTTGGGTTCATACATTTCATGTAAAGCCCGTGAAAATTCTGTGGAATTTTCGAAAGGTTCTTGCTCCGTTTTGAAATCACTCATTTCCTTCGTGAAAATGTTTTGTGATGGCGCAATATTTATCTTTTCGCCACTGCGGCTCTCGTCTAGAGTTCGTCTCGCGTTTGCACTCTCTTTGGGGTTGTGGGCAGTTGGGAGCGCATCATGGAAGCCAGAAATGCGGGTCAAGCAGCTGATTGTGCCGTTGCCGAATGTGACGCACGCCCTGCACTTGATCGTATTCTTGCCGATAGTCAGTTTCATGCGACTGAGCGCCACCGGAAACTCCTGCGCTACCTGGTCGATGAATTCTTCGCTGGCCGCTCGGGGCAGGTCAAAGCCTATACCATCGCGATCGACGTTTTCGGTCGGCCGGCTTCCTTCGATCCGGCAACCGATCCGATCGTGCGCGTCGAAGCCTCGCGCCTGCGCGCTGCGCTGACGCAATATTACGAGACCGTCGGCGATAAGGCGGGGCTTCGCATCGAGCTTCCCAAGGGCAACTACGTTCCGCATTTCGTGGTGAGCGACCGCTCACCGGACCCGTTGCAAATCGCAACGGCTCTCAAGGAGACGGCGCTCGAGCCGGAGGAACTGGCCAACGTCGCTTCCGCCATCGTCCAGCCGAAGCGTCGTCCGTTCGGTCTGATCGCCGTCGCTGTAGGGACCGCGGCAATGGCCGGAGCCTTCTATCTCTCTGTCGTCGAGCGCCTCCCTTGGCAACCGGTGCTTTCTGCCAAGCCAACGATCGTCATCGACGTTCCGGCGGCTGGCGGAACCGGCGGCGAAGAGCAGCGGAGGGCGGGCGACTACCTGGTCCACGCGCTGTCGCAGTTCTCCGCGGTGCGCACTTTGGCGCAAGCGCCGGCGCCGGGCGTCGATGTTGCATCGGTCACCGGCTGGGTCGCGTCGGCACCGCCGGTGAAGCTGCAGGGGAGCAAGGAGTACCGGCTCTCGGTCGCTTACAGCGCTGACGTCAAGCAGCATCAGATCTCGTGGCAGGTTGTCGATGCGCAAAGCAATGAGGCGCTCCGAGCGGGTACGGCGAAAGCCGATATCGACAGCGGTGACGCACGAGCAGTTCAGGAAAAACTGCTGGCTCGGCTCGCCCGATCTCTCGCCGGCGAGGAAGGTGTCATCGTCAGCCTGGAGGCGGCGCGGCAGCTCGTGTCACCGTCGATCGGCTACGGTTGCGTGCTTCTTGCCGATGTCGCGCTGGCGCGGATCGACCCGGAAGGATTGGCTTCGGCACATGCCTGCCTGGAGCAATCGGTGACCTATCAGGCGACAGACCCTGACGTCCTTGCCAGCCTGGCCACGGTGCTGGTGGCGACCGGCGAGGCGAGCGCCTCGCCGACGGTGGCGGCGCGGGCGGTGAAGCTCGCGGATAAGGCCGTAGCTCTCGCACCGCAATCGAGCCAGAGCTACATCGCTCAGATGCAGGCGCGCTTCGCCACCGGCGACACGGAGGCCGCGTTCATGTCCGGTCGCCGCGCCGTTGCGCTCAATCCGCTCGATGATGCCATTCCCGCTCGGCTCGGTCTGCTGCTCTTCGTCAGCGGGCAATATTCGGAGGGCGTGAGTCTTGCGCGGGTGGCGGAAGTGGGCTGCGAATATGTGCACCACGACGCGGCGCTCACGCTGGCGCTCGAAGACTACCGAAACGGCAGATACCGCGAAGCACTGACGCGTGCGCGCCAGCTCGCCAATCCCGCGGACACTGCCGTCAACCTCCTGCGGATGGCGGCGGCAGGTCAGCTCGGCCTGACGAGAGAGGCCACGAGTGCCCTTGACGGCTTACAGCGGAACAAGGCTGGCTCGATGCGGTCGATTGAGAGCGAACTCGCCGCGCGTGGTTATACGCCCGAACTGATCGCGCTTCTCTATGATGGTCTTGGCAAGGCCGGCGTCCGCCTCGCCAGCCTGCACTGATCGCTCGCGAGGCGTGGTTTTCAGTTCTCGGCGGCCACCCGCACGACCAGCTTGCCGAAGTTGCGGCCTTCGAGCAGCCCGATGAAGGCATTCGGGGCGTTCTCGATGCCATCGACAACGTCCTCCTTGTACCGAACCTCGCCGTTGGCGATCCAGCCCGCCATCTCCTGGTAGAAAACCGGACGCTGATCGGCGAATTCGCGCTGGATGAAGCCCCTGATCAGCAGGCTCCTGCTCAGAACCTCCCGCATGACGCCCGGCAGCCTGTCGCCACCAGCTTGCGGACCGCCGGCCTGGTTGTAGTGCGCAATCAGGCCGCAAACGGGCACGCGGGCGAAGTCGTTCAACAGCGGAAACACCGCGTCCCAGACATGGCCGCCGACATTCTCGAAATAGACGTCGATGCCTTTGGGGCACGCGGCGGCGAGTTGCTCGGCGAAATCCGGAGCGCGGTGATCGATCACCGCATCGAAGCCGAGCACGTCGCGAACGAAAGCGCACTTGTCCGCACCGCCCGCGATGCCGACCGCGCGCGCGCCCTTGATGCGGGCGATCTGGCCGACGGCCGAGCCGACGGCGCCGCTTGCGGCGGCCACCACGACTGTCTCGCCCGGCTTCGGCTTGCCGATCGTCAGCAGTCCTGCATAGGCGGTGAAGCCGGGCATGCCCAGAATGCCGAGCGCGGTCGACAGAGGTGCCGCCGACGGATCGAGCTTGCGCAGGTCCGCACCGCGCGACAGCGCATAGCTCTGCCAGCCGGAATGGGAGAGCACGAAATCACCGTCGCTGAAATCCGGGTGGCGCGAGCGCACGACGCGGGCAACCGTGCCGCCCTCCATAACCGCGCCGATCTCCACCGGCTTGGCATAGGACCGGCCGGTGTTCATGCGCCCGCGCATGTAGGGATCGAGCGAGAGGTAGAGGATTTTGAGCAGAACCTCGCCTTCGGCCGGCTCCGGGATTGCCGTCTCGACGATGCGGAAGTCGCTCGGCGTCGGTCGCCCCGATGGCCGGGCGGCCAGCAGAACCTGGGTGTTCGTGCTCATTGTCTTTCCTTCCCTATGCATGGCCGGATCTGCGCCGGGGTGCCATCCGACGGACGCTCGATTAGAGCATGTTGTGGCATGAAACCGAACGGAGGCCTACCGGCGCGTTCGGACGCCAAAATGGCGCCGCGGGCCCGGCCCGAAAGGGCGAGCCCGCGGCAACTCCTGCAAAAGCGTTCGATCAGGCGGCGTCAATCGCCTGCTTGATGTCGGCGATAATATCGTCCGGATGCTCGATGCCGATCGAAAGCCGGACATAACCCGGTGTCACGCCGGTCTTGAGCTGGTCCTCCTCGGTAAGCTGCGAATGCGTCGTCGTCGCCGGATGGATGGCAAGCGAGCGCGCGTCGCCGATATTGGCGACATGGTAGAGCAGCTTCAGCCCGTCGATGAAACGGCGTCCCGCCTCGCGTCCATCCTTCAGTTCGAAGCCGACCAGGGCTCCAAAGTGTCCATTCCGGAGATACTTCTCGGCGCGAGCCTTCGCTTCGCCCTCCTGGAATTTTGGAAAGATTACGCGCGCCACTTTCGGGTGGGTGCGGAGGAACTCGGCCACCTTGATCGCATTCTCGTTGTGCTGGCGGATTCTGAGCGGCAGCGTCTCTAGGCCCTGGATGAACTGGAAGGCGTTCAACGGACTGATGGCGGCGCCGAGGTCGCGCAAGAGAACCGCGCGGGCACGCAGGATGTAGGGATGGAAGGCGATCGCCTCGGCCTTTTCCAGCCAGGTCTTGCCCTGGTAGCTCGGGTCCGGCTCATGCAGGTTCGGGTGCCGCGCCTCATGGTCGTGCCAGGGGAAGTGGCCGCTGTCGATGATCGCGCCGCCGATCGAGGTGCCGTGACCGCCGATATACTTCGTCGTGGAGTAGACGACCACTGCGGCGCCGTGATCGAAGGGGCGGATCGTCAGCGGTGCGGCCGTGTTGTCGACGATCAGCGGAATGCCGAAGCGCCGGCCCACCTCGGCGACCTCGGCAATCGGGAAGACGTCAAGTTTCGGGTTCGGCAGGGACTCGGCATAGTAGGCGCGTGTCCTGTCGTCCGTCGCCCGGGCAAAGCCTTCCGGATCGGCCGCATCGACGAAGCGCACCTCGATGCCGAAGCTTTTGAGCGTCGCGGCAAAGAGCGCCCAGGTTCCGCCATAGAGGCCGGCGGCGCTGACGACGTTGTCGCCGGCACGCGCAAGGTTCAGCAGGGCGAAGGCCGATGCCGCCTGGCCGGAGCCGAGCGCCAGTGCTGCGGCGCCACCTTCGATTTCCGCCAGCCGCTGCTCGAATGCGTCCTGCGTCGGATTGGAGACACGGGTGTATAGATGTCCCGGAGCCTCGAGCGCAAAGAGCTTGTCGGCGCCGTCCGTGCCGGGCAGCTGATAGGAGGTCGTCTGATAGATCGGAACGGCGACGGCGCCGCTTGCCGGATCGAAGCGATAGCTGCCGCCATGAAGCGCCAGCGTTTCCGGATGCAGCCGTCCGCCGGCCTCGCGCAGCCCGGTCGCTGCCTTGATCTCGACTGCAGGTTCTTCCGGCTTTTGATGAATCGTCATGCCATTTCTCCTTGGCTTTCAGGTTGATCGGCGCTGTCCGGTCAATCAGGCGGGGACGGCCGCCTTCTGTTGTTCCAGCAGGTCTGCGTGGTGCGCGGCGGCGACATCGGGATGCGAGCGCAGCCGGGATTTCAGCACGTTGCGGCCGACCTCGTGGAAGAGCGGGTTCTGCGGATCCTGGGTCACACCGCGGACCTCGGCCGCAAGCTCCGGCGGCAGGTCGAGCACCGGGATGGTCGAGGCGAGGTTGGCGCCGAGGAAGAAGGCGACGGAAAGCCGGTCGCCGCCTGCCGGTGGCGTGACCACTCGGTGGATGTTGGCGAGCAGATAGCCGTTCGACGCCAGTTCCAGGAGTTCGCCGACGTTGATGACGAAGGTGCCGCGTTTCGCCGGCGCGTCGATCCAGCCGCCCTTGCCGTCATCGACCTGCAAACCGCCGACCACGTCCTGCAGCAGGATGGTGACGAAGCCACCATCCTTGTGGGCGCCCACCCCCTGATCGCTCTCCGTCTTGTCGCGGCCGGGATAGCGGATGATCTTCAGAAGCTGGTTGGGGCCATCGCGGTAGATCGGCCCGAACACATCGGGCTTCTGGCCGAGCGCTTCGGAGAAAATCTCGATCAGGCGGATGCCGAGCCCGGTGACGGCGTCTATGTAGGCGAGGATCGCCGGCTTCAACTCGGGCAAGGCTTCCGGGAACTGGTTGGGGCCGACCAGCCGCTTCCACGGTGCATCCTCGGGTTTGATCTCAAGGCTCTGGCGCTCGGGGCCGAAATCGACCTGTTCGCGCCAGTCCTGGGTACCGCGGGTATATTCGAGCCCGGCGCGGTTGTAGCCGCGGAAATGCGGTGACTTGCGCATTTCGATTGCCAGCTTGTCATCCTCGGGCAGTGCGAAGAAACGCCGCGAAAGCGAAAGGATACCGTCGATCTCTTCCTGCGGAATCCCGTGGCCTTCGAGATAGAAGAAGCCCACCGAGCGGGCAACGCTGCGCAATTCGTCGAGCGCCTCCGCCCGCTCGGGGTGGCCCGCCGCAAAGCGCGAAAGGTCGAGGACGGGTAGGGTAGGGGTGGTCTGGCTCAAGATGGTCTCCGTTGTTTCGTTAGGCGTGCCGCTGGCTGCCGAAACCCGCGGGTTAAGCGGAGCGGGCAGGGGGCACATCGAAGGGCTTCAGATGAGGCCGGCGGATGCGGCAGCAGCCGCAGTGCCTATTGGCCGCAAGGGGGGTGCTTCGCGACAAAACGCTGGTCGTTGAACGGCGTTGGCTCATGGCATCCCCGCTTGTGTCGAGTGGTTCAAGCCTAACCGGTGGCGCCAATTATTCAATAATATCTATGGAAATTATGGACTAAATTCCGAGCGCCAGGCGAAGCAAACATTCGAACGGGCCGAGGTTCCGGGGAAATTCCGTCCGTCCCCTTCCATCTCACCCTGGCGAGCGCGCCCTCGCGTCGAAACTGAAATATCCGACGGCTGCACGGTGACGCAGCGGCGGAGCCGCAAAGTCGTCACCCTAAGCCGCGTCGTGCACATCGCAGCAGGCGAACTCGCCTGCAGGTGGAAAATGAAAAAGCCCTGTTTTGCTTTTCTGCAAAACAGGGCGTTGTAACGATTGGGTTGATCAGATCATTCCATCGTTCCGGAAGACGGAGGACGATCCTTCGCGACTGCAATTCCGGACGGAGAACGCCCC
The DNA here is from genome assembly GCF_037120565.1 of Ensifer sp. CCNWLY38. Classification (NCBI taxonomy): domain Bacteria; kingdom Pseudomonadati; phylum Pseudomonadota; class Alphaproteobacteria; order Hyphomicrobiales; family Rhizobiaceae; genus Ensifer; species Ensifer sp. CCNWLY38. Next base: position 36,566 of record NZ_JBBBBO010000009.1, read on the forward strand.
GAACGTGCTGACCTCAGCAGCGGCCGAGGCTTGGTCGCGTCATCAATTCGTTGGTCAGATGTGCTCGCTTGTCTCCGCATTCCTCTGCCTCCTTGAGCAGCGATGCGAGCGCAAGCTCGAGACAGTATTGCACACCTTCGACATTGAGGGTCTTGGCGGAATCTCGCGCATAGGTGACAAGGCGAGCCAATGCCAGTAGCTCCTTCTCCTTGTCTTCCGGCTCCACCGGTACAGCAAATGAAGATAGCATGATTTTCCCAGCTCCCTGTGGATCTGCCAGATCCAGTTCAGCGTGGCCAATCATAGCGTGACTGCGCGGCAGCGCGCGTGACATGAGCGTGACACACGTTGTATGGGAAAACCACGCGCTTAAGATGAAGCGTCAGGTTGACCGGACAACCTCTTCCACATGCTGGTAGAATTGAATTCCCAGTCTCTCGACACAACCGCTCGTTGGTTCGGCGCGTTGTGCAGTGCGTCGAGCAAAAGCAGCGCATCGATACGTTTCTGATCGACGAATTCGGCGGCAAGCAGGTCTGCGAGATGCGTGCGGTCTGTACACGCGGGAAGGCGCGCGCGGTCGACAATCGCGGCCCAGGTGCGCTCCTTGTAGAAGACGCCGGCTGCCGCGGCGCCGACCGCCGCCACCGCTTCAACAGAAAGCAGCTGGCGATCCGCCAAGCGTCCAAGGGTTACGTCCACATTGACCAGCGGCAAGGTCAGCGGCAGGTATCCAAGCTCAGACGGGCCGTGGATCAGGGCGACATCGGCATCGTCCACTCGCTCGCCCTGCGCATATTGCCGATAGATCTCGCCGATGCCCGTCATGCCGAAGAGAGCGCATTCGGCAGCGCGAAGCGCCCCCATGCTGGCTGCCCCGAAAACCTGAACGCCTTGCGCCAGCGCGTAGAGGATCTCCTTGTGCCAGACCGGGGCGACCTGTTCGAAATTGCCATCGATCAGACCGATAGCCGTTGCACCACGCTCGGTCGCGCGGAGAATGTCGCCCTGGATTGCAGGCGGCTGGAGAGTGATGGCGGCGCCCGCAACGCGGCGCGCGTCCGGCAGGGTCGGCCCGACGAAGACGATCTTCATCCGACCACCAGTGCGCGTGCCAGCGCCCGCTCTCCGAAACGGCGCTTGCGCAGCCCGTCGGGGTTCTCCAGGCCCGGAACGAGAACCTTGACGACAGAGAACGGCACGGCGCATTCTTCGATGAGCGGTACGACCACAACCGAGCGGATACGCGCCTCCTCGAGCCGCTGCATAGCGAAGCGTAGCAGCACGTGCGGTCCGCCCTCGGCGCTTGTAGAGGGCGGCGGTTTCCTTTGCGGGACCGCCTCGAACAGGCGCTGCGTCTCGCCCGGAAGGGGGCGGGTAAATGTCTCGGGAAAGACGTCGTCGCGGGCGCCGCTGATAGAGGTGAGCCTTGACTGGGCGGCCTCCGTCACGGCGCGGATGGCGGCTCTGCGCGCCATCGGGTGCGCACCGTGGCCGATCGTCACGTCGTGGTACCGAGGCTGCCGCGCGGTCAGAATGCCGGCGTCGGCAAGTGTCGCTGCATAACAGGGAACGGCGATGTCGCTGGTCATGTCGAAGAGGCGCAGTTGCAGGCCGCAAGCCGCGATCTGCCGCGCCATCCGGTCGAGGACCGTGTCCTCGAACGATGCAGGATCAATGCACGTCGCGAGCTTTCCGCTTAGCGGCAACAGGCGCCAGAGCGTTTCGGCGTCGCGCTCGATCCGCTCGAGCAAGCCGTGCAGAATGGCTTCGGTCTCGGTGTTGCCGGAGGCAAGGCCATCGGAGGATTGCCAGTACCGGCAGCCCTCGATGGTTCGGTCGAGGGTGGTCGCATGAAGCGGCGCCCATGTGGTGGTTCCGTCTGCGAGGTTGAAGCCGCGAAGCCAGGCGATCGTTTCGTCGTTGCCGAGGTCCGGCTGGCCGGCGGCCACCAATCCTGGAAGCGTCAACGCCCGATCGCCGCTCTCGCATAATGTCCGCCGGGTCGCCAATCTGGTCGGCACGGCGGGTGCGCAGGCAACGGCGCGTTCGATCGCCTCCATGGCGGCCGAAACCTTGGCGTCATTGTCGGTGATGCCTTTTCCTTGATTGATGACGATCGAACGCGCGTTCGGGGATATGGCGCTCCAGACCGGGATCCCGATCTTGTCGAGCCCGGTCAGGCGCGCAAGCCTGCTGACGCCGAATGTCGGCAAAAGCGGCTCGATGCGCCGAAGGGTCTCTTCGGGCGAACAGGCGCGATCGCTGTATGTAATCATACCGGCCGTCGGATAACCGAAACAATCATCCGACGGCCGGTCAATTCCGCTGACTTGCGCCACGTGTCGGCGCTAGCCGTCCATGAACCCGCCGGAAACCGAACCGGACGAGGCGGCCACCACGGCGAGGTTCACGCCCTTGTGCACTGTTGCGCCACCGTTGACGCGCAGATCGTTGGCCGCCGCCAGCGGCCCCTGCGTCGGCGTCGGGATTTGCGTTACCGTTCCCGCGTCGAGATCCGCCATCCAGAGCCTGTCGTCGCCTGCCACGCCAATTACCACCACTTTCGCCATTTACCCCTCCTGGCTTTCGGTTGAATGAAGACGTCAGAAACCTGCCTTGCGCAGGCCCTCGCAATAGTGGACTCGCTGCCACTCTTCCCTGAAGGGAACGATGGCCATCCATTTGTCGAGATCAAAATCCGGATGTACGTCGAACGTTTTGCGAACGAATAGGCGGGCCTTCTTCTTGTTGCCAAGCATGCCCCAACTCGCCGCCGACAACCGGTCTGCGGGCGTCGGATCGCGCATGCGCTCGATATAGGCGATCGCCTGCTCATACTGGCCAAGCGAATAGCTGGCGCCGGCGGCGGTCCAGAAATATTCGTCCGGCGCGATCGGGTTGAGGTCGAGTGCTGCCTGGATCTTGCGTAGACCACCTTCGGGACGCGAGGCCTGCACCAGCGTATCGGCATAGCTCGCGATCACGTTGGCATGCTGCGGGCTGAGCGCCTCCGCCTTGTCATGGTATTCCATGCTCTCATCGAATTGTCTCAGATAGAGCTTGACGACCCCGAGCTCGCGATAGCCCGTTGCCAGCGTGTCATCGGCTCCCACCGCGTCGCGCGCGTGCCGTTCCGCAAGCGCCAGCAACTCGCTGTCACCACGCGCCGTCAATAGCCACTCGAAGAAGTAGCTGCGCGCCAGCCCGCTCATGGCCGGTGCAAAGTCGGAATTCTCGTACAGCGATTCACGGAAGCTCTTGCGCGCGCGCCGCACTTCCGGAAGGTTCAGCTGCTTGAGATATCGCTGCCCGAGCAGGAAACTGCGATAGGAGCCGACATTGGTTTCGTAGGTCTTGCGATGCGCCTCGTTGCGTTCCACCTGGCTGGCGATGGCATAGGCGATCTGGCGTGCGATCTCCCGCCTGGAGGTCATCAACCCGTCGCCGTCGAGATTGAAGCGGTCAGCCCAGATCACTTCGTCATTGGCAAAGAAGATCAGCTGCGTGAATAGAGTCAGCCGGCTGCCCTCGTCCGTCAGGCGGGTGTCGAGGATGTAGCTGATGGCGTGCTTCTGGTAGGTGTTCGCCTTGTCCGCCTGGAGGCTGATCTGCGCGGCCGTGTAGGGGGCGATGACCGAAACCGAACGAAGCGCGCAAAGCCCGATGGTGACGTCCTCGATCAAGGCGCCAGCAAACTGGGTGGCGGGACTGTCGATCGCTCCGTTGCTCGGGGGTAGCAGCACGACACGCGGCGGACGCAAGTCCGCGGCCGCCTCGGAGGCCGGCGCAAAGATCGTCGAGGCTGGCCGCCATTCCGCGATCGCCGGAACGGCCGGCGCATTGCTGTGCGCAAGTGCTCTCGCTTCCAGGTGATTGCCTTCCAGCTGAAACACCTGGGTCAGGATCTTGCGCACCTCCTCGTCGAGCGGATTGCGCTCGAGGAGCCGCGCTGCCGCGGCCTTGACCAGCTTGCGATGGCTCTTCGCCGCTTCCGGCGCGGCTGCGATCAGGCTCTCGCGCAAGAGCGTCATGTGTTCGCCGCGCTGCCGTTCGATCCAGCCGTGCAGCGCTTGCCCCTGGGACTTCAGGTCCTTGAGAAAGTCCTCCTGGAATGTCGTTGCTGCCAGTTGGAAGCGGTTGAGCGCATCGCCCGGATCCCGACTGATTTCGTCCAAGTCGCTCTGCAGTCGATCGACGTCGAGTCCAACCGACGATGGAGAGAAGCTCAGGAAATGACAGCCGAGTTCGTCCTGCCGTGCACTAATCCGGGAGATCGTCTTGCGCAGATTGACGAAGGCCTGACTGGGAACGACTTCGTCCCACAACAGCTTGGCGATGTCGTTTCTCGATTGTTCGCGATATCCGCCGACGATCAGATAGCAAAGGATAAGCAGACCCTTCTCCGGGAACGTCACTTCGCGCCCGTCCTTATCGACGAGACGCAAGCGCCCGAGGGTCTGCAGTCTGAATGTCATCCGGTCATTCCTGTCGGGTGCAGGCGCTTATCCGTGCAGATCCTGGGCGTGGCTGGTTCCTGTACGGGTGCTCTCCGTCTCGGGCGTCTGGGCCACGGCGGCGACGAGCGAGATGATCTTCTTGCGCAGCACCGGATCGGTGATCTTCAGGAAGGCGCGGTTGAGCGCGATGCCTTCCTTCGACGATACGAAAGAGGAGATTTCGCTCGGCTCGCGTGTCGTGTCGCCAGCACCGGAGCGGGCCGCGGCGTCGTCGCCTTCCTGGAAGAAGAAGCTCGGATGCACGCCGAGGATATCGGCGATCGCCTGGAGGCGGCTGGCGCCGATGCGGTTGGTGCCTTTTTCGTACTTTTGTACCTGCTGGAATGTGATCCCGAGACCGTCGGCCAGCTTTTCCTGGCTCAACCCGGCCATCAACCGACGCATCCTGACGCGGGAACCGACAAAGACATCAATCTGGCTGGGGGCTTTTGTGTTCACTTGCATTTCCTCCGCACGTAGGAATGGTCAAATCATACATATGAGTTTGCTTGAATAAATCTCCCGATGCAATCACTACGGGCTAAAACGCCGAGATTTGCGGCGCCGTTTCGGTTTTCCAGGGGATGAGGCGGGCGATGCTGCCGTGATCGGGGCGCAAGCGCGCGAATTGTGACGGGTCGCGTGCGTCACCTTGCCTCGATCGCGCCAAAATGCGAGGCGGCCCCATGCGAATCGATCCTGCGTCAATCGGCGTTCGGTGGCTCGAAGGGAGGCTCAAGGCCGGGCCTCGTCGTCCCTTTTCAACGGCCTGTTACGGTCGCCGTTACTGTTACGTACTTGTGCTGCCCCCGCTGCCGAAGATGCTGCGATCATACCGGTCCGATGTCTGCTCCTCACCTGCCATCAACGTGGCACAGGCGGCGACAGCACGGTGCCGGTTCGGATTGCTGCTAGACGCCGGAGAACCGAGATGCGCAGATTGACCCTGGCCTTGACCCTTTTCGCGATTGCCTCCGTCCCGGCCGAGGCCGGTCCGGCTACAACAAACGCGTCCGTCAATTTCCGGGAAGGGCCGGGCACCGGCTTCGACAGCCTCGGCAAGATTGCGGAAGGCGCGGAAGTCGACGTCAAGGAATGCGACGATGGCGGTACATGGTGCGCGGTGAGCTTCAATGGCCAGAACGGCTTCGTCAGCGGCAAGTATCTGAACGATGCCGATCCCAAGGGGCTCGGCTGGCCGCGCGCCTTCAAGACCGACAGCGGCGCGACCGTTACGCTCTACCAGCCTCAGATCAACGCTTGGAAGGACTTCACTGATCTCGATGCGTTGATCGCTGCCGAATACAAGCAGTCCGACGATGCCAAGCCGATCTATGGTGTCATAGGGGTGACCGGCAAGACCGACGCCGACAGCGCATCCGGCCAGGTCGTCGTATCGGACATCAAGATGACGGAGATCAATTTTTCCGTTCTCGACCGAAAGGAACTGGCGGACCTCGCCCTCGAGGTCGGTAAACTGATGCCGGTCGGAACCATCACGGTTTCCGAGGACAAGTTGACGGCGAGCCTGGCGGACTACGAGCGGCTCGGCAATGTCGAAGGGTTGAAGGCCGATCCGCCGCCGATCTTCGTCAGCAAGGCGCCGGCGGTGCTGGTGCAGACCGATGGCAAGGCGGTGTTCGCGCCGGTCAAGGGTGTCGAAGGCCTGTCCTTCGCGGTCAACACCAATTGGGACCTGTTCAAGGTCGATGCGGACAGCACTTATTATCTGCGCAACGACAAGGCGTGGCTGCAATCGAAGGACCTGGCATCGGGGTGGCAGCCTGCAGCGTCGCTGCCGGACATTCTCGGCAAGCTTCCGGACGACGACAACTGGAAGGATGCCAAGGCGGCTGTCCCGCCGCAAGCGGACAAGGCCGTGGTGCCTGACGTCATCTATTCGGACAAACCCTCCGAGTTGCTCGTCTTCGACGGCGAGCCGAAGCTGGAGCAGGTGCCCGGCACCGGGCTCAAGGTTGCGACTAACAGCGAGAGCGACGTCTTCTATCGCGATGCGGATTCCAACTGGTACATTCTCGTCTCCGGTCGCTGGTTTGCGAGCTCTTCCCTCGACGGTCCGTGGACCTTCGCCACGCCCAAGCTTCCCGAAGATTTCCAGAACATCCCGCAGGACGCCGCCTATTACACCGTGCGCTCGTCCGTTCCCGGCACGTCCGAAAACGCCGAAGCGCGGCTGAAGGCAAGCATTCCCGAAAAGGCGCGCGTGGCGCTCGACGGGTCGGTCAAGGTGGACGTGACCTATAGTGGCGACCCGAAATTCGAGAAGATCGACGGCACCTCGCTGACTTACGCCGTGAACACCAACGAGACCGTCATCAAGGTCGGTGACAAGTATTTTGTCGTGAAGGACGGCATCTGGTTCGTCGGCGATACGCCGACCGGACCCTTCAGCGTCGCCAAGGCGGTGCCCGACGAGATCTACAAGATCCCGCCATCCTCGCCGATCTACAACGCCACCTATGTGCGGATTTACGAGACCGAGCCCGACGCGGTCTGGTTCGGCTACACGATGGGCTATCTCGGTGCCTATCTCGCCTGGGATACCTTCGTCTACGGCACCGGCTGGTACTATGACGATTATTGGGACTATGGCTGGGCTGGCGGCGGCTACTGGCCCTATTATCCGCGTCCCGTGACCTATGGCGTCGGTGCGTTCTACAACCCGGCTGTCGGAACGTTCGGCCGCTACGGCTATGCCTATGGGCCCTATCGTGGCATCGCTGCCGGGGCCGCCTACAATCCGCGCACCGGAACCTACATGCGCGGCGCTGTCGGCTATGGGCCGAACGGCGACCGCGGCTTCGTCGCAGCCTATAATCCGCGCACCGGCAACGCGGCGATCACACGCGGTGGTCAAAATGTCTACGGCAGCTGGGGTACGGCCGCCGTCAAGCACGGTTCCGACTTTGCGCGCATTTCCGGCGGTTCGACTGCGGGCGGCGCGGGAGCCCATTGGCGCACGTCGGACGGCAACCATGGTTTCGTCGCCGGTGGCAAGGGTGGCGACGTTTACGCCGGGCGCGACGGAAACGTCTATCGCCGCGACGACGGGCAATGGCAGGAGCACACGCCTGACGGCTGGCAGCCGGTCGACAAGCCTTCCATCCAGGACAGGGCCAAGGCGGGCGAACAGTTTTCCGCCAACCATCCGGACGCTGTCCAAAACCTGAACCAGCGGATCGGATCCGGCCAGGGGGCAGGCACCCGAACGCTGGACCGCGCGCCCGATCATCTGGCCATCGACAATATCGGCCGACAGCTCGGCAACCAGCGCTCCTTCGAGCGACAGTCCTTCGATCAGCGGCCGCTGAACTTCCCGAGCAGTGGAGGCGGTGGTTTTGACCGCCCGGGTGGCTTTGGTGGCGGCGGCTTCGAGGGAGGCGGTTTCCACGGTGGCGGCGGCTTTCAGGGAGGCGGTGGCTTCCACGGTGGGGGAGGCTTCCATGGGGGCGGCGGCTTCCGTCGTCGTTGATCCGCGGCGCGGCGAAAGGGCGTTGGCAGAACCGCCTACAGGTATGTTAGCATTTGTAAAAGTTGAGAATCGTGCCGGTCGGGGCCGGCATGATCCCTGGGGGTGGTAAGAATGGGCTGTGTCGGGTCGTCGCGTCGTTTTCTGGGGCCGGTCTTCGGCCTTCTCGCGTTTCTTTCAATTATTTTCTGTCCCGTTTCCGAGGGGTTTGCGCAGGAGGCGGTGCCCGCAGCGCCGCCTGCCAAGGTTCAGCAATTGATCCAGCTTCTTGATGACCCGGAAGTGAAGCAATGGCTGTCGGCGAAGCCGGCTCCGGCACCGGCTGCCCAAGCGCCGGCTGCGGGCGTCGTCGCGCGCTGGACCGCCGAGATCAGGCGGCGGCTGACCGGCATTCGCGATGCCGTGCCGCGCGTTCTACCGGAAATGCAGGCGGGGCGGGATCGGCTGGCCGGCGTGATGGAGAGCCACGGCAGGGCGCCCGTTCTCAAGGGCTTCTTCTTCATTCTCCTGATCGGCTACGGTGCCGAATATCTGCTGCGCTGGCTGTTGCGGCGTAGCCTGCAAGGGGCCGCGTTGGCAGGACCGGCGCGGACCATGTTGGCACGCGTTCTGCCGCTCGTCGTCTTTGCTGCCGCCAGCATGTCAGTGCTTGCCTTCGCAGAATGGCCAAAGCTGCTTGAGGCGACGATCGCGCCGCTGCTTGGAGCCTGGATCGGAGCTCGCCTGCTGATGATCATCGCATCCGCCGTCCTGAAAGGTGGTCGCGAACGCGAGGAGAGCGCCGACGCCCGTGGCGGCTATCTGTCTCTGACCGCAGACGAGGCAGGCTTCTGGTATCGTCATTCTCTCTGGCTGATCAGTGCCGCCGCGCTCGTCTGGGGCGTCGGTGATGCGATGCTGGCGCTTGCCATATCCGCGGACGTGCGCGAACTGGTTACGGCGATCCTCGGGCTCGGAGTCCTGGTCCTGGCGATCGCAACGGCTTTGCGGCGACCTATTGGCGCGGTTTCCGGCTCGCGCCGCGTGGTTAGCAATGTGCTGCTGGTCGCTTTCCTCATCGTGCTGTGGCTGCTCTGGGTCGCGGGCATGGAGGTCCTGTTCTGGATCGGTCTCTATGTGATTGGCCTGCCGCCACTGCTGCGCTTCACCAGCGCCTTCACGAAGACGATGCTGGACGCCGCCGCCGCCGATGATTTCAGGGTGATGCGCAACGTCCTGATCGAGCGGGGCGCCCGTCTCCTGATCATCGCCCTCGCGGCCGCCTGGTTGGGAGTCGTGTTCAAGGTCAACGCGACGGCGATGATGCATGATGATGTTTTCAATCGGATTTTCCGCGGGGCGCTCGCCGGCGTCGTCATTCTGCTGGCGGCGGATCTCGTCTGGCAACTGGTGAAGGGTTTCATCAGCCTGCGCCTGACGCAGGCGCATGCGGCGGCCAACGATCCGGCGGAGTTGGCTCGCAACACGCGCATGCTGACCCTGTTGCCGATCCTGCGCAACTTCCTCGCGATTTTCATCGCCGTCGTGGCGGTACTGATGGTTCTCTCCGGCCTCGGCGTCGAAATCGGTCCGCTGATCGCCGGCGCCGGCGTGTTCGGTGTCGCACTCGGCTTCGGATCGCAGTCGCTGGTCAAGGACGTCATCAGCGGCATCTTCTACATGACGGATGACGCATTCCGGGTGGGCGAATATATCCAGAGCGGCAGCTACAAGGGCACGGTCGAATCCTTCAGCATTCGCTCGGTCAAGCTCCGGCACCATCGGGGCCCGGTCTTTACCGTGCCGTTCGGCTCGCTTGGTGCGGTCCAGAACATGAGCCGCGACTGGGTGATCGACAAATTCATGATCAACGTTTCGTTCGATACCGATGTGGCGAAGGTAAAGAAGGTGGTGAAAGGTATCGGGGCCAAGCTGCTCGAGGATCCCGAACTGGGGCCGTTGATCCTGGAAACGGTCAAGATGAAAGGCGTCGAACAGTTTGGCGATTATGGGATGACGCTCAGCTTCGCCATGAAGACGAAGCCGGGAAATCAGACCCAAGTCAGACGTCGGGCCCAGGTCATGATCAAGGAAGCCTTCAAGGAAAACGGCATCAATTTCGCTTCGCCGACGGTGCAGGTGGCGGGCGACGAGCAGCAGCAATCTGCGGCGGCCGCTGCCGCGACCCGTGATGCCATCGAAAAGAAGAAAGCTGCGGCCGCCCTTGCCGAAGGCGGTGCGCCGCAGGAATAGCCTTTATCATCGAGGTTTCTCGGGGGCTTGGGAGGCCGGTCATGAAACGCCTGCTTTTGGTGGCAATGCTCCTCGTGTTCTTCGCGGGCGGCAGCGCCTTGGCGCAATCGAACGAGCAATTCGTTCGGTCGATGCTCGTTCCGCACAAGGACGACTTCGACGGGATGGAAAAGCGACGTGTGATCCGCATCATCGTACCGTTCAGCAAGACGATCTATTTTATCGACCGCGGCCAGCAATTGGGCACGGCTGTTGAATTTGGGACGGCGCTCGAAAACGAGCTCAACAAAGACCGCAAGAAGCAGATCGACAAAATCCGCGTCGGTTTCGTACCGATGCCGCGGGCGAGACTTCTGTCCGCGCTGGAAGAAGGTCTCGGCGATATCGTCATGGCGAACCTGACGATCACGGAAACACGGCTTGCCGAGGTGGATTTCACGGCGCCGCTCTACGACGAAGCCAAGGAGGTTCTCGTCACCGGCCCATCCGCGCCCGCAATCGCCAGTCTTGATGACCTGAGCGGACAGGAAATCCATGTGCGCCGCTCGAGCAGCTACTACGAGCACCTGGCGGCCCTGAGTGCCGGTTTCGAAAAGTCCGGCCGCCCGCCTATTGCCTTGAAGGACATGGATGAGAACCTGGAGGACGAAGACGTCCTGGAGATGATCAATGCCGGCCTGCTGCCGTGGACGGTCGTCGATATGTACAAGGCGAACATCTGGTCGAAGGTCTTCACTGATCTCAAGGTGCGGGAGGACATCGCTGTGTCCGATCACGGCGAAATCGCCTGGGCGATCCGCAAGGACAGCCCGAAGCTCAAGGCCGTCCTCGACGACTTCGTCAAGACCCACAAGGTCGGCACCACCTTCGGCAACATCTTGAAGAACACCTACTACAAGGGCGACAAGATGCTGAAGCGTGCCTATGATCCGGCGGATGTCGAACGCTTCAAAGTGCTGGTCGAGATCTTCCGCAAGCACGGAAAGACCTATTCCTTCGATCACCTGATGCTGATGGCGCAAGGATACCAGGAATCACAGCTCGATCAGTCCAGGCGCAGCCATCGCGGTGCTGTCGGCATCATGCAGCTCCTGCCGTCGACCGCAGCGGACAAGGCGGTCAACATCCACGGCATCGACAAGGACGAGAATCTGAATGTCGAAGCTGGATCCAAGTATCTGCGCTTCCTCGTCGATACCTATATCAACGACCCGGCCGTGACCCCGCGAGATCAGTTGCTGTTTGCCTTCGCGGCCTACAATGCCGGGCCCGGGAACCTGCGCAAGTTCCGGGCAAAGGCCAAGGATATGGGGCTCGATCCGAACCTCTGGTTCGGCAATGTCGAAAATGCCGCCGCCACGATCGTCGGGCGCGAGACGGTTCAATATGTCAGCAACATCTATAAGTACTATGTGGCCTATAGCCTGCTGGACGCCCATGACGCTGACGCGGCCGCGGCGAAAGTCGAAAACAAGTCGGCGGCCACCGCGCCATAGGCGTGCGGCGCACGTGTTCTCGCGAGATGTGGAGGTCTCGAAATGGTCGCGATGAAATGCAACTCGCCTGTGAGACGGTCGGCAGCCCTTCTTTGCCTTTTCGCTCTGACGCTCGCCGGCTGTACCACGCCAGATATCGAGCCGATCCCGGGCAGCATCACCTATGGCGGACAGCCTCGCACGAAACTGACGAAGGCGCCGGTGGGCAGCATCGTCCCGCACCGCTTCACGAGCGGCAACAGTTTCGTTCAGGAGACTTACGTCATTGAACCGGATCGCACGCTTAGACTTATCCGACGCGACTACTATGATTTGCCGATCGATTGACGAACCGGTTGTGCGTACGGAAACCCGTTGGTTGACAGTCTCGCGCGGAGACACGATAGCTCGCTGCGGATGAAGATCGCCTTTTATGCACCGCTGAAATCCCCCGATCACCCGGTGCCGTCAGGCGACCGGCTGATGGCCCGCATGCTGATTGCGGCACTGCGGATCGGTGGGCACGAGGTTGCGATTGCGTCGGACCTGCGCAGTTTCATGGCCAAGCCGTCGGATCAGGATTTCCGGGAACTGGAGCGTGCGGCGGACGCCGAAACTGCGCGCCTTCGCACACTCTGGCGGAGCGAGGGCGCTCCCGATCTCTGGTTTTGCTACCATCCCTATTACAAGGCGCCAGACCTTCTCGGGCCTAGGCTTTCGGACGAATTTTCCATTCCCTATGTGACGGCGGAAGCGTCGTACTCGATGCGGCGGAATGAGGGTGTCGGCGCGATTGCCCAGCGCCATGTTCTTGCGGCTATTTCGCAGGCGGCCGTCAACATCTGTCTGACGCGCCGCGACCGCGACGGCCTTCTTGAAGCCGCTCCCTCATGCCGCCATGCGATGCTTGCGCCGTTCATCGACGCTGCGCCGTTCATTGAGAGCAAGCCATCAGCCGATGCCCCCTGCCGGCTGGTCGTGGTCGCGATGATGCGCAGCGGCGACAAGATGAACAGCTACCGCATGCTGGCGCAGGCGCTGACGCGTGTTGCCGATGCCGCCTGGACCTTGACGATCGTCGGCGACGGACCTTGTCGCGACGAGGTCATGGGGGCCTTTGCGACTTTGCCTCCCGATCGATTGACGTGGCTTGGCGAAAAGGATGCAGCCGACCTGCCGGATATTCTTGCCAGCACTGATCTCTACGTGTGGCCCGGCTGCGGCGAGGCCTACGGGCTTGCCTATCTCGAAGCGCAGGCCGCAGGCCTGCCGGTCGTTGCGCAACGAACGGCCGGCGTGCCGGAAGTGGTGAGAGACGGTGAGACCGGGCTGCTGACGCGGGACGGGGATATCGGCGCCTATGCGGCGGCGATGCGCGACCTGATCGAGGATCCGGCGGGCCGCAGGCGATTGGGCGCAGCCGCCCGACGGTTCGTTCATGATGAGCGCTCGTTTCCGGCAGCCGCCCGACGGCTTCGCTCGATTTTCGATGAGTTTCTGGAGACGCCGAAATGACCGAGGAAATCCATTGGCAGTGCCTTGCTGCGGAGCTCGATCGCCTTGAAGCGTCGGGACGGCCGGTGGATTTCTGGCTGCGTGACGACGACGCAGCCGAGCCGACGCGGGCGCTCGATCGGTTGCTGTCGCTGGTCGACCGACACGCTCTTCCGGTCGTTCTGGCCGTTCCGCCAGCCCAGACCGGCGAAGCGCTCGCGCGCCGCCTTGGCGGGCTCGCAGATGTCGGCATTGCCGTGCACGGGTGGGCGCATCGCAATCATGCGCCGCCTGAGGAAAAGAAGCAGGAGCTTGGCGCGCACCGGCCGCGCGCCACGGTGCTCCACGAACTCGAGCTCGGCTATGACCGCCTGCGGACGCTCTTTCCGGGCAGCTTCGTGCCGATGCTCGTTCCCCCATGGAACCGGATCGACAACACGCTTCTCGACGGCTTGCCCGACATCGGGTTCACGGTGCTTTCGGTCTTCGGGCCGGAGAAACCATCGCCGTTCAAGCTCGTCAACACGCATGTCGATGTCATGGATTGGCGCGGGACGCGCGGTTGCCGCGACCATGCACTGATCGTCTCCGACATCATTGCGAGGCTTCGGCAGGTGACCGGCGACGTCGAGGAGAGAGCGGAGCAGAAGGGCCGCACGATCGGCGTGCTGACGCATCACCTCGTTCACGACGAGGGCGTCTGGGCGTTCCTCGAAAAGCTCTTTGCGGCGACCAGCAGACATCCGGCCTGCCGTTGGCTTGCCGGCCGCGAGATTACAGCTCGATGATCTGTCCGTCGCGGGCGGCAAAGGCGCCGGCGAACGTCGCCTGAACGTCGCGTTCCATTGCGGCCAGCGCCTCGTCGGTGCGGGACGGATCGTGATGGAACATGGCCAGATGCTTGACACCGGCCGCCATCGCCAGCCGGGCGCCATGCATGCCGGTCGAGTGCCCAAAGCCCTGAAAATGATCCATCTCGCTTTCGAGATAGGTGCAGTCGTAGACCATCAGATCACAGCCGGCGATCAGTTCGAGAACGCCGGGATCGAGGATGCCCGGCTCATGTTCGGTGTCGTAGACCAGAGCGACGGCGCGGCCGTTCCATTCGACGCGATAGCCGACGCAACCGCCCGGATGCCTGAGGCTCGTCGTGCGGATCGTTACCCCCTCACGCGGCGTCAGCACGTCACCGGGTTTGAAATCCAGGCCGTCGAGGCTTGCCTGACAGATATCCGGATCCACCGGGAACCACGGTGGGCGCATGAAGTCGCGGATCATTTCCTTCGTGGTCATCGTGCCGTGCAGATGACCCGACCAGAAGCGTACCGAGTTCTGACACTTGTAGATCGGCTTGAAATAGGGAAGGCCGATGATGTGGTCATAGTGGCTGTGGGTGAAGAAAAGGTCGAATTGGTCGATGCCTTCGGCGATCAGCGAGTAACCGGCCTCGCGCAGCCCAGACCCCGCATCGAAGAGCAATACATCCTTGCCGCATCGAATCTCGATGCAGGATGTATTTCCCCCATAGGCGAGGTATTGTTGGCCGGATACCGGCAAACTTCCTCTTACGCCCCAGAACCGCACTCGAAAGTTGTCGTCACGCATTCAGTTTCGGCTTCACTACGCACGCTCGGACCATTTTGATCCTTGTGTGACTGTTAAACAAGCACAATGGCCACACCCCTGCAATGCCATGGGTTATTATTTGGAAAGTAACCTTAGCGTCGCCAAGAGCGCCCGGTTGGAATTCGTCCGACGGAACCGCATTTCAGCGGGGGGGCGCCGGATCGATGGCGAGGCCTTAGCAGCAGCACATGAAACTTTTCCTTGCGCTGTTACGTGGATTATTTATCGAACGCAGTAACGTAGGGAACAGGTCACGCATGGTTGAGGCAACAGACGCGCGGTTCTACGACAGCGTACCTCTCTTCGATGCGTTCGAAGGGGTCGCGGACGAGGCGAATTATCGGCCGCTGCCGGACGGCTGGCTTCTCGCTGTCGCCGACATCGTCAACTCCACCGGCGCGATCGCCGAAGGCCGCTACAAAACTGTGAACATGGCAGGTGCCAGCGTCATCTCGGCGTTGATGAACGCGCTCGAGGAAAAGTCGATGCCCTTTGTTTTCGGTGGGGACGGCGCGCTCGCCGCGCTGCCGGCGCCGATGGCGGACCGCGCACGCGACGCACTCGCCGCCGTGAAGACCTGGGTCGCGGAGGAGCTCGGGCTTGAGTTGCGCGCCGCTCTGGTACCGGTCAGCGATATCCGCGCCAACGGCCTCGACATGCGTGTCGCACGCTTCAAGGCGAGCGAAGAGGTTTTCTACGCGATGTTTGCAGGTGGCGGCGCCAGTTGGGCCGAGGCGGCGATGAAGGCGGGACGCTATCCCGTCGGCGCCGCGGCGGCTGGCAGCCGGCCCGACCTCACCGGGCTTTCCTGTCGCTGGAACCCGATCGAGTCCCGCCACGGCGCGATCGCCTCGATCATCGCCGTGCCCGGGCCGAAGGGCAATGGACCGGAGTTTCAGGCGTTGATCGCCGATATCGTCGCATTGGCCGATGAGGAAGAACGCAATGGCCATCCTGTTCCCGAACTTGGGCCGAGGCCACGTTTCTCCTTCAAGGGCATTGAAGCCGAGACGCGGGCCGTGGCGCCGAAAGGACGACGCTTTCTTCCCCGTTGCTTCATCACCGTGCAGACGCTGGTTCTGTTTGTTTGCCTCCGGCTGGGCTGGAATCTGGGCTCGTTCGACACGAATCGCTACCGCCGCGACCTCGCCGACAACACGGACTTCCGCAAGTTCGACGACGGGCTGAAAATGACGATCGACATCAGCACTGAACGGCTCGAACGGATCGAGTCTCGGCTGAGACAAGCAGAGGCGGCGGGTGTCGGGCACTATGGCTTGCATCAACAGGATTCGGCGCTGATGACCTGCATTGTGCCGACGCCGATGACACGGGATCACATGCATTTCGTCGATGGCGCGTCGGGCGGCTACGCGGTGGCGGCAAGCAAGCTCAAGGCCGCGCTGGCGCGCCTAAGGACCGCCTAGCAAGACATGCGAGATACCGCCGGTTTGCAGCCCTTGGCGAGCTAGGCCTTGACGATATGCTCGCCGGTCAGTCCGTTGCGGTAGAACACGTTGCGCGTATCGACGATGAGCGAGGCGGAAGCGGCAAGGGCGACGTAATCCACCTGGTCGTGATCGGTGGCAATCAGCACGGCATCGAACGCTGCGACTGTTTGCGCGTCGAGTGAGACCGAACGCCGGCCCTTCAAAGCACCATGTTCGCGTGTCGGTGGGATCTCAGCGACGTAGGGGTCGTGATAGGACGTGCGTCCGCCGCGCTCTTCGATCAACTCGATCAAGCGCAGCGACGGGCTCTCGCGAATATCCGGAACGTTCTTCTTGTAGGCGAGGCCGACGACGAGGACGTTGGAACGGCTGAGCGCCTTGCCAGACTTGCGGTCGAGTGCCTCGGCGAGGCGGCTGAACACATGTCGCGGCATGGCCGAATTGATCTCGCCGGCAAGCTCGATGAAGCGCGTCGGCAGCTCGTATTCCCGCGACTTCCAGGTGAGGTAGAAGGGGTCGATCGGGATGCAGTGGCCGCCGAGCCCCGGTCCGGGGTAGAACGGCATGTAGCCGAACGGCTTGGTCTTCGCCGCTTCGATCACTTCCCAGACGTCGATGCCCATGGCCTCGTAGACGATCTTCAATTCGTTGACGAGGGCGATATTGACGGAGCGGAAGATGTTCTCGGTGAGCTTCACGGCCTCCGCCGTGGCGTTGGAGGAGACCGGCACGACGGTTTTCACCACGGCGGCATAGAACCGTTCCATCAGGGCCGAAGCCTGTGGTCCATCGCCGGCGACGACCTTCGGAATGCTGACCGTTTCGTAGGTCGGATTGCCGGGATCCTCACGTTCCGGCGAAAAGCCGACGAAGAAGTCACTGCCCGACTTGAGCCCGGTTTCCTCGAGGATGGTGCGCACGACGCCGTCGGTCGTCCCGGGATAGGTGGTCGATTCCAGGACGATGAGTTGTGCAGGCCTGAGGGTCGCCGCGATCGCGCGTGACGTCTTTTCGACGAAGGAAAGATCCGGGTCGCGGTGTTTGGTAAGCGGCGTCGGCACGCAGATGATGATGACGTCGCAGTCCGCCAGCTCTTGAAAGTCCGTCGTCGAGCGGAAGCGGCCGGCACCGCTCTCTTTTGCGAGTGCGGCGTCCGATACGGCGGCGATGTAGGACTTGCCCGCGTCGAGCGCGACGATCTTGGTGGGGTCGATATCGAAGCCGGTAACGGCAAAGCCCGCGCGAGCAGCGGCGATGGCGAGCGGCAGGCCGACATAGCCGAGACCGATGACGCCGACCCTGGCGCTCGAGGCGGAGATGGACGAGAGCAGGCTTTCGTAATGAGGTGAGGTCAAGTTTGCTTTCCGGATCTCGTGGACAGACGGGTGGCGCCGCGCGAACATGTCGTGGTTTGTTGGAGAGAAACAAGCTCCAAGTCAAGCGAGGCACTGCGTCACGCCGAAGGACATGCCTTTGAGCCGGCTATCAAAACATCATGCGAGAAAAACTTTGCCCGGCCTCTGGAAATCGCCGGGTGGCATCAATATCTGCAACATATAAGTGCCGCATTCCGGGTGCCTGCACGTCATCGACGCCGGAATCGGTTGGAGCATTTTCTTAACGGGCACGGCTCATCATCATCCACCGCGAACATGGACCGGCAATTTGCCGGGGCGTTCGCCGTCTCCGGATGCTGACGCGGGACGGTCTGTCATGGTGAGGACGCGAAATGGCCCCGACGAACGACAACGTATCCGAAATCCTCATCGACAAGGTTGCCGACTGGCTGATGCGGACGTCGCTCAGCGACGCGCCGCTGGAAACGATCGTCAAAGGCTTTTGCGAACGGCTCGCTGCCGCCGGCCTGCCGCTGATGCGTGTCCATCTCTCCTTTTCGATGCTGCATCCGCTTTATGATGCGCTTGGTTTTACCTGGATCCGCGGCAAGGGCGTCGAGGTAAGCGGCCTTCGGCACGAAGAACTGGCGCTCAATCCCGAGCGTTTCCTGCAGAGCCCCTACTACTATCTGCTCAACAACAATCTCGAGCATGTCCGGCGGCGTCTTTACCAGGATACGCCGTCCGAGTTCCCGATCTTCGACGATCTCAAGGAGATGGGCGCCACGGACTACCTGGCCTTCATGCAATCGCTCGGCGCCGATTCGGGGCATGGCATGGTCGGATCCTGGTCGACGGACCGCCATGGCGGCTTCACCGATGATGTGATCGGGGCGTTGCTCAAACTTCAGCACCACCTGGCGGTCGCAGCGAAGATGGCGGTGCTCGGAAAGCTCGCCGACAATATGCTGACCACCTATCTCGGCTCCAGCGCCGGTCGGCGCGTGATGAGCGGCCAGGTCCGCCGCGGCGACGGCGAAACCGTGCGCGCGATCCTGGTCATGGCCGACATGCGTCGCTCGACGATGCTGGCGGAGAAGGAGGGGCGGCAGTCCTATATCGAGACGCTGAACACCTATTTCGACGCGATCGCCGCGCCCTTCAATCGCAATGGCGGCCATATCCTGAGCTTCGTCGGCGACGGGTTCATCGCCGTCTATCCGTGTGGGCGCCATAAGGAGCCGTCCGAATTTGCCGCCCGCGAGGCCTTTGCCGCCGTGCGCGCAGCAACGGCGCGCATGGAGATGCTGAACGGCGAACGGCGCAAGCAATCCCGCGATCCCATCGGCTACGGCATCGGGCTGCATGTCGGCAACGTGATGTTCGGCAATGTCGGGCTGCGCGACCGGCTGACCTTCTCCGCCTTCGGCTCGGCCGTCAACGAAGTGCAGCGGTTGCAGAACCTGACCAAGAAATATGCACATAGCGTCGTCGCCAGCGAGGCCTTCGTCAATTACTGCGGCGGAGATTGGACGGCGCTCGGCCAGGAAAAACTGCGCGGAGTGCGGCAGAAATTCACGATTCTCTACCCCAACGATGCAGCGTTGCTTGCCAGAGCAGATGAGCGCTTCGACGATGTGTTGCAGGATGGACTTTCCGAGGCGGAACATGTCATGCTGCTTCACCGCAATACTCGTCCGCTTCAGCCGCCGCGCGGCCTTATCGACAAGATGCTTCAATAGGGGGAAGTATGTTCCGAGCCGTGATTGTCGCCGCCAGCATCGCCATGGCCGGAGGCGCGATGGCGCAGCCGTGGGAAACCAAACTTTCAGACGGATTCGAGGAACAGAATTTCTCACCCGAAGGCGGGCTCTACTATCGCGAGAACTTCGAGCAGAGTGCGGGCACGGTAGAATTTCAAAACCAGGTGACGCACACCGGCAAGGGCGCACTCAAGTTGAGCGTCGTTCCGACCTGTCCGGATTCCCTCGACGGTTGTAGCGAGCGAGCCGAGATTTGGGAGAAGACGGCGCTGCGCGTGCCCTACGACCAGGGGGTCTGGTATGGTTTCGCGGTCAAGTTCGCCGATCCGGTCCCGAAGGAGGATCATCGCTATCTGATCGCCCAATGGAAGCGTGAGATCGATCCTGGCGCCGAAGGGGATTTCAGTCCGTTCCTTGCTTTTCGCCTCGAGGCGGGCAAGCTCTTCGTCACGGTGGAGACGAATTACATCGCGCCGCTCTCATCCGGCCCGGAAGGTACGCCGGCGAAGTGCAAGCCTGGCGAGATCCCCGTGTGGGGGCGGCCTAGCGTCAACCAGATGCGCATGCTGGTCGCCGCCGACAGCAACTGGAAGCTGGAAGACGGCAGCCTGTTCAACGCCTGCACGGATGCCATCAAGGTGACGAACCATGGCAATCCGCTGCCCGATCCGAAGTCCGGCTGGATCGACTTCGCGATCTACTCGCTGCCGGGGGCCGGTGGCACGGGACGCATCGAACTCTTCGCCAACGGCAAGCCGATCATCACGGTGGCGGGGCATGTCGGCCACGCCGACAAGGGGCTCGGCAAGAACCAGTACTTCAAGTTCGGCCCCTATCGGGCTGCCGATACGACCGACTGGACGCTGTTTTATGACGACTTCCGCCGCTCGCCGAACTGCGCCGACGTGCTGAAGGGCGGGACGTGCCCCGCCCCCTAACCAACTGAAGATGCACGGGGCAATGCTCCGGTTGCAGTTGGCCATGCTGGACAGCCCTCTGAAGCTGCGCTAGTCTTTTTTTAGAGGCGGCGGATAAAAAGCAATGAGGGAAGCGTGCTGCTATGACATCTGGGGCGGACCTGCTTCGAGTTGAAGGTCTGCGGATCACATTCTCGGTGCTCGGCGGCGAAGTTCAAGCCGTGAACAATACGAATTTCAGGATTTTGCCTGGCAAGGTCACGGCGCTCGTTGGTGAGTCGGGATCGGGCAAGTCGGCAATCAGCCAGGCGGTAATGGGCATCCTGCCCAACGTCGCCAGGGTTGGTGGCAAAATTCTGTTCAACGATCCCACCACGGCGGCAAAGCCCATCGACCTGCTTTCGCTGGAGCGGGAAGGTGATGAGATACGCAGCCTGCGGGGCACGCGTATCAGCAAGATCTTTCAGGAGCCGATGACGTCGTTGTCGCCGCTCCATACGATCGGAAACCAGATTTCCGAGGTGCTGAAGATCCACACGGATGCGGAAAAGGCTGAACGCCGGGCACGGACCGAGGAACTGCTCGGCTATGTCGGCTTTGCCAATCCGAAGCGCGCCTACGAGATGTATCCGTTCGAACTTTCCGGCGGCATGCGCCAGCGCGCGATGATCGCGATGGCACTGATCTGCCGGCCGGCCCTCTTGATCGCCGACGAGCCGACGACCGCGCTCGACGTGACCGTACAGGCCCAGATCCTTAAACTTCTGCGCGAGCTTCAGGTGAAGCTCAATATGGCAATGCTGCTGATCACCCATGACCTCGGCGTCGTCGCCAACATGGCCGACGAGGTTGTGGTGATCTATCATGGGCAGATCGTCGAGGCTGGCCCTGTCGAGGCCATCTTCCGCAACCCGCAGCATCCCTATCTCAAGGGCCTAATGGCGGCGATCCCGCATTTCGACATGAAGCCCGGCGAGAGGTTGAAGGCGCTGCGCGAAGTGCCGGTCAAGGCCGGCACGCTGCTCGGAACTTCGGCAGCAAACAAACCCGCCGGCCCGGATGTGCTGCTATCCGTCCGCAATGTTTCGAAGACCTATGGCACGCGGAAGTCTTCCTGGTTTGGCGGCGGGGAAAGTACACTGCATCGCGCCGTCGACGACGTCAGCTTCGACATTCGCCGCGGCGAATGTCTTGGTCTCGTCGGCGAAAGCGGTTGCGGCAAGACGACCGTCAGCAAGATCCTCATGCGCGCGGTCACGTCCGATGCCGGATCGGTGACTTTCGACAACGGCGAAGGACCTGTCGATGTCTTGAAGGCCCACGGCGACGAACTTCAGGCGTTGCGCTCGAAAATCCAGATGGTCTTCCAGGACCCGGTCTCGTCGCTTTCGCCGCGCATGACGGTCAAGAACATCCTCAGCGAACCCTTGGAGATCCATGGGCGCGGAACGGCGAAATCGCGTGTCGAGACGGTGCGTTCGCTGCTGCAGGCTGTCGGCCTCGACCAGCGCTTCATCAACCGTTATCCGCACAGCTTTTCGGGCGGCCAACGTCAGCGCATCGGCATTGCCCGGGCTCTCGCGCTCGTGCCGGAACTGCTGATCTGCGACGAACCGGTTTCGGCGCTCGACGTTTCCGTTCAGGCGCAAGTTCTCAACCTTCTCAAGGATCTGCAGAAAGAATTGGGGCTGACCTGCCTGTTCATTTCGCACAACCTTGCAGTCGTCGACTACATGGCGGATCGCATCGCCGTCATGTGCGCCGGCCGCATCGTCGAGCTCGCCCCGCGCGAGGTGCTGATGCGCAAGCCGGTTCATCCCTATACCAAGTCGCTGCTCGCGGCCGTTCCCTATCCGGATCTCGATCGGCCGCTCGACTTTGACAGGCTGAAGGACAGCGAAGGATCGGATATGCGGCGCTGGGGACCGCAGTTCCGCGTCGACGACGCTGGCGACACGCTCATCCCCGCCGATCTCGGTGGCGACCACTTCGTGCTGGCGCGCCGGTCCGTGGATGCAAGGGAGTTACGGCCATGATCACCCGCCGAACTGTACTGGCATTGCTTGCAACCGTGGCATTTCCCATGCGGCTCCTGGCTGCTGGGAGTGAACCGGCGTTTCTGGAAAAGCTGATTGCCGACGGCAAGCTGCCGCCGGTCAACGAGCGCTTGCCCAAGACGCCGCGTGTCATCAACGTCGCGGCGCTCGGGCGCACGCCCGGCAAGCATGGCGGTGACGTGACGATGATCATCGGCAGTGCCAAGGACATCCGGCTCATGACCGTCTACGGCTATGCCCGACTGGTCGGCTATGATGAAACGCTGAAGCTCGAAGCGGATGTCCTTGAAAGCTACGAGACGGTCGAGGACCGCATCTTCACCTTCCACCTGAGAGAAGGGCACAAGTGGTCCGACGGGTCGCCGCTGACGGCGGAGGACTTCCGCTATTGCTGGGACGATGTGCTCAACAACGAGAAGCTGAGCCCCGCCGGTTTGCCGACTGCGCTGGTGATGGACGGCGAAGCCGGAAAATTCGAAGTCATCGATGAGCGAACCGTTCGCTATACTTGGTCGACGCCGAACCCGGACTTCCTGCAGAAGCTCGCCGCACCGCAGCCGCTGGTGGTGGCAGTGCCTTCAGCCTATCTCAAGCAGTTCCACGAGAAATATCAGGAAGAAGACAAGCTCAAGGTTTTGATGAAGGAGCAGCGCGTCAAGAAATGGAGCCAGCTCCACATGCGCATGGCTCGCTCCTATCGCCCTGAGAATCCTGAGCTTCCGACGCTCGATCCATGGCGCAACACGACGCCGCTTCCTGCCGAACAGTTCATCTTTGAGCGCAACCCCTACTTCCACCGCGTCGACGAGAACGGGTTGCAGCTTCCCTATATCGACAAGTTCGTGCTCAACGTCAGCTCGTCGGCGCTGATCCCGGCGAAGACAGGCACGGGTGAAAGCGACCTTCAGGCGACGGGCATCGACTTCGTCGACTATACGTTCCTCAAGGATTCCGAGAAGCGGTATCCGGTCAAGGTGCTGCTGTGGAAGAAGACGCAAGGCTCGCGCCTGGCGCTGTTGCCGAACCTCAACTGCTCCGACACGGTCTGGCGGTCGTTGCTGCAGGATGTGCGCGTTCGCCGCGCGCTCTCGCTGGCCATCGACCGCACCGAGATCAACAAGGCAGTTTTCTACGGCTTGACCAAGGAGAGCGCGGACACGGTTCTGCCGGACAGCCCGCTGTTCCGTCCGGAATTCGCCAACGCGTGGGTGGCCCACGATCCAGCTCAAGCCAATGCACTGCTCGACGAAGCGGGCCTGACGCAACGCGATAGCGACGGCATCCGTGTCCTGCCCGATGGCAGGGCCGCGCAAATCGTCGTGGAAACGGCCGGCGAAAGCACGCTCGAGACGGACGTGCTGCAGCTCGTCACCGATTACTGGCAGAAGGTCGGGATATCGCTTTTCATCCGCACCTCGCAGCGCGACACGTTCCGCAGCCGTGCTGTCGGCGGCGAGATCGTCATGTCGATGTGGTTCGGGCTCGACAACGGCGTTCCGACCCCGGGCATGAACCCGGGGCAACTGGCGCCGACGGCCGACGACCAGCTGCAATGGCCGGTCTGGGGGCTCAACTACCTGTCCCATGGCGAAATGGGCCAGCCGCCGGATCTGCCTGCCGCTGTCGAACTGACGGAGCTGCTGCAACGCTGGCGGCATTCGGCTGACGACGCCGAGCGCACGGAGATTTGGACCCGCATGCTGTCGATCTACACAGACCAGGTCTTCTCGATCGGTATCGTAAACGCCTCGCTGCAGCCGATCCTCGTGGCGAAGAAGCTCCGGAATGTGCCGGAAACGGGGCTCTACGGCTTCGATCCCACCTCCTATTTTGGTGTCTACAAGACCGATACCTTCTGGATCGAGCAGGAAGCCTGACATGCTGCGATATATTCTCTGGCGTATCGCAGCGATGGTTCCAACCCTCCTCATCATTTCGGCTCTTGTCTTCACCATCATCGAACTGCCGCCCGGCGACTACTTCGAGAGCTATGTCTCCGAGATCAAGGCGCAGGGCGAAGGCGTCGACATGGAGCAGATCGAGGCGCTGAGGAAGGAGTACGGCTTCGACCAGCCACCGGTCCTGCGCTACGTCTACTGGCTCGGCGGCATGCTGCAGGGCGATTTCGGCTATTCCTTCGAATACGAGCTGCCGGTCAGCGCCGTCGTCGGCGACCGTCTGTGGCTGACGATCCTCGTCTCCTTCGTCACCATCATCTTCACCTGGCTGATCGCCTTTCCGATCGGCATCTATTCCGCGACCCACCAGTATAGCTGGGGCGACTACGGCCTGTCGCTGGTGGGCTTGATCGGCATTGCCATCCCCAATTTCATGCTGGCGCTGATCCTGATGTATTTCGCCAATATCTGGTTCGGGATTTCGATCGGCCACCTGATGGACCAGAAGTATCTGGCCGAGCCGATGAGCTGGGCCAAGGCGAAGTCTATCCTCGAACATATCTGGATCCCCGTCGTCATCGTCGGCGCGGCGGGCACGGCCGGCATGATCCGGCGTCTGCGCGCAAATCTGCTCGACGAGCTGCAGAAGCAGTATGTCGTAACCGCCCGCGCCAAGGGCCTTTCGCCGATGCGCACGCTGGTCAAATACCCTCTGCGCATGGCGTTGAACTTCTTCATATCGGATATCGGTTCGATCCTGCCGGCGATCATTTCCGGCGCTGAAATCACCGCGATCGTGTTGTCGCTGGAAACCACCGGGCCGATGCTGATCAAGGCCCTGCAGAGCCAGGACATGTATCTCGCCGGTTCGTTCCTGATGTTCCTCGCGTTTCTGACCGTGATCGGCGTGCTTATTTCCGATATCGCGCTCGCCATTCTCGATCCTCGAATTCGGCTGCAAGGCAGGAGCACCAAGTGACGTCATTTCTTCCGGCGCCCGGCGAGCCCTTGCCGCATTACGTATCGACGGCTCCTTTCGATCCCTATTCCGTCGAGGCGATGACCGACGAGCAGGTGCGCGTCAACCAGGCTTCCCAGCTTCGCCTGATGTGGTGGAAATTCCGCCGCCACAGGCTCGCGCTCGTCTCCGGCGTCTTCCTCGCGGTGCTCTACCTCACGATCGTCGTCTCTGAGTTTCTGGCGCCTTACAACCTGCATACCCGCAACATGGACTATATCTACGCACCACCGCAGGCGGTGCACCTGTTCCATGAGGGCCAGTTCGTCGGTCCCTTCGTCTATGGACGGACCATGACGCTGGATATGGAAACGCTGAAGCGCAACTATGCCGACGACGTCACGGACGTGCAGCGACTGCGCTTCTTCTGCCGGGGCGACAGCTATCGTTTCTGGGGCCTGTTCGACAGCAACGTGCATCTCGTTTGCCCGGCGAAGGACGGTCAGGCGTTCTTCCTGGGGACGGACCGTCTCGGTCGCGATGTGCTGTCGCGCATCATTTACGGTGCCCGAATTTCGTTGACGATCGGCCTGCTCGGCATCACCGTCAGCTTCGTGCTCGGCATCGTCATCGGTGGCCTTGCGGGTTATCACGGCGGTCTCTTCGATCTCATCGTCCAGCGCGTCATTGAAGTCCTGCAGTCTATCCCGAGCATCCCGCTCTGGCTGTCGCTCGCAGCGATCATGCCGGCGACCTGGAGTCCGATCCTGATCTATCTGGCGATCACGATCATCCTTGGCCTCCTGGACTGGACGGGGCTTGCGCGCGCGGTGCGCTCGAAACTGCTGGCGCTTCGCGAGGAGGATTATGTGCTTGCGGCCCAGTTGATGGGCGCCAAGAGCAGCCGCATCATCGGCCGGCATCTCGTGCCTGGCTTCATGTCGCATCTGATCGCAACTGCGACGATCTCGATCCCCGGCATGATTCTCGGCGAGACGGCCCTGAGCTTCCTCGGTCTCGGTCTTAGACCCCCCATCACCAGTTGGGGCATTCTTTTGACGGAGGCCAAAAGCGTCAGCGTTATTGCTTTCTACCCCTGGCTCCTATTTCCCACAATTCCGGTCATTCTTGTGATTTTGGCGTTCAACTTCTTGGGAGATGGGTTGCGTGACGCCGCCGATCCCTACAAATGAAGCCCGATTTGACGCTGGCAACCGGTCGGCGCCAAACAGTTCATTGATCCTGAGCGAAAGGTTTCTTGCATGATGCGGCGTTTTGAAGATGCCCGGATCCTCATGTATAGCCATGATACGTTCGGGCTCGGGCACCTCCGGCGGTGCCGCACGATCGCGCATTCCCTGGTGGAAGACTACCGCGGTCTGAACATCCTGATCATCTCCGGGGCAACGATCGCCGGTGCTTTCGACTACCGTGCGCGCGTCGATTTCGTGAAGATTCCGAGCGTCATCAAGCTGCACAATGGCGACTACACCTCGCTCGACCGTCATATCGAGCTCGACGAGACGCTGAAGATGCGTCAGGCAATCATTCGCCACACAGCCGAAACCTTCAAGCCGGACATCTTCATCGTAGACAAGGAGCCGATGGGCCTGCGCGGCGAGGTCGAGGAGACGCTGACCTACCTGAAAGCGCACGGCACGACGCTGGTCTTGGGCTTGCGTGAGGTCATGGATGCGCCACATCTGCTGGAAGCGGAGTGGAAGCGGCGCGACACCATGCGCAAGATCGAGCAGTATTACGATACGATCTGGGTTTATGGCCCGCCGGATTTTTACGATCCGCTGACCGAGCTCGACGTGCCGCCGGCTGTCCGCGATCGGATGAATTTCGTCGGCTTCCTGCAGCGTAGCGTCCCGCGGGAGGAACTGCCGGGCCACAAGCCGCAAGGCGATTATATCCTGGTCACCACGGGGGGCGGCGGCGACGGTGCGGACCTGATCCACGATGTCATCCACGCTTACCAGCAGGACCCGGAGCTTACGCACAAGGCGTTGATCGTGCTCGGGCCCTATATGCCGGTCAAGAAGCGGGAAAAGCTGATCCGCAAGGGCAGCAAGATCCCCTATATCAAGATCATCGAGTTCGATAATCGCATGGAAGAGCTCATCGCCGGCGCCAAGGGCGTCGTCGCCATGGGCGGCTACAACACCTATTGCGAAATCCTCTCCTTCGACAAACCGGCGCTGATCGTGCCGCGCATCCAGCCGCGCGAGGAGCAGTTGATCCGCGCCCGCCGCGCGGCCGAGCTTGGGCTCGTGGAAATGCTGTTGCCGGACGAAGCGGAAGATCCGCTACGGTTGGCGGCCGCGCTGAAGGCGCTGCCGTCCCGGGCACCGCCTTCGAAAAGCACCGCCAACGGCTTGCGGCTGGAAGGGCTCGTGCATATCTCCGAGATCGTTGGTCGGTGGCTCGACCGGCCGTCGAGCGACCACTTGAATATCGTGAAGAAATCGAGCTGAAGCATTGCCGACAGATCGCAAGATTGCAGTCGTGCTGAAGGGCTATCCGCGTCTTTCGGAAACCTTCATCGCGCAGGAACTGCTTGGCCTTGAGCGGGCCGGACTAGACCTTGTACTGATCGCGCTTCGCCGTCCGACCGACGGCAAGCGCCATCCGGTTCACGACGAGATTCGTGCCGATGTTCACTATCTGCCCGAATATCTGCATGAAGAGCCGCTGCGGGTGCTGCGCGGTCTCGTGCGTTCCCTGCCGAAGCCGGGTTTCTGGCCGGCATTTGGGCTCTTTCTGAAAGACCTGCGCCGCGATTTCAGCCGCAACCGCTTTCGCCGGTTCGGGCAGGCGGTGGTGCTCGCTTCGGAATGGCCGGGCAATCCGCGCTGGCTGCACGCGCATTTCATCCATACGCCTGCCTCGGTGACGGCCTATGCCAGCGTGATCGCCGGTACGCCCTGGACCTGCTCGGCGCATGCCAAGGACATCTGGACGTCGCCGGACTGGGAGCTTTCCGAAAAGCTTGGCCGGGCGCGTTGGACGGTCACCTGCACGCGCATGGGCTACGAACATCTGAAGAGCCTGACGAGCGAAAAGGCGCGGGTGCATCTGAGCTACCACGGCCTTGATCTTGATCGTTTCCCACGTTTCGACGGCACGCATTCTGACCGCAATGGTTCTGACCCTTCGGATCCGGTCCGCATCGTCAGCGTGGGCCGCGCCGTCGACAAGAAGGGCTACGACGTCTTGCTGAAGGCACTCTCGCTGTTGCCGGCGGACCTTCATTGGCGGTTCGAGCACATCGGTGCCGGTGAACTGACCAGCAAACTGAAGACGCTTGCGACCGAGCTTGGCGTTTCCGGCAGGGTTGCCTGGAAGGGCGCGCTCGACCAGACCGACGTGCTGGCGCATTACCGGACGAGCGATATCTTCGCGCTTGCCTGCCGGATCACCGCCGACGGCGATCGCGACGGGTTGCCCAATGTGCTTGTCGAAGCGTCGAGCCAACGACTGCCGTGTGTCTCGACGGCGATTTCCGGCGTTCCGGAACTTCTCGTCGATGGCGAGAACGGCAGGGTCGTCCCGTCGGAAGATCCGCAGGCGCTTGCACGGGCCCTGGAGCAACTCATCCGAGATCCCACGCTCCGTCACGGCCTGGGCGGTGCGGCGGAGCGGA
Organism: Ensifer sp. CCNWLY38; assembly: GCF_037120565.1. Lineage (NCBI taxonomy): Bacteria > Pseudomonadati > Pseudomonadota > Alphaproteobacteria > Hyphomicrobiales > Rhizobiaceae > Ensifer > Ensifer sp. CCNWLY38. Next base: position 65,412 of record NZ_JBBBBO010000009.1, read on the forward strand.
AGGTCCGCGCGCAATTCGACCACCACACCAGTATCGATCAGCTTGCCGCCCTGTTTGCCAGCGAATGGAGAGCCGCGTGATGCGTGCGCGCCGTGTCTTTTTCTACGTGCAGCATCTCCTCGGCATCGGCCATCTGGCGCGGGCGAGCCGGATCGCGAGCGCACTTGCCGCCAGGGGTTTCGAGGTGACCGTCGTGACCGGCGGCAGCCCGGTGCCGGGTTTCCCGGGGAATGACGTAAAGCATGTAGCCCTTCCGCCGGTGCTCGCCGGCGACAAGGGTTTTTCCGGCCTTGCCGACAGCGAGGGAAATCCGGTGAGCGACGCTTTCAAGGATCGGCGCCGGGAGCTGTTGATCGAGGCGTACCTTGCCTGCGATCCCGATATCGTCATTTTCGAAGCGTTCCCTTTCGGCCGCCGCCAGATGCGTTTCGAGCTGATGCCCTTGCTTGAGGTGATCGAAAAACAGACCCCAAGACCCCTCGTTGCCGCTTCGCTTAGGGACATCCTGCAGGAGCGGACGAAACCTGGCCGCGCCGAGGAGACCCTCGACGTCGTCAGGGCATATTTCGATCTCGTGCTCGTGCACGGGGACCCTGCCTTCGCGCGGCTCGAAGAGACCTATCCCTATGCGGCTGAGATCGAGGACAAGGTCGCCTATACGGGCCTCGTGGCGGGGCCCGTGCCGGACGTTCCGGCGGAAACGTTCGACGTGCTCGTTTCGGCCGGTGGCGGTGCGGTGGGCAAGGAACTGATCGGCGCGGCGTTGCAGGCGGCGAGCTTGCTGCCGCGCGAGCTGCGATGGTGTCTGGTCACGGGGCCGAACCTGCCGCAGCAGGACTATGACGCCTTCCAAGCCGCCGCGCCCGGCAACGTGCAGCTCTTCCGCTTCCGAAAGGACTTCGCGAGCCTGCTTTCGGGCGTGCGGCTTTCGGTTTCTCAGGCCGGCTACAACACGGTCTGCGACATCATCCGCGCCGGTTGCGGATCCCTGCTCATCCCCTTCGTCGCGGGCGGCGAGACCGAGCAGTCGACCCGGGCGGAACGGCTCGAAAAGCTCGGCCTTGCCGGCGTTCTGCCGGAGGTCGAGGTGACGCCCGAGAGGTTGGCGCGCGATGTCGAAGCGATGCTGGCGCGACCGAAGCCGAACATTCCGCCGCTGGATCTGGACGGCGCGATGAAGACCGCCGAAATCCTGGAGAGCCGCACGGCTCTTTGACAGCGAATTGCTCCAACTGTTTGAAATTGCGCAATTCCGGACGGAAAACCGTTTCACACTTTTCCTGGAATGGCACTATTCGACAGGCAGATAGCTCCCTTCGCTGCGGCGCGCCAGCCGCTCTCAAACCGTACCGATCAGCATGAAGCGGGTATATTTTTTCGTCGGCAGGGCGCCGGCAAATTCGACTGTCGTCAGCGCCGCCTGTTTCCTGAAGTCCTCGACGGAAGCCACGCAATTGATATGGGTGGGCTCGCTGAAGTAGTCGTTGGATTGCAGCAGGACGCGCGTGCCGGCGGGAATGCGATCGAGCCACGATCTCAGATCGGCGATGTGTTCGCAGCTCGTGTTGATGACCAGGTCGGCCCCAAGCGTCGTATAGTCAATCGCATACATGTCGGCCGTCACCGCACGGAATTTCTCCGGGAAGGCGGCATTCAGGGTTCGCGCAACCGTTTCCACATCCGGGTCGATGTCGAAGCTGTCGACCGCAGCCACGTTGAAGCGCGCATCCTCCAGCAGCATCGCGCCCAGGATGCCATACCAACCGCCCAGAATCGCAATCCTGGCGTAGGATGAACCAGCAACACTCAAAAGCGTGTCGCGTGCCCAGACCTTGCAGGCAACCTGCTTGTGATTGAAGGCGTTGGCGATGTGGGCTTCGGGATGTTTGGCGATTACCTTCGCGACGCCTTCGATGAGGGGGCTCTGCGTATAGGCGGCGATACCGCGTGCCAAATCAAAGGCATGCTCGTACCAATCGCTGGTTTGGGAAAGCGGGTGGCTGGTGTGTTTCATGCTCTCGTTGTAAGCTGGACGCCGGGCGAGTGCAATAACGGCGTGTGCTTCGGAGAGTGACGTTCTCTGTGGTTGCCTTCGCGGCAGTGGAGTCGGAACCGCGTCCATTGCAGATTTCCCTCGCACCTGCATAATCGACAGAACCGGATTCGGCGCCGGACGGAATATGCAGGCATCCACTTCGCGATCGAGCGCCGACAGGCACCCATCCGGAGGCTCCGCCGAGGAATGATGCGTGGTGGGGCATACGGCGGTCCGTCACGCGAGAAGCTATCGTGTTCAATAAGGTCCTATTGCCAGACACATGGAACCACGCCTTTCCCGCTACATCTGGACACACACGCGCAAGGATCAGCTTTGGATTCTGGTGATCGTCGCGCTGTCGATGATCCCCTATTTCCTGTCCTTCGACCTGCCGAAGCAGATCGTCAACGGACCGATCCAGGGTGACGGCTTTGACAGTCCGGAGGCGACGCAGGCCTTCCTGGCGATTTCGTTCAACTTGCCGTATTTCGGAACGATCAATGTCTTTGACGGTTTCCATCTCGGCCGAGAAGGCATGCTGCTCGCGCTCAGCCTGGTGTTCCTGCTGCTGGTGGTCGTCAACGGCCTCTTCAAGTTCTACATCAACACCTTCAAGGGCCGGCTCGGCGAGCGCCTGTTGCGGCGCATCCGCTTCGAACTCGTCGATCGTGTCCTCCGCTTCCCGCCGAGCCACTTCAAGAGAGTGAAGCCGGCCGAAATCGCAACGATGATCAAGGATGAGGTCGAGCCGCTCGGCGGCTTTACCGGTGACGCCTTCGTCTCGCCGGCACTGCTCGGCGGCCAGGCTCTGACGGCGCTGGTGTTCATCCTGCTGCAGAGCTTCTGGCTCGGTCTGATCGCGTCGCTGATCGTCGCCGTACAGGCGGTCATCATCCCGCGCATGCGCAAGCGGCTGCTGGTGCTTGGGCGTGAACGGCAGCTGACGGCGCGCGAACTCTCCGGTCGTGTCAGCGAAATCGTCGACGGCATCGGTGCCATCCGCGGGCACGATACCTCCAACTATGAGCGCGCCGACATCGCGGCGCGGCTCGGCCGGATCTTCAAGATCCGCTACGACCTCTACCAGTGGAAGTTCCTCGTCAAGTTCATCAACAATTTCCTGGCGCAGGTCACGCCTTTCCTGTTCTACGCGATCGGCGGCTATTTCGCCCTGCAAGGTCGCCTCGATATCGGTCAGCTCGTCGCCGTCATCGGAGCCTATAAGGACCTGCCAGGTCCGCTGAAGGAACTGATCGATTGGGATCAGGCCCGCCAGGACGTTCAGGTCAAGTACGCGCAGGTCGTCGAGCAATTCAGCATCGATCCGTTGCTCGATCCGAAGGTTCAGGCCGTTGCGGCGGGGGCCATCGAATCGTTGAGTGGCCCGCTGGCGGCGGTAAACGTGACGGTGGTCGACGACGGCGGCTCGACCGTGCTCGACCACGTATCGCTTCAGGTGCAGCCGGGCGAGAAGGTGGCGCTGACGGGCGGTGGCGAGGTGCTGGCGGAGGCCTTCGGCCGGCTGGTCTGGCCAGCGAGCGGCAAGGTGGTCATCGGCGGACAGGATATTCTGGAGATCCCGGAATCGGTTACCGGACGTCGGATCGCCTACGCTTCGTCCGATGTCTACGTGTTCCAGGGCAGCCTCGGCGACAACATCCTCTACGGCCTGAAGCACGCTCCGCTGACGGAAGTAAACTACGAAGGGGAGGGCGCTTCGCACCGGAAGTGGGAAGTGACCGAGGCGCGCCTTGCCGGCAATCCGCATCTGGATGTCAACAGCGACTGGGTCGACTACGGTTCAGCCGGGGCGAGCGGTCCGGATGATCTGCTCGTGCAGATCCGCCCGGTTCTCGACGCCGTGCTGCTGACCAATGACGTGATGGCGCTGGCCGTCCGCTCGACGATCGACGCGAACCGCCATGCGGCGTTCGCAGCCGGCATCGTCGAAATGCGCAGCGCGCTCAGGCAACGTCTTGAAAAGGAAAAGCTCAGCGATCTCGTCGTGTTCTTCGAACCGGGAACCTACAACATCGAGGCCACGATCGGCGAAAACATGCTGTTTGGCACGATCACCGATCAGGCGATGTGGGCGAACGCGCTTGAGAACCACCCGTTCTTCAAGACGATCCTGCAACGGGTCGGGCTGCGTGAAACATTCTACGCGATGGGGATCGAGATCGCCGAGAACGTCGTCGAACTGTTCCGCGACTTGCCGCCGGATCACCCGTTCTTCCAGCAGCTGACCTTCATGACCGCCGAGGAAATACCGGTCTACGAGGCCATCCTGCAGAAGGTGCGCAGTCGCGGCAAGGCCGAGGTTTCCGAAGATGATCAGATCAAGATCATCCGGCTGTGCTTCGATTACATCGAGCCGCGGCACCGCTTCGGTTTGCTGACGGAAGAGGTCATGGCGAAGGTTGTTGCCACGCGCCGTGAGTTCGATGAGGGTTTGCCGGCCGACCTCGCTGGAATGATCGAGCATTATCGTCCGAACCGTTACATTGCCTCAGGCAGCATCATCGACAACGTGCTCTTCGGGCGTATTGGCCACAAGCATGCCGATGGGTCGGAAAAGATCCGGGCGATTGTCCGCGATCTCTTTGAAGCCGGCGGCCTCTATAACGAAGTGCTGGCCTTCGGTTTCGACTACAATGTCGGCGCGGGCGGCAAACGTCTGACGGCAGCACAGCGGCAGAAGCTCGATCTTGCGCGCGCGCTTATCCGCGCCTGCGATTTCTATATCTTCAACCAGCCGCTGCTTGCGCTCGATCAACGCGTCCAGGAGCAGGTCGTGCGCAACGTCTTCTCGATGCTTGACCGGGCCGGGCGCGATCCAGCGATCGTCTGGGTTCTTGCCAATCCCTCGTTGATGGACCTCTTCGACCGTGTCGCGCAGTTCGAGAATGGGCGCCTCATTCATGACACTGGTGCCGATGCCGCAGTGGATGACGGACGCGACTACAAGGAAATGGCATCTTGATGTAATATTAATGTCAGGGCACGAGCATATGGTCCCGCCGCGATGCGGGAGGCGGACTGCTCCCGACGGGAAATCGGAGACACGGATTGTGATGTTGCTCAAGGATGAAGTTGAAATGCTGCGCCGGATAACCCTGTTTTCAGGATTGCCGCCGGCAAAGTTGAAACTTCTTGCCTTCACGTCCGACAGGGTGATGTACGGTGCCGGCGACGCGCTGTTCTATCAGGGTGACATCGGCGATGCGGCCTATGTCATTCTCTCCGGCAAGGCGGAGGTACTGATCAACACAGCCGGCGGGCCCTTCAAGATTGCCGAGTTCGAGCAAAATTCGATTGTCGGCGAAATCGCCATCCTCTGTAATACGCCTCGCACGGCGACCGTGCGGACCACCACACCGCTCGAAGCCTTGCGTATTCGCAAGGAGGATTTCCTCAAGCTGCTGGCCGATTTTCCCGAGATGGCGGTGGAAATCATGCGTGTCCTGGCTGACCGCCTGGCCCAGACCACGGCCGAGCTCAGCGAAGCCCGTAACCAGGTCGAGCGGGTCGACGCCTGACGCACCTCGCAACCTGAGCTGTACCATGTGGAGACATTCCCTCAGGGCATGTGAGCCTTTCGCAAAAGCGATTCCGCTTGGCGGTTTTATCGGCTAGACAGGCGACATGCGTTCGATCACCTACTTCCGTAAAACCGTTCAATTTCCCGACAAGCCGGAAAAGAAGCGCTTCTTCGCGCGGCTGCAGAATGGCGATTGGGAACCTTGTACGTTTCAGAACATCGAGCGCCTTGTCGATCGCAAGACGACCTTCATCGACATCGGCGGATGGATCGGGGTGACGCCCTATTGGGCGGCGCAGATCGCAGACAACGTCATCACCGTCGAGCCCGACCCCGTCTGCTTCGGTATCCTGAAGGAGATGCAGCCGGAAAACAGCGGTGAGGTGCGCGTGATCAACGCCGCGCTTTCCGAGGACGAGGTGCTGGTGCTGCACTCCGTCGGCGGCGGTTTCGGCAGTTCGGAAACCTCCGCGCTGATTGCCGACGACAACGGCGAGGCGATCCGAGCGCAGACGGTTACGATCGCCGAGCTTCAGACCATGGCCCGGACCGAGCGGCTCTGCTTCAAGATAGACATCGAGGGATATGAGTATCGCGCTCTGGATCAGTTCCGGGCTATCGATCCGCAACGCACCGCCGGCATCCTGCTTGCGGTGCACCCGCAAATCCTCTTTGCCTCGCTGAGCGGTCCTTCGGTGGTGCGCGCAATTCGCACGATTGCAGCCACGATGCGCCTGATCCGCAGCCTGAGCGGCTTCCGCCTCGACAATCCCTCGGCGATTTGGGCGGCGCTGCGCAAATCGATTGCCCGCCGGGAGTTTCGGGGCTTCGACCTTTTGTTCGTTTCGAGACGGCACGACCGCTAAAGCGCGTCGCGATCTTTCAGATTCGCTCCTTGCGCTTTAAGTTTTTGATATGTCGCGTGTCGTTATCGCAAAACCGCTGTGCACTTTTGCGCGACAGGCTTTAGGCGGTTGCGACAACGGCAAGTGCGTTTTCCATCCGCCCGCGTGTATCAGATGGCTGTCTCTTCGCGCAGAGGCGCGCGGCGATAGGGGTTCAAGTCACGTCCTGCGGGATCATTCTTGAGCGAGACAGGCTCCCGCCGACAACAGCTGCGGAGCCGGCATGGTTAACCATTCTTTAGAGAATGTTAATTCTTCGTTTAAAGACGTAATTTTCAGTGCTATAAATTTCTTGGCCGCTATTGCCTAAAACGCCGCGCGTCACATGAGACGCGCAAAGGTTGTTGTAGTACTTTGATTTGCTGCATGTCTTTGCCTCAGATTGAGGTCGATCTAAGGGTTCATGCAGAAAGTTTGATGTTGTGTCGTGAGGGCGACCGCATGTCATGGATGTATTTTGCGACTGCCGCCTATTGCCTGACCGCCTTGTTTCTCCTGGCGATGACTTATCTTGAAGGTTTGCAGGCGCGTGCGCCTTGGAACATGTATCGTTTTGCCGGACTGGTCATCTGCATTCTTTGGCCGGTCCTGTTTCTCTATCTGATGTTTAAAATGATATCGAAAACAAGAATTTCGGAGCGCTAAGGTTAGACTTCCCTGCCTCTATGTCGGGTTTTGCGCCCGAACCGTGGCATTTACCATACAACCAGAAAATGCCGGAGATTTAACCCATGAGTACCTCATGCGGATTATGCTTCGGCGGTGATCGACCGGTGTGAAAGTGTTTGAACATGTGCGGTTTCGGTGGCTATTTCGGCTCAATTCCAGACGCAAAGCACCTCCTCGAGAGAATGGTCTCCGCGATTGCCCATCGCGGCCCGGACGAGAACGGCGTCTTCGTCGACAAGGAGGCCGGACTTGGTCATGCGCGCCTGTCGATCGTCGGTCTCGGCGACGGCCAGCAGCCGATGTCGGACGAGAGCGGTGAATTGACGATCGCCTTCAACGGCGAGATCTTCAATTACGTCGAATTGCGCGACGAGCTGCGCGCCAAGGGCCGGCGCTTCCGCACCTCGAGCGACACCGAAGTAATTCTGCATCTTTACGATGTCATGGGGGAGGAATGCCTGTCCCGTCTCAATGGCGATTTTTCCTTCGCCATCTGGGATCGTCGACGCCAGCGGATGATGCTGGCACGCGACCGGATGGGTGTACGCCCGCTGTTCTACATGAACCATGGTGGCACGCTCTATTTCGCTTCCGAAATCAAGGCCCTGCTTCAGGTGCCAGGCGTTTCTGCCGAACTCGATCCGATCGCGCTCGACCAGATCTTCACGCTCTGGGCGCCGATCGCGCCGCGCACCGGCTTTCGCGACATTCATGAGCTTGAGCCGGCGCATCTCATGATTGCAGAAAAGGGCAAGGTCGCGATCCGCCCCTACTGGCAACTCGACTATCCCGACCGCGGGGCATCGCCGCTTTTCACGGATGAGCGCGCCGCTGCCGAAGAGTTGCGTGCGCTGCTCACGGATGCCACCCGGATCCGAATGCGCGCTGATGTTCCCGTCGGCTCCTACCTTTCGGGCGGGCTCGACTCCTCCATTGTCGCGGCGATGGCGACCGACATGGCGCCGCAGGGGCTAAGGACCTTCTCCGTCACCTTCGACAGTGTGGAGCACGACGAGAGCGCCTTCCAGATGGAAATGGCGACAGCGCTCGGCACGCATCACAGCGCCGTTGCCTGCCGGGCGGGCGACATCGCGAGGTCTTTCCCGGAGGTGATCCGCTTTGCGGAGCGACCGATTATCCGAACGGCGCCGGCACCTCTCTATCAGCTTTCGGGTCTCGTCCGGGAGCAGGGGCTGAAGGTGGTTCTGACGGGTGAAGGGGCCGACGAGGTCTTTGCCGGCTACGATATCTTCAAGGAGTCGCGGGTCCGTCGGTTCTGCGGCCGCCAGCCCGGGTCGCGCATACGCCCTCACCTCTTCCGCAAGCTCTATCCCTACATCCCGGGCCTGCAGCAGCAATCGGCGGAGTATCTCGCCGCGTTCTTCGGCGCCGGCGACGTGCCGCTCGACGATCCCCTCTTTTCGCACCGGCCACGCTTCAAGAGCACGGCGGCGACCAAGATCTTCTTCTCAGGCGATCTGCGTACGCGGCTGAGCAACTACGATGCGGCGGAGGATCTGGCGAGCCGGCTTCCGGCAGCCTTCGGTCGTTGGCACCCCTTGCACCAGGCGCAGTATCTCGAAAGCCGCTTCCTGCTGCCGGGGTATATCCTGTCGAGCCAGGGCGATCGCATGGCCATGGCCCACGGGATCGAAGGACGCTTCCCGTTCCTCGATCATCGCCTCGTCGAATTCGCGACCCGTCTGCCGCCCGAAATGAAGCTGAAGGGGCTGGTGGAGAAGCATATCCTGCGCGAAGCGACCAAGGATCTGTTGCCGCCGTCCATCGGCCAGCGAACCAAGCAGCCCTATCGCGCGCCGGACAGCCATTCCTTCACCGGCGTGGGGGAACTCGATTACGTCCGCGATGCGATGAGCGAGGCGCGTGTCAGCGACAGCGGGCTTTTCAATGCCAAGGCCGTGACGAAGCTCTACGAAAAATGCCAGTCGCAGCCAGTCACCGGCTTCCGCGACAATGCGGCTTTCGTCGGAGTCCTGTCGACACAGCTCTGGCTGCAAACCTTCACCGGCACCAGCGTCCGCGCGGCGGAAGCAGCCTGAAATATTGAGGAAAGGAAACCACATGACGGAAACGATCAAAGACAAGGTTAGAGCCTTCGTCATCGAAAACTTCCTGTTCGGCGATACATCTTACGATCTCGCCGATACAGCCTCGCTGATCGAGAATGACATCATCGATTCAACCGGCGTTCTCGAACTGGTGGCCTTCATCGAGGACCAGTTCGGCATCGTCATGGGCGACGCCGACATCGTGCCCGCGAATCTCGATTCTCTTGCGCGCATTTCGGCCTTCATCGGGGCCCGGGTCGGGGCGCCGGCCACGGCATAATCAAGACGCGAGGGGTCGTCCATGCGGTTCGAGCAATTCCTTATCAGCAATGCCGGCAGGCAAGCGGCGAAAACGGCGCTGGTCACCGACCGCCGTCGCCTGAGCTACGGCGAATTCGACGATCTATCGGGCAGGCTGGCTGCCGCGCTGGCGCGGGCCGGCGTCAAACGCAACGATCGCGTGCTCGTCTTCATGGACAATTGCTGGGAGGCGGCTGTTTCGATCTTCGCGATCCTGAAGGCCGGCGCGACCTTCAGCCCGATCAACGCCTCGACCAAGGCGGACAAGCTCGCCTATATCATGACCGACTGCGAGGCGGCGGCGATCCTGACGCAGGCAAAGCTGATGCCGATCGTGGCGGAGGCCCAGGCGCTGAGCGGCAAATCGGATATCTTCGTTGCCTCGACGGCTGCGCCCAACGGCCAGACGCCGGTTGACGCGGTCTCCTTCGAGAGCTGCCTTGCGGAAGCGGCAACGCCCGTGCCGCATCGCGGCATCGATGTCGACCTTGCGATGCTGATCTACACCTCGGGTTCGACCGGTCGGCCGAAGGGCGTGATGATGACCCATCGCAACATCGATGCGGCATCGGAGTCGATCACCACCTATTTGCGCAACGAACCTGACGATATCATCCTCAATGTATTGCCGCTTGCCTTCGACTACGGCCTCTATCAGCTGCTGATGGCGATCCGCATCGGCGCGACGCTGGTGCTCGAAAAATCCTTCGCGTTTCCGCATGCGATCTTCGAGCGGATCCGTGAGGAGGGCGTCACCGGCTTCCCGCTGGTTCCGACGATGGCGGCAATGATCCTGCAGATGCGCGATCTGGAACCCGGCTTCCTGCCAAGCCTGCGTTATCTCTCCAACACCGCCGCTGCCTTGCCGCCGCCGCATATTGCGCGGCTCCGCGAGCTCTTTCCGGGCGCCCGGCTCTATTCGATGTACGGGCTGACGGAATGCAAGCGCTGCACCTATCTGCCGCCGGAAGAACTCGACCGCCGGCCGGGTTCGGTCGGCATCGCGATCCCGAACACCGAGGCGTTCGTCGTCGATGACGAGGGCAAACGCGTACCGCCGGGCGTTCCCGGCGAACTTGTCATTCGCGGTCCCCATGTCATGCAAGGCTACTGGCGCAACGATGCCGCGACCGAGCGCATGCTGCGGCCGGGGCCGAACCCTTGGGAAAAGGTGCTCTATACGGGCGACCTCTTCCAGACCGACGAAGAGGGCTTCCTCTATTTCGTCGGCCGCAAGGACGACATCATCAAGACGCGCGGCGAGAAGGTCGCTCCCAAGGAAGTCGAGACGGTGCTGCACGCGCATCCCGGCATCGCCGAGGCCGTGGTGGTCGGCGTCGCCGATCCGGTGCTCGGCCACGCAATTGCGGCGCTGGTGGTGCTGTCCGATCCCAGCCTGACGGACAAGGACATTATTCGCCACTGCACCCGCCATCTCGAAGATTTCATGGTGCCGAAGATTGTCGAATTCCGCACCGAACTCCCGAAAACAGATACTGGTAAGGTCAGCCGCCGCCTTGCGGCCGAGACGATGGAGCCCGCCCAATGAACATTCTGATGACTGAGGGCGCGCGCCCGTTTTCGGCCGAGACGCTGACGATCGATCATGCGGCCGAGACTGACCGGATCGTCGCCGGGCTGCGTGAGCAGTTGCGGGCGATGAAGAAGCGCGGTCTGGTGCTCGGGCTCTCCGGTGGTATCGACTCGAGCGTTTCGGTCGCGCTGGCCGTGCGCGCCGTCGGCGCCAAGAATGTCTTTTGCCTGTTCATGCCGGAAAACGATTCCGATCCGGAAAGCCTGCGCTTTGGCCGCCTCGTCGCCGAGACCTTCGGCGTCGCGGCAATCATCGAGGATATCGGTCCGACGCTGAAGGCGATGGGCTGCTACGAGCGTCGCGATGCATTCATTCGCGAACTGGTTCCGGACTATGGTGACGGATGGGCCTCGAAGATCGTGATTGCCAATGCGCTCGAGGGCGAAGGCTACAATATTTCCTCGCTCGTGGTTCAAAGCCCCGAAGGCACGCGGTCGAAGCATCGCATGCCGCCTTCGGTCTATCTCGGCATCGTCGCCGCCACCAACATGAAGCAGCGCACCCGCAAGCAAGTGGAGTATTACCACGCCGACCGGCTGAATTTCGCGGTGCTCGGCACGCCGAACCGGCTGGAATACGACCAGGGTTTCTTCGTCAAGAACGGCGACGGGGCGGCTGACGTCAAGCCGATCGCGCATCTCTACAAGTCGCAGGTCTACGCGCTTGCCGCCTATCTCGGCATTCCCGAGGAGATCCGGCGCAGGCCGCCGACGACCGACACCTATTCGCTGGAGCAGACGCAGGAGGAGTTCTACTTCTCGCTGCCATACGACCGCATGGATCTCTGCCTCTACGGGCTCAACAACGGCATCGATATCGACGCCGTCGCTCAAGCGGCAGGCTTGACGGTCACGCAGGTAGAGCGCGTCTGGGCGGATATCGCCGCTAAGCGCAAGGCGACGCGCTACCTGCATCTGGGTCCCCAGCTCGTGCAGCCGGTGGAGGAGATCAAGGGCTGATATCGAGCTGCGTTGCTCGGCGAGGTAGTTGCGGTGGCTTCAAGGAAACGCCGCAATAACCGAAGCCCTGGTCAGTCGAACTGTCCGGCGATCAGCCGGCACCAATGCTCTCCGGCAATACCGTTGAAGAAGCCTTGTCCGTCCCGGCAGGCCTGGACGATTGCCGGGTCACGGGAGTGAAGCACCGTCGAGGCGACATGGACGAAGGCAATCCGACGTCCGAGCATGGCTTCCATAAGTACCGGCTGCGTCCGCCCCCTTAGGCCCGGAAGTCCGCGCTTGGAGGCATGATCGACAAGACAGTCGATGACCGGGCCGGCCTGGCCCGGCAGCGCCAAAACCTGGAGGACCCGCCCGATCTCGCTCGCCCTGGCGTAATAGGCGAAAGCGCCAACGAGCGTGCCGGTGCGCGCCGCTACCAGAGCGTAGACGAGCTCTCCCTGTTCGGGCTTTTGCTCCGCATCGCCGAGAATGTAGTCGAGCTGCCCTTCGGCCCATTCGGGGCGCAGCGGAAACTGCGCGATGAAACGATCGACCACGGCGGCAAAGCCGTTGCGATCGGTTTCCTGTGTCGTGAAACCGGCCTGGCCGATGCCGGCGGCAGACACGGCGGACCAGCGTTGTTCGCCCGGCGCCATCCGCTTGCGGTAGGCGCTGTCAACGGCGCGCGCGAAAGGTGCGGCAAGCCGCGCCGGCTTGATGCGGTTGGACGCGACACTCAGGCTGAAGGAAGCGGGTTGGATGACGCGCACCCAATCGAGACTGTATTGCGGCAGGACGACGCCACGAAGCCGTGTCCACATCTGCACCGAGACGTCGCTTGCGGTTTCGCTGAAGGAAAGATCCTGTGGTCCGGCCAGAAAGGCCTTGAGGATGCGCGCTCCGGCCAGGGGATCGTTCTCGCGATCCTCGACCATCAGCGAGCCGCAGATGGCCGCGCGCAGCCGGCGTCCATTCAACACCATTGGCAGGACGTTGACGCCGACAAATCCGGAAATGACGCCCTTGTCGTTCACGTGCACGAGGGGGCGTATCTCCGGATCGCAGCCGGGCGCATCGAGGTAAAGCTGCTGCATGTAATCGGCAAGTGCCGGCCGCGGTGTGCTCTGGTTATTGCGGAACACCCGCTGGAACATGCCTGCGATTGCCGGGATATCCGCGCGTTCGAGCGAACGGATTTCGCTCATTTGGGTAAGCTTCCGTCCCGGTCGTCGATTCTCCTGACGATAGCGACGCGCGGCTTGCCGTCGCGGTCGGTCGCGAACGTCACCGGCTCATAGGTCTTGATGCGCGACAGAAGGGCGGCCGCCTGTCGATCCTGGCCCTCGCCAAACTCGAACAGCAGCCAGCCACCCGGCTTCAGAAAGACGAGGGCGTCGCGGATCAGCCGCTGGTGAATGGAAATCCCGTAGGGGCCGCCATCAAAGGCTTCGCGCGGCTCGCTTTCAAGCAGGTGCGCCCGGTCTCCCTCCAGCCGTCCGGTCGAGATGTAAGGCGGATTGCAGACGATCAAATCGACCGCGCCTTCGAGATTGTCACCTTCGAAGGCGGCGAAGAGATCACCTTGCCGAATGGAGACACGCCCGCCGGTCCCGAGCCGGTCGACGTTGCGGCGCGCCAGCGCAACGGTGCTGTCCGTAAGGTCGGCGCCCCAGACGCGGGCAGACGGGACATCGTTGGCGATACCGAGTGCGAGATTTCCAGAGCCGCAGCACATGTCGATGACGGTTGGTGCCGAAGGGCCATCCGCGAGGATCGACACGGCTTTTCTTCCCAGGAGCTCCGTTTCCTCGCGCGGGATGAGAACGTCGGGCGCCAGTTCAAGCTCCACGCCCATGAAACGATGCAGACGGATATGATTGTCGTTGTGCGGCACGGCCACCCCCTCATGTCCTCGGTCGAATTGTTCCTGGATAAATCTGTAGACGCGCAGTGCTGCAGACTATTGTAATCGGGTAAATGAAGCTCAAATGCAATTGCGGCGCATGTGTTAACCGCGCAATCATCTCTACCTGCTACCTTGCGCAGCGATCAAAGGCGATTGCTCGCTGTCATTGAGTGCACTTTGCGCAATGAACGGTGCGGGTTGGTGTCAAAGGCAGATCGGAATGGCTTCGGAAGGTGTGAAGGAACGCGCGCACAGACCGTTCCTCTCGATGATCATGTCCTATGCTGCATCCGGCGGCAGCCTCGTCATCGGGTCCGCCGCCCAGCTTCTGACGTTTGCTATCCTGGCGCGCTGGCTCGGCGTGCATGAGTTCAGTGTTTTCGTCGCAATTACCGCTGTCGCCAACATCGCCGTGCACCTGTGCGGTCTTGGGGCGATGGAGTGCCTGGTGCGCCGCGTGGCGCGCGATCGCATTATGTACGCGCGCATGCTCGGGCACAATATTCTTCTGACCGCCGTGAGCGGCGTGATCCTGGTTATGCTCGGCGCTGCCGTCCTGCCATTCTTCTTCACGTTGTCACCGGATCCCGCGACCAATGTCGCGGTGATCACGCTCATGCTCATCACCAACATCATCTTCGTTCGCATCATCGTGCTGGCGGAGCAGATTTTCCTCGCGCATTCGAATTTTGCCTCGGCGAACAAGGTCGTCGTCGGCTTTGCCGTGGCGCGCACCATTGCCGCCGCGCTCGCCTGTATCGCGTTCGGAGTTGCGACGGTCGCCTCCTGGGCGGTGTGGCAGTTCATCTGTCATGTGCTCGTGGCTGTCGGGTGCTGGCGCGCAGTCAAGGGGCTGGGGCGTCCGACCTACGGCATCGTCCGTGAAGAGCTGCCGCTGGGGCTCTATTTCAGCATCCCGTTCATCCTGCGTGCCGTCAGGCAGAATGCCGACCTGCTGGTTTTGAGCCTGGTGGCGACTGCCGAGGTCATGTCGAGCTACAGCGTCGCGCGGCGTATGCTGGAGAGCAGCTATCTGTCGGTCGAAGCGTTGAACCGGTTGATCTATCCCGGCTCCGCGAAGGCGACTGCAACCGGGCTGCATCATGCGTTCGAACGTGTGCGCAAGGTGCTAGTTGCCGCCACCTCGATCAGTATCGCTGCCGCCATCGCGGTCTTTGTGCTCGCTCCAGTCTTGCCTTATCTTTTCGGCAAGGATTACGTGTCGCTCGTTTCCTTCGTCCGCATCCTCTGCTGGGTCGTGGTGCCGCTTGCCATGTGGACGGTGGCGATGGAGGCGCTCGGCGCCTCCGGCTACCATCCGGCGCGCGCCTCGGTCATGGGCCTCGGCAGCGTGCTCGGCGCCGCTTTGACGGCCTGGGCCACCTGGTATGCGCCGCCGACCGGAACCTTCGTCTCCTTCTACGTCATCGAAATAGCGATGGTCATCGTGTCCTGGACCGTTTTCCTGCGCTTCGTGCGGCATGATCGGGAGCAGGCCGCTGGCGGCGCGTCTCTGGCGACGAGGATGGCCCATGAAGCTTGAGGCCGAAAACATCCGGGCCGCAAGGCCGCTCGGCCGGGAAACGCCGCGCCTGGGCAAGGTACGGGCCATGGAGCCTCGGGATATCCCCATCGTCAGCAGCATGTTCACCCGGATCTTTCGTAAACGCGAACAGGCGGCGAGCGAAGAGCTTCGACAGTATCTTCAGACCACCTTCTTCGGCAGCCCGCTCTATAGCTCGGAAAACGGTAGCATCGTCTATGACGACGGGACCGGCGGTATCGGCAGCGCAATACTGGCGCTCCCGATGGAGTTCACGGTCAATGGCCGACGTACGGTGGCGAAACTGCTTTGCGCCTTCATGTCCGAAGGTAAGGCCGGCGCAGTCGGCGCAGCGTGCCTTGCCCGCGCCATGCGCGCCGCAAAACAGGATATGTGCTTTTCGGACAATTCGTCGCCGGTCAGTGCGGACCACTGGGTGGCAGGCGGGGGGATCGTGCTTCCGATACAGAGCCTCGATTGGCGCCGTTCCTTTCGGCCGCTCAAAGCCTGGGCTCTGACGATTGGCCGACAGGCACCGCTCGTTCGATCCCGCGTTGTCATGGGCCCACTCACGGTCGCCGATCGAATGTTGCGCCGCCGTCGTCCCAGGACGAAGCCGGACGCCGCAGCCGGTTGCACAACGCGTACCATCGACCTCGCGGCCTTTGTCGAGTGCGCCGAGCCGATGCTCCAGCGCTTTGCGGTCAGACCCGTCTGGTCCCGCAGTGAATTCGGCTGGCTGACGGCCGTCGCCGGTTTGAACAACACCCTGGGTGAACTCCTGAGCCGGGAGGTCGTGGATGAGCGCGGGCGTGTGATCGGTGCCTATCTCTATTTCGGCAAGGCCGGTGAGACGGCGACGGTGCTCAACATCGTCTGCGAGGCGGGCCGTGAGTTCGACGTCACCGCGCAAATGTTCCATTCGCTTGACGCGGAGGGCTACGCGCTTGCCACCGGCAGCGCGCAGCCTTTCCTGATGAACGCGATCTCTCGCCAGAGATGGCTCTCATTCCATCATCGCGGCTACTTCTGCATGGTGACCCGGCATGCGGACCTCAAGGATGCCGCCCAGCGCAACGATATCTATGTCGGCGGACTGGCGTCCGAGAGCTGGAGCCGGTTGCTGACCGACTTCTGACGCCATGCGTTAAGCGGCAATCCCTGTCGTTTAACGGAATATTCACCCTACAACCTTAATTCTGCGATGGAAGGCGGCTCGCGGGGTCACGATCTTCGCGTCTTGATGGGCGTGCGTGAGGGATGCTTATGTACAGGCCGGACGAGGCCGAAAAACGGAGGCCCAGCCAGCCGGCGCACGATCAGCGTGCACCGGCCGCGAGAGGCTCGTTGCTCGATCTGCTGTCGTCTGACTTGCCGGAAGCAGAGCAGGTGGCCGAGAAGCCCGCAAATGCGCGCCTGCAACCCGACGAGCCCTTGGAAACGTCGCGGCTGCAGCCCAGGGCCACTGTGGCTACTCCACCGGTCCGTCGCGAAAGTTACTTCCCCGGATTGAACGAACTCGGCAACGTCGGCGTCGATGATATCATCGGCTGGCTGCGGGACGGGCTCCTCTGGATCGTCGTCGCAGTGATGCTCTGTGTGGCCGCCGCGCTCGCCTATGCGATGACGGCGACGCCGCGCTACAATGTCTACACCGACATCGTTGTCGACCCCTCCAATCTGAATGTCGTCAGCGACGACGTTTTCACCTCCAACCCGCAGCGCGACGCGCAGTTGCTGGAAGTCGAAAGCAAGCTTCGCATTCTCACGTCGCGCAACGTGCTGTCGCGCGTGATCGACCAGTTGCGCCTTGCCGAGGATCCGGAGTTCGTGAAGCCCTCGGCCTTCGGTTCGCTGAAGAGCCTCTTTTCGACGAAGGCGGAGCAGCAGGCAGGAAATGAACTTGCCGCGATGCGGGCGCTATCGGAGCGCGTCGAAGCCCGGCGCGAGGAGCGCTCCTTCGTCGTGGTCATGAAGGTCTGGAGCGAGGAGGCGGCGAGGGCGGTGACGCTGTCCAACGCGATCGTTGCGGCCTTTGAGCAGGAGCTGTTTCAATCTGCCGCCGAGAGCGCTGGCCGTGTTGCCCAGAACCTCAATGCACGCCTCGACGAGTTGCGCCACAATGTTACCGAGGCGGAGCGAGCGGTCGAGGATTTCCGCCGCAAGAATGGTCTGCAGTCGACCAACGACGGCCAGCTCGTCAGCAATCAGCTTTCGAACGAACTGAATACGCAGGTTCTCGACGCCCAACAGCGCTTCATCCAGGCGGATACGCGCTACCGGCAGATGAACGATGCCATCGCTCAGGGCCGAACCGCGAGCGCCTCGGAGTTCGAATCCGTCAACATGACGAACCTGCGCGAGCAATATAACGTGCTGCAGCAGCAGATCGCCTCGATGCAGCGCACCTATGGCGAGCGTCATCCTCGTCTCGTCAATGCCCGCTCCGAGCGCACGACGCTGGAAGGGGCGATGACCGACGAAGCGCGCCGCATTCTCGATCGTGCCAAGGCGGACATGGATCGCGAGCAGCAGGCGTTTGCTGCTCTGCAGGCCAAGGCGAGCGACGAGAAGTCCAACGTGTTTTCCGACAACGAAGCCCAGGTTCAGCTTCGAGACCTCGAACGCGATGCCCGCGCCAAGGCCACCATCTACGAGACCCACCTGGCGCGCGCCCAGCAGATCACCGAGCGCCAGCAGATCGACACGACCAATGTCCGCGTGATCTCGCGCGCGCTGCCGCCGAATGCGCGGAGCTGGCCGCCGCGGACATTGATCCTGCTCGCGGGAGGCGCGATCTTCGGCCTCGCACTTGGTGTCGGCCTGGCCCTAACGCTGGGGCTCTGGCG
Organism: Ensifer sp. CCNWLY38; assembly: GCF_037120565.1. Lineage (NCBI taxonomy): Bacteria > Pseudomonadati > Pseudomonadota > Alphaproteobacteria > Hyphomicrobiales > Rhizobiaceae > Ensifer > Ensifer sp. CCNWLY38. Next base: position 83,767 of record NZ_JBBBBO010000009.1, read on the forward strand.
TTTCCTGCGCGGACGCCGGCCCGCAGTGGCCTGAGAGAGGGGACGGCATGACGAGCGCCGTCTATCGCGAGGAGAGTCCGGCAGACCTGCTCCGCGTCCGTATAGGAACCGTGCTCTTCATGGCGACGTTCCTGTTTTTCTGGATAACGACCACGCCCTTCATCGATCTGACCGGGGCGGCGGTGCTGGATCCTTCGGCCGGCAATTCCAATCGCTTGAACCAGATCGTATCGCTTGCACTCTTCGCGGGCCTGTTCGCCTATGGGCTGGCGCATCCGATGCGGCGCATCATCCTGCAGCCGCGGCCATTGCTGGCCGTGCTCTACATCTGGTTCCTGTTCGTCTCGGCGATTTCGGCCTATCCGATGTTCGGCATCAAGGGGACCGTGCTCGCCGTAATGGTGACGATCAACGCCAGCATTTACCTGCTGCTGCCGGCTTCGGAGCGACATTTCGCCAAGATGCTCGGTATCGGCACCCTCTTCATGCTGGCGGTCGCCTATTACGGGATTCTCTTCAAGCCGACCCTGGCGATCCACCAGGCCTCCGAACTGCGCGAACCGATGAACGCCGGCCTTTGGCGTGGTCATTTCCCCCACAAGAACAGCGCCGCGGCGGCCATGGTGATTGCCGCCTTCTTTGGCCTCTTCGTCATGAACGTCTGGTCACGACTGGCCGGGCTGGTTATCGTCGTTCTATCGTTCAACTTCCTGCTCCACACGGGTGGCAAGACTTCGACCGCCATGCTGCCGGCGATTGTGCTGCTTGCCTGGGTTTTCGAGCGGTTCCGCTTCCTGCGCATCCCGATCGTTATCGGCGGGGTCGGACTGTTCAATCTCTTCGCCGTCGGCTCCGCGGTGTTCAAGCCACTCAGCGATTTCGTCACCGAGCTTGGCATCGATGCGACCTTTACCAACCGTGCCGATATCTGGCGCTTCGCCTTCACGGCGCTCGCCGAACAACCGATCACCGGCTATGGTTTCAAGGCTTTCTGGCAGACGCCGGAACTGGTCAACAGCGGTGGCTCGATCGAGACCTGGGCTGTGGCGGCCGCAAATGGTCACAACTCCTATCTCGACATCGCCCTGACGACGGGTTTTCCCGGATTGTTGCTGACGGTGATCTGGCTTTTGGTCCTGCCTTTGCGCAACGTCGCGCGCCTGGCACCGGCGGCGGAGCATTCGCATCTGACCCGGCTTTACATCCGCGTCTGGCTCTACACGATCTTCAATGCCGGCCTCGAAAGCCTGTTTTTCGAGGGCGGCAACCTCCTCTGGTTCACCTTCCTCTTTTCCCTTTACGGCCTGCACCTACAATCGCGCGCGGCTCTTTCGGTAGCCCCGCAGCAGGTAAAATCCGGAGCCGTCTATGCCTGATCTCCTGCAGACCGTCGACGGCCTTGTCGATCGCGTCGCCAACCGGTTGATCTGGCGCTTCGCGGCCAAGCCGCGCGACGTTGTGACCGATGTGCCGCTCGTTTCGTTCACCTTCGATGACGTGCCGGATACTGCGCTTCATAACGGGGCAACGATCCTCGAACGCCACGGTGCGCGGGGGACATTCTACATCGCCGGCGGATTGGCTGGTCGCGTCGAGCTTGATCGCACTCTGATCTCAGCGGAGGGATGCGCCGACCTCGCCGATCGAGGCCACGAAATCGGCTGCCATACCTTTTCTCATAGCAAGATCAGGCGCCTGGGTGCTGCCGGTCTTGCTCGGGATCTCGACCGCAATGCCGATTATCTGAAGCGCAGCGGTGTCGGGCCGGCAGCGACGAATTTCGCCTTTCCCTATAATGCCGCCTGGCCGTTGTCGCGCCGGGAGCTGGGTCGGCGCTACCGCACCTGCCGCGCCGCTGGCGAAAGCATCAATCGCACCGCCGTCGACCCGTTGATGCTCAAGGCAGTGGAGATCCGTCAGCCGGAAGCGGATGCGCGCGCACTGAGCGGATGGATCGACGATGTGGTCGCCCGCCCCGGCTGGCTCGTGTTTTTTACCCACGACATCGCCGCGCGTCCGACGCCCTATGGCTGCACGTCGGAGACCTTCGAACACCTCGTCGAATACGCGGTCGCAAAGGGATGCGTGGTCCTGCCCGTCGAGCGGGTGCTCGACAGGCTCGGCTGGTAGGAGAGCGCCATGTCTGGTCAGCGGCTGCTCGCCATCAACAACTACTTCTATCGCCGCGGCGGCGCCGAAGCGGTTTTCTTCGACCATATGAAGATGTTCGGCGACATCGGCTGGGACGTGGTGCCCTTCGCCATGGAGCATGAGGACAACGAGCCTTCGCCATGGTCCGACTATTTCGTCTCCGAGATCGAATACGGCCGGCGCACCAATCTGCTGCGCAAGGTCGTGCAGGCGGCGAGCGTGATCTATTCGCGCGAGGCGCAACGCAACATCGACCGGCTGATCCGGAGTGTCCGGCCCTCGATCGCCCATGCGCACAATGTCTACCATCATCTGTCGCCGGCGATCTTCTCGACGCTGAAGCACGCCGGCATCCCCGTCGTCATGACGGCGCACGACCTGAAGCTTGCCTGCCCCTCCTACAAGATGCTTCGTGACGGCACCGTCTGCGAGGACTGTCGCGGCGGGCACGTCTACAACGTGTTGCGCCACCGCTGCATCAAGGGAGAGGTGACGCTGAGCGCGGTAGTGCTTGCGGAAACGCTGGTCCACCGCGCGCTCGGTCTCTACCGCAACCAGGTGGACCGCATCGTCGTGCCGAGCAAGTTCTATGTCGACAAGTTGGTCGAGTGGGGATGGCCGCGTGAACGCATGGTCCATATCCCGAACTTCGTCGACGTCGAGGACTATTCCGCCCAATGGACAGAGGGCGACTACTTCGTCTTCGCCGGACGTCTGGCGCCGGAGAAGGGGTTGGGGACGTTGATAAGAGCGGCGGCATCGTCGCGCCAGCGCCTGGTGATCGCCGGAACCGGGCCCGAGGAAGCGATGCTTCGCCGGCTCGTGGAGCAGACGGGGGCCGATGTCACATTCGCCGGTTACCTTTCGGGCCAGGCCCTGCACCGTCTGATTGGGGAAGCGCGCGCCCTGGTCCTGCCATCTGAATGGTACGAGAACGCACCGATCAGCGTGCTTGAAGCCTATGCCTTGGGACGGCCCGTCATCGGCGCATCGATCGGCGGTATCCCCGAAATGATCCGGGAAGGTGAGACCGGGATGACGGCAAAACCCGGTGATGCCGACGATCTCGCGCGCGCATTGACGCGGATGGCGGCGTTCTCTTCCTCGGAACGTGCGGCGATGGGGGCATCAGGTCGGCGTTGGGTCGCCAATGAATTCTCGGCTGCCGCCTATCGCGACAGAACACTTGACCTCTATGCATCGCTCGGGGCGGGGGAGGGCCGGCGCCGTTAACCGTCGCGCGCAATTTGTAGTAATGTGGGCTCGCCGTACGGTTTCTGGTCAGTTATATAAGTGGTCAATGAAATATTTACTTGGTTGATAAGTATTTCGCCGTGAAATCCGGTACGGACAACTTTCGAGGCGACGCATGAGCAGTAACTCTGATGTCTCGCGAAGTCACCGCCAGCAGCCGGTGATTGCACAGGAGATGGCACAATCCGGGCTGTCCGAGGGACGCGCGCAGATGCCCCGGCGCGGCGCGGCTCTGTCTGGAAGGCAGCGGGCTCTGGCCGTCCAGAGTGGAGCTGTTGCCGTCAGAGGCGAGGGCAAGCGCGTGATGATGCTGGGCTTGCGCGGCATTCCGAACGTCCAGGGCGGCGTCGAAAAACACGTCGAAATGCTCGCCAGCAAACTTCTGGGCTACGGCTGGGATGTCGAAGTCGTCGGACGTCGGCGCTATCTTCAGGAAAGCGACTGCTACACCTGGAACGGGGTCGAGGTCATCCCTCTCTGGTCGCCGCGCCGCATGGCGCTGGAGGCGCTGGTTCACACCTTTCTCGGCGTATGTCTTGCCGCCTGGCGACGGCCGGACGTATTGCATATCCACGCCATCGGCCCGGCATTGATGACACCGCTTGCACGCGTTTTCGGACTGAAGGTTGTCGTCACCCATCATGGCTACGACTACGACCGGCAGAAGTGGGGCGCCTTTGCCAGGCGCACGCTGAAGCTCGGTGAGTTCTTTGGCATGCGGTTCTCGAATGGGCGCGTGGCGATATCGCAGGATATCGTCCAGACCATGCGCGCGCGCCACCATGTGTCGATGACGCTGGTTCCAAATGGTGTCGCGATTACGCTGCCCTCCGGCAGCGCCGGTATCCTGCGTGAATTTGGCTTGGCGCCGCGACGCTACATCCTGCTCGCCGCGCGATTGGTTCCGGAGAAGCGGCAGCTCGATCTCATCAGGGCCTTTGCGAAATGCGGGCTGACGGATGTCCGGCTCGTTATCGCCGGTGGCGCGGAGTTCGAGACACCCTATGTCCGAGAGATGAGAACCCTCGCCGCCGAGGTGCCGGGGGTTGTGCTTACCGGCTTCCAGTCCGGCGATAGACTGGCAGAACTCTTCGCCAATGCCGCCCTGTTCGTGCTGCCTTCAAGCCATGAGGGCATGCCGATCGCCCTTCTGGAGGCGATGGCCTACGGCCTGCCCTTGCTGGCAAGCGATATCATTCCCAACCGGGAACTGGACCTTGCGCCTGATGAGTACTTTCCGCTGGGCGATATCGATGCGCTTGCTGCCGGCATCACCGCAAAGCTTGCTGCGCCACTCAGCGATGACGATGTGCGGGAGCGCGCGGCCCACGCGGAAGCTACCTACAGTTGGACAAACGTGGCGCAAAAGACTGCGGCGGTGTATAGCGCATTGCTGGCGAAATAGGCCGACGTTCGCGTCTGCCCGTGTCTTCGCCAATCAAGTACGACAGCGCGCCTTGCACGTTTGGACGGGCAGGCGGCGCCGTCGTGGTCCGTTCGACGATTGCCGTGCGTTGCACGCCGCCTGGAAGACTAGCTGACAATGAACCTCAAACGCGCCGCCGGCCTTTTCGCATGGCTCCTTTTTGCCGTGATCGCCTATTCGACGATGTCTCCCCTCGAATTGCGTCCGCGCATCGGGCATCTCGTCCATCTCGAGCGGTTCGGCGCGTTCGGCCTGCTGGGGCTGCTGTTCGCGGTCGCCTATCCGAGGCACCTCGTGCGTGTCTTGGTTCTCGTGCTTGCCACCGCGATCGGCTTCGAACTTTTGCAGATGATCTCGGCGGATCGCCATGCGCGGGTGGCTGATGTCGCCGTCAAGCTTCTCGGTGGTGCCTGCGGCGTCTTCGGCGGCTGGTTCCTCTTCCGCTATCGGTTGCCATTGCTGCGTTTGATGGGGCGGTAAACCAAAACGCAAAATATCGCGGGTAAGATCGCCCGCGACTTGGGCGCGGTTGTCGACGCGCTGTTGATATGGGGGGAACGCGTGGCAGTATCCGTCATCATCAAGACGCTGAACGAAGAAAAGCGCATCGCCGCGAATATCGAGAGCGCGCTTGTCGCCCTCAAGACGGTCGGTGGTGAGGTCATCGTTGCCGATAGCGGTTCCTCCGATAGAACCATAGAGATTGCCTCCCGCTATCCGGTCGTCATTGCCCAGATCAGCCCGCCGGCGCTTCCAAGTTGCGGGATCGGTCCGCAGCTCGGTTTCCAGTATTCCCGCCACGAGCACATCTGCCTGCTCGATGGCGACATGCTTCTGGACCGCGACTTCCTCGAGATTGCCGAGGCGTTCCTGGCCAACAATCCTAAGGTCGGCGGCGTTACCGGTCATGTCCAGGAGATGCTGACCTCCAACCTCGAATTTGCCCGGCGGGTCACACGCAATTCGCCGGAGAACCGCATCGGCGCGATCGACCGCATGAACGGCGGCGGCCTCTATCGCCGCTCGGCGATCGAGGCGGTCGGTTATCTCTCCGATCGCAATCTCCATGGCTACGAGGAGTTCGACCTCGGTATCCGTTTGCGCAGCGCCGGCTGGAAGCTGCATCGTCTCGACCGCCGCTTCGTCCAGCATTTTGGCCACACGGACAATTCCTACCGACTGCTCGTCCGCCGCTGGAAGAGCAAATACCTGTTCGGCATCGGCGAGCTGCTGCGCGCATCGCTTGGCCGGCCCTATTTCCTGCAGCTCATCAAGGAATTGCCTGAACTCAAGCTTTGGGCTCTGGTCTATCTCTGGTGGGCGGTTTCGCTCGGCCTGCTGCTTTTCATGCCCAACAAGGCGCTCGCACTCGGCGTGGTCCTTGCGATCCTCGCCGGCGTCGTCGGGCTCATGAGCCTGCGCAAAGGCGGCTTCAGCATGGGGCTCTACACCGTCGTCGCCTGGTTCTTCCATGCGGCGGCCCTGCCGGTCGGGTTCTTCCGGTCGCGCCGGAAACCGGATGCGCCGATCGAGAGCAAGCTGCTCGGAGCACCGGCGTGATAGGGCGTCGACTGTTCGCTGCTGCGGCAATGCTTCTCGCATTCGGTTCGCCCATGCGCGCATCCGATCAGTGGCTTCCGGTGCACGAAGTCTCGCTCGAACTCAAGGCTGGCAGCCCTCTCGACTTTTCCTCTTTTCTGCCGAACGTGACGATCGGTGCGGATCGTCGCCTGGTCGCAGGCACCAATGGCCGCCTCGCGTTCGCGAGTTCGCCCGAAAAACCTGAAAGGATGCTCTGCGCGTCACTCGCCTGGAGCCCGGCCTCCGGCGGGTTTCCCGATCACGAAACGGCCGATCGCTACGCCCGGCAGCTGGCGATGCGCGGCTACAATCTCGCTCGACTGCATTTCGTTGATGCCAGCCTGATGTTCGGCCGTGACCGGGATTTCGACTACGACCCCGAGACCCTCGACCGCATTCACTATCTGCTGGCGGCGCTGAAGCGCAACGGCATCTACTGGATGATTGACGGCCTGTCATCGCCGCGCGGCGTCTATGGCGGCTTTGACGACCGTTGGGACGATGGAGGAAACCACAAGCTCGAGCTGTTTGTGGATGACCGGGCGTTTGATCACTGGAAGCGCATGCAGGAAACGATCTTTGCGCGCGTGAACCCCTATACGGGCGTCGCGCCCATCCGCGACGATGCCCTGGCGGTCGTCATTCTCGCCAACGAGAACGGGATGGAGTTCGATGCTGTCGTTCACGATCGGCCGGGAAAGGCGCCTTACGATCCGTTGCTCGCCAAGCCGTTCAATAACTGGCTGGCGAAACGCTATGGCTCCACCGAAGCTTTGGCCAAGGCTTGGCCCGATCTGCGCTCCGATGAGACGATCGAGGCGAGATCGGTGGAGCTTCCCGCCGACCGCTACGGCGACAGCGCGCGTCTGCGGGATCTGCAGGCTTTCTTTGCCGAGACGGAACGGGCCACAACCGCACGAATGAGCGAGGTGCTGCGCGGGCTTGGCTACCGCGGCCTGATCAGCAACTACAACAATTGGCCGACGGTCCAGGCGTCGCTCAGCCGGCGCGACCTCGAAGCCGTGACCATGAATACCTATCACGACTGGGTCAGCGGCTACGCGCCGGGCAGCAAAACCACCCAGGTCAGTTCGATTGCCGACGGGGTGAACTATATCCGGATGATCGCGGCGGCGCGCTGGCTCGGCAGGCCCTTCGTCGTCAGCGAATACGATCATCTCTTCTGGAACCGCTACCGCTACGAGGCGGGGCTGGCGATGCCGGCCTATGCGGCGCTGCAAGGCTGGGACGCGCTTTGCCGCCATGGTCACGGCCCGATCGTTCTTACCTATGGCGAGCCTTTCGCACACAAGAAGGCAATGCTTCCCTATGCGATCGCCCTCGATCCCGTCGCCCGTGCCGGCGAGACGCTGGCAGCGCTGCTTTACCGCCGCGGGGACGTTGCGACGTCGGACGTAACCGTCCCGTTTGCCGTGCGTGGTGAAGAGGATCTATCTGACGACATGCAGGCGCGGGAGCCGGAATATCTGACGGACCTCGCGCTCATCGGTCGGATCGGACTTGAGGACGCGAACCGGGTCGGCGAAACTCCTGCGGTGTTGCAACCACGTCAGCAAAACAGCGAAGCGCTGCTCGAAAGCCTGCGCCGAAGCGGTGCGCTTCCGGCGGACAATGGCACGAACATCGATGCCGGCATCTATCAGAGCAGCACAGGCGAGATCGCGCTGAACCGTTTTGCCGGGCAATTGCGCGTTGCAACGACCGCGACCGAAGCCGCAGCCTTCTCGTCGCTACGCGAGCCTATCGATCTCGGCGTCCTGCGCATCGACGGGGCCGATGGCAATGGGCTGATCGCGGTCTCGGCCCTCGATGCGGAAGCATCCCTGAGCAAGAGCCGCCGTTTCCTCTTGATCTTTGCGACCGATGCGCAGAACACCGGCATGACATTTCGCGACACCGAAGAGAAGGTGATCGAGGATTTCGGGCGGTTGCCCGTCCGGATCCGGGAAGGCTATGTGGACCTTTCGATGGAGCGAAGCGCTGCGAGCTGGAGCGTTTCGCCTGTTGGTCTCGATGGGACTGTGCATGCGCCCGTCGTGAAGGGGAAGGGCGCCGTCGCCTTCCGTCTCTCAAACGACGTTCCCTCCGGTCCGACGACCTATTTCCTTCTCGAGCTGCAATAGAAATCGTCTGTCGCCAGTGGATCAATGAATGGCCACGATGTCAGCCTATTCTCCGCCGCTTTCAAGCACAGGAGGGTACGATGAAAATATCGGAAGCCATGCATCCCGGCGCACGCTGGATCTCTCCCGAAACAGATATCAAGACGATCGCGCGCATCATGCGGGATGAGGACATCGGCGCCTTACCCGTCGGCGAAAACGACCGTCTGATCGGCATGGTCACGGATCGCGACATCGCCTTGCGTGCCTTTGCCAATGGGCGCGATCCCGCTTCGATGACGGCACGCGACTTGATGACCAGGGATGTTGTTTACTGCCGCACCGGTGAGACGATCGAACACGCCGTCCACCTGATGGAGGCGAAACAGGTCCGGCGTCTGCCTGTAATCGACGAGGACAAGCGCATGGTCGGCATGCTGTCACTGGGCGACATATCCCATGCCAGCAGCCGGCAGCTGTCAGGTGAACTTGCGCGGGCAGTCACGGCTCATCACCTCTAACATCCTGCCTCTACAGTTGCGGCGCCTACTACGGCGCCGCAAACGATTTCTCGCGTCGCTCCGCGAACGGATCAGAACCGGTAGCTGATACCGGTGCCGATCAGCCACGGGTCGAGCTTGACCTTGCCGCTGACCGCGCCGGCGCCAGGTAGCGTTGCGTTGACCTCAGGCTCAAGGAACAACTTCTTGACGTCGAAGTTCAGGCCCCAATGGTCGTCGAGCTTAATGTCGACGCCCGCCTGTAGCGCCACGCCGAAGGTGTTCTTCATGTTGAAGCTCGAGAAATCGCCGCGGGGCTTCTCGTTGTAGAACATCGTGTAGTTCACGCCGGCGCCGACATAGGGCTTGATCTCGTCGGTGACGTTAAAGTGGTACTGCAATGTCAGCGTCGGCGGCAGCAGCCATGCCTTGCCGATTTCGCCGAGGCCGGCGATCGAGCCGCTGCCGCGCGCCGTGTGCGGCGTCGTGCCGAGGACCAGTTCAGCCGCGATGTTGTCGGTGAAGAAGTAGGTGATGTCGAGTTCCGGCACGACGGAATTGCTGACGCCGACCTTTTCGCCATCAAGCGCTGTGCCATTCAGGGAGAGCGAGGCTTTGTCGTCGGGCAGGACGGCCAGCGCGCGGGCGCGGATCATCCATGGGCCGGGCTCGCTGCCGAGAGGCATTTCCGGTGCAGCGACCACGCTCGGCTCGGAGAGATCTGCCGCCGTCGCGATCGCGAGCGGCGCCGCGAGTACGGCAAAGAAGACGGCAGATGGCAAGATGGCGCGAGTAGGCATGATTTCCGGACCCCCAGAAGAAATTGAACATCGCCGGTCAGGGCGTTCGGCCACAGGGTATCTGCGGCCGGCGGCACTATGCTCACGATGTGCGTCTCAGGGGTTGTCCTGGATCAATGCGGCCACGAATCACCAAGTCCTTGGGGATAAAGGCGGATTCGTCTGAACCCACGAACTTCGTGCAATCCCTTGTCAGGCCGGCATGCGCGGAATGCTGGCAAGCAGCCGCTGCGTATAGGCGTGCTTGGGGGCGGTCAGAATGTCGCGGGTCTTGCCGCTTTCGACCACTTTGCCGCGCTCCAGGATGACCATTTCCTCACAAAGTGCTGCGACGACGCCGAGATCGTGGGAGACGAACACCAGCGTCAGCTTTTCCGAAAGCGTCTTGAAGAGCTCGACGATGCGGATGCGGGTCGAAAGATCGAGGGCGCTGACCGCTTCGTCGGCGAGCACGATCTGCGGACGGGCGACGATTGCACGGGCAATGGCGATGCGCTGGCGCTGGCCGCCCGAGAATTCGTGCGGGTAGCGGCGCATCGCGTCAAGCGGCAGGCCGACCGCTTCGAGCGCTTCGGCGACCGCCTGCGTGCGATCGCCCGGGATCCGCAACGACCTGAGCGGCTCGCCGATAATGTCGATCACCCGCTGGCGCGGGTCGAGGGACGAATAGGGATCCTGGAAGACCGGCTGCACCGCGCGTCGATAGCGCTGCATGAAGGCACTGTTGCCAGTATCAAGGCTCTCCTCGCCGAAGCGAATGACGCCGCTGGTCGGGCGAATGAGCCCGAGCATCAGCCGCAGAAGCGTCGTCTTGCCGGAGCCGGATTCGCCGACGAGGCCGACGCTGACACCGGGGCGGACAGACAGCGAGACGCCGTTGAGCGTGGTCTGCTCCCGGGAATAGCCGAAGCTGACGTTTTGAAGATCGAGCATCATCATCCGGTTGCCCCGAGCGCTTCGTCGAACAGCCGGGCGGCCTCAACCAGGGTTTTGGTGTAGCCGTGTTGCGGGTTGCCGAAGACCGTCTTGACGGGCCCTTGCTCGACAGCAACGCCGTTCTTCAGCACGATCACGCGTTCCACCACCTGGGCAACCACGGGCAGGTCATGGCTGATGAACAGGAGGGCCATGCCGGTCTCGCGCACCAACTGGTCCAGTAGCGCGAGGCTTTCCGCCTGGGTGGTGACGTCGAGCGCCGTTGTCGGTTCATCGGCGATCAGCAGTTTTGGGCGGCAGGCGAGCGCCATGGCGATCGCGACGCGCTGACGCTGGCCGCCTGACACTTCGTGCGGATAGGAGTTGATGATGCGTTCCGGCTGCGGCAGCGCCACCTTGTCGATGAGGTCGCGGACTTCGCGCTGGACGGTATCCTTCGATGCCTTCCTGCCATCGCGTTCCAAACGCCGGCGCACCGGCTCGGCGATCTGCCGGCCGATTTTCATCAGCGGGTCGAGTGCGGTCAGCGGCTCCTGGAAGACGACGGCCGCGGCGACACCGCGCAATCGGTTCATCACCTTGTCCGTGGCGCCGACCACCTGTTGTCCGTCGAGTTCGATCGAACCGCTTACGCTGATCGACGGCGGAAGCAGGCCGGTCGCAGCCATCGCGGTCATCGACTTGCCGGAGCCGGATTCGCCGATCAGGCCGATGCGTTCGCCGGGTTGGATCGAAAAGGAGAGACCGGAAACCAGCGGCTTTTCGCCGGCGCGGATGTCGAGGTCCTGGATGTTGAGAAGCGCTGTCATCGCGATCTCCCGCGTGTCGGATCGGCGATGTCGCGCAGGCCATCTGCAAGGAGGTTCATGCCGATGACAAGCGCGACGAGCGCGATACCGGGTGCGATCGCCCCGATCGGCGCCGTGTAGACGGTGCCCTGCGCTTCCTGCAGCAGCCGCCCCCAGGAGGCGTTCGGCGGCGGTGCGCCGAGACCGAGATAGGAGAGCGACGCCTCGGCGATGACGGCAAGGCCGAACTGCAAAGCGAAATTGACCGAGAGCGTCGGCCAGATGTTGGGAAGCACGTGGCGAAAGACGACGCCCGCCCAGGAGGTTCCCGACGTTCGCGAGGCGACGATATAGTCCTGGCGCAGCACCCGTTTGGCGAGGATGCGGGTCAGCCGCGCGACGATGGCGGAGATTGCAAGCCCGAGCGCCAGGATCGCCGTCCAGAGGCTGGCGCTGTCGCTTGCGGCCACGACCAGCATAGCCAGGAGAAGCGTTGGGAAGGCGATCAAGATGTCGAGGGTGGCAGCCATCACATCGTCGGCAATCCGGGTGGCGAAGGCGGCGAGAACGCCGAGACTGACGCCGATCGTCGCGCCGATCGCAACGGCGCCGGTGCCGACGAGAAGCGCCGTTCGCGCACCGATCATCAGTTGTGTCAGCAGATCACGCCCCAGCCGGTCGGTCCCGAGCCAGTGCAGGAGCGATGGCGCTTCCAGCCGGCCGCCGGAGGCGTTCAAAGGATCGTACGGCGTCCAGAACAGCGTGAGCAGGGCGACGAGCAGATTGATGCCGACAAGCGCGAGCCCGACGGTAAGGGCAAGCGAGTGCCGTTGCTCCCGTCTGGAAACGGATGTCTCGACCGGGCTCATGCGTTGCCTCCGACGGCGCGTTCGCGCAGGCGCGGATCGATCAGCCGCTGGGTAAGATCGGCGCCAAAGCCGATCAGCAACACCAGCAGCGTCGAGATGAACAGCACGCCCTGGACGTTGGGATAGTCACGCTGCTCGATCGCGAGCAGCAGCATCGAGCCGAGACCCGGCAGCGCGAAGACACGCTCGATGACGACGGCGCCGAGCAGGGTCGTGGCAAGCTCGATGCCGAGAATGGAGATGATCGGCACGGCGCCGTTGCGGATACCGTGGCGAACAAGCGCTTCAGGAAAGCTGGCGCCGAGGGCGCGCGCGGTGCGCAGGTAATCGCTGCCGAGAACATCCTGTGTCGCCGAACGCACGTAGCGCAGCAGCGATGCGCCCATGACGAGCCCGATCGTCAGAACAGGGAGTGCCAGCGCATAGAGCACCTGTCCCTCATTCTGCCAGCCGCGGCGGGGGAAGCCGCCGGAGGGAAACAGGCGGAAGGTGACGGCAAAGATAGTGACGAGCAGGATGCCGACCCAGAAGACCGGAATGGCGATGCCGAGCTGCGAGACCGTCGAGATCAATCCGCCATACCAGCGGTCGGCCTTGACGGCCGAGAGGATGCCGAGCGGCACGGCAATCAGAATGGAAAGCAGGAAGCCCATCAGCGCCAGCGGTACGGTGACCGTCAGCCGCGCGGCGATCTCCTCGATCACGGGCTTGCCACTGACGAAGGACGTGCCGAGATCGAAGCGGGCGAGGCTGCCGGCAAAACGAAGGAACTGCTGCCAGAGCGGCAGGTTCGAGCCGACCTGCTCGCGAGCCTTTTCGATCTGCGCGGCATCGGCGCCGACAGAGAGAAGCGCGTTGGCGGGGTCGCCGGGGAGCAGGCGCAGGAGAACGAACAGCACCACCGCCGCAATCAGCAGCGACAGGAGCAGGATGGCAAAGCGGCGAACGAGATAGGTGAGAATGGCTGCATTCCTTTCTTCTCACGGGACGCCGTGATCAGAGACGTTGGCTTTTGCATCAAAACAGAGAGGGAGGCTAGAGCGAGGGCCTTACTTTAGTGGGACCTGTGCGTGGCCGGCCGAAACGGCGCGGATGAAGTCGGCCATGATCGCGAAACGCAGAAGCCCCTGGATCCGATCCAGGGGCTCTCAGAGCGCCGTGCGTTCATATGAACGCACAAAGGACGCTCTGGCACTTTGATTATAGAGCATCCCGTCTCAAGTGCTTCCGCTTGAGGCGGGATGCTCCAGTGCCGCGAAAAGCGGAAGTCGTTTCGCTTACTGCTGGCTCTTCTTGATGCCGTAGGCAAAGAACTGCGAGTTCAGGCCGTTCACCGGGTAGCCACTCACCGCCGAGCTCGATACGACGATCTGCGGATAGAGGTAGAGCCAGTTGCTGGCGGCGTCCTCGGCGATGATCGTGTTGGCTTCCTTGAGCTTGGCGGTCTGCTCGTCGGTATTGGCCGCCGCTTCCGAGGCCTTGATCAGGTCGACAACCCTGGGGTTGTTGTAGCCCCAGTAGAAGTCCGGATTGCCGTAGAAGACGATGTCGCGGTGGTTGACGTGCTCCTGCAGCGTCGCCTGGAAATCATGTGCCTTGTAGACCTTGGTGTACCACTCGTTGGCGGTGATCACGTTGATCTCGACCTTGATGTTCACCTTGGCGAGTTCGCTCTGGATGAACTGCGCGACGATCGGATGCGGATCGTAGTTCGGCGTGTCGAGTTTGAAGGTGAAGCCATCGGCAAAGCCTGCTTCCTTCAGCAGCGCCTTGGCGCCTTCGACGTCATAGGCGTCGACTGCGGTGAGGTCGACGTACCAGGGATCGGTCGGCGGTACGAAGGAGCCGATCAGCGTGCCGTACTCGCCCCAGATCGACGTCAGCAGCTTCTTGTCGTCGATGGCGCGGGCAATCGCCTTCCGGACCTTGACGTTGTCGAAGGGGGCGACGCGATCGTTGAACGCAAGCAGTTCCTTGGTGGTCGACTGGCCGGCGGTGACGGTGAAGTCGGGATTGTCCTTGAACTGCGCGATCGAGTCCGGGCTCTGGACGCTGGTGATTATATCGACGGCGCCGGTCAGAAGCGCATTGTTGAGTGCGGTTGCGTCGGTGAAGTACTGGAAGACGACTTCGCCGTTGGCGGGCGCGGTTCCCCAGTATTTGTCGTTGCGGGTCAGCGCCAGCGACGAGCCGCGGCGCCATTCATCGAGGCGATAGGGGCCGGTGCCGTCTTCGCTGGCATTCAAATCCTTCGCCGCATCGTTGACGATCCACACGTAGCTCAGATTGTAGGGGAGCGAGATCGATCGGGTCGAAAGCTTGACGACAACCGTCTGATCATCGGGGGTCTCGATCGCGCTGATCGTTGCGAGGCTCTTCTTGCGCGAGCTCTTGGATTGCTCTGCCGTCACGCGCTCGATGCTGTACTTGACGTCCGTAGCCGTCAGCGGATCGCCGGAGTGGAAGGTAACGCCGGGGCGAAGCTTGAAGGTATAGGTAAGGCCGTCTTCGCTGACGCTCTGCGAGGCAACGAGACCCGGCTGCACGTCGCCGGCGTCGGTCAACGTAAACAGCGCCTCGTAGACATTGCCGTTGAAGGCTTCGTTGATACCCTGGCCCGCACCGGCGGTGTTGTCGAGGTTCTGCGGTTCATAGAGCGAGCCGATCGTGATCGAGGCGTTGGGGTCAAACTTGGCGTCCTCGGCGAAGACGGCTGTGCTCGTCGACAGAGCGAGCGCCATTGTGGCGGCAGCTAGAGTTGCCCCTCGTGCGCGGCGGGCTTGTCCCGCGGTCTTGCCAAAGCCGATGATATTGCCAGTCATGTCCCAAACTCCTGCATTGTGCCTGTCACGCGGATCGCGTCGCCACCCGAATGTACGCACCGGATGATTGCGATACATCATACTTATTCCCTAGTAATTTAGTGGGAAAATTGGTTTCTTTTGTCCGTCGAAGTTGAAAATTGTACCCGCGGCCCGGGCGGATGGGCATACGCGCATTTCGCCTTCCGTCGTCGGGCGCACCATCGAGATATATCAGAGAACTTTCACGAATCTGTTTGGTTCCGGCGAATTGGGGCCGCCTCTCAACTCTGATTTCGAACGGTCTTCTCCATAAGCTTAATGCAGGATTGACGGCTTGGAATAAGGGGGCGTCGATTGTTATTCATGACACTTTTCCCTCGAAAATTGCAAAATGCAACGAGTCGACAAAAGGATTCGACACCCAGGAGATTCTGATATATCGCGTGATTAATCGTTTAATCACGCGATAGCGGAAACCACGGATTTGGCGCGTTCCGGACCAAAACTGACGAGGATTGCCAGAACGCTCGGCGTGTCCGCAGCCACGGTTTCGAACGCGCTCTCCGGCAAGGGCCGCGTGTCGGCCGAAATGGTGGAAAAAATCCGCGCGACCGCCGCCGAGCTCGGTTATGTGCCGAGCCAGGCGGGCAGGGCGTTGCGCACCGGCCGCACCGGCGTGCTCGGCCTCGTCCTTCCCGATATCGCCAATCCGCTCTTCCCGCAGATCGCCCAGGCGATCGAGCTTGCTGCCTCGTCGTCCGGTTACGGCGTGCTCATCGCGGATTCGCGCGGCGACGTCTCGACCCAGACCAAGGCGATCGAGCGGCTGATCGACCGCGACGTCGACGGCCTGGTGATCGTACCCAGGCGCGGCACGCGCATCGCCGATGTCGGCTGTCCGGTGGCCGTGATCGACACGCCCTCGACGCCCGGCAACACGGTTGCCGCTGACCATTGGGGCGGCGGCCGGCAGATTGGTGAACACCTGAAGGGGCTCGGCCATCGTCGCGTGCTGATCATCGGCAACAATCCTGCCTCCAACGTGCAGAACGACCGCGCCGGCGGCATCCGGTCGGTGTTTGGCGAGGCTTATCACACCGACACGCTCTGGATTGAACCGCTGGAAAAGGTTGCCGGCAAGGGCTGTCCGCTCGGTCTCCCCGAGAAGGTGGCCGAAGGCTACACCGCCTTTGCCTGCATCTCCGATCTGCATGCGCTGCGTGCGCTGACCGAATTGCAGCGCGCCGGGATCAACGTCCCAGAAAAAGCGAGCGTCACCGGTTTCGACGATCTGATCTGGGCGCCGGTGATCACGCCGGCGCTGACGACGGCACGCATGGACATGACCGAGATCGCGGCGATTGCGGTCGCAGCCCTCGTCAAGGCGATCAGCGAGCGCGACCCGTCCGACCCCGAGATTGGCGCACCGGTTACCGCCGAGACGTCGAAGGTTCCGATGCATCTCGTCGTCAGGCAATCGGCCGCCGCCCCGCCTGCAGGTTATCCCATTCATACCCCCATCACCGCAGCCACATCCGTCACCGAAGGAGGACACCAGCCATGAAGAAGTTCCTGCTTGCCTCGAGCGCACTTTTGCTCGTTGGCGCCAACGCCGCGTCTGCTCAGGAAAAGACGCTCACCATTTCCGTCTACGGCTTTGCCCAGGACGCGTTCAAGGAACTGGTCTACACGCCGTTCGAACAGAAGTGCGGCTGCAAGCTCGTCGTCGAAACCGGCAATAGCGTCGAGCGCCTGGCGAAGATGGAAGCCAACAAGGCAAGCCCGGTCGTCGACATGGCCGTCGTTTCGATGGCCGACGCGCTCTCGGCTTCCCGCGCCGACCTGATCGAAAAGATCGATACTTCGAAGCTCACGAACTTCAACAAGCTCTATGACCTCGCCAAGGACCCGAACGGCGACGGCATGAGTGTCGGCTACACCTTCTACGCGACCTCGATCGTTTATCGCTCCGACAAGATGGAAGTGAACTCCTGGGCCGATCTCCTCAGCGATGAGAACGCCAGCCACGTCGCTTTCCCGAACGTCACGACCAACCAGGGCCCGCCGGCGCTCTACATGGTCGGCGAAGCCATCGGCAAGAACACGCCGGATCTCAAGGAAGCGATCGCCGCCGTCGGCGCCAAGAAGGACGACATCGTCACCTTCTACGTCAAGTCCTCGCAGCTCGTGCAGCTGATGCAGCAGGAAGAGATCTGGGCCGCACCGATCGGCCGGTTCTCCTGGGAAGGCTTCACCAAGCTCGGCCTGCCGATCAAGTGGGCAACGCCGAAAGAAGGCCAGACCGGCGGCATGAACGTGATGGTGCTGACCAAGGGCGGCAAGAACCAGGACCTGGCGCTGCAGTTCATGGACTTCTGGCTCTCGACCGAAATCCAGACAGCACTTGCCGAAAAGCTGGTCGACAGCCCGGCCAACAAGGACGTCAAGGTTTCGCCGGAGATCGCCGAGAACCTGACCTACGGCGAAGAGACCGTGAAGAACCTGAAGCTCATCCCGTCGGCCGTTGCGCTCGACAATCGCGAAGCGTGGCTGTCGGAGTGGAACGCGCAGGTCGGCCAGTAAGCCAAACGACTGAACTCCACCGGCCGGCCTCGTCGGCCGGAGGACGCTGCGGCCCCAGTGACGGGGTGGGCCGCGCCAACGAATGCCTTGAAAGGAAGAAGGATGTTTCAGAACCGCGCCGAAGCCCTGGCGCTCGCTCTGCCCGCAGCGGTCTTTGCGGCGATCGTCTTTCTGGCGCCGGTGGTGATTCTGCTGGCGGAAGGCTTTCGCAACGCCGACAGCTGGTCGCTCTCCGCCTATACGACCTTTTTCTCGGATCCGCTGAACCGCACCGTCTTCCTGCGCACCTTCCGGCTCGGCCTGATGGTCACGGCCGTTTCGGCGGTCGTCGGTTATGCCGCAGCCTTTGCCATCGTCAATCTTTCGCCGCGCAATAAGGGCCAGATGATCGGCCTCGTCGTGCTGCCGCTGATGATTTCGTCGGTCGCCCGCACCTATGCCTGGATCGTCATTCTCGGCCGCACCGGCATCGTCAACCAGGCGCTGCAGCTCGTCGGCCTTTCGGACGAGCCGATCCGCTTTCTCTTCACGGAAACGGCCGTGTTTATCGGCCTGCTGCAGCTGTTCCTGCCGCTGATGATCCTGTCGCTGATCAGCGCGCTTGAAAACATGCCGAAGGATGCGATCCCGGCCGCGCGCGTTCTCGGCGCCAACTGGTTTCAAGTCTTCTTCAAGGTGATCCTGCCGCTGACCAAGGAAGGCCTGGTGATCGGCGGCACGCTGGTCTTCACCGGCTCGCTGACGGCCTACATCACCCCGGCGATTCTCGGCGGCTCCAAGGTGCTGATGCTCGAAACGCTGCTCTACCAGCGCGTCACCGTCGCCAATGATTTCGTGGCAGCGAGCGTCATCGCCTTCATCCTGATCGTCATGAGCTTTGCCGCCAATCTTCTCCTGAAACGGCTTGCCACCGCGAGGAACAAGCGATGACACCCCGCGTCTTTTCACCCCTTGTCCTTCTCCTGGTGATCGGTTTCCTGATCGGGCCGTTCTTCATCATCGTCGCCGCGTCGCTTTCGGGCGGCGAGACACTGGCCTTCCCGCCGCAGGGCTTTTCGCTCAAGTGGGTAGCCAAGGTCTTCACGGTCGAGAGCTTCCAGGAGAGTTTCGCGATCTCCATGCTGCTTGCGATCGGCGGCACGGCGGCCGCTCTCGTGCTCGGCGTTCCCGCTTCTTACGCCCTTTCGCGCTACAAGCTGCCTTTTGGCGAAACCATCCGCACGATTGTCTCCTTGCCGATCATCGTGCCCGGCATCATCGTCGGCCTGGCGCTCTTGCGCTACATCGTCGTGCCCTTCGGCTTCAACATCACGCTGACCCTGTTCCTGGCGCATACAGCGCTGGTGCTCCCCTATGCGGTGCGGGTCGTCTCGGCGAGCCTCAACAACCTGCGCTCCGATATCGAGGAGGCGGCGGTGCTGCTCGGTTCCTCGCGCGCCGGCGCCTTCTTCCGGGTGGTGATGCCGAACATCCGCAGCGGCATTCTGGCCGCCTTCATCCTCGGTTTCGTCACGAGCTTCAACCAGGTGCCGGTGTCGCTGTTCCTTTCCGGCCCCGGCGTGCGCACGCTGCCGATCGACATGCTCTCCTACATGGAGATCACCTACGATCCGTCGGTCGCGGCCCTCTCCGCACTGCTCGCCTTCATGTCCATCGGCATCGTCTTCCTTGCCGAACGCTTCCTGGGATTCTCTCGCTATGTCTGACGCCGCTTTCCTCAGCCTTGAAAAACTGACGCTCGCCTATGGCGACACCGTTGCGGTGAAGGACCTCGACCTTTCGATCCGCAAGGGCGAACTGGTGGCGTTCCTCGGACCGTCCGGTTGCGGCAAGACGACGACGATGCGCTCGATCGCCGGTCTGCTATCGCCCGCTTCCGGCGCGATCAAACTCGACGGCGCCGATATCACCCGCGTCTCTGCCAACAAGCGCTCGGTCGGCCTCGTCTTCCAGTCCTATGCGCTGTTCCCGCACCTGACCGTGTTCGAAAACGTCGCCTTCGGCCTGCGGTTGAAGAAGCTGCCGGCGGCGGAGATCGAGAGCAAGGTAACGGCCGGCCTGAAGTCGGTCGGCCTTTCGAAATTCTCTGCGCGCAAGCCGGGTGAACTCTCCGGCGGTCAGCAGCAGCGCGTGGCCCTTGCCCGCTCGATGGTGATGGAGCCGAAGCTCCTGCTGCTCGACGAGCCGCTGTCGAACCTCGATGCCCGCCTGCGCCTCGAGATGCGCACGGAGCTGCAGCGCGTGCAGAAGGAAACCGGTGTGACGATGATCTTCGTCACCCACGACCAGGGCGAAGCGCTGTCGCTCGCCGACCGCATCGTCGTCATGCTGAACGGTACTATCGAGCAGATCGGCACACCCGAGGACATCTACAACCGTCCGCTCTCGCGCTTCGTTGCCGACTTCGTCGGCTTCGAGAACATCTTTGCCGTCGAGGGCCACAAGCTTAAGGCCGGCAACGGCCCGATCGATCTTTCCGGATCCCTGCCGCCTGACACGGCAGGGCTTGCGTGGCGTCCGCGCATGGTGACCCTGGGCTCAGGTCCTTTCCAGGGCACCGTGCGCGGAGCCTCTTTCTCCGGCAGCACGCGCGAATATCTGCTCGATACACCGCTCGGCGCCATCAAGGCGGAAGAAGATGCTGCGTTGGCAGCGCGTGAAACCGGCTCTACGATCGCCTTCGACCTGCCGGTTGAAAAGGCTGCGCGCCTGAAGAAGTTCGGTTGACGTCAGATGGGTGTCTGGATCGATACGGACATGGGGTTCGACGACATTGCAGCGGTGCTCGTCGTGCTTCATGCCGGTGAAGAAATCGACGGTGTTTCTCTGGTTTTCGGCAACACGCCGCTGGACCAGGTGAAACGCAACGCCGCCAGTGCGACATTTGCCTTCGGTTGGGGATTTCCCATCCACGAGGGCCGCGCCTTGCCGGTGCTCGGAAAGCTCGAGACCGCTGAACGCATCCTCGGCGAGGCCGGCATGCCGACCGCCGGGCTGACGCTGCCGCAGGCCGATGCATTGCCGCTAAGCGACGCCTTCGCCGCTCTCTCGGCCTGGCTGGAACAAGAGGGGCCGAAGCGCATACTGGCTCTCGGGCCGCTCACCAACCTCGCAGCCCTTTGCCTTGCTCGCCCGGATCTTGCCGCACGGATCACCGATCTCACCTGGATGGGCGGCGGCGTGACCAGCGGCAACCATACGGCGTCCGCCGAGTTCAACGCTTTTGCTGACCCGGAGGCGCTTGCCATTGTGCTCGCGCACGGCCTGCCGCTGCGCATGGTCGATCTCGATCTCTGCCGCAAGATCTTTGCCTATCCGGACGACGTCGCGCCGATCCGCGTGGCCGGCGGCGTCAATGCGGCGCTTATCGCCGATCTGCTCGCGGGCTACATCTCGATCGGCACCAGCCGCGGCCGGCCGGGCATGGCGATCTACGATCCCTCAGCCGCTGTCGCTTTCGTCAATCCCGGCGCGATCTCCTTCCGCAGCGCCCGCATCGAGGTCGAGCTCGGCGGCGCGCTCACCCGCGGGCGCACCGTGGTCGAAACGCGCGAAAGCCATGCGATCTTCAATGCCGAATACGCCGTCGACGCCCATGTGGAGACGACGCGTGCGCAGATTCTGGGCGCCCTGATGAAGGAGGCTCAGAAGTGAGTTTTGTCGAGCAGCCTCAAGACTTGATGGATGCGGCGCTCCGTACCTGCGCCGTGGCGGCGGCGCGTGGAGGCGAACCGTTTGACGTCCTGATCTCGGGCGGTACGCTGGTCGACGTGGTGACCGGCGAGCTTCGCCCAGCCGATATCGGCCTCGTCGGGCCTTTGGTCGCAAGTGTTCACGAACCGGGCGCGCGCAGCGATGCGGCTGATGTCATCGACGCGAGCGGCGCCTTCGTCTCCCCGGGGCTCATCGACACCCATATGCATGTCGAAAGCTCGATGGTGACGCCGGCGACCTATGCCGATGCGGTGCTGCCGCGTGGCGTCACGACAGTCGTCTGGGATCCGCACGAGTTCGGCAATGTCAGCGGCATCGCCGGCGTTCGCTGGGCTGCGGATGCCATTGCCGGGCTGCCCTTGCGCACGGTGCTTTTGGCGCCGTCCAGCGTGCCCTCCGCACCCGGCCTGGAGCTCGCCGGTGCCGATTTCGACGCTGATGTGATTGCCGGCATCCTGAGTTGGCCGGAAATCGGCGGCGTCGCCGAAATGATGAACATGCGCGGCGTCATCGACGGCGAAGCGCGGATCAGCGCAATCGTTCAAGCCGGGCTTGCCGCCGGCAAGCCGGTCAACGGCCACGCGCGGGGTCTCACCGGCGCCGATCTCCAGGCTTTCGTCACTGCGGGCGTCAGTTCCGACCATGAGCTGGTTTCGGGCGACGATCTGATGGCGAAGCTGCGCGCCGGTCTGTCGATCGAATTGCGCGGGTCGCATGACCATCTGCTACCGGAATTCGTCGAGGCGCTGAACACGCTCGGCCATTTGCCGCAGCCCGTCACGCTTTGCACCGACGATGTCTTTCCCGACGATCTCGATCGCTCGGGCGGGTTGGACGACGTAGTGCGGCGGCTTGTGCGCTACGGGCTGAAACCGGAATGGGCGCTTCGCGCCGCGACGCTGAACGCCGCCACCCGTCTCGGTCGTCCGGACCTCGGCCTCGTTGCCCCCGGGCGGCGGGCGGATATCGCGATCTTCGAGGATCTCCAGGACTTTCGCGCCCGTACGGTGATTGCGGGCGGTAAGCAGGTGGCCCGGGCGGGGCAGATGATCGACGCCGTGCCGAAGGCCGACGTCCAAGCGCTTGCCGGTACGATGAAGATCGAGCCGTTGCGCGAGACGGACTTCGCCATTCCCGCAACCGGCTCAAAGGTGCGTGTCGCCACGATCGACCGACCGCGCTTCACCCAATGGGGCGAGGTCGTGGCCGAAGTCGAGAATGGCTTCGTCGTTCCGCCGCAGGGCGCGACACTGATTGCCGTTGCTCACCGCCATGGCCGCGCCGACAGCAAGCCGCGCGTCGGCCTGCTTACCGGCTGGGGCGAGTGGCGCGGCGCCTTCGCGACGACCGTTTCCCACGACAGCCACAACCTCACGGTCTTCGGCGGCAATTCCCGCGATATGATGGTGGCGGCCAATGCCGTCATCGCGGCCGGCGGCGGCATGGCGGTCGCATCCGCAGGCAAGATCGGCGCGATCCTGCCTTTGCCGCTGTGTGGCCTCGTCTCCGATGCGCCCTTGGCCGATGTGTCATCCGGCTTTGCCGCGCTGCGTGATGCTGTCGGACGGATCGTCGATTGGCAGCCGCCCTACCTCGTCTTCAAGGCCTGTTTCGGAGCGACGCTTGCCTGCAACGCAGGCCCGCACCAGACCGATCGCGGCATTGCCGACGTGTTGACGGGAAAGCTGATGGAAAGTCCCGTTCTCGACGTGCTTGATACGTAGGCCACATTGGCCGCCGCATGGGGCGGCCAATGCCATGACCGCTCGGATCCGTGGCACGTATAAAGCCTCAGTTCAAAGGCGTTCTCAGCTTCTCCGATATTACACGATCGTGAAGCGGTTGCTCGCGGCCGGAGCGCTACTCGGAGCGCGGCAACTCTTGCTCCACCAACGTCGACCAGAACGCAACGCCCGGCCCGATCGCTGCATCGTTGAAATCATAGGCGGTGTTGTGGTGCAGCGCGCCGTCGATGGCGGGGCCGTTGCCGAGCCAGACATAACAGCCGGGAGCCTCAAGCCCGAAGAAGGCGAAGTCGTCCCCCGCAGTTGAAGGCGGGAAGGCTGTTCGGGTCTTTTCGCCGAAGACGGCTTGAGCCGCCTTCAGTGCCCGTGCGGTGGCGTCGGCGTCATTGACGACCGGCGGAATGCGGCGTTCGAACTCGTAGTCGACGGAAATCCCGTACATCTCGGCCGTACCGCGTGCCAGCCGGCCGATCTCCTCCTCGAGTTGATTGCGCACATGAGGTGTGTAGGCGCGAGCCGTGCCGCCGATCTCGACCGTATCGGGAATGACGTTGAGCGCCTTCGGGTCGCCGGCGCGCACCGAGCAGGCGCTGACGACGGCTGGCTGTAGCGGATCGACGACGCGGCCGACAATCGATTGCAGCGAGGCAAGGAAAGTGCCGGCGGCGGTCACCGGATCGCGGCCGAGGTGCGGCTTGGCGCCGTGGGTGCCGACACCGCGGAAGGTGAGCCGCCAGCTGTCGGAGGACGCGAGCTGGGGGCCGGCAACGACGGCCATCTCGTCCGGATCGAGGCCGGGCATGTTGTGCAGGCCATAAACGGCATCGCAGGGAAAAAGTTTGAACAACCCGTCCTCGACCATGCGCTTTGCGCCGCCGCGCCCTTCTTCAGCCGGCTGGAAAATGAAATGCACGGTGCCGGAGAAATTACGGGTCTTTGCCAGATGGCGGGCGGCGCCGAGCAGCATCGCGGTGTGGCCGTCATGGCCGCAGGCATGCATCTTGCCGGCTTCGCGGGACTTGTAGGGGCGGTCGGCGATTTCAGGCATGGCGAGTGCGTCCATGTCGGCACGAAGCCCGATCGAGCGCGTGCCATTGCCCACCTGCAGGGTGCCGACGACGCCGGTTTTTCCAAGGCCACGGTGTACTTTTAGTCCAGCTTCCTCGATCCATTTGGCAACGAGGTCGCTGGTGCGCTCCTCCTCGAAGCCGAGTTCCGGATGAGCATGCAGATCGCGACGGAAGTCGGTGAGGAAGGTGAGATCGTCGGCTATTCCGTCTGGCAGGCGCATCGGCAGGCATTTCCCATGTTTCATCTGGCGAAGGGGCTTGTGAATTCCGCGCGCTTTGCTTGCTCGGAGGTGCCCTTTCGGTTTGATCGAAGTCGCAAACGGTATAGACGAAAACGGCCGAGACCAGAACAGCGAACCGGCTTTTTTGGTCGCATTTCAATTCGGGCGACATGCGAAGACGAGGACGGAACCGATGCAACCTCACGACTTCTGGCAGGAGGTCTATCCGCCGAAAAGTTTCGACATTCAGGCGGGTTATCGCGATTTCTTCCCGGCAACGCTCGGCGATGGCCGCCAGATCCTGCTGCCGATCCGTCCGCTCTCGGATGGCAGGCACGCGCTCGCCTCGCTGATCGTCAATCAGGCGAGTTTTGCCGTCGAGGACGCACTGGCAACCGAACTTGCGGCCAAGCTTGCCGCCTTCGAGCCCGATGTCGTTGCCGGTCTCCCGACATTGGGCCTGACGCTTGCTTCCGCCGTTGCGCGCAAGCTCGGCCATAGTCGCTACGTGCCGCTCGGTACATCAAGAAAGTTCTGGTATGTCGACGACCTGTCGGTGCCGCTCTCGTCGATCACGACGCCGGACCAGAAGAAGCGCCTCTATGTCGATCCGCGCATGCTGCCGCTGCTTGAGGGGAAGCGGGTGGCGCTCATCGACGACGTGATATCGAGCGGCACGTCGATCCTGGCCGGGCTGACGCTGATGGACGCCTGCGGCATCGAGCCGGTCGCGATCGGCGCCGCCATGCTGCAGACCGAGCGGTGGCGGAAGCCACTTGCCGATCTCGCATCACATTGGCCCGAGCGCGTGGTCGGCGTGTTCCAAACGCCGATGCTTCAGCGTGACGAAGACGGCAGTTGGTACGCCGTCTGAATTCCGTTGCGTCGAGCGTGGGCCGCGATAGG
Organism: Ensifer sp. CCNWLY38; assembly: GCF_037120565.1. Lineage (NCBI taxonomy): Bacteria > Pseudomonadati > Pseudomonadota > Alphaproteobacteria > Hyphomicrobiales > Rhizobiaceae > Ensifer > Ensifer sp. CCNWLY38. The sequence continues at coordinate 109,238 of NZ_JBBBBO010000009.1, forward strand.
TTGCCTGTCTGCGTGAGACGGTCACGAAAGGAATTGCATGCGGTTCATCAACCCGATCCCTTTCGTCCGGGACATCAGCCGATCCAAGGAATTCTACGAGGAAAGACTTGGCCTCAAGGTCCTGGAGGACTTCGGAAACTTCGTCCTCTTCGAGGGCGGTTTCGCCATCCACGAGGGACGCTCGCTGCAACAAACGGTGTGGCGAGGAGAACTGGCTTCGACGGAACCCTACGGGCGGCGAAACCTGCTGCTCTACTTCGAGCACGAGGATGTCGACGCGGCCTTTGAACGCATCGCGCCCCATGTGGAGCTGATACGCTCCGTCGAGCGTCAGGCATGGGGCCAGCGCGTGTTCCGCTTCTACGATCCGGACGGACATGCGATCGAAATCGGGGAGCCGCTGGACTTGGGATCCTCGGGCAAGGGAGAAGCCTAGCTTCTCCGATTGGACATTTTATCGTGGAAAGCACCTCCACACCGTGGAAGCGCCCGCGATCTCCTGGCCCCGGACCACGCCCGGGGCGGAAGTGCTACTTTGTCCTGGCGCTAGTTCGCGGGCCGGACCTGATAGTAAACCGCCGACTTCGCACCGCTTGCCTTGGCGATCGTATAGACGTCGTAGGACGCCTGCGGGTCGTTGCCCATGCCGAGCGAGCCTGAAGGCATGCCGGGCACGGCGATCCCGGCGATATCGGGCCGCTCAGAGAGAAGCTTGCGGACCGCCTCCAGCGGCACATGCCCCTCGATGACATAGCCGTCGATGACGGCGGTATGGCAGCCTTCCACGTCGGCCGGCACCGCGAAGCGGGTCTTAATCACCGACATGTCGGCCTCGTCGTGGACCTCGACCTTGTAGCCGGCCGCCTCCATCGCCTCGGCCCATTGCTCGCAGCAGCCGCATTGCGGATCCTTGTAGATGGCCATGGTGCCGGCCGCAGCCGCGGCGGCTGTCGCAAAGAGGGTGATGCCTGCGATTGCGCCTGTAACGAAATGTCTGCGTAACACGTCCATTGGACGCTCCTTTCCGGTTCTGCCTGACTATAGCATCGTGCCGGCCCGGGCGGCGTGATTTCGACCCGGGCCGTTTGTCGCAGCTTACTTGACTTCGGTCACGGTCAGCTTGCCGTTGACCCGGTCGGCAACGAATTCGATCGACGCACCTTCCTTGAGCTTGGCGAGCATGGCGTCATCGCCGACGCGGAACACCATGGTCATGGCCGGCATGTCGAGGTTTTTCAGATCCTCATGGTCGATCGTCACCTTCTTTGCCTTGGTGTCGATCTTCTTGACGACGCCCTTGGTGAACTCCGCCGCCTGGGCGGGAAGCGCGAACGTGACGGCGGAGACAGCGAGCGCAAGCGCTGCGAAGAGGGTACCGATGGTCTTCATGGTTTCATCCTTTGCTGTGATCGGGGAGTTACTTCTTCACGACGTCGAGCGGCCCATGCATGCCGGCGTCGTAGTGGCCGGGCACCAGGCAGGCGAACTCGAAGGTGCCGTCATTGGTGAAGGTCCAGTAGATGTCGCCGGACTTGCCCGGCTCAAGCCGGATCGCGTTCGGATCGTCGTGTTCCATGTCGGGGAACTTCTCCATGGTCACCTTGTGCTCCTGGATCGTCGCCTTGTCGTCGAGCACGAATTCATGCGCGAGCTCGCCGGCATTCTTGATTGCGAAGTGAACGGTCTGGCCCTGCCGAACCTTGATGGTCGCAGGCGTGAAGATCATCTTGCCGTCGTCGGTTTCCTTCATGGTGACGCGGATCGTCTGCGTCGCTTTCTTCTTGTCGCCGGCCTCACCGACGGACACCTTGTCGTGGCTGCCGGCATGGCTGCCCGAAGCGAGCGCCTTGGAGGTGAGGGCGGAGGCGACAACGAGCGCCAGAGCGAATGCTGTTTTCTTCATCATGTTCTTCCTGGTCGATTTGAGAGAGTTCATAACAATCAGCCGTGTCGTCATGGTTTCGGCGTGATCACGGTCTTGGCATCCTTTGCCCGTGTCAGATCCGGCAGGTCGCCGGTCCACTCGAAGGCTTGTGTTCCCGGCGGGTTCTCGTACCAGCCGGGGTCGCTGTAATCGCCGGCGGAGATGCCTTCGCGCACCTTCACCACCGAGAACATGCCGCCCATCTCCAGCGCGCCGTGCGGACCCCAGCCGGTCATCATCGGGATCGTGTTGTCGGGGAGCGGCATTTCCATTTCGCCCATGTCGGCCATGCCGGCGGTTCCCATGGGCATGTAGTCGGGCTTGACCTTGCGGATCTTCGCCGCGACCGATTTTTTGTCGGCGCCGATGAAGGTCGGGATGTCGTGGCCCATCGCATTCATCGTGTGGTGCGACTTGTGGCAATGGATCGCCCAGTCACCCTCGTATTTGGCGTCGAACTCATAGGCGCGCATGGCGCCGACGGGAATGTCGATCGTCACCTCGGGCCAGCGTGCCTCCGGCCTCACCCAGCCGCCATCGGTGCAGGTTACCTCGAAGTCATAACCGTGCATATGGATCGGATGGTTGGTCATGGTGAGGTTTCCGACCCTCACCCGCACCCGGTCGTTCTTGGAGACGACCAGAGGATCGATGTCCGGAAAGATCCGGCTGTTCCAGCACCACATGTTGAAGTCGGTCATTTCCATGATGCGCGGAATGTAGGTGCCGGGATCGATGTCGTAGGCATTGAGCAGGAACACGAAGTCGCGGTCGACGCGCATGAAATTCGGGTCCTTCGGATGCACCACGAAGAAGCCCATCATGCCCATGGCCATCTGCACCATCTCATCGGCGTGCGGGTGGTACATGAAGGTGCCCGACTTCGCGAGGTCGAACTCGTAGACATAGGTCTTGCCCGCGGGGATGTGCGGCTGCGACAGGCCGCCGACGCCATCCATGCCCGAAGGCAGGATCATGCCGTGCCAGTGAATGGTGGTGTGCTCCGGCAGCTTGTTGGTGACGAAGATCCGGACGCGGTCGCCTTCGACCGCCTCGATCGTCGGGCCCGGCGACTGGCCGTTGTAACCCCAGAGATAAGCGGTCATGCCATCGGCCATCTCGCGTTCGACCGGCTCGGCGACGAGGTGGAACTCCTTGACGCCATTGTTCATGCGGTGCGGCAGCGTCCAGCCGTTGAGGGTGACGACCGGGTTGTAGTCGCGGCCACCAGTCGGCACCAGCGGCTTCTGCGTCTTGGCGTTGTCCATGCTTGCCGCTTCGGGCAGGCCGGAGTTGGAGGTCTGCGCCCAGGCGGCGGTCGAAACGAGAGTCGCGCTGGCACCGAGGAAGTGTCTTCTGTTGAACATGATCCTATTCCTTCTCAATGCCCTGCAGCGCCGGCTTCCGCCGTCGCGGGGGCGGCCGTTGCTTCGGCTGCTCCGCCTGATCCGCCACCGTGGATCGCCGTCTTCAGATCGGTGTCGGCGAGCCAGAAATCGCGTTTCGCATTGACTGAGAGAACGGTCGAATCGACCCTCGCCCTGACGTCGGCAAGCAGCTCGAAGGTGCTGGTGATCATCCCGTTGTAGCTAAGCGTTGCCTCCTCCTCGATCTTGCTGCGCAGCGGCACGACGCTGTTGCGATAGTGGCGGGCGATCTCGTAGCGCGAGCGATAGGCCTCATAGGCCGAGCGCGCCTCGGAGCGGATGTTGACCGCCTTTTCGGCAAGCAGGTTGGCCGAGCGCATGTGGGCAAGCTCTGCCTTGCGCATGCGCGCGTTGCCGCTGTCGAAGATCGGGATGACGAATTCGAGCTCGAACTGGCCCGTCGTCTCGACCTTGGTGCCGTGATCCTCTTGCTCCCGTTCGGCTTCTGCGCCGGCGACGAGTTCCAGATCGGTGACGAAGCGGGTCGCCTCGGTCAGCTTGTAGGATTTCGCCACCGCTTCGAGATCGAGGCGGGCGATCTGGAGATCGACGCGGCGTTTCAGTGCTTCCGCTTCGATGCTGTCCTTGCGGGCGAGCGCCTTCGGCAGGTCCGGCAGACGGTTCGGGACTTGGTAGTCGACATCGGATCCCCACAGGCCCATCAGGCGCGTGAGGGTCTCCTTGGCAAGCCGCGCGGCAAGGCGCGCCTCGGCTGCCTGTCCTGCCAGTTCGGCGTTGAAGACATGCTCCCGCGCCTGCGCGCCCTTGCCCATGGCACCGGTTTCGCCCAGTTTGGCGGCGAGTTCGGAGGAGGCATCCGCCGTCGCCTGAGCCTGGTTGAGTTGTCCGACGGTTTCCCATGCGGCGACCGCTTCGATCCAGGTGCGGCGGGTTTCTGCGGCCAGCTGCAGGGTTCTGAGCGCTGCTGAAAGTTGCGCCTGCCGGAAACGCGCATCGGCGATGGCAATAGTCTTGTCGCGCGTCAGAAGTGCCAGGATGTTGGTGGTGACCAGGCCCTCGATCGCGCGATAGGCTTGCAGTTCCGGCGTGCCGATACCCGTGGTGCCGATCGAGACGGTGGGGTTAAGGAAGAGTGTCGCCTGCCAGGCATCCGCCGACGCATCGCCAAGATCGGCATAGGCCGCCTGCAGGCCCTTATTGTTGAGAAGCGCGATCTGGACGGCCGTGTCAGCGTCGATCGTCTTGCGCTTCAAGAGCGCCTTGACCTCGGCATTGACCTTGTCGGCCTGCGCGCGGTTCTGGATCCAGACGCTTTTCTTGGTCGCGGCGGTAGAGACCTTGGCATCCACGGTCGCAAAGCCGGCGTCCTTGGTCGAATATTCGGCATTGGTGGCGCAGCCGGCGAGTACGAGCGGCAGACCGATGAGCGCCGCCAGCTTGATCTTGCGGGTCATCATGACGCGTCTCCCTTCTTGGGCGACTGGGCGTCGTTGAGCGGACCCCACGGCTTCGGGCCGATGGGCTCGCGGTAGGTGTAGCCCGAGATGGGGCTCCGGTATTGCGTGCCGCGAAGTCCGCTTGAGCTGTCGGCGGGATCGCCGATGCTTGAAACCTCGGCAGGCAAGGTGGCAGCGCATCCGCCCAGGATCATGGGCAGGAGCGCCATGGAAAACAAACGTTTCATGGTCAAACCTGAAATGTGAATGGCAGAGGTCGGCGACCGACCGGAAAGGACCGGTAGGGCCTTGTCGCGGACCGCGCTACAGCGCCGTGCGTCTCACGAGACGCGCAAAAGGCGGCCACAGCACTTTGCTCTGCTGCATGGTTTTGCCCTTCGATCGGCGACGATCAAAGGCAACATGCAGCAGCGGTCACGGTTTCACAATTTCAGGCTTTTGGAGGGCGATGCAGCCCGTCGCGCTCGCCGGGCGCGAGTTGCAACTGTGGCCCGAAGGTGCGGATTGAACGCGGGACGACAGGGTGGCTGCTGCCGGTATCGGCAAGAACGGCGACCGCGGCGCAGAAGGTCTTGCAGCAATCCTTCTTGTCGGCCTTGCCGTCCTGTTGGACGGGCTTCACCTTGCCCTTGTCGAGGCTCGGGCAATGCTCGGCCGCTGCTTGGATCGGGTTGTCCGAGGACGCTTCGATCTGCATCGCGCCGTGCGCGGCCGCATGTGTCATGCCGGAAGCAGTGGAATAGGGCAGCAGGGCAAGCGACATCGCAATCGCCAGCTTCAGCACAATCAGCAAACGCAGATATGTGGTTCGCACCTTTTCCATACTCGATCCGTAGAAACGCTCGCGATTCCTGTCAATGCCGCTTGCGCTTCGCAACGTCACGAATGCGTGAGACTTTACGAGGCGCATGGAGGCGCTTCATCCGTGACGCCGGTTGCGAACCGGATCGATGCCGCTCGCACCAAACCGGGCAGGCTCTGTTGCCTTCGCGGGGGCGTTTCCAGCATCCGCGAGATCGTCGAGAATGGGACAGTCCGGGCGTCCGTCGCCATGGCAATGGGCGGCCAGATGCTTAAGTGTGCGGCTCATCGCTTTCAGCTCCTCCGCCTTGCGCTCCAGGATCTCGACATGCTCGAGCGCGATCTTCTTGACCTCACCGCTGGCGCGCGACCGGTCGCGCCAGAGCGCCAAAAGATCGGTCATCTGCTCGACGGTGAAGCCGAGATCGCGCGACCGGCGGATGAAGCGCAATGTATGGACGTCGTTGTCGCCATAGTTGCGGTAGCCCGACCCGCTGCGATCGGCCGGTGGGATAAGGCCGATCGTCTCGTAATAGCGGATCATTTTCGTCGAGACGCCGGAGGCGCGTGAAGCTTCGCCGATGTTCATGATTTCATCCTTGCAGCCGCCTTCGCGGCCATTCCCTACGAATATAAGGGCTCTCCCCGGCTTCCGCCATGTTGTGGCAGGAAGCCGGGGAGAAATGTCGATCTTACGCGGCGCGTCCTGCCGCTACGGGGCGAAACGCTCTCAGCCGCAAGGCGTTGCCGAGCACGAAGACGCTCGACAGCGCCATGGCGCCGGCCGCAAAGATCGGCGACAGCAGGAGGCCATAGGCCGGATAGAGCGCACCGGCGGCAACCGGGATCAGCACGGCATTGTAGGCAAAGGCCCAGAACAGGTTCTCCTTGATGTTGCGGATCGTCGCCTTGGACAGCGCGATCGCGTTCGGAACACCGAGAAGGTCGCCGGACATCAGCACCACGTCGGCGCTTTCGATGGCGACATCCGTACCGGTGCCGATCGCCAGTCCGACATCGGCTTCGGCCAGTGCCGGCGCGTCGTTGATGCCGTCGCCGACGAAGGCGACCGCGCGTCCGCCTTGCTTCAGCTTCTTCAGCGCTGCGACCTTGCCGTCGGGAAGGACCTCGGCGATGACCTCGTCGATGCCGAGCTTGGCGGCGATGGCTTCGGCGGTGCGGCGGTTGTCACCGGTAATCATCGCGACCTTGAGACCAAGATCGTGCAGCATGCGGATCGCCTGCGGCGTCGTTTCCTTGATCGGATCGGCAACGGCGATGATCGCTGCAAGCTTGCCGTCGATCGCCGCATAGAGCGGGCTCTTGCCTTCCGAGCCGAGGCGGGCCGCCTGCTCGGCGAAAGCGGAGACGTCGAGCTTCAATTGCGTCATCAGCCGGTCGGCGCCAACATGGACGCTGTGGCCCGCGACTTCGGCGCTGGCGCCGAAGCCGGGGATCGCCTCGAACTTCGCCGGCTCGGCGATTGCAATACCCTTTGCATTGGTCGCCTCGACGATCGCCTCGGCGATCGGATGCTCGGAGCGGGTTTCGACGGCGGCGACCAGTGCCAGAACCGTATCACGATCAAAGCCTTCGGCGGTTTCAAGGTCGGTGAGCTCCGGCCGTCCCTTGGTCAGCGTGCCGGTCTTGTCTACGGCGATCACCGCGGCATTGCGCAAGGTCTGCAGTGCTTCGCCCTTGCGGAAGAGGACGCCCATTTCTGCGGCGCGCCCGGTGCCGACCATGATCGAGGTCGGGGTGGCAAGGCCCATGGCGCAGGGGCAGGCGATGATCAGCACGGCAACGCCGTTGACGAGCGCGAAGGTCAGGGCCGGATCGGGGCCGAAGACCAACCAGACGGCGAAGGTCAGAAGCGCAATGGCGATGACGGCGGGCACGAACCAGGCGGTGACGCGGTCGACCAGCGATTGGATCGGCAGCTTCGCGCCCTGGGCCTGCTCAACCATGCGGATGATCTGCGCCAGTACCGTGTCGGCGCCGACCTTGGTCGCGCGGAAGGTGAAGGAGCCGGTCTTGTTGATCGTGCCGCCGACCACTTCGCTGCCGACGGTCTTTTCGACCGGAACCGGCTCGCCAGTGATCATCGATTCGTCGACATAGGAATTGCCGTCGATGACGCTGCCGTCGACCGGTACCCGGTCGCCCGGGCGTACAAGTACGGTGTCGCCGGCGGTGACGTCGGAAAGCGGGACTTCGATCGTCTCGCCGTTACGGACGACCCGGGCGGTCTTTGCCTGCAGGCCCATAAGATGCTTGATCGCTTCCGATGTCCGGCCCTTGGCGCGCGCTTCGAGGAAGCGGCCGAGCAGGATCAGGGTGACGATGACGGCCGCTGCTTCGTAGTAGACGTTGGCAGTGCCGTCAGGCAGCAGATCCGGTGCAAAGGTTGCGACGACCGAATAGATCCAGGCAGCGGACGTGCCGATCGCGACCAGCGAATTCATGTCCGGCGCCAGACGGTAGAGGGCGGGCACGCCCTTCTGGTAGAAGCGCAGGCCCGGTCCGAAGAGCACCAGCGTCGTCAGCACGAACTGCAGATACCAGCTTTCCTGCATGCCAATATTGGTCATGACGAAATCATGCACGGCCGGGATGAAGTGCGAGCCCATTTCGAGCACGAAGATCGGCAGCGTCAGGATGCCGGCGATCAGCAGGGAGCGTGCGAGCTTGCGGGTCTCCTGTTCGCGCTTCTCGCTTTCGCGGTCGACGCTTTCGTCACCGGTGATGTGCTTGGCGGCATAGCCGGCAACGCGGACAGCTTCTTCGAGCGCTGCGGCCGTTGCGATCCCCTTCGTCACGCGCACGGAGGCGCGCTCGGTCGCCAGATTGACATTGGCTTCCGTGACGCCCGGAACGGTCTTCAGCGCCTTCTCGATGCGCGCGACGCAGGAGGCGCAGGTCATGCCTTCGATGGTGAGCTCGATGGTATCTTCGGCGGCGCCGTACCCTGCATTTTCGATCGCCTTGACGATATCGGCGGACTTCGTGCCGGCATCGAAGCGAACATCGGCGCGTTCCGTTGCGAGGTTGACCGAGGCTTCGGTGACACCTGGCACGGCGCGGATCGCCTTTTCAACGCGGGAGACGCAGGACGCGCAGGTCATGCCTTCGACGGGTATGCTCGCACTCAGCGCTGCGGCGGAAATCGCCTCGAGATTGTTCGTTCTAATGGGGGTCACAGATCCCATGATCGTGCTCCTTTCTCTGTCTTTTGTCACAAGATGGAGCTTCCAACGATGGGAAGGTCAAGGGCGCTGCCAAACTTTCTGTGCGACGGAGTCGTGTGATGGGCCAAAACTAATTTGAAGCAGCGCCAAAAACACACGACGCAAACCCAAAAAATCTTGGTGTTTCCGTTTGCGTATGTCTTTGATTTAAAATTGATAAAGCGCAGTACTCACCGGCTTTCGCCAGAACGATTGAACGATGCATGTTGTCGTTGAGCCGCTTCTTGAACACGCCGCCACCGAGATCATCAGAAGGCGGAAATTTAATTTTGTACACGCGTGCATTTTGTCATTCACCTGTTATCGGGCCTGTCTAAACCGACCCGCGTTGATGACCTGCTCAAGGCTTCCGAGGCCGTGCCCCGGCTAGCCGTTGATGTGCGGGGGAAGCCAGTTCCAATCTTCGGGGTTAGCCAATGACCATTGTTTCGCTATTGAAAACCACGGCGCTCGCAGCCGCCCTACTCGCCTCGACGGCCGTTATCGCATCCGCAAGGGACGTCACCATTTCGGTTTGGTCCGGCGGTTCCGGTCCGAACGACAACTACCGCGTCGACGCGATCGAGATCGCCGCCGACCTGCTTGAGCGCGAAGCCGCGATCCGCGGCGAGGAACTCAACATCACCGTGCAGAAGACGCCCTACTCGGGGTGGGAGGAGTTCAAGCAGGCGTTGACGCTCGCGGCCGAGGCGAAGAAGGCGCCGAACATCGTCGCTACCGGCCATGAGGACATCGGCCCCTGGGCGCAGGCTGGTCTCATCGTTCCGGTCGAAGATTTTATTGACCTCGACAGTTGGCCGATCAGCGACATCTACCCGAATCTGATGAAGATCGCCTCATTCAATGGCACGGTCTACGGCATCCCGCAGGACGCTGAATCCCGCCCCTTCTTCTTCTGGAAGCCACATATGAAGGCGATCGGCTATAGCGACGCGGACATAGAGGCGCTGCCGGTCAAGGTCGAAAAGGGCGAATACACGCTGAAGAACGTGCTCGAAGACGCCAAGAAGATGCAGGACAATGGCCTCGTCCAGCCCGGCTATGGCTTCTATCCGCGCACCAGCAACGGCCCGGATTACTGGCAGTTCTACACCAGCTTCGGTGGCCTCATGGAGGAAGATGGCAAGCTCGTCTTCGACAAGGCGGCGATGCAGCGCGCCTACCAGTATTTTGCCGATCTCGTTGCAGCCGGCGTCACCAAGAAGAACCACATCGGCATGCCGGGCGACCAGTGGTGGAAGGAAGTTGCCACCGGCAAGGCCGGCATCTGGCACGGCGGCACCTGGCACTATGCGCGCCTCGTGAACCAGGAAGGCCTGAAAGATTTCTTCGACAATGTCCAGTTCACGCTGATCCCGGCCGGCGAGGGCGGCAAGGCCAACACGCTCACCCATCCGCTGACCTATCTGCTGATGGCCGGCCACGACCAGGAGACGACACAGATCGCCGCCGATCTCGTCAAGCTCGCCTCCGAGCCGCGCATCAACGCGCTGCACGCCATCAAGTCCGCGCATCTCGGCATCTCGGAAACCGAGACCAAGGTCGACCTCTATTCGGCCGACCGGTGGGCGAGCGAAGCGACGGAGCGGCTTCTGCCGCATGCGAACGCCATGCCCAACAATGCCGAGTTCGGCAAGTACTGGACGATCATGTGGAAAAACCTCGAAGCGTCCTGGACGGGCGCAAAGACGGTCGACGCAGCGGTCAACGACGCCGAGACCGAGGTGAAGGCTACGCTCGGCGACTCGATCGTCATCCGCTGATCCCAGGCGATTGTCGCTCCTCCGGCGAGCGGTGTTCACTCCGCCGCTCGCCTTACCTTCGAGGCCTCACCATGAGAACGTCGCGAACGCTCGGGCTGATCATGATCGCACCTGCGGCGATCATGATCCTTCTGTTTTTCCTGATGCCGGTGGTTCTGACTGCAGTCTTTTCACTGACCAATATGAGCACGGCGACCGGCATTTCCGGCGGTGCCTACCAGGTGACCCAGGCGACCGTGAACCGGCTGACGAGCGAGATGCCGGAGCTTGCTGCAGCGATTGCCGGGCCGCGCTTCGTGATCGACGAGGACGGCGTGGCAGCGCTCGCGGCACTCAAACTTAAGCCGGGCTTCGCCGCAGGATTGCGCGCCGAGCATATGGGCGAAGTCTTTGCCTCTCGGCGCGAGGCGGAGCGGGTCATCAAGGCGCTCAAGGACCGCCCGTCGACCCGCGAGGTCAAGCAGATGTCCGACCTCTTCAACCGTTCGGTCCTCAACACCCGTTTCGAGACGCGCGAAGCGCTCTTGGAAAGTCTCCACAGGCTCGGCTTTGATCTTGCGCCAGAGGAACAGGAGGCGGTCGTCAAGGCAACCTACACGGGCTGGGTCTGGACCGCGGACAATTTCCGGACCATCGGCAATTCGCCCGACATGGCGCAGATCTTCCTCAATACCGCCTTCTACGTCGCGGTGACGCTGCTCCTCTTCAACGTTGGCTACGCGCTTTTCCTTGCCGTCACTACCCATTACATGGCGGCCACGACCGCTTCGATCTTCCGCGCCGTCTGGCTGCTGCCGCGTATCACGCCAGTCGTCATCTACGTTTTGATGTGGAAATGGCTCACCTGGGATAACGGCTTCCTCTCCCTGTTCATGGGCCAGTTCGGTTATCCGGCGAAGAACTATCTCCTGGACAACGCCCGAAACGCCTGGTTCTTCGTGATCCTCCTCAACGGCTTCATCGGCGCGTCCATGGGCATGCTGGTGTTTTCCTCGGCGATCAAGGCGATCCCGGAGACGCAGTTCCATGCCAGCGAGGTGGATGGCGCCAGCCGCTGGCAGCAGATCCGCTACATCATCCTGCCGCAGCTCAGATGGCCGATCCTGTTCGTCACCTGCTATCAGACGCTCTCGTTGCTCGCTTCCTTCAACGAGATTCTGCTTTCGACCCGCGGCGGGCCGGGACGAGCGACCGAAGTGTGGTCGCTCGCCGCCTATCACACCGCGTTGCAGAACTATACCGGCAATCTCGAATACGGGCTCGGTGCGGCCATGGCCCTGGTGCTGGTGGTGATCGGGGTGATCCTGTCGCTGATCTATCTGCGCGTCTTCCGCTACGACACGCTGATCTCCAAGCCGTTGATCGAGGACTGACCATGGCCGAGAAGACGAGTGCCTCCGCGAATTTCTCCAGCGTCCCCGTCGTATTGCTGCTCGGGCTTCTGAGCCTGCCATTGGTGCTGATGTATGCCTATCTTTTCCTGGACACGATCAGCAATTCTGAGGCTGGCTCGCTCATTCCGAACGAGTTCACGCTCGATCATTGGAGCTTCCTTTGGGAGACGAAACCCGGCAAGCCGAACATCTGGCTGGTAACGCTCAACACCTTCGTCTTCACTTGCATCATCACCGCGGTGATCCTTCTTGTCTCCTCGATGGCCGGCTATGTGCTTTCGCGTCTGAACGTCCCGGCGCGCGGCTTCTTCCTCGCCGGCGTCATGGTGCTGCACGCCTTTCCGTCGGTGACGCTGATCATCGCGATCTTCATCGTGCTCCAGTATATCGGCCTCTACAATTCGCTGCTCGGCGTCATCCTGGTAAAGGCGGCGATCGACCTGCCGCTCGGCATCTGGCTGATGAAGGGCTTCTACGACACCGTCCCTTGGGAGATCGAGATGGCCGGCCTCGTCGACGGCGCTTCGCGCTTCACGGTCTGGCGCCGGCTCGTCCTGCCGCAGATCCGGCCGGCCGTCATGGCGCTCGGCCTCTTCTCCTTCCTCTCCGGCTGGAGCGAATTCATCCTGCCGCAGGTGCTGGCGCCCGGTGCTCAGGTCCAGGTGCTCTCGGTCTATCTGGCAAGCCTGATTGCCGATGACAACAATTTCGATTTCGCCACCTTCAAGGCCGTGGGCGTCTTTTACGTCATCCCGGTCCTGATCCTTTACGTCTTCTTCCAGAAGCATCTCATGAACATCTACGGCGGAGGCACGAAGGGCTGATGCGTATCCTGCTCGACAAGTTTTCGAAAAGTTTCGGCACCAGCAAGGTCATCGAGGACATGGACCTGGAAGTGGGGTCCGGCGAGATGCTGGCGCTGCTCGGTCCCTCCGGTTGCGGCAAATCCACGACGCTGTTTGCCATCTGCGGCATCCACCGGCCGACTTCGGGCCGCATCCTGTTCGGCGACAAGGACGTCACCGGCCTGCCGAGCCAGGAGCGCAATGTCGGCGTCGTCTTTCAATCCTATGCGCTCTATCCGCATATGACAGTGGCGGAGAATATCGGCTTCCCGCTCACGGTCCGGCGGATGGCCGCAGCGGACATCAAGAAAGAGGTGTCGGACATCGCGGCGCTCGTTCATATCGACAACCTGCTCGATCGGCGGCCGGCACAGCTTTCCGGCGGTCAGCAGCAGCGCGTCGCCCTTGCCCGGGCGCTCATCCGCCGCCCGGACGTGCTCTTGCTCGATGAGCCGCTTGCCAACCTCGACGCGAAACTGCGTTTAGAGATGCGCTCGGAAATCCGGCGTCTGCAGAAGGAGACCGGCATCACCGCCATACTCGTCACGCACGACCAGGTCGAGGCGATGTCCATGTGCGACCGCATCGCGATCATGAAGGCCGGCGAGATCGTGCAGATCGCCACGCCGTCCGAGATGTATAACGATCCCCGCACGGCCTTCGTCGCAGGCTTCCTGGGTAATCCACCGATCTCCTTCCTGAGGGGCAGGGCGGAGGGAGGCGCCTTCGTGTTCGGCAATTCCGTCAGGCTGACGCTGCCGGCGCTCGCCGCCATTCCGGACGGCGCCGTCCTGACATTGGGCGTGCGGCCGGAGCACTTCGGCACATCGGGCGACTTTCAGGTGGAAGGCAAGGTTGCCTTCGCCGAGACGCAAGGCCGCGAGAACCTCTATGACGTCGTTCTGCCGGACCGTTCGGTGCTGCGCTCCATTCAGCCGGTGCGCAACGACGTGGCGGTCGGCGATCCCGTTTGCTGGAGTCTCGACAGCAAGGCTGCCCTCGTATTTGCCGAAGACGGCCGGAGGCTTTGAGCATGCGGGACTTTTCGGCCTTCTTCGGCCGCTTCGGCTGGCCGGCGGACAAGGGCAGGTTGCCGTTCTGTATCGGCCATCGCGGCGCAAGCGGTCACGAGCGGGAAAACACCCTTGCGGCCTTCCGCCGGGCCTCGGACCTGGGCGCCGAGATGTGGGAACTCGATACCCAGATGACCGCCGACGGCGTCGTGGTCGTCTCGCATGACGACCATTTGGAGCGCGTCTTCGGCGAGGACCTGCATATCTCCCGGATGGGATTCGCGGAACTGCGTGCCGCCGTCCCGGACGTGCCGAGCTTCGAGGAGGTTGCGGCGCTGGGCCGCGAGACGGGCTGCGGACTCTACGTCGAGCTGAAGCGCCCCGGCACCGGCCCGCTTTGCTGGCAGCACCTGATGGCGATGAACCAGTCTTTCGCCTGTCTCGGTTCGTTCGACGTAACGCAGGTGCGGGAATTGCGCGACATGGGCTGCAACTATCCGCTCTCCGTGCTGGTCCGGGTCGGGGCCGATGCCCATGCGCTCGGTGAGGAGTCCGGCGCTGATATCCTCCATCTCTGCTGGGAGCGGGCGAGCGACACGCCGCAGGATCTCGTTACCGCGGAATTGATCGGAAAGGCCTTCGGTGATGGCAAGGAACTGGTGCTCTGGCACGAAGAACGGCCGGAGGTGCTCAAGGACCTGATGGCGCTGCCGGTGCTCGGCATCTGCACCGACCTGCCGGACCTGATGCGACCGAGGGAGACGAGCGGCGGTGCCCGCGAGCCGCGCCGTGTGACCTCTTTCGACGTGGCGCGTGCGGCGGGCGTTTCCCGCGCCGCCGTCTCGCGCGCCTTCACACCCGATGCCAGCGTCTCGAAGAAGACCAGGGAGAAGGTCTACCAGGCGGCCAAGGAACTTGGTTACCGGGTCAACTATCTCGCGCGAAGCCTGACGAACAAACGTTCCGATCTCGTCGGCCTCGTGGCGGCGGGCCTCGACAATCCGTTCCGCACCCGGCAGCTCGACCATCTTGCCCGCGCGCTGATTGCCCGCAACTACCGGCCGATCCTGCTCCCGACGTCCAAGGAGGCGGACACCTCGACCGTGATCGAGCAGCTGCTGCACTACGCCGTTTCCGGCGTCATCGTCACCTCCGACGCGCCGCCCTCGCATATCTGCGAGGAATGCGCCGCCGAAGGCGTCCCGATCGTGCTGATCAACAAGGGCGAGGATTTTCCCTTCGTCGACCGCGTCGTCTCCGACGATCGGATGTCGGGCTATACCGCCGCCGAGTACCTCCTGGAGGGCGGCGCGAAAAAGCTTGCCGTCGTCGCCGGCACGGCCGTTTCCTATTCCTCCCGCCGCCGGGCCGAAGCCTTCCAGGGCCGCTGCTCCATGCTGGGTGTCGAGGCGGCGCTGGTCCCCGTCTCCCTTAACGACTACCGGCATGGCCGTGAGGCAGCGCAGCAACTGCTCGACCTCGGAATCGATGGTGTCTTTTCTGTCAACGACTACATGGCCTGCGGCGTGCTCGATGGCCTTGCCGACGCTGGCAAGGGTGACGGTTCGGTCAAGGTCATCGGTCATGACGACATCCCACAGGCCAGCTGGTCGGCCTACGAGCTCACCACCTTCCTGCAGCCAGCCGATCTGCAGGCCGAACAGGTGATCGATCTGCTCATCAGCCGTATGGCCGAGCCCGATGCGGTTGCGCGCGTGGAGGTCACGCCGGTGACCCTGATCAAGAGAAGAAGTGCGTAAATGTCAGCTCCATTCGATATCTCTTCCTTGCAGGCCCGCGCCGAGGCCGCGATCCGTATCGCCCGCCGTGTCGGCAGGGAGGCGGCTGCCTTCCGAGCGGAGGCCTCGCCCGAGACGCTGGCTGTCGAGAACAAGGGCTTGCAGGATTTCGTCACCGCTGCCGACAGGCGTGCCGAAGAAACGATCCGCACGGCAATCGCCGGCGAGTTCCCCAATGACTCGGTCGTCGGCGAGGAGGGCGGCGGCCATGGCCGCGAAAGTGGCACCTGGGTGGTGGATCCGATCGACGGCACCACGAATTTCATCCGCGGCTTTCGCCATTGGGGCGTGTCCATGGCATTCATTGCCGGCGGCGAGCTTTTGATCGGGGTGATCTATGACGCTGCCCAAGACAAGATCGTCCACGCGATCCGCGGAGAAGGCAGTTTCAAGGACGGGCAGCCGATTGCGGTGGCGAGAACCAGTGATCCTGCCCAGGCGATCGCCATTCTGGGTCATTCCCGCCGCACGAATTTCGAGGACTACCTTGCCGTCTCACGCCGGCTCTACGAGCGCGGCATCGACTATCGCCGCATGGGCGCTGCCGCGATCGGGCTCATCCGTGTGGCCGAAGGTATCGCGGACCTCTACTACGAGCGCCATCTCTCCGCCTGGGACATGTTGGCAGGCGTCCTGATTGCACGGGAGGCGGGAGTAATTGTTGCCATGCCGCCGCTTGAACAGCTTCTTACGCGCGGCGGGCCGGTGGTCGCTTGCGCGCCGCGGATGGCCGGCGAATTCGCGTTCCTGGCCGAGATGGAACGCCTTCCCATCCCCGGATAGGTTCAATCAACCTCGACCCGTCGCAGCCAGGCACGTTCGATGGCAGGAGCGACATCCGTGGTGATCTGGTCGGGCCTCAGCGCCATCAAGGCCGAGAACGCCTGCCATTCCTCCTCGGCGAAACCGACCTGCGGATTCTCGAGGTTGTAGGTCCAGGCATCGACGCGCTTGCCCTTGGCGTGGCAGAGGCCAATGAGGTCCAGGCCGCCGCGCGCCGCTTCCAGCACAAGCTGCCAGGCAAGGTAGACCGTCTCGGGCTCGGTCGGGCCGTCGAGGTCAGCATTGAGTTCCCGTTCCACCGCCGCCAGGCCGGCGTCGCGGTGAATTTCGATGAGCTTGTCTGTCGGATCGATGCCGCGCTTGAGGTTCGGCATCCATTGCTTGATGGCGAGGATGAGGTCCAGATCCGCGCCGCTGACGATGATCTGCCTTCCCACGTCGCGGAAATGGTCGCTCAGATGCTCGACGCCGCGTTCGCCAACGGTTGCGAAATCGTCCTTCATGTCGAACTGGAGAAGCGCATCTGGATGCGCCGCAACCAGCATGGTGGCAAGGTCCTCGCTGAGCGTGATGGCGCGCCGAGTTTCCTTCATTCGTTGAAGACGAAGCTCGGCCGCCTGCATATGATGGACAGGCCCTGAACCGGTTGTCTCACCTTCCAACATGTCGTCGTGAAGTACGGCGAACCCGCCGTCCGCCCGCACCCTCAGGTCAATTTCCATCGACGCGCCAACCCGGAACCCTTCCGTCATCACCTCTGGGGAGAACAGTGGGTCGCCATCATATCGGCGGAGACGGTGCCACTTGAGCCGGGTCGTGTGCCCGAGATGAGTCAAACTGAGGCCGGAAAGTGCACTCATGAGGCACCGGATGAACGGATGGAACTCGGGCGACGTCATGCCGTTCAACTGGCATGAGCGTTCGATCCGTCTCCTGTAGCCATGAAGGATGTCAAAGATATAACAGGTCCATGCCTACTGGCGACTTCGCCCTCGACGCGCTTCTAGATTCGCCAACCGGTCCTTAGCAGACCCCATAGAGCAGCGGTTGAGCGTCGACTGCGGACAGAAGCAAGCCCATGGCGAGGGATTAAGCGCACAAGGGATTGACGCAAAGCCCGTTACAGAAGATCGCATAATGTATCGACTGGAATGGGGTTTCGGTCTTTCGGTTGCAGCCGGCGGCGTTGAGCTCGCGCTGCTGAACGGGCAACGGCCGTACCTTCAAGGCGAAATAGTCGAGCGAAATTCCCGCGGTCCGTTGCCGGTTGCCTTTCGGAATGCCCGGGCAAAATTGGCTGGGGAGGAATATCCTAGCTCCGCCGAAACGCGCGTGATCGAGCCGTTCGTATGCCGCAGCAGTTCAATGGCGCGCTGAACCCTTGCCGCGTTCGCCAACCCGCGAAAATCGGTGCCAGCCCGATTCAGTTCACGTTGCAGCGTCCGGACGCTGGTGTCCAATGTTTGCGCGGCGCTATCGATCGACACGCTGCCGGTGAGAACTTGGACCCGCACCTGCTCCACGATGACCTCGAGCAGATCCCGTGGAGCGCCGCCTTGCCGGTCTCGCGCCACATCCTCGATGGTGACAATTGGCCACGAAGCGGCCCTTGGAGCAGCGGAAAGATGATGGCGATCCATGACGATGCTTGTCGCGGGTGCGTTGAAGAGAACCGGACACTGGAAGACGTCTTCAAAAAGGCCCGTCTGGCGCGGTCTGTCGGTGTCAAGCTCGACGCGCAGCGGTCGCCAGTCAGAGGGCAGATAAGGCTTGAAGAGGCTGAGCAGGACGCCCGCGGCGGCACAGACAATACTGGCATATCCAGAGTGGCCGGCCAAAGCGAACACATAGCTGTACCGTACCTCGTCGCCAACCACTGCGACTGACATCCTATCAACCGTACTGTGAAAACGAAGCCCAGCAATGCTGCGCTCGATGGCCTGCCCCAAGGTGTCGGCGCCAAGCACGTAGTGTCCGAAGCTGCCATAGTTGGCGATGTTCATCATCGGCGTGATCAGAATTCCGAAGTTGGCCTCACCGGCTGTCCGCGCGGCCGCCTCGACGAAGCCGATTACCGCCGCGTGCGGGATGAAGCAGTTCTCTCCCTCGGTCAGTTCGAGATCGAAGCCGATAGCCCGATTGGCCTGCAGCAGCGCCTTTTGCCCCATTTCACGGCGTATGAAGGCCGGCATACCAGACAGGATGCGGTTGGAGATGACCGGGATCTCAGCCATGTCTGCAACACTCCAGAAATAAGACAGCCGTGGCGCAAAATGAGTGGTTTTGTATTGCGAATACTGTTTAGTGCCGTAAAACGTGTGAGTAGCACAAGTAGAGATCTGAACGTCTTGCGACCTATGGGAGGGGTACGACTATGACAACCAGACGGAACCTACTGCTAGCAGCCACAGCTGTCGCGGCGACGACAGTGCCGTTCATGCCGCGACTAGCGCAGGCGACGGATGAAGCGGCCGACTTCCTGTTCGTTCAAACCGCAAGCGCTATGAAATTCGACAAGGCGACAAGCAAGCTGACGCTCGAAGGTATTGGCGGCGCCACGTTGTTTTTCTCTGACCGTCCGGAGCGCATTGCCGGGAACATGGCCACGACCGCTTTCGTGCCGTTCTGGAGCAAGGGCAGGGACAGCTTCCTTTCCGATCCGCCGAATGCCGACCTGTCGATCCTCGAAGGGAACAAGCTCCAACAGGTCGTCGTCGTCCTGGAGAATCCGGAGCTGAACGACAATAACTTGACTTACACGGTCAAGGTGGTTGGTGGCGAAATGCCGGAGAAGGGCTCCGAGGTCTCTGTGTTCATCGACATCATCGGCATGCCGTTGACGCCGCTCTCCTATGCGGGCGTGGCCAGGCGCGGCTACCGGCGGGCTTTTCTGTATTAGTACCTGCCGGATTGCGCGTCGGTGCGATCCCGACTGCAGCCCGCACAGCTCTTGCGAATACCTCACCAACAGCCAACGAACTGCGCAATTGCGTCCAGGGTTCCGCAGCTGCCCACAGCTCGCGCCGTTTCGATAACTCATCGAATAATAGAGGAGTACGGTAAATGCTGACGAAGAGAGATCTACTTCGATCCACCGCGGTGATCGCCGCTAGCGCCGCGATTGCGAGGCCAAGCCTGCTGATGGCGCAGAGCTATCCCGGCATCATCGAGGCCAAGGACATTGCCGAGGAAGGCTTCATCTATGGCCTGCCGCTCGTGATGAACTATGCCGTCATGCAGGAGTATGCCGTAGACAGAAACTCGGGGCAGTTCAAGGCACCGTTCAACGAAATTTACAACATGCACCATGTCGCCACCCCGGCGGACACGGCAATCATCACGCCGAACAGCGACACGCCTTACTCGATTCTCTGGCTGGATTTGCGCGCCGAACCGATGGTCATCTCTGTGCCGACGGTCGAAAAGGACCGCTACTACTCGGTCCAGCTGATCGACGGCAACACCTACAATTTCGGCTACATCGGCACGCGCGCCACGGGGACCGAGCCGGGCGACTATCTGGTGGTCGGCCCCGATTGGAAAGGGGAAACGCCCCCCGGAATCAAGCAGGTCTTCCGATCGACGACGCCGTTCACGTTCGCGGCTTTCCGTACCCAGCTCTTCCACCCCGACGACATGCCGAACGTCGAGAAAATTCAGGCCGGCTACAAGGCGCAGCCGCTTTCCGCTTTCCTTGGACAACCCGCCCCGCTTGCCGCGCCCAAGATCGAGTTCCTTCCTGCCACCACTGCCGGGATCAAGGATAACTTCTTCCAGTATCTCGACGCGGCCCTGCAGTTCGTCCCTGAGACGCCGAGGGACAAGGCGGTTCGTGCGAAACTTGCCAAGATTGGTATCGGCCCCGGCAAGACCTTCGAGTTCAAGGATCTATCGCTCGAACATAAAGCCGAATTCCTGGTGGCCATGAAGCAAGGAAATGACAAAGTCGACAAATGGCTGGCCAGCGGAAACAAGGACATCAACGGCTGGAACATCGGCTCGTTCTTTGGCGACGAGGCCTTCTACAACGGCGATTGGTTGATGCGGGCAGGCGCCGCCAAGGGCGGTCTCTATGGCAACGATGCCGCGGAAGCCATGTACCCCTATACCCGAACGGACGCGGCCGGTGCGCCGCTCGACGCCAGCAAGCACAACTACACGCTGACCTTCCCGGCCGATCAATTGCCGCCAGTGAATGCGTTTTGGTCCGTTACGATGTACGACGGCAAAAGCCAACTCTTGGTCAAGAATCCGATCAATCGCTACCTCATCAACTCTCCGATGTTGCCGGAGATGAAAAAGGAGGCGGACGGCTCGCTGACGCTGTACATCCAAAAGGACAGCCCCGGTGCGGACAAGGAATCCAATTGGCTTCCGGCGCCGGACGACAAAATCTATCTCGTGATGCGCCTATATTGGCCGAAGCCTACGCCACCCTCGATCTTGCCGGCAGGCCAGGGCACCTGGCAGCCGCCGGGCGTCAAAGTGGCGCAATAGTCCCGACCAAGCTGATGCGCGGCCGGTGCCAGTGCCCCTCGTGGCCATCGTGCCCGGAGGACAGTTGGCGACGGCCGGCATTTGCACAGACGGCGCAATCTTGAATCTACTCGCCGACGCTCTTTCCATCGGAAGATTGAAACTATTTAGCGGCTTCTGAAGTTTGTTGGCATGAAATGGCAGGAGATGTTCGGGAGGTTATTGTAGCGCTATAATCGAGTTAGTATGCAGAGATCTGCATTCGTCTCAACAATTTTGGCGTGTATTCTGCAAGCGCTCGGCTATTCCGAGGCCTGCACGCAAGGGGACACAGGTGGCTTCGAAGTTGGAGCAATTCTGAGCGTCCCCTTCTTGCTTATTCCGATAGCACGTTTGTTAAGCAGCCCGGGCCAAAGTGCAAAAGTAAGCTGTGGTTCGTATTTGCCCTCGGTCGTATCGAGCGACGACAGCTTCATACCCAGTAGCCGAATGCTCTTCGGCGCTGGAGGGCAAGATCATGGCGTGTATCTCCGCGATCGAATGCCCGCCGAGTCCGCTTTTTTGCACCTTCGCATTCCAGCTTCATCTTCGGCGGATAACAACTTAATGACGCCGGCAAACAAATTCGCGAGCACACGCGTTCACCATTTACTTACGATGGAATTACGCGGAAAATTAGCGTCGTGGGAGGAAGGCATTCGGCCCTCTCGACTAGCGCGCCCGAACGGCTTCTGCCCCTTTCAAGGGAGGAAACAGTTATGAGGCGTATTTTGTTGCACGCGGCAGCATCGGTCGCGGCGCTCTCGCTTGGCGTCTCGTATGCATCCGCGCAATCAGGCAGTGTCGAGAAGGCGGTCGGAGGCTACAGTTTCGAGGACGCCGCAAAAGAGGCGCCCGGTACCAAGGACTTCCATTCGGCCGACGGACACCTCACCTTTGGCATCGTGACGCACACGGCCGGGAATGGCTTTTTCGATCCCGTCTATGTTGGCGCCACGGTGGCCGGCAACATGATCGGCGCCAAGATCCTGCTGCTTGGCTCGGAGTCGCCGGTGGACGATCCGGCCCGCGAGATCGAAATCCTTAATCAGATCGTTCAGGATCCGACGATCGACGGCATCATCATGACGACGCCGCAGGTCGGCGCCTACAACGACATCGTAAAGGCCGCCGAGGCAAAGGGCATTCCGGTCGCCACGACGAACTCCTTTGATGGGACGATGCTCAACCGCAGCAGCATCAGTCATACCGGCCAGGACGCATCCGCGGCCGCGATCGGCGGCGAAGCACTTGCCAAATGCGTGCTCGACAGCGGCAAGACCAGCGGCTCGATCCTGCTGCCGTCCTCGACCGCGATGGGCAATATCGAAGTGAACAATCGGGTGACCTCGGCCTTTAATGCCATCGTCAAGACACTGAAAGACGCCGGAAAGCTTGAAAACTTCAAGGTGGACGCCGGGCCGGAGAATGTCGGCATCGACACGAACCCGAACGATCCCGTGAACGCGCTCGTGTCGCTCTTCGAGTCGCGCGGTGACGTTGTCGGGGCCTTCACCGCAAACAACGTCTTCACGCCGCCGCTCGTCAAGGCAGTCGCGCAAATGGGATGGACCGGCAAGTTCTGCGCCTTCGGCTTCGACCTGGGGCCGGCGCAGCAAGAGGGCATCGCCGCGGGGAACCTTACGGGCTCGCTGGGACAACAGCCGTTCCTGCAAGGTTTCTGGCCGGTCATGCAGCTCTACCTGCAGATCGACCGCGGCATCTCGGCCGCCAATCTCGACACGCGGGCCCAACTGGTGACCAAGGAGACTGTCGCCAAGGTCGGCAAGCGCTTCGAGAACTGATTTCGCTCGAGCCGCCTGACATACGGGCGGGAGGGGTTATCGTTCCTGCCGCCCGCACAAGTGCAGAGATCGACCGGACAAACCCATGGCGCCTGTGGAGACGACATCGCTCGGCCGCGCGCCTCCGCAGCTCGCCGGCGGCTGGGAGGCCGGTCTCCTCCTGTTCCTTGTCCTGCTCTATGTCGGCGGCGTGTTCGCCAATCCGACCTTCTTCGCCTCGACGGACGCGCTTCACGCCCTGCTTCGCGACACCTCCCGCGTGGGGATCATCGCGGTGGGGATGACCTTCGTCATCGCCAACAAGGACTTAGATCTGTCGGTAGGTTCCACCTACGGTCTCGTCGCGGTAGTGTTCGCCCGGCTTTTTTCACCGAGCTTTCTCGATCTCGACATCACGGCCTCAGTCATTCTTTGCCTGCTGCTGGGGACAGCGATCGGGCTGCTCAACGGCGTGCTCGTGACCATCCTGAAGGCGCCGGCATTCATCGCGACGCTGACGATCCTCTTCATTGGCCGCGGTTTCGTGCTGGCGCTGACGCACGGCCAGGCGATCTATTATTCCGGCAAGGCGGGTGAATTTCCGCTCTTCTTCCACCTGGGCGAAACAAATGTCCTCGGCTTCAACAACCAGATCCTCGTCTTCGCTTCCGTTGCCGCGTTCGGAGCCTTTGTGCTTGCCAAGACCCGCTGGGGCTACGAGACACTCGCCACCGGAGGCAACGAACAGGCGGCAGTCTATGCCGGTATTCCCACGCGCTGGGTGCGCATCCGCGCCTACCTGATCTCGTCGCTCTGCGCGACCCTTGCGGCTCTCCTGTCAGCGGCGCAGGATAAGGGCGTAACCCCCCTTTATGGCGTCAGCTGGGAACTCACCGTCATCGCATCCGTGGTCATCGGCGGCGCGTCGATCCTCGGCGGTCGCGGTCGCGTGTTAGGCTCTTGCCTCGGGGCCGCGGTCGTCGTGCTGATCGACAAGGTCTTGCGCGAAGGATGGCCGATCACGCGCATCGTCGTCATCGACGGCGAGAATATTGCGGTCAATGCCAGGTTCACCTTGCCCGCGGGCGCGGTGCTGGTTTTCCTTGGCCTCCTTCTCGTCACTGCCGTGCTGATAGAGCCCTACCTCATCCGCCGCCAGGTCGCGGGCCGCTTCTGGGCGTGGCTGCGTGGCCGCCCGCCGCCCCCCGCCTATGAGATGGGCGGCGTGGCCCTCGAGGGCGTCCAGACCAAGGGAGCGATGGCGAGCGACCTGGCGCTGACGGCTACCGGATTCGGCAAGTTTCTCGCCCGCCGCGACGCGCTTGCCATCATCCTGACCGTCCTGTTGTGGCTGACGGGGCTCGCCCTCAGGCCCGACTACTGGTGGAACCTCTCCAATACGTTCGCGATCCTGCTCAACTACACAGAACTTGCCCTCATCGCGGTCGGGCTCACCTATGTCATCGCTGCCGGCGATATCGATCTCTCCGTCGGGGCTGTGCTTGCGCTTTCCGGCAGTACCGCGGCCTATTTCCTGAAGGTGCTGGGCGCCGACCCGATGACCGCCGTGGCGATGGGCCTGCTTGTCGGAATGGCAGCCGGCCTCGTCAACGCCACCGTCACGGTCGGTTTCAAGCTGCCGGCCTTCATCGCTACTTTGGGCATGTTCTACATCGCCCGCGGCCTGGCCGCCTGGTTCGTCGCCGGCCAGCAACTGACGGGCTGGCCTGAAAGCTACAACCTGCTCGGCCGCAAGGCGAACGACGTCCTCTTGTATTTCGGCTTTTCGCTACCGCCTGGCTTTCTTCGGACCGTCGCAGAAGTCGTCAGCGTGCAGACGATCTGGATGTTCTTTGTTGCCCTGGTGGCTGGCCTCGTGCTCGCTTACTTGCCGTTCGGACTGAAGGTCATGTCCACCGGCGGCAACCTCCGTGCCGCGGCTTATGCGGGAATCAACACGAACCGCGTGCGCTTCCTCGCGCTCCTGTTGTCGGCGCTCTGCGCCTCCATGGCCGGAATCATCAACGTCGCCTACTTCCGCAGCTTCAACCCCGTCGCCGGCCAGTTCCGCGAACTGGACGCCATCGCCTCGGTTATCATCGGCGGCGGATCGATTTTCGGCGGTTACGGCACCATCATCGGCTCGCTTGCCGGCGCCGCGGCGATCACGCTCGTGCGGGCGCTGCTACAATTGAACGTCCAGGGGTTCACCATGCCGCAGCACTGGATCAACGTTTTCATCGGCGTCATCCTTATCGTGGCCGTGCTCGTCGACATTTGGGTGCGTCAGACCAATATCTTCGGACGCATGTGGTCCTATTTGGCGCGACGCGGACAAGCATCGGAGACGACTCATGCCCGCTGAAAGCCAAGGCACACCGATCGTGGAAATGCGGGGCATCGAAAAGGCATTCGGTGCCGTCCAGGCGCTACGCTCGGTCGACCTGGTGCTTTATCCCGGCGAGATCCTCGGTCTCGTCGGCGACAATTCCGCCGGCAAATCGACGCTAATGAAAATCCTGACCGGTGCATATCAGCGCGACGCTGGCGAGATTTTCGTCGCCGGACAGCCGGTGCATTTCAAGAGCCCGCATGAGAGCCGAGACGTCGGTATCGAGATGATCTACCAGGACTTCGCGCTGTGCGGGAACTTGGACGTCGGGCAGAACATCTTTCTGGGCCGCTGGCCGCTCACAGGCCCGTTCGTCAATCGGCGGAAGATGTATGCGGAGGCCGACAAGGTCCTGAAACGGCTCAAGGTCGACGTCAACTCCGTTTATCAGAAGGTCGAAAGCCTGTCGGGTGGCCGCCAGCAATCCGTAGCGATCGCCCGCGCCATCTCGTTCGAGCCGCAGGTCGTAATCCTCGATGAGCCGACCGCCAATCTTTCGGTGATGGCGACCGACCGCCTGCTTGAAACGATGCTGGAATTGAAGAGACAGGGTGTAGCCCAGATTATCATCTCTCATCGGCTGGTCGATATCTTTGCCGTCGGCGATCGCGTGATGGTGCTGAAGCGCGGCGAGTATGTCGGCGACCGCTATATCAAGCACACTGACGAACACGAGATTCTGGAGATCATTGTTTCCGGCACCCGCGAACGAGCACTTACGGCCGAACAGGCAGCGCGTTGACCGGGGACGCGGGATGCCAGTTCCGGCGGTGCAGCCGGCATCATAAAATCGGCAATTACATTTCGCGAAGACCGCGTCGGGTAGCCTATCACTCAGCGGGTAACGCTTCGAATCCGTTCATATGGCGGGATCCCGCCAAAATAGATGCGTTGCCAATTATGAGGTCGGCGGTTCAGATCGGTTCAAGGCGATAGATTCGTGGTTGGCTTCGGTCATTTTGTTCGCATCGAAATCTGAGCAGCATCCTGAAGTGCACACTCCAATCTCAGTACCGCAGTTAATGCGTCGTGAGGAGCCGCGCTAGGACAATTGCTTCCATGCTGATTCCCCAAAGGGCAATATCTGCGCCCGCTAGTACAGTGTAGAATACATATGGAGGAGTGGAGATGCCCTCTTTCGGCAAGTCGATAGGCAAATATGCGCGCCACGAAGCGCCATGTTCTGTCCATTTTGCTGCGTCACGACTTGGAGCTCTCCGAATTGTCTCTCTTTTTGCTTTGGCACGTCTTTCAACCAACGTGGCCATCCACGCGGAGGCCCTTGAGGGAGGCATCAGAAATGAGACGAACTGCAAAGATCTTCACAGAGGCGGCTGCCGTCGCCGGCAGCCTGCTGGCGAGTACCGCTACAATGCACGCGCAGGAGACCCGGAAACCCAACATCCTCTTCATCATGGGCGACGACAGCGTGTCCCAAGGGCCGCAGACGGCGCAGCGATGAGCGATGTCATCCAAGCAGGCCGTGACGAACCACGCTGGCCTCCGGTGGTGGCGATCCTTGCGGTATTCGCCTTCTTGGAGGTGCTGCCGCATCACGTCTATGCCATGCCGCGATGGATATCGTACGTGGTTCTGGTAGCAGCTATCGTTCCAATGGTCCTGGTAACGCTGTCGACCGACAAAGCTGTGTGGCTACGGATCGAGCACGTCGCCGTCATGCTGCTTGCCAGCGTCTACGCGGGGAATACGGCGGCGGAACTCGGAGATATGGTCGGGATCATCGCCGTGCACCCTCCCGAGACGCGCTCAGTGTCGCTGTTGACGTCGTCATTTACCATTTGGGTCACCAACGTTCTGACCTTCTCGCTACTCTACTGGCAGATCGACGTGGGTGGCCCGTCGCGCATCGCGCGTGGGATGGCGGGAAGACCTGACTGGCTGTTTCCCCAAGCGTCGGTTCCCGAACTAGCGCCGCCAGACTGGCGGCCGCTCTACGTCGATTACCTGTCGTTGGCGTTCAATACGGCGACCGCTTTCAGTCCTACCGACGTGCTGCCACTCACCCGGCGTGCGAAGGGGCTGATGATGCTCGAAAGTGCCATTTCACTGCTGACACTCGTGCTCGTGGCCGCGCGTGCAGTCAATGTCATTCCGTAGCGCCTCTACGGCGCCGCGGTCGTCCATTCGTGCCGTACCGATCGAAGGTGCCCGTATGTCAGTCGAAGCCGATCAGCTTTCAACAATGATCAATCACGCGGTCGCGCCGGCGTTCATGCTCAATGGCGTCGCGGCGATGGTGGCGGTCCTGGTCAATCGGATTTCCGGCGTAACCGAGCGGATCAGAAACCTCCGCGAGATCGACGACGGTGACGTCGCCCGAGCCCCGCTGAAGAAGGGAATCGGGGAACTGAGGCGGCGTGAACGCCTCTTGAACAGCGCATTGTACCTGGCGTTGCTAGCCGGAATCGGCGTGACGCTTCTGCTCCTCTTCGGCTTCGTCGTAGCCTTTTTGGGATACCGTCACGAACCGGGCGCCGCCGTGCTATTCGTTGCGGCACTCTGCTTCCTGGCGGGGTCGCTCTTCCGATTCCTGCAGGACATCCGGCTGTCGCAAGGTGAGCACGATAACCGTCAGTTGTGATGATCGCCGAACTGCTCAAGGCGCTCCCTCTGACGGATTCTACTCTCATTTCCGGTGGTAGTGTCTCCGCTGACATGGCAGGTACCGCACCATCAGTTCGAATCGCATCAAGGCGAGGGATCCGCAGTCGGCTTGCCGCCGTGTCGCTTGGGTAAGCGACGATCGTCGCGAGCGGGTGGAGAGCGGGCATTGGTTACCACGGTGCCTAACGGAGGCACTGCGACAACAACCGGACAATGGATCGGCGCCGGCGCGATTATGCCTCATGCACCAACCGCATAGTAGCCATTCCTTGCACTAGCCGTGCCGATTCCCCCTCTGGGAGGTCGTAAGCTGCTCCCGGACTTCAATAATCAACCAATCAAGATGGTAGACGTCCGCCCGGCTGACTGGTCGCGCGCGACCAATTCCCACTAGCAAAGATCCAGATGCGATGACGCTGCGCGAACGCTCGGATTCGATGACGTCAGTCGCGAGTGCGCTTGAGGCGACCGCCGAGAAGCCGCTGGAAATCGGGAACGACAGGTTTGCAGCGAACTCGATCGGTCTGGCTAGGATCATAAAACGGCTGGGCTGGCGACGGCGTGGCCTGCCGCTAGGACTGGATCGTCGAGTCGGAGCCGACTTCAGCGTCTTCGCTACGGCACCTTATCCTCGCCTCCCTAGAAATCGGCGACCTTACCCCAGGCAGATTTTCGGAAACGGTCCGGATGGTACGCGCGGGGGTCGACGATTGGCTCGTCACCAGTGACGATGTCGGCGATCAGGTGACCGGCGCCGGGACCAATGCCGAAGCCGTGTCCGCTGAAGCCGGCGGCAAGGATGAACCCCGGTATGGCGGCGATTTCGCCAATGCCCGGCACACCGTCCGGCGTGCTGTCGATATAACCCGCCCATGCGGCGGTGATGCTGGTGTTCTTCAGGTCGGGCAGGAGGTCGAGTGCGCGCGAATGGGTGAGGCGAATAGTGTCCTTATCGACTGCAGGATCAAGGATGCGCATGCGCTCCATTGGCGTCGGGGCATCGAGGCGCCAGTGAGTCAGGCTCTCGTGACCGGAGCGGAAGCCTTCGAGGCCGCCGGGTGCAAGGCTGCGCCAGCGCCGGGCGAACATCGGCAGAAACTGCGGCGCGAAACGCAATTGCTGCGGCGTCGGATCGACACGGCCGCGGCCGCTGATGGCGAGCGTGTAGCCGCCGTCGCCGCGGCGCGTCACCGAAACTGCGGCCGTATGCAGTGCATCCGGAAGGCCGATGGCACCTGGCGAGACGGCCAGAATCGACGAGCGGACCGACGCCTGGGGAAAGCGGACGCCGAACTGCCGGCAGAAGGAGGAGGCCCAGGCGCCGCTGGCAAGGATCGCCGTCTTCGTGCGGATGGTGCCATGCTCGGTGACGACACCGGAAAGGCGACCGCCTTCTGTCTCTATGCCGCGGGCGGCGCAGGACTGATGCACGGTGCCGCCAAGCTTGAGGATCGCACGCGCGACCGCGGGTGCTGCACTTGCCGGATCGGCGGTGCCGTCGGTTGGCGAAAAGACGCCCCCCTTCCATGGCTTTCCGGTGGCGCGGCCGCGTTCGGTCGCCTCGGCGCTGTCGAGCATATGCGTTGTGACGCCGAGCGTACGGGCAAAGTCGCGCCACCGGGCCCAGCCGGCCAGCTCCTCTTCGCTGTTGCTGAGGTAGATCAACCCGCAGCGTCGGAAGCCGGTGTCCTCGCCGCTCTCGGCGGCAAAACGCTCCCAAAGATCGAGGCTCTTCGTCGCCATCGGCAATTCGCGGGCGTCCCGGTTCTGCTGGCGGCACCAGCCCCAGTTGCGGCTCGACTGCTCCGCGCCGATCCGGCCCTTCTCGACGACAGCTACCTTCAATCCGCGGCGGGCAAGATAGTAGGCCGCAAACACGCCGACAATGCCGCCGCCGATCACCACGGCATCGGCGTCTTCGGGCAACTGCGGCGTTGTGTCGATGAGTTTCAGCGGTGCGGGCATGGCGTGACCTCCGTTACCAGCACAGTCTAACGGCTATTGCGCAATGGCGTTGCCGGACTGCGGCTGGCGCGCAGCAGAAGATTCCGTATTGCCGGAGCAATGCCGCCCTTTCTGCTTTGGCCTGCTGTGCCAAACGAATTCGACACGTCTGTCCAGTGTGTTAAGGTCATCATTGGGAAAGTCGCAGCACAATCTGCTGTCCCGTTCGCCACGTAGCAAGGGGAAGGCGCGCCATGAAACTCGACCGGATCGACATCAAGATTCTGTACGAACTGCAGAAGAATGGCCGCATCACCAATGTGGAACTCGCCGAATTGGTCAACCTGTCGCCGAGCCCCTGTCTGATGCGGGTCAAGAAGCTGCAGTCGGAGGGTTACATTGAGGGCTATTCGGCGCAGATCAACGTCAGCAAGCTCGGGCAGACCCTGACGGTATTCACCGAAATCACGCTGAAGAACCATCGGCAGATCGACTTTGCCCGGTTCCTGGCGGCGATAGACAAGGTCGACAACGTTATGGAATGCCATCTAGTGTCAGGAGGCTACGACTACCTTCTAAAATTCGTCACGGCCGGGATCGGTGAATACCAGACGATCATGGAGCGCCTCACCGACATGGATGTCGGCATCGACAAGTATTTCAGTTTCGTTGTCTTGAAGTCGCCGATCGTCAAGGTGCACATGCCACTGACCAGCCTGTTTCGGATGTAGGATCTTCAGGTCGGTTTACTCGGGCTCGCAGAGCCAGCACTCGCTATTTGGCCTGGTCTCCGGAGCCTCACCGACAAAACACAGGATGTCGTTGTCGTCCTTCGACCCGCGATCGGCCTGAGACGAGGTTGGGATGAGCCGGCGCCTCAGCGCCGGCAATAGGCTCGCACGAGTTCCGGATCCTGTTCGAGCCCATCGAGCCACGTGGGATCGAGCCTCGGCACCGACGAGAAGAGCAACTGCGAATAGGGGTGTTGCGGTGTCTTGACCTTCGCCGGCGTGATTTCCTCTACCTTTCTGCCGCCATACATCACGACAATCTCGTCGCAGATCGCCTCCACCACGGAGAGGTCATGGCTGATGAAGACGTAGGAAAGACCGAGCTCGCGCTGCAATTCCTTGAGCAGATCGATGACGGCGGCCGCGACCACCGTGTCCAGTGCAGAGGTAATCTCATCGCACAGGATCAGCTTCGGCTCGGCGGCGAGTGCGCGGGCGAAGTTGACGCGCTGCTTCTGGCCGCCCGAGAGCTCCCCCGGGCGGCGATGACGCAGGTTGCGCGGCAGGCGCACCATGTCGAGCAGTTCGTCGATGCGTGCGCTGCGCGCCTTGGCATTCATGCCGTGATAGAAGGTAAGCGGCCGGGCTAAGATGTCCTCGACGGATTTCGCCGGATTAAGCGCCGTATCGGCATATTGGAAGACGATCTGCATTTCGCGCAGTTCATCGCGCGAGCGCGCGCGGGCGCTGCGGCCGAGTTCCTTGCCGTCGAAGACGATCTTGCCGACAGCGGCCGGCAATATGCCGGCGATGGTGCGCGCGAGTGTCGACTTGCCGCAACCGGACTCGCCGATGATACCGAGGTTGCGCCCCTTCTCCACCTTGAGACTGACATGCTCGACGGCGCGCACGAGGGGCAGGCCGTCGGCCTGGACCTGGCCATAGCCTGCGACGAGATTTTCGATTTCGAGCAACGGGGCCGGACCATTCTCTGCCGCGCCCGCAGCGCCACGGGGCTTCGGCTCGAAGGCGGCGAGCAGCTCCCGCGTGTAGGGGTGCTTCGCGCCGTCGAGGATCTCTTTGGTGGTGCCGATCTCCTTCGTCTCTCCGCCCTTCAAGACGACGATGCGGTCGGCGATCTGGGCGACCACGGCGAGGTCGTGCGAGACGTAAACGCCGGCGATGCCGCCTTTCTTCATGACCGACTTGAAGGCGCGCAGTACCTCGATCTGCGTCGTCACGTCGAGCGCCGTCGTCGGCTCGTCGAAGATGACGAGCTTCGGGTCGCCGATCAGCGCCATCGCCGCAGAAAGCCGCTGCAACTGGCCGCCGGAGACCTGGTGCGGATAGCGGCTGCCGATCGTTTCCGGCTCAGGCAGCGACAACGCCCTGAAAAGCTCGACGGCGCGGAGGCGCGCCTCGTCGGCCGACATAAGCCCATGAATTCGGGTGACCTCGATTACCTGGTCCATGATCGTGGCGGCTGGGTTGAATGCGGCGGCGGCTGATTGCGGAACATAGGTGACCTCGGTGCCGCGCACCCTGGCGCGCTGCTTTTCGCTCAGCGTCACCATGTCCTTTCCGGCGACGGAGACGCTGCCGCCGGAGATGCGACAGCCGGGGCGGGCATGGCCCATCAGCGTGAGCGCGATTGTCGTCTTGCCGGAGCCGCTTTCGCCGATCAGCGCCACGATCTCGCCCTCGGCAATGTCGAAGCTGACGCCGTTGATGATCTCGACGCGCCGGCCGGAATCGGTGGTGGCTTCGACTTTGAGGTCACGGATTTCTACAAGATTGACCATCATTCGCTCCGATCGCGGATCTTCTTTGGCAGGTTGTCGATCAGCAGGTTGACGCTGATGGTGAGGCTGGCGATCGCAAAGGAGGGAGCCATCACCGCCGGTGCCCCAAAGGGCAGGCCGCCGATGTTCTCGCGCACGAGGGCCCCCCAGTCGGCGTAAGGCGGCTGGACGCCAAGGCCGAGGAAGGAGAGGCCGGAGAGCAGGAGAACGATGAAGACGAAGCGGATGCCGAGGTCGGCAAGTACCGGTCCGACGATGTTCGGCAGGATTTCCGAGCGGATCAGATAGAGGGTGCTTTCGCCTCGGATGCGGGCGACGGTGATGAAATCCATCGCGTTGATGTTGACGGCAAGCGCGCGGGCGAAACGGTACGCGCCGGGGATATAGATCACCGACAGCGTCAGGATCAGCACGGGAATCGAGGAGCCGACGGCAGCGACGACCACAAGGCCGAACAGCTTGCTCGGGATCGAGTTGAGGGCGTCGAGGAAGCGGCTCAGGATCGTGTCGAGCCAGCCGCCGGCGACCGCTGCGATCATGCCCAGCATCACGCCGCTGAAGCAGGCGATCGTAACTGCCGCAAGCGAGATGCCGACCGTATAGCGGGCGCCCATCAGGATACGCGAGAGCATGTCGCGGCCGAGATAATCGGAGCCGAGCCAGAAGTCGCGGCTCATGGGGCCGAAGTAATCGAGGTCGACAATCTCGCCGACAGGGTAGGGGATGATCAGCGGCGCGAAGATCGCGATCAACACCCATAAAAGGATGACCGAGAGACCGACCATGCCGATGATGTTGAAGCGATAGCCGAGCCGGGTTCCGGAAATCCGGTCAGACTTGGTCTCAGAACTCGTCATTGTCATCGGAGCCTCGGATTGGAAAGGATGGCTATAATATCGGCGGTCGTGATCAGGAGCAGGTAGCCGAGGCAGAAGATCATCGCGCAGCTCTGGATCAGCGGTAGGTCGCGGGTGGCGACGGCGTCGACCATCAGCTTGGCAATACCTGGATAGTTGAAGATCGTCTCGACAATGATGACGCCGCCGAGCAGGTAGGAGAGCGAAAGTGCCACCGCATTGACGATCGGACCCAGCGCGTTCGGCAGCGCATGCCGAAACACCATGCGCGGCCGCGAGGCGCCCTTGAGCAACGCCATCTCCACATAGGGCGTGTTGAGCGTCTCGATCACCGCTGCCCGGGTCATGCGGATCATTTGCGCCGAGATGACGAAGGTAAGGGTGATCACCGGCATGGCATAGATGCGCAGGAGGTCTGTCAGCGACGTGACTTCGTTCGCGAAGGAGAGCGCCGGCAGCCATTTCAGGTAAACGGCGAAGATCAACACCGCGGAGGTCGCTATCATGAATTCCGGCACTGAGATGACGCCGATCGTCACAACGGTGACGGCGCGGTCGTACAGCGAGCCGCGTAGCATCGCCGCGGTGATGCCGAGCGTCAGCGCGATCGGCACCGAAAATAGCGCGGTGACGCCCGCGAGCTGCAGCGTGTTGATGAAGCGCCCGCCGATTAGAGCCGCGACCGGCATCTCATTGGCATAGGAGGTGCCGAGGTCGCCCTGCAGCAAACCAGCGATCCAGCGCAGGAACCGCAAGATCGCCGGGTCGTCGAGATGCATGGCCTTGCGCAGACCTTCGACTGCCTCCGGCGTGGCGGCCTGGCCAAGCAGGATCGTCGCTGTGTCTCCCGGCAAGAGCGTCGTGGCGAAGAACACGGCGAAGGAGACGATCACCAGCGTGATCAAGGCGATGAGCAATCTGCTCAGCACGAGTGATAGGACACGGTTGTTCACGCGCGTTCCCTTTCGGCATTCGAGATTTCAAACCAAAGGGTCGGAGCTGCAACCGCGCGGCTGCAGCCCCCGACCGTTCGCCTCATCAGGCTTCGAGCCAGACATATTCCGCGAAAGCATAACCCATCTGGCCGCCAAGCGGGTTGGCTTCCAAGCCCTTGAGCTTGGCGGTGATCGCGTCGACATTGGAGATATAGGCCGGAATGATGGTGCCAGCTTCGTTTGCGACCATCACCTGCATCTCGTTGTAGATCGCTTTGCGCTTCTCCTGGTCGAGTGAGCCGCGCGCCTCGATCAGCATCTTGTCGAATTTCTCCGACTTGTACTGGCTTTCGTTCCACGGCGCTTCCGAAGTATAGAGCAGCGAGAACAGGATGTCCGGTGTCGGACGCGGGTTGATGTTGCCGAAATGGACCGGCGCCTTGAGCCAATAATTGTCCCAATATCCGTCGGCCGGTACGCGCTGAACGTCGAGCTTCAGTCCGATCTCGGCAGCGGAAGCCTGGATGATCATTGCCATATCGATCGACGAGTTCGCCGCCTCGGATGCGATCACCGGGATCGACTGACCGAAAACGCCGGCCTTCTCGAAATGGAATTTCGCCTTTTCCGGATCGAACGCCCGCGGCTTCAGGTCACCATTATGGTAGAAGTTTGCCGGGGAAACCGGCTGGTCGTTGCCGACTTCTCCGAGGCCGCGGAGCGCCGACTTGACGATCTGCTCGCGGTTGACGAGGTACTTCATTCCCTCGACGAAGTCCCGATTGCTGCCGGGCTCCAAGTCCATGCGTATGTTGAGATTGGTGTAGTTGCCCGAGGTGGTTTTCGAGAGCGCGAAGGCGTCGCCTTGGGCCTCGACCAGGCGCATCGAGCGCGGATTGATTGTAGCGGCAAGATGAATGTCGCCCGAGAGCAGTGCATTGACGCGCGAGCTATCGTCGCTAATCGCGAAGTACTCGAAGGAATCGACGTTCGGGCCGGACTTCCAATAGTTCTTGTTCTTGATGCCGACCGAGCGCACGCCGGGCTCGAAGACTTCTCTCACGAAAGCGCCGGTGCCGTTGCCCTTGGAAAAATCGGTCGTGCCATCGGCGACGATCATGAAGTGGTGCATCGAGAGAATGGTAGGCAGATCGGCGTTCGGATTTGCGAGCGTGATCTCGACCGTCTGCTTGTCCACGGCCTTGAAGCCTGTCATCTGCGCGGCGATCTTCGCGACCTTCGAACCGACGGATGGATCGAGATGGCGTTTCAACGAGAAGACCACGTCGTCGGCGGTCAACGGCTTGCCGTCGTGGAAGGTGACGCCGCTCCTCAGTTTGACCGTCCAGGTCTTCGCATCCTTGGACTCGATCGCCTCGGCGAGCTCCATCTGCGGGGTCCCGCCCTTATCGAGGAAGGTGAGACGGTTGTAGAAGGAGCAAGAGCGGACATAGTCGGTGGAGAGCGATGCCTTGGCCGGGTCGAGCGTGTCGGCGGTCGAGGACGACCAGCCGGCCGCCTTGAGCGCGCCGCCGGAGACCGGCGTTGCAGCAACCGCGTTGGAGGCGCGGCCGAGCATTAGACTGCCGGCGGAGAGAGCAACGCCACCGGCGAGCATCATCTGCAGCAGTTCACGGCGTGTAGCTCCGCGGCGGATGGCGTTTTCGACCATGGTGTCGTCGGATCTGGTCCAATTAATGATCTTGTCGTTCATGTCATTCCCCTTTGCGTGTTGGCGGGCTGCCCGTCTTCCGTGGGCTTAGACCCAATCCGGTGAACTGGTCAGCTACGTGCGACGGCCACGGCATCGGCGAGGGCGGCCATGGAGGTGAAGTGGTAGTCGGGTTCGGTGAACTCGGCCGGCTCTATGGTGCCGCCGTAACCTTTCTGCGCGTGGCGCCGCTCAATCCAGCAGTTGGTCAGCCCAAGTTTCCGCGAAATGCCGATGTCGTGGTACTGGCTTTGGGCGACATGCAGGACGTCGTCCTTCGAATTGCCTTCCGAGCCGACGAAGTCGAAAACCTTCTGAAAGAAGGCGGGGTCAGGTTTTTCGGTACCGGTATCGTCGGCGGTGAAGGCGGCGTAGAAGGGATCACCCAGTTCCTTGGCGAAGAAATCGAAGGCCCAGCGGCGCGCATTGGTCATAGCGACGAGCCGGTAATTCTTCGCAAGGCGCGCCAGCACTTCGGTGCTGTCTCCGAAGGCCCTCCAGTTCCCGGCGGAGTCCCTGAGACGCTCGCCATATTTCCGCTCAGTCGGAAGGCCGAGCTTCGGCGCGATTTCAAGATAGACACGCACCAGATCGTCCGGGAAGAGGTCGGCGTCCTTGGAGTAGCGCGCCGCGCGGTAGAGGCTGAGCGCCTCCTCACCATCGATGGCGACACTGGCCTCGGCGGCGATGCCGGCGAGGCAATCCTTGAGGCCGCCCTCGAAGTCGATCAGCGTGCCGACGACGTCGAAGGTCATGTATTTGAATTCGGGAAGGCTCTTGTGCACATCGATTCCCCAGTTTTTTCGCGTCCCAGGTCGGAACGCCGACTTCATGAAGAAGAATATTCTGTTCCCGTCGGCGGGATGTTTTCCCCGCTCTTGCTGGAAACGCCGCATATGCTGGGATCCGGCCGCTTCCTTGATCTGAGTTTGGCAGTTGTGCTGCGCCGGAGTCTCCGAAAGGGCGCCGTGGCGCGGCACAAAATTTCGAATATGGCGGTTCCGCGATATATCGCGTCAGTCGTCCATCAGGCTCTCAAAGCCTGGCGAACATCCGGGTCTTCCAAGGTCTCGTCCAATGTTTGGCGGGTGCGCTCGACAATCGCGTCGATCTCCGCCGCGCTGCAGCACAGCGGCGGCGCATAGCCGAGCACGCCATTGGCGAAGGCGCGGATAACGAGACCGTTTTCCCAGGCACGATCGAAGATGCGGCGCGCCGGCTCCGCGGCCGCCGGCAAAGGGGTCTTCCTCGACTTGTCGACGACGAGTTCGACGGCGGCCAGCATGCCGCGGCCGCGCACATCGCCGACAAGGGGATGGTCCCTCAGGCTTTCGAGACCTTCCATCAGCCGTGCACCGGCCGTGACGCCGTTTTCCAGAAGGCCGTTCTCGTAGAGCCTCAGCACCTCGAGGCCGACAGCGGCGCTGACCGGATGCGCCGAGTAAGTGTAACCGTGGCCGACGGCGGAAGCGCCGGCGCCGTCGGCAATTGTCTGATAGACGTGGTCGGCCATGAACACGGCCCCCATCGGCACATAGCCGGACGTGAGACCTTTGGCCGTGGTGATGAAGTCCGGCACGATCTCGTCCTCGGTAGAGGCAAAGAGCGGTCCGGTGCGACCGAAGCCGGTGATCACCTCGTCCGCAACGAAGAGGATGCCGAGCTCGCGGCAGAGTTCGCGCATCGCCTTCATCCAGCCCTTGGGTGGCACCAGCACGCCGCCCGAGCCCTGGATCGGTTCTGCATAGAAGGCGGCGACACGCTCGGGGCCGATTTCCCCGACCTTGCGCCGGAGAGCGGCCAGCGACGCCTCGATGATCGCCTGCGGGTTCTCTCCCACCGGATTGCGGTAGGCATAGTGAGACGGAATTTTGTGCTGCCAGTCGTAGGGAATGCCGAAGCCGGCATGGAAGGCCGGCAGCGCGGTCAGGCCGGCGCCGACCGTCGATGAGCCGTGATAGCCTTGCTCCACCGAAATGAACTGATCGCGTTGCGGCTGGCCGCGGGCAATCCAATAATAGCGGATGAAGCGGATCGTGCTGTCGACGGCGTCGGAGCCGCCGAGCGTGAAATAGACGTGGTTGAGATCGCCCGGCGCGCGCTCGGCGAGTTCCGAGGCGAGGCGGATCGCGGGCTCGGAGCCGAGCCCGAAATAGGCCGTCGCATAGGGAAGCTCGCGCATCTGGCGGGCAGCCGCTTCGACGATCGATTCGTGGCCATAGCCGGCATTAACGCACCAAAGGCCGGCAAAGCCGTCGATCAGTTGCTTGCCCGAAGCGTCGGTGACCGTCGCGCCTTTCGCCGAGGCGAGCACGCGCACGCCGAGTTTTTCATGGCCGCGATAGGAGGCGACCGGATGGATGAGGTGGGCGCGATCGAGTTCGATGAGGGAATTGCTGTACATGACGATCTCCGGATCAGCCGAGCGCCTGATTGGCGAGGGCGAAGGTGGTAGCGGCCGGGTCGGCGGCGCGGTGGATCGGGGGCTTCATCATGGCGATTCCCCCGCCGACATGGGCGAGTCCCTGCTCGGCAAGCCAGAGAGAAAGGCCGGTCTCGGCAGTGGTATCGAGCCTGATGAACCCGCCGGTTCGCGTGGAAATGAAGTGGGCCACGAGCGCCTTGGCGTCTTCGAGACCTTCGGCGACGACGGGCCCGATGGCCTCGCCGCGGCCGAAGGGGCGGATGGCGCAGAACCCGCAAACGCGCCCGTCCCGGCGGATCACCGCAAAGTTGCCGACCTTCCCGAGATAGGCAATCATCCCTTCACGGTCGGCGCCGAAGGCGAGGCGGTCGAGCGCGACGATCGCTTCGATGTCCGCCGCGTCCGCCTGTTCCGTTTGCCCAGGCACGGCGATTGCTCCGACGAAGCCCTGATGCTGCAACACGCGACCCGTCTCGCGAAAGCCAAGCCTTTCGTATAGCGGCAGGCCCTCAGTCGTTGCCACGAGTCTGAGCGGACGATCGGCCGCTAACCGTAACGCGGCGTCCATCAGCTTGCGACCGAGGCCGCGGCCGCGCATCGCCTCGTCGACGATGACCATGTTGATCGTCGCACACTCCGACTTGTAATGGGTGACGAGTACAGTGCCGACGACCCGGTCGCCCTCAATCGCGACGACGCCTTCGCTCAGGGTCAGCGCCATCTGCCAATCTTCAAGGCGATGTGGCCAGCCGGCCTGCCGGGAGAGCTTGACGGCGGCTTCCAGATGCTCGGGCCCGAAGGCGGCAATATCGATCTGACTTGTCTGCATGGCATTTCCTTCATTTTCTGCCCGCAAGTCTGAAGGAGTGCCGACCGGCAGATCGTCTGAAGGCTTTGGCTCGCGCGGTATCTTATAGCTTTGCACCTACCGGTCGCCGCATCTTATGCTGGCAGGGAAGAGCGCTGGGAGGGCGCCGGTGCGGAAGACGCCGGCGACCACCAGCAGGCCACACAACCTTCTGCCAAAGCCGGCGCTCGATACGATAGATTCTGCTTCGAACGCCGCCAAATCAGGCGAGGCGATGGGAGGCGCAACGCCTATGATCCTCACAGAATACTTGGTCCCGTTCTTTCAAGGATACGCACATGACGACGTTCCGTCCGAAATACATCACCTTCGACTGCTACGGCACGCTGACGAACTTCCAGATGGCGGAAGCGGCCCGCGACCTCTATCAGGAGCAGCTCGACGAGGCGCGCATGGCTGAATTCATCAAGAATTTCGCGGCCTACCGCTTGGACGAGATCCTGGGCGCCTGGAAGCCCTATGCCGAGGTGGTGCACAATTCGCTGGAACGGACCTGCAAGCGCAACGGCATTAAATTCCGCGATCAAGCTGCGAAGATGGTCTATGAGCGCGTGCCGACATGGGGTCCGCATGCGGACGTGCCGGCGGGGCTTGCCAAGGTCGCCAAGGAGATCCCACTGGTGATCCTGTCGAATGCAATGAATTCGCAGATCATGTCGAATGTCGAAAAGCTTGGCGCACCCTTCCATGCGGTCTACACCGCCGAGCAGGCGCAGTCCTACAAACCGCGCTTTAAGGGCTTCGAATACATGCTGGATATGCTCCGCTGTGGTCCGCAGGACATTCTTCACTGCTCGTCCTCCTTCCGCTACGACCTGATGTCGGCGCACGACCTCGGCATCAAGAACAAAGTCTGGGTCAATCGCGGTCATGAGCCGGCCAATCCCTACTACGGCTATGTCGAGATAGCCGACATCTCCGGCCTGCCGGGCGTCGTCGGTCTTTAGAAAAGGCGGTGCTCCATGAAGTTCCTGTCCTACTGGCATGATACGGCCCCGGCCTTTGCCGGAGCTGCGCAAGGCCCGGTCGATGGCCATTACGACGTCGCCGTGATTGGCGGCGGCTTCACCGGCCTCAGTGCGGCCCGGCAGCTTGCCAGGGCGGGGGCGAAGGTCGTCGTGCTGGAGGCGGAGAAGGTCGGCTGGGGCGCCTCCGGCCGCAATGGCGGACACTTGAATAACGGGCTCGCCCATAGCTATCTCGCGGCCAAGGCGGAACTCGGCAGGGAGCGGGCGATTGCGCTCTACAAGGCGTTCGACGATTCAGTCGACACGATCGACGCACTGATCACCGAAGAAGGTATCGACTGCAACTTCCGCCGCGCCGGCAAAGTGAAGCTTGCCTCGAAGCCCCAACATTTCGAGGCGATCGCCCGCAACTTCGAGGCGGTCAACGCGGAGGTCGATCCCGATACGGCGCTTCTCAGCTCCGAGGATCTGAAGCAGGAGGTCGGCTCGCCCTTCTTCGGGGCAATGCTCTCGAAGAAAAGCGCGATGATGCATATGGGGCGGTATGTCGTCGGCCTCGCCGAAGCGGCCACGCGCCATGGCGCCATGGTTTTCGAGAGCGCGGCGGTCACCGAGCATCGGCAGGCGGGCGGCCGGCACACATTGAAGACCCCCCGCGGCAGCGTCACCGCGGATGCGGTTCTTGTCGCCACCGGCGCCTACACGCCTTCGATCTTCGGTTATTTCCGCCGCCGCATCATCGCCGTCGGCAGCTTCATCATCGCCACCCGGCCGCTGACCGAGGCTGAGGTGAAGGCGACAATGCCGGGCAACCGCACCTGCGTCACGTCGATGAACATCGGCAATTATTTCAGGCTCTCGCCCGACAACCGGCTGATTTTCGGCGGCCGCGCACGTTTCTCGGCAACCTCCGATCAGAATTCGGACGGCAAGAGCGGCGCGATCCTCAAGGCGAGCCTTGCCGAAATCTTCCCGCAGCTTGCCAAGGTCGAGATCGACTATTGCTGGGGCGGTCTTGTCGACATGACCAAGGACCGATTCCCCCGCGCCGGTTATCAAGATGGCGTTTGGTACGCCATGGGCTATTCCGGCCATGGAGCGCAGCTTTCGACGCATCTCGGCATGATCCTGGCGGATGCGATCCTGGACCGGCCGGACCGCAACCCGCTGAAGGGTCTCGAATGGCCGGCCGTGCCCGGGCACTTCGGCAAACCTTGGTTCCTGCCGCTCGTCGGCATGTATTACAAGATGCTGGATAGGATCCAGTAGACAACGCGGCGGTAGGAAGAAGGGCGCGGACCGGACAGGTCCGCGCCCTTCTTTGTTTGGATGACCTAGCCTGGCGTGCCGCGTCAAGTGTGCAGCGGTCTTGCGAAAGAGCTGAAGCGCCTGGCGCGCGCTTGAGAGCGGGATGAAGAAACACAGCGGCTTTTCGCGCGCATCCCGCTCTACTCCTGGAACCGATCATGTTTTAGGCTTCGGTTCGATTGGACCCAAGATCGTCGTGGCCTACGGCGCGTCGCGTTCAATAGAATCACGCGACGCGCCGTAGATCCCTTGCTTGTGCATGTCGTTGTCCCAAAAGCCGCGGCACACTTTTGGGCAACATGGATTAATCCAGTCCGCCGATGTGGAAGCTCTTCATCTCGAGATATTCCTCGATGCCGACCTGGGCGCCCTCGCGGCCCAGGCCGGATTGCTTGACGCCGCCGAAGGGGGCGACTTCGGTGGAGATGGCGCCGGTGTTGAGACCGACCATGCCGAATTCGAGCGCTTCCGCCACACGCCACGAGCGTTTCAGGCTCTCAGTGTAGAAATAGGCAGCCAAGCCGAAGGGCGTGCCGTTGGCGATGGCGATTGCCTCCTCCTCCGTCTCGAAGCGGAAGAGCGGTGCGACGGGACCGAAGGTCTCTTCGCTGGCAAGCAGCATCTCGGTGGTGGCGCCCGTGAGCACGATCGGGGCCTTATATTGTCTCCCCTCCGGCACCGACCTGCCGCGCGCCGCAAGCTTCGCGCCCTTGGCAAGCGCGTCCTCGACATGGCGGTCGATCTTGTCGATCGCCGCGTCATTGATCATCGGTCCGATCGCGATGCCGGGTTCCGTACCGGGGCCGACCTTCATTGCGTTAACGCGTGCGCCGAGCTTCTCTGCAAAGGCGTCATAGACGCCGGCCTGCACCAGGATACGGTTCGCACAGACGCAGGTCTGGCCGCCATTGCGGAACTTGGACGCGATCGCGCCTTCGACCGCCAGATCAAGGTCGGCGTCGTCGAAGACGATGAAGGGGGCATTCCCGCCCAGTTCGAGCGAGAGGCGCTTGACGCTGTCGGCCGCGCCTCTCATCAACAGAGAGCCGACGCGCGTCGAGCCCGTAAAGGAGATCTTGCGCACGGTTTCGTTCGCCATGAACTCGTTGCCGATTGCGGTCGGCATGCCGGTGACGATGTTGATCACGCCTGCGGGAATGCCGGCGCGCTCTGCCAGAACTCCGAGGGCGAGCGCTGAAAAGGGCGTGAACTCCGAGGGCTTGATCACCACCGTGCAGCCGGCCGCCAAGGCAGGTGCCACTTTGCGGGTAATCATTGCGTTCGGGAAGTTCCACGGCGTCACGATCGCGCAGACGCCGACCGCCTCTTTCAGAACGACGATGCGCCGATCGGCCGTCGGAGAGGGAATGGTGTGGCCGCCGATGCGACGAGCCTCCTCGGCGAACCATTTGACGAACGACGCGCCGTAACGGATCTCGACGCGCGCCTCGTCGAGCGGCTTGCCCTGTTCCATCGTCAAGAGCAGCGCCAAATCCTCAAGGTTTTCGATCATCAGCGCATACCAGCGCTCAAGCAGCGCGGCCCGTTCGGCATGCGTCTTCTTCTTCCACGGTCCGAAGGCGGCATTTGCGGCTTCGATGGCGGCGCGCGTTTCCTCTTCGCCCATGTCCGGAATGGTGCCGAGGCGCGTCCGGCTGGCGGGGTCGAAAACGTCGACGGTCTTACCCGAGGCTGCTGCCAGCCAGGCTCCGTCGATGAGGCCCTCTTGCCGGAAAAGTTCCCTATCGTTCAACTTCATGATTTCTCTCCTCTAAAGATCAGTTGAGCGCGGCAAGCACCGCCGCCTTAATCGTTTCGGTTTTGTCTTTGCCTGGCAGGGTGCCGATCCCGCGGGCGGTCGTTCTTTCGAGCGCGGTCATGACAATGCGCGCGGCTTCGCTTTCTCCGAGGTGCTCCAGCATCATCGCGCCGGACCATATGGCGGCGATGGGGTTGGCGATCCCGAGATGGGCGATGTCGGGTGCGGAGCCGTGTACCGGCTCGAACATCGACGGGGCGCTTCGATCGGGGTTGATGTTGGCGGAAGCCGCAAAGCCGAGCCCGCCCTGAATGGCGGCACCGAGATCAGTCAGGATGTCGCCGAAGAGGTTCGAGGCGACGACGACATCGAGGCTCTCGGGCGCCATCACTATGCGCGCGGCCATCGCGTCGATGTGGTAGCTCGTCACCTCGACATCCGCATAGTCGGCAGCGAGCTCTCGCGTAATCTCGTCCCAGAACACCATGGAGTATCTCTGGGCGTTGGATTTTGTCACCGAAGCGAGTTTGCCGCGGCGTTGGCGAGCCTGCTCAAAGCCGAAGCGCAGGATCCGTTCGACGCCCGTGCGCGTGAAGATCGAGGTCTCCACCGCGACCTCATCGCCCGTTCCCTGATGCACGCGGCCGCCGGCGCCGGAATATTCGCCTTCGGTATTCTCGCGGATGCAGAGGATGTCGAAATTTTCCGCCTTCAGCGGACCTTGGACACCCGGCAGCAGCCGGTGCGGGCGGATATTGGCATATTGCACGAAAGCCTTGCGGATCGGCAGGAGCAAGCCGTGGAGTGAGACGGAGTCTGACACTTCCGCGGGCCAGCCGACGGCGCCGAGCAGGATTGCATCGAAGCGGCGCAAGATTTCTATGCCGTCCGTCGGCATCATCGCGCCCGTTTCCTTGTAAAAGGCGCAGGACCATGGAAAGGGCGTGCCGGTGAGCGAGAAGCCGGCTTGCCTGGCGACGGTCGAAA
The DNA here is from genome assembly GCF_037120565.1 of Ensifer sp. CCNWLY38. Lineage (NCBI taxonomy): Bacteria > Pseudomonadati > Pseudomonadota > Alphaproteobacteria > Hyphomicrobiales > Rhizobiaceae > Ensifer > Ensifer sp. CCNWLY38. The sequence goes on from NZ_JBBBBO010000009.1 coordinate 153,264, forward strand.
GAACCTGCCAGGCCGCATCCGTTACGTCTTGGCCAATGCCGTCGCCGGGGATGAGTGCGATCGAATAGGATTTCATGGAGGCTCCTAGAGGCTGATGAGAACGCTCTTGCTCTTGCGGTTGGCCTGGTACGCCTCGCGTCCGAGGTCCTTGCCGACGCCAGAGCGCTTGTAGCCGCCGGTCGGCAGGATGTGGTCGCGCGAGCGGCTATAGCGGTTGACCCAAATCGTACCGGCCTGCAGCAGTCGCGTCAGCCGCAGCGCGCGCGACAGGTCGCGGGTGAAGAGGCCAGCGGCCAGGCCGTAGGTCGGGTGATCGGCGAGAGCCAGTGCCTCCTCTTCGTCGGCGAAGGTCTGCATGGTCAGGACCGGACCGAAGATTTCTTCGGTAATCGCTGGCGAGGAGCTGTCGCGCACGGCCATCAACGTCGGCTGATAGAAATAGCCCGGCGCATCCATTGGGGCGCCCCCGAACAGGCATTCTCCGCCCGCCGCGACGGCAGCCTCGACGATGCCGTGGATGCGGTTCAACTGGCGCTTCGAGATGATCGGCGAGTACTCGCTCGCCTCATCCCAGGTCGGACCTGGCTTCGCCGCCTTCATGCGCGTGACGATCGCCTCGGCGAGCGGCGCAGCAACGCTTTCCTCCACGATCAGGCGGGAGCCGGCGATGCAGGCTTGGCCAGCGTTAGACATCATGCTCTGGGCGATTACCGCGGCCGCCTTGTCGAGATCGGCATCGGCGAAGACCAGTTGCGGGCTCTTCCCGCCGAGTTCAAGCGTCATGGGCTTGACCCCGGTGCGGGCGATATTGGCCATGATGGCCGAGCCGGCGCCGGTCGAGCCGGTGAAGCTGACCTTGGCGATGTCCGGATGGCCGGTGAGGGCAGTGCCGGTCACCGGACCGTCGCCCAGCACGATATTAACGAGACCGGCCGGCAGGCCGGAGCGGATCGCGAGTTCGGCGAGGTAGACGGTCGAAAACGGCGTCATTTCCGATGGTTTCAGGACTACGGCGTTGCCGGCTGCAAGCGCGGGGCCGAGCTTCCAGGCGGCCATCGAAACGGGGAAATTCCACGGAGTGATGGCGCCGACGACGCCATGGGGCTCGGTCATGACCATGCCGAGACTGCCGTCGTCGGTCGGCACGAGATCGCTGCCTTCCTTATCGGCGAATTCGGCGAAGAAGCGGATCTGCTCGGCGCTGACGGCGATATCGCCGGCGATCAGGTGTCCGACCGGGCGCGTCGAGGAAAGCGCCTCGAGTTTGGCGAGGGTTTTCGCCTCCCTTTCGATCAGGTCGGCCCAGCGCTGCAGCACGACTGTGCGCTCGCGCGGACGCACGCCGCCCCAGTTGTTCGCTTTCAGCGCATTCTTGGCGGTTTCGACGGCGCGGTCGACGAGTGCCTCGTCCGCGAGCGGGCAGCCGGCATAGGCCCTGCCGTCGGACGGACGATGCATGTCGATAACGCCCTCGGCAGGGATCAGTCGGTCGCCGATGAAGTGCCCGACGGGCAAGGGAAGAGTGTCGGGGTCAAAGCTGAGAGTCATAGCGGGTCCTCGGATAACTTCATGCGAGGCTACCGGAAGAACGCGAGCAGCATGCATCGAGTGGCGATGCGGCGACGGCGGAAAATTACGTTTTCAGTGACGAGACAGCGAAATCTTCGGAGGCTGAGATGGCCGGTCGGTGACGTATCGGCGATGCGCCGGAGCAATCCGACAGGGGCACGAGAAAGCGATTGCCAGGCTGGAGCTGCGACGACACGCCAGAAAGCCGCGAGCGTGCCGTGGTGGGCGAGGATGCCGGTTACCGGCAAGTTTCCGCCGAAACCAGTTCGAGCGCGATCCGAGGGAGATAGGCCTGTATCAAGGGCCTCGATCGGATCGCGCGGCGGGCACTACATGACCGTTACGTAGATCTTACGTACGGTCTCGATCGTCTTCCAGACACCGACAAACCCCGGCTTCATGACGAAGCTGTCACCGGCTTTGTAGACGACCGGCCTGCCGCCTTCCGGCGTGAGTTCGACGACACCGGAGAGGATATGGCAGAACTCGAATGTCTCGCCCTTAATCGAGCGCGTCTCTCCGGGGGTTGCCTCCCAGACGCCCGTATGGATCATCTCCCCCCGTGCGACGTCTTGAGCCCAGGTCTTGAAGGAGGGACTGCCGGAGATCAGGCGTTCCGGAAGCGGACCGGACTCGCGCGGCGGGAAAGAGGGATTGGTGTCGATGTTCTTCAAGAGGGACATGGGTTTCCTTTCCTAAGATTGAGAGCTTAATAGCCGCGGCCGCGATCGATGAGCCCGATGGGATCAAGTCCGGCCCGATGACGCTTGATGTTCTCGATCACGGCCTCGGCGGCTGTTTCCGGTTGGGTGACGCTTGCTATGTGCGGCGTCAGGAGGATTTTCGGGTGGCTCCAGAAGGGATGACCCGCTGGCAGCGGCTCCGGATCGGTGACGTCGACGACGGCACCGGAGAGATGGCCGCTATCGAGCGCCTCGATAAGTGCTTCATCATCGAGCTGCGGCCCGCGGCCGACATGAACAAGTGCCGCGCCGGCCGGGAGCTTGGCGAAGAGGGCAGCGTTGAGAAAGCCGCGCGTCTCGTCGGTTAAAGGCAGGAGACAGATGAGGATGTCGGTGTAGCCCAACAGACTGTCGAGACCGTCAGCACCGTGCAGGCATCTGACACCCTCGAGCTCATGCGCGCTGCGGCTCCAGCCGGATAGTGGAAAGCCGAAGGGCTTCAATCGTTCGAGCACCGCGGTGCCGAGCATGCCGAGGCCGAGCACGCCGATGCGGCGTTCCGACGCCTGAACCGGTGAAATGGCCCGCCAATGTTCGCTGCGCTGCTGGTCCAGATAGGCCGGCAGGTTGCGATGGAGCGCGAGCACGGCAAGTGTGACATATTCCTGCATCATCCGGACGATGCCGTCCTCGACCATGCGCACGACTTTCACATGCGGCGGCACGGCCTCGATGCGGAGCTGGTCGACGCCGGCACCGATCGAGAAGAGGATTTCAAGGTTGCGGTAGCGCGGGAGATCTTCGGGCACCGTCCAGGTGATCAGGTAGCGCACCGCATCCGGATCGACCGCCACCGCATCCGTGGCGAAAGGAACGTCCGGTAGCTCACGCGAAAAAGCTTCGGCGAAAATCGCACCGCGTTTTGCGTCGGAATTGAAGAGGAAGGTCATCGCGCGTCTCCTTCTTGATGCCTCAGGCGCGGCAACATTCGCCGAGCCGCTCGATCATCGCCTGGCAGGCCAGGAGCTCATCGACCAGGATGAATTCGTCGGGCTTGTGGGCGCGGCCGATCTCGCCGGGGCCGCAGATGATCGCGTCGATGCCAGCCCGTTGGAAAAGTCCCGCCTCGGTGCCGTAGCTGACGGCCGGGAGCGACTCGAGACCGGTCAATTCTTCCAGCAGCCGCGCAAGCGGCGCATCGGGGCCGAGCGAAAGTGCCGGATAGGAGCTCAGTTCCTGCCATTCCACTGCGAAGCCGCGTTCCGACAGCGCCTCGGCCGCCTCTCGCATCGGCGCGAGCAGTTCCGCCGGATCGACGCCGGAAATCGCCCGTGCCTCGAACTCGGCCTCGCAGGTGTCCGGGATGATGTTGACCGCCTGGCCGCCCTTCACCGTGCCGATCTGCAGAGAGGAGTAGGGCGGCTCGAAAACATGCTCGAAAGGACCACGGGCCAGTCGGTCGGCTTCGGCGACCGCCCGTGCGAAGACGCTCGCAATGGCGTGGATGGCATTCAGTCCCATGTCGGGCCTCGACGAATGGCCGGAACGACCCTTGACCGTAAGTCTGGCGGCGGCCTTGCCCTTGTGGGCGCGGATTGCGTGCAAGCTGCTCGGCTCGCCGATGATCGCGCCGAGCGGCGTCGCGCAGAGTTCCGGCAGGCGCGCGATCATATGTGGCACGCCGCGGCAGCCCGCCTCCTCGTCATAGGAGAAGGCGAGGTGCAGCGGCCGGCGCAGGTGCATCTCGGCGAGCTTTGGCGCGACGGCGAGGGCGGCGGCCAAGAAACCCTTCATGTCGGTGGCGCCCCGCCCATAGAGTCGGCTCGCCTCTTGACGCAGACGGAAGGGATCGCTCGTCCAGCCGCTTTCGGCCGCCGGAACGACGTCCATGTGACCCGAAAGTATGTAGCCCGGCACCTCTTTCGGACCGATCGTGGCGAACAGGTTAGACCGATCGCCCTCCGGGCCGGGAAGCAGGGTGACGGCGATGCCGTGGTATTGCAGATAGCCGCGGATCCAGGCAACGATGTCAGTATTGGGGGTACTGACGACGGAGGGGAAGCCGACGAGCTTTTCGAGGATTTCCACTGCCTGCATTCTTGTCCTCACAGCATCCCGGTTCGCTGGGGTCAGCGCCGTCGATCATGCCCAGTACTTTAGAAGCCTATCGAGGCTTTACATGCCGAAAGCGCGCCGGATTTGGAGGATTGTGTTGCGTCAGGCGGCCTCTCAAGTGAATTGTATCGAGCGCACCGTCCTAGTCTAACGGGTAAAGGTTTTGGTCGCGGGCCGGTTGGAAAGCGGGACGAGACAAGACGCCGGCAGGGACGGGAGGCAAGGAGTGAACGCACCGACATCCGAATCCAAAGTCATCGACAGTTTCGAAATGCGCATAGCCGGGATCGAGAGCGCCGATCTCGAGCAACTGCACGCCCTGTCGGTTTCCGTCGGATGGCCGCTCCGCTCCGAGGACTTGCAGCTCCTGCGCGAGGTCGGCCGCGGCTACGTGGCGCTTGATGAAATCGGCAGGCTGACAGGTTCGGCCATGTGGTTTCCGCACGGTGATGATTTTGCGACCATAGGCATGGTGATTACTTCGCCGCGGCTGCAGACAAACGGCGCCGGGCGATGGCTCATGGACCACGTGCTTTCGGAATGCCGGGGACGCGATCTGAGGCTCAATGCGACGAGGGCCTCCCGCCGCCTTTACCATTCGCTCGGTTTTGAGCCTATACGGACCATATACCAATGCCAGGGCATGGCCCGCCGGCCGACCGACTTGATTACGCAGATGGAGCAACCGGAGGTCCGGCGACTGGAAGGGAAGGACCTTGCCGATGTCGTCGAGCTGGATGCAGGAGCATTCGGCGTTTCGAGGGCGGCGCTGATTGGCAAGCTCTTCGCACAATCCATAGGGTACGGCTTGTTTCCCGAGGGGCGGCTGCGCGCTTTCGCGCTTTGCCGTCCTTTTGGCAGGGGGCATGTCATTGGCCCAGTCGTGGCAGAAACTGATGCGGACGCCGTCGCAGTGATACGGCAACATGTCTCCGCCCACGAAAATCAATTTCTGCGCCTCGACACACCAGTCGAGACCGGCATTTTCGCCACATTCCTCTCGCAATCCGGCCTGACCGTCTTCGACACAGTGCTCGCAATGTCCCGGCGGGGCAAAGGCGGCGCGGTCGTAGTACCAGGACCGAACCTCTACGGGCTGGCAAGCCACGCGCTTGGCTGAGCCTTTACGGCTCCTGCTATGGCAAGATCACACGTGTTCAAGCCTCGCAGCAACTTTGGTCCTCGGATTGAATGTCCCCGTTATTTCAGTCGAGTGCCGGCGCGCGCTCGAGCACGCGGCGCAGGTTCTCCAGACGGCGCGGAAGCAGGCTCCCTTGAAGATAACGGGGCGGTATCGAACCGTAATGTTCACGGGCTCTTTGCGGCGATAGTGGGGGCGGAATCTGGCGATTGCTACAAGCCTGTGTTGCAGTAGTAGGAAGGCGCGCGAAGGTCCGCTTTTGGGGCAATTCGGTGATTGGCGGTAGGGTCGAAGGGAGCCGTTCTTCTAGAGCCCTGTGCAACGGTTTGTTGCAAACATGTTCACCTTTTGGGCTGAAAGGATCGCATAATGTATCGACGGGAACTCCTCAGCCGCTCGCTCCGTCGCTGAGTATTTCCATGTAGGCGCGGTAGACGAACACTCGGCCACGGCGCCGGCCCGTCGCTTCTTCAACGATCCCGAGTCTCTGGAGTTGCTCGAGGGCCGCGTTAACGGTCGGCATTGTCAGGCCGCTCCGCTTCATTGCCGTGGAGGCGGTCAAGTAAGGGCTGGTGCGCATGGTTTCGTGGATCTGAAGGACCGATCCCGTACGCTCAGACTCTCTTATGATGCGTTCGCGGTCGCCCTCGAACAGTCGTGCAATTTGGGCCTTAATAAACGAAACAGCATTTTTGTTAATTAACGCTTTCGCTTAATTAACGATAGGGCAATCTAAGCTGGTTCGAATCCCTTCAAGGCGAGAGTTTCGTATACGGCCTTGGCTCAGAGACGTCCGCCATGCTTAGCGCCCCGCATGCACGTGAGGATTGCGCGAGTGGCTTCTTTGGTCCGTCAATTCTGTTGCGTGCCACAGGTTGGACTAAGTCCCACCCCCTGTTTTGATGTGCAGTCCGCGACAGCGCTCGTCTGGCCGCCGCCCGAGCGGCCCGCCAACCCACTGAGGTGGTGCTCATAGTTTTCGCGAGAGGCCTGATCGACAACAGCGACCGGAGCGGCGAGGATCAAGCCCGCAGCGCTGCCCGCCGCTGCCGCCACTCCCGTCGTTCCAGCGATAAGGTGATCCCCAAGGCCCATCTTGCTGTCGGTCAACGTCTGGCCCTCGGAAATCCGGGCGCCGATTAATTGGACCACTTGCGGCGATTCTGCGAACTTGCCATGGTGCATGCTGTCTCCGGCCTTCACCTTGGTCAGATCAATGACGGTGATATCGTGGTCCGCCAACTCCTGCTTGTAAGGGGCCTGCTCCGGATCGATCGATCCCAGTCGGGGAATGTCACCCCAGACCCTGCGCGAGAAAGCCAGTGCCCGGTCGTCCTGCGACACGAAGAGGGTGAATCGCGGGTGCTGATTGCCCATGTCCTCGATCTGCGAGCGGAACACATCGACGTCGACGTCGGGGGCCGCGAGCATCACGTTTTTGAACTTTGCCGGCAGGCGTCCGTTACGGATTGCCATTTGGCGAAGCGCTTCCAACGTGAGCCAGTTCCCCATCGAATGAGCAAGGATCGAGACATCCTTCACGTCTTCGTCCGCAGCCAGATATTGGAACAGTGATTCCAGCGCGTTGCGGGTATAGTTGGTGCTTTCACGGTCATAGCCGTAAGCCAAGAGGCTGCCCCGCGATGGCCAGGTCACAAGAACGGGCGCACTCTTGACGCCGGAATCATGGACGATCTGGGCAAAGCGGTAGACGGAGTCTTCGAAGCGATTGTTGAACCCGTGGATGAACACGAGCACGCTTTGGTCGGGACTCTTCCTGACCGAAGCGTTCAGCCAGGCCTTGGCTTCAGTCTTTGTCAATTCGTCCGCTTTCAGAGTTGCGAAGTCGGTGGCCGGATTGGGAGGCAGCTTCTTTGGCCACGCGACATCGCCAACCTTTCGGATAGGAGGGATAGATACGGTGATGTCCGCAAACGCTGGCGCACGCGCACGCTCGCCCGTGAACATTTCTCCGGGTACTTCCGAGCGGTCACGCGTGGTTGTGATCAGCATTTCGACGCGGCTTGCATCGGCGGACGTCTCGGCGACAGGCGTCAGCACACCCTTCGGATGGCCGCCGCATCCGGAAACGGAGATGAGCGTAAGGCAAAGGATCATCCGGCGCAGACAGCTTGTGAATGAAGCGACGCGCTCAGCGCTGGTGTTTGTGTTGATCAAAACGCTTCCAACTTTCCCCTGAAATTTCGGGCCCTAGCAGTAATAGACGCCAACGGCGCAGCGCCGCACGGTTCGCCGAGCGACGCCCGCGACGCTGACAGGTGTCAGCGGCCGACCGACACGAGCCTCGGCCGGCTTCGGAAAACCGTAGGGCCCAAGGATCGCTGCCTGCTCAGCGGCATCGATCGCGGGAAGCAAAAGCGCGGCAATAAGCAGAACGGTCTTCAGTCTCCCGTGCGCGGTCATTTGTAGTCTCCCGTGGCCAGGTGATCGGGTAGTTCGTCTATGTCGGCAAGATCCGTCAGGTCGACCTTCCTGGCGTCGGTCTTGTTGACGAAGCTATAGTCTTCCGCCACGACATCGACGCCCGTCTTCCAGTCCGAAATTTGGATGCTGTATTGCGGACCTTGGTCGACCCGGCTGGCGGTAATCACGTAGCGGCAGGGATGGGGGTTTTCTCCCTGCGCGATCCAAATCTGCCAGTCGACGTCTTTCGCCCGGAAAGCGAGGTGGTCGCATTCGACACCCCTGATCACCCCACTGCCGAGGTCCTTTACGTCGGTTACGCCCTCCATCAGCTTGTCATAGGCGTCGGGCAGGAGCAGGTCCGCACCGGGCACCGGCTTGCCGAGCTTGTCGCGCATTGCATCGACCAGATGCTCGACCGTGCCGGGGAGATCCACCTGGGTGTAAAGGTTTATATCCTTTCCGACCAGCGTCACCGTCTTGCCGTCGAAAACCAATTCAACATTGGCGAAGCCGCCAAACCGCGTGGCGCGCAGCTTGTCCGGTCGCCCCAACTCGATCTTGCCGGAACTCGCGAGCAGCAATTTCTGATGGTCCTTGGTGACGACTTCCAGGTTTGAATCGTAGGCGAAGGATATCGCCTTTTGTGAAGCGAGATAGTCTGACATCGCCTTGAGGAGGCTTTTGGCCTCAGCTTCTGCCGCCAGCGTTTCTGCTTGCGGCATCAGTCCCAATAGCAAACAGAACGCGGCGGTTGAAAGGGCAGTATTCGTATTCCAGCGGATCATCGGCCTATGCCTCTTGGTGCTTGGCAAGCGTCAGTCGCCGGCAGGCGGCTGATATCGACAAACTGTAGACACCGCGGAGAACGAACACCCGTAACGTCTGGTAGGCTCTGTGCGGGCAGACTGTAGAATCTGTCCGCCGCGGAAGCCTCAGGGGATTTTGAATGCGGCGGTGGCCAATACCTTCGCTTCAACGTCCTCGGCGCTTGGCACGGGAAGGCCCGCCTTGCGCAGCGACGCGATCATCCGGAGGTTGTCCCTCGGCTCAATGTTGCGCTTCCTGTGTTCTTCGATGATGTTCGGGATGTAATCCGGGCGCATCTTCATGAAGATCTCTCCCTCGCGCCTCGCCTCATCCAACAGTCCAGCGTCGGCGAAGATTGCGGCTGCGACCAGGTGAAACATCGGGAACTTTTGTAGATTCGTCTTCCGGATGAGGCTCACCGCTTTATCAGGATCGTTCAGCATATATGCCGCGAGTGCTCGTGCTCCGTGATAGTAGTTTGCGCCACCGGGATTAAGCGTAATAGCTCGGTCAAGGAGATCCGCGCCACGCTGCCACTGGCCACAGATTGCGAGCCGTGTTCCGAACTCACCCAATAGCTCCGTGTCGTTCGGGTTCATTGCCAGGGCTTCCTCGCCGACCTGAAGCGCCTCGGTGAGTTGTTGGTTAAAGAACAGTGCGATCATTAGGGATTGAAGCGCCCGGGTATTTCCTGGTTCCAGTTCAGTCGCCCGTCGGGCCGAGCGCAACGCCCTCTCAAGCGGCGTCGGTTGACCAATCCTGAGATTAAAGCGGAATCGATCCTCATCAAGATACACGATGGACGACATTGCCCATGCGGTCGCATAACTTGGGTAACGCGCCACGACGCTTTCAAGACAGTCTCGGGCGTTCAGATGGGTCTCCGGGCTCAGTTCCGAACGGTATGCGTAGAAGCGCAGTGTGCAATCGTAGACCCCGAGGTCGTCTGGGGGAGGGTTTACTGTGGCAGCCTGCGCGATGACGCCGTAAGGCTGGGCTACAGCGACCGCAACCTTGCTCGCGACGTCGGATTGGATGGCGAAAAGTTCCCGGCTTGTTAGGTCATCGTCGTAGGTCTGCGACCAGAGGATTGCTCCGTCGGATGTGTCCAATAGACGCGCCGTCACTCGGACCTTAGGACCAGACACCCTGACGCCGCCTGCAAGCAGATAGCGAGCACCAAGCCCACCACGAATTTCGGAAGCCTCAACCTCTGGGGAGAGAGACTTCGACGTCTCGCGGCCAAAGACCATGATCTCCTTGAACCGTGGCAGGGCGGTGAGCAGTTCCTCTGTCAGCCCTGATGTGTAAAGTTGAGCCTGTGGGCCGTCGCCGAGATTGGCAAAAGGTGCGATCACCAGCGTCGGCTCGTCAGGCGAGTTTGCGGCTCCCCTCCGCTTCGCGGCCTCAACTATACGCTCGCTCCCCCAGTATGTCAGCGCCGCAAGTCCGATGACGCCGAGAAGGCCGAGCATTAGCCACCCACGACGCGGCGATGATTGACTGGGCTGTTTGCCCCCCTCCTCGACAGAGGCAAAGATGGGGGCCGTTGATTTCGGAGCATTCCAGGTGAACGAAGGCGCGTAGCGTCCTTTTGGAATATCTATCCTGACGGGATCGTCCTGACCGGCCACGAGATAGTAGCGCTCGAGCGCCCGTCTCAGCCGCCCGGCCTCGATGCGGACGACCGGGTCATCCTGGGTGAAGTCTTCGCTCCGCTTGAATACCTCAACCGCGATTGTGTAGCCTTTTAGGCGCAGCGCTCGCCCCGCAAGGGCCTCCTCGACGACGAAACTGAGAAAGGCCGGGCCGCGGCCTCCTTTTGGAAACTCAGCACTCGAAATGATGCGCGCAAGTTGGTTACGAATATCCGCTGGACTTGGCACAGATCCTGACGATTCCGCCATGTCCTCCGATCCGGGTGCCACTAAGGTGTCCATCAATCGCCCCCTACCCACTCAGCTGCGACAATCGCTGATTTAGTTACCGTCCCTTTATGTAACCTACGCTGTCAAGGTCTGCTCGTCCAGAAATCATACCGGACCACCACCTCGATTTTTGTGGCTCCTAGAGTTCGCCACACCAGTGGTAAGCGTCGGTTTCGAAGCATCTCCGGGCGGATTTGCAGGAAAAATTTGAAGGAGTTTCGCGGTTGCCACGGTGAGTGACAGGCGCGTGCGGCCGTGCCGGTGCTGCACCGGCCCGGTAAGAAAAAATCTCAGGGTCTCTGCCGCCGCTCGGTTGCGGCTCACGGAACCGTAACGATGCCTAGGCATGCGATGAGGACGAATGAGCGGTGGTGAACTTCGCCGCGCCGACCCATTTTCCGGCGGTCGATGGAAACTCGCACTCCCGCTGCGACGAACGCTCCGCCGGGGACATGGAGATGGCCAACAGCCCCCGAAACGGGATGTCGGTGGCGCTCGCCATCGTGCAGTCTCCGCACCTGCGACAATGCCGACGCAACCGTAGCAGGGGCGTTGGATACTGTAAGCTACTTCCTTTTGGCGACCGCATTGCGCATGTCAACGCTGACTAACGCCTCGGCTATCGGCCGGGCAGCCGAGTTTAAACGCTGTTTTCGATCGGACTTGCCATGACGAACAGACGTGCAGTTTTCGCGGGAACGATAGTTCTCACTGTTCTTACCCTCGCCACCGTCGGTCGGGCAGAAACCATCAGCTATGCCGATGCTGTGAGCTTGCTCGCCAACGATTGCGGGTCGGATATCAGGAAATATTGCAAGGGGCTCAACCTGGGCGCCGGCCGCATCCAGACCTGTCTCGAGCAGAACGAGGGCAAAGTCTCGCCGGCGTGTACCGTGACACTGGCGAACGTGATCACCTCGATAAGTCAACGCCAGGCGGCGCAGTCGTCCTTTGCGACGATTTGCAAACACGACATCGCCCAGTACTGCAAAAGCGTCAAGGGCGAGGGCAATGTTCTTTCCTGTCTGAACAAGGCGACGCGCGTGAACGAAGGACAATGCGGCCAAGCCATCATCGACGCAGGGTGGCGTTGAGACCTTCTTGAGAACGAAAGGCAAGCCAATGAAGCGAATCCAATTTAACGCGTTGCTGACGATCGGGCTGATGCTGTCCGCTGGCGAGGGGGTGGCGCAGCAAATCAATGACATGCAACTTGTACGTACCCTCGGGAGGGTGGAAAAAGCGGCGCCGGCAATTGACGTCGCGCTTCTTGTGGAGGAAGCAACGGCAAGTGCGGGTAAAGGTGTCGCCAATCTTCCGAACTGGCAGAAGCTCTCCAAGTTGTCGCAACTGATCGTAGATATCGAATTCGAGAACAACTCCGTCGCCATCGAGCCAAAATCTTACCGCACGGTCGGCCTGATCGCCGATGCGCTGCACCATCCCAACCTGCGGCGCTACAAGTTTCTCGTGGTCGGTCACACGAGTTCGACCGGCGACGCCCAACACAATCTCGAGCTTAGTGCGCAGCGTGCCAATGCCATAACTGAGGCGCTTTCGACCACGTTTGCGATCGCACCAGACCGTTTGTATTCGATTGGCGTGGGTGAGGAGTGGCCGCTGGATGCAGCCAACCTGGAGGCGGGGGAAAACCGACGTGTCCAACTAATCAACCTCGGTCTCGTCAAATAGCCCGCGTCTAGTTGGGTTTCATCTTTTAGTTGTGGACGACATTTTCTGCACGGTTGCATTCGTTGCAAATTGTTTTTTTGGAGGGCTAGCAATGCATATCACGCGTCGTGAATTAACGGTGGCCGGTCTTGGACTGATGGCCGCTGGTTCTGTGGGTTCGTCGGCGAACGCCGCCGACGGTTTGGTGGCAGATCTGCCGGAAGGGCTCGATGAGTTCGCGCTCGCAGTCGAAGCCTACATTTACGCCTACCCTCTCGTGACGATGGAAATGACCCGGCGCGTGATTACCAACGTCGCGGAGCCCGAGGGAACCCGCGGCCCCATGGGGCATCTGATCAGGCTGCGCCAATATCCAGACGCCAAGTTTCGGGACGTGACCGCACCGAACGCCGATACCCTCTATACGACGGCTTTCTTTGATGTTGGAGACGAGCCCTGGGTGGTGAGCCTGCCCGACCTCAAAGACCGCTATGCCCTGTTTCCGATGCTGGATGGCTGGACAACTGTCTTCGACGTCCCCGGAAAACGTACCACAGGCACCGAGGCCCAGACGTTCGTTGTTACCGGGCCAGGCTGGGACGGCACCCTCCCGGAAGGGCTGACCCAATATAAATCTCCGACGAGCATCGTCTGGCTGCTTGGACGCATCTATTGCACGGGGACGCCGGAGGACTACGCCGAAGTTCATAAGCTCCAGGATGAAGTGAAGCTCTATCCCTTGAGCGCATGGGGCAAGGAGTGGACCGCCCCCAAGGGCAAGGTCGATCCGGCCATCGATATGGAGACTGCCGTTCGCGAGCAAGTCAACAGCATGAGCGCCATCGAGTACTTCACCCTCTTTGCCGAACTCCTGAAAAGAAATCCGCCGACCGACGCGGATGCGCCCATGGTCGCCAAGCTTGCGGAACTCGGCATCGTTCCCGGCCAGGACTTCGACAAGGCCAAGTTCGATCCGGCCTTTGTGAAGCGCGTCCCTGAGCTCGGCTTCGCCCGCATCATGACGCATTTCAAGTTCAGCGGCGGCGACGTGCAGGACATCGACGGCTGGGGCTTCACTACGAAGACGGGGATTTACGGTACCAACTATATTCAGCGCGCCCTCATCACCGCAATCGGTCTGGGAGCAAACCGGCCGCAGGATGCGATCTATCCGACGTCCCTGAAGTCCGGCGACGGCGTGATCAAGCGGGCATATAACGGGTCCGAAAAGTACGTTCTGACATTCAAGAAGGGACTTACGCCACCGGTTTCGGGATTCTGGTCATTGACCATGTATGATGCGGGCTACTTCTTTGTCGACAATCCGCTCAATCGCTACTCCATCAGTGCACGGGAGCCGCTCAAGGCAAATCCGGACGGCTCGATCGATTTGTTGATCCAGCACGAATCGCCCGGATCGGACAAGGAATCCAATTGGCTCCCGGCGCCCAAAGGTAAGTTTATCCTCATGATGCGCCTCTACTGGCCCAACGAGAGCAATCCTTCCATCATCGACGGCTCATGGACAATACCGCCAGTGAGAAAGGTGAGCTGATTGCACCCTGGGACTGGGGCGGCCTCTCCCCGCCTCGTTCACGGCCGTCACTCTGCGCGCGATGGATTCGGCTCCGTCGCAAGCCAGGTCTCACCGATCGCCATCGCGTTTTGCTCGGTCCTTTCAGCAAGCCGGGTGTCGGCGGCTACCACGTCGTCGACGCTCGGCGCGGATCGGGATTTGACAAGAGGAGGGTTTGAGGCAGCCGAAGTGTGCCCGATCGAACGACCAAGCAGATTCGGCATATCAATGGCAGCTGCAAGACGGGAAGGCCTAACTGCGCTGACAGCCGGTGTTATTTCCAGCCCCCGGGTTCATGCGAAAGGAGTCTCTGCATGACACATGCGGAGTTCGTTGTGCACGTTCGTGAAAGCTATGCTCGTCTTTTTGATCCAAATACGAGCGAGGAGACGTGGTCCCTTTTCCTGACTGCCAATACCGGCTGGAACGGATTGATTGAGGAATATCTACGGCGTGTCGAAGTATTCCTCAGCAATCACGGGCTGCTTTCCAAGGTCTACGTTCGGCAAATAGAGGAAAAGTGGGGTGGTCTTCGCTGCTACCTCAGTCCGACGGATGACTTCCGCCTGTCGGCAGAACTGGCGGCTGCGCTTAGTGGGATCTATCATGAGATCGCAGACCGTTCCTACCATACTTGTGACGTCTGCGGTGGGCCTGGTCGACTGATTTCAAACAATAGCCGTCATGTTACCCGGTGCAACGACCACATCGCTGACCGCAGGCTCACGATGGACTGTCGCGAGACAGGAAGAGACCTGAAGCACAAATACGTTGCGAGCGTGGAGGATAATTCAGGAGAAAGTATTGGAAACCGCTGACAACGCACCTGACGGGAATAGCGATGCGGCGACGCCGTTGTCCTGGGAAGCCAACCTTCTTGACGGTTTCGAAGGCGACAGCTTCTCGCCTTTGGGGGGGCTCTACTATCGTGACAATGTCGAGCAACGTGCCGGATCAGTCGAATTCCAGCGCGACGTCACCTTTGGCAGTGCCGGCGCGTTGAAGCTAAGCGTCCGCCCGCTCTGGCAGGGCGAAGACGACCGAAGCGAGCGAGCGGAGGTGTGGGAACGCACGACTCTGCGCGTACCATATGACAAGGCGGTCTGGTACGGCTTTTCCGTCAGGTTTGCCGATCCCATCCCGCAAGGGGACCACCGCCATCTGATCGCCCAATGGAAGCGCGAGATCGGTCCGGAGGCGAGGGGTGACTTTAGCCCGTTCCTGGCACTTCGTCTCGTTCGCGGCCGACTCTTTGCGACCGTTGAGACCAGTTTTCCGGTGATCTCTCGGCGCTCTTCCTTGTCGACCGGCACATCGGCCCTCACGCCGGTTTTTCTGCGGCCGGAAAAGCGCCAGATGCGTGCGCTGGTTGCCACCGACCCTGGCTGGAAGCCACAGGACGGGCGCCTGTTCACGGCCCACACGGATCGCATCACCGTCATCGACAGGGGTAATGAGCTGCCGACGCCGCATAGTGGATGGATTGACTTTGCAGTGATGACCCAGCCGGGACCGGATGGCACGGGGCATATCGAACTCTTCGCCAACGACCGCTGGATCGTGACGGTCCGAGGCCATATCGGGCATGACGAACATGGGCTTGGCTCTCGGCAGTATTTCAAGTTCGGCCCGTACCGCTCGGCAGCCCAAGGCGAATGGACGCTCTACTTCGACAACTTTCGCCGCTCCACTCGCAGCGAAGATGTTCTCGGACCGGCCGGACTTGCGGCGCTACGCTCAGCAGGCTCCTAGAGCTCCTGGAAGCCATCGAGCGTCATATAGCTGAAGGATCCCGTCAAGCCCGTCGCGATAGCCGGCGCGTGCCTTGGCAAGCAGATTGGGCGCGTGCGACATCGATCCATGCCGCCGGCGACAGCCGCATTGGGCGATCCGGGAAGAATGAGGATCTGGTTTTTGATGGTTACGAGACAGGGGCTTTTGTGCTCATGATGCCGATCACGCAAGCCTCAGCCTAGAAGTGAAACGTCACGCCGATAATCGGCCCCTGCTCAACGACATCAAAGACAAACCCGTCATTATTGTAGTTCACACCCACCGCTCGGTAGCCAGCGACGGCCGAAATCGTTTGGGTGAATTTATAACCCAAGGCCAGCGAGACATCCCAGTCGAGATCAGCGCCGCCGCCGCCGACCAGGCCCCATCCGGTCACGTAGAATTCTGGTGTTACGAAGTAATTGCCCCGCACACCAGCCAGAGCGTCGACCCAGGTTGCGCCGTCATCCCTTTGACGGCCACCGAGAAGGCCACCGTTGAACCCTATGGTCGTATCGACTGACCACACGCGCACGCCGCCGACAATGTCGAGATGGCCAGACTGGTTCTCCAGCACTGAGTATCCAGCACCGAGAAGTCCGGCGAAGGTCTTCGAGGTGACATCAACGCTATCGGCAAGGATACCGTTTCTTGTGCCCGCCTCGGCACCGAGCTTGGTGTACATGACGTCCGCAAAGATGCTGAAGCGGTCGTGCCGGGCTTCTCCAGCCGCCATGAAAGCGAAGTCGAGGTTCTCCAGGATGTCGCCGAAGTTGGAGTTGATGTGAACTTCAGGCAGACTGAATTGCGCCACGTCTCCGGACAACCCTGCCGCCCAGAAGTATGGCGCAACCGTGTACGTCCAGCCGCCTTCGCTCTCGACCACCTTCGCATCTGGAATGCCAAGTGTGATGTCGGCCGTATATGCTGAAGATGCGACACCAAGGCCGGCCCCAAGAACGGTGGCCAGTAGCAATAAAGACCGCATGTAGTCCCTCATTTGTATCAAAATGAATCGCCCAAACAACGTCATCCTTTCAATGGGGGGAAGTGATGTAAAGGGTGGTGGTATGGTTGTATGTTACAGTATCGTTATAGGAAAAATCAGCGCTTGCGGTTCAGTGACGGTCTGATTTTACAGCAAATCTTGATGTCGGTAGAGGATATCCCGATCGACAAGGCGACGGATGTGGCGGCAATTCGTTCTGCACGGCCTGCACCCCCACTCACTCTTGACGGGCGTCCTTAAAGCAAATCGCTCGCCGTCACGAATGCAAAACCGCGCATCTACCTAAACATAAGTTGATGAATTGTCCCGAAATTCGTGGAGCCCCATAGCAACGCACTACTGTCAAATAGCGGGATTCTTCATGCCGGAACTGCATGTGCCGCACGTATGATACCGTTAGATACCTTGCGCTCACGCCCTCGACGTTCACAGCTTGACGCGAAGCTTTCATCACTAGCGACAACCGTAATCGAGGGCGAGCGATGCGCAAGGGCAAACCGGATCATACGTTTTGGTGGTACTCGCCCTTCTCGGAACGCTGCTCGGTCCGATAAGCCGAAATCCGCTATTGCTAATCTCGGGAGGACTGGCCGCCGCCGACATTCGAAAGCCACTGTGGTGGAGGGGGTTGTTCGCGCTGCTGCTCGCTGCGTTTTTTGAAGGCTACTCGGTTCCGCGTATGCTGCTGCTGGCGCCGGTCTGCCTTCAATTATCGGGATCGGCCGTGCCGGTCTTCATTCTAGTCATCTTGGTTTCCGCTGCCGTCCTGAAAGCGAAGTAGACTGGATGCGCATGGTGATGCGAGTGGTGGGCAGTTGAACGGCGGTGCGTGGCCTGCCGCTGCTGGGATGGGGATTACATTGAAAGGAGTCGCAGCTTCAAGGATCGAGATCGATGTCACCATGTCCTGAGATCGCGATCAGGCAAATACGGACGGATAAACCGGATGGGAAACGGTGTTAAATTCGTAGCCACATGCTTCGAAGAGCACTTTAAGGCGATAGAGGAACTCGCCGCTCGCAGTGAGGGATTCCGCGACCTGTGCGACGACCTCGCGACGGCAAAGTGCGAGAAACTGCGATGGGAGCAATCATCCGCTCCGGAGCGGGATGAACGTATCGCCGAGTACCGGGACCTTATAGACGGCATGTGGATCGAGATCGAGCAGGAACTGGAAAGGGCCGCAATCAACACACCCTGGCGATAAATCCGCTACGCAACGTCGAACAGACGGCTTCAGGTCAATAGGTGCAGGAGAGGAACAATGATGGCAAAGAAGGAAGGTATATTCGCAGGAGCGGCACTCGCCGTGCTCCCGTCATAAGAGGGGTCGGTCGGGCAGTCACGACTCTAACGCGGTAGCAACCTTTGCCAAGGAATGCGGTTGCGACATCGAGTCTGCCGAGACGAGTCTCGGAAACGGCCGCAACCACGCCTTGCCTGAAGAAAAACGCGGCGGAGTTCTCAACGACCTGCATGTCCACTCACAACAGTGTCGTGACGTCAATCGATCAGCATCATGCCGCGAAGGCGTCGGCGTACAAGGTCTGCCAGCACGGTAGCGCCGTGATGGGCGACTGAAACCCTGTTCTGCCTCATCGTGGCAAGACGTGTAGATAAACTCGATGAAACCAACGGAGTGAAACTGATGATTAGATCTCCCGGCATATGCTTGGTCGCAGTCGCAGCAAGCCTAATAGTCACATCTCCGGCAATAGCGCAGGACGCAATTTCAGCGCCCGCACAGAAGACCATCGGCGCAGCTAAGACGCAGATGGTGCCGTCGCTTGCGGTCCTCAATTCTGCGGGAGCAAAACTTGAAAATGGCAAACTCACCATGAGCGGTATCTCCGCAAATTCGATTGTGTTCGCCGATCGGCCGGTGCGATCGGCGGGGCATGTCCTGACCTCCGAGTTCATCAAGCAATGGGGCGATGGGACCGATAGTTTCGCAAAGGACCCTCCAAATGCGACGATATCGGTCCTGAGGAGCAAAGGAGATTCTGTCGCCGATGCGGTGATCGTCCTTAAGACACCGAAGCTTGAAGGCGGAAACCTAACGTTTGAGGTCGCCGTCCTCGAAGGCGATCTCGCTGGTGCCGATGGACCCGCGTCACTGTTCATCGACTGGTTTGCCGCTCGCGGCCCTTATGGCGGCGTCGCCGTTGGTGGGCGTGCGCCGGTCTGGCGTGGCGGCTGGTATGCGCATCCAGGCGCATACTACGGAGCGGGCGTGGTCGCCGGTGCCGCAGTCGGTGCGGCAGTCGCCAACGATCGTCGCTACTATCCGCCTCCGGCATGCGGCTATTACCCTTATCCTCCCTGCTACTAAAATTACGATCTGAGCAACAACTCGTGCTGTTTTCGGCTCGGAGGAAGGCTGCAGACGAGCCTTCCTCGCAGATGCCCAAACCGAGGACACAGAGGGTGGACGATTTATCTTCGCCGAAGCCGGTCTTGGAAATTCTCGTAGGCACCGTGTTTCTGACCATCGTCATGTTTGTGCACGGCTTGGGTATCAGATGCATCAGCCGACAGTTCAGCAAATCCTGGGCTCGCGTGGACAGCACCACGGCGCATTGGCGGCTGAATGTTATGCTGGCCGTGACAATCGCCGCCTTGGCGTTCCTGCACTTTGCAGAAACGCTGATCTGGGCGCTGCCACTTTATGAAAGGGCGATTATTCCCTCCATGCGCGACAGCTATTATTACGTCCTGGAGAGCTATACGACGCTCGGGGAGGGAAATGTGGCCCTTCCAGATCGGTGGCGTCTGCTTGGTCCGATTATTGCGATGTCCGGACTATTCACCTTCGGTTGGACGGGAAGCATCCTCGTGAGCATCATGACGGACTTTGGAAGATACGACATGCTGCGGGCCAGGAAGGCACATGAAAATGAAAACGACGACAATTCCTAGATCGTCCGGATTTCCATAAGCACTCGTGTCGCTTGGCACTTAAAAGAAATGGCTCATATCGCCAGCGCCCATCTGAGATCATCAAGGATAGGCTACCGCGCTCCCCCAGACCGCCGAAGCGCAAAGTGACCGGCAGCGGCGCCGTTCCAGGGCCGATCTTTGATGCGATGCAGCAACGAACCTGTCTTGACTAGTCATACTTTTCGCGGCTCCATGGAAACTGATCTGCTGGACCAACCAGTGGGTCAGTTGGAGGTGATGACGGCGATGGACGGCAGCCCGATACTCACGCAAATGCCAAAGGTCGGGCAGAGTCTCGACCGGCGCACGGCTCGTGACCTCATCGCCGACAAGCTGATGGTGCTAATCGCCACCAACATGCTGCGCCCCGGCGACGTCTTGCCGGGTGAACGGGAACTCGCCAATGTGCTTCATGTCAGCCGCGAGACTGTGCGCGGTGCCATCCAGACGCTCGCCGCGCGCGGTATCGTTGAGGTGTCTCAGGGCAGTCGCACACGGATCTGCAATGTCGATCTCAGCCATCTCACCGTTACCATCGCTTCGCCCAACGCCATCGACAGCTACGATCTCGACGATGTTCATGCGGCCCGGCTGCATATCGAGCTGAAGGTCGTCGGCGATGCTGCCGATCGGATTGATGAAGAGACGCTGGGCAAGCTCAAAAGCCTGCTCGAAGCGCAGAAGCTGTGTGGCGATGACGCCATGCGCTTCCTGATCTGCGATCGCGAATTCCACATGGGAATCTATCGGGCTTGCGGAAACCCGCTGCTGTCCGATTTCGTCACCGATCTCTACACCTACATGATGGACTACCGGCGCAGCGCGATGTCACGGCCGGGCGCTATCGATGCCAGCTATGACGACCACACCGAGATCGTGGAGGCACTGGAGCGGCGCGACCGGGACGCGGTGATCGCTGCATTTCGTCAGCATCTCACCCGGATCTACGACACGACGAAGGAACTGCTTGCGGGGAGCGGGCAGAAAAAACGGGAAAAGAGCAAGAGCGGGACAGCAGGCTGATCCGGCTGAGCCGGGCGGCAGACGGGGAGGTTCGCCGGAAATGCATGTCATGGTGATTGGAGCGGCCGGGATGGTCGGCCGCAAGCTGGTGGAGAAGCTCGCCTCAGAGGAAGGCGCGCTTGGCTACGATATTTCCAGGCTGACGCTGGTGGATGTGATCGAGCCGCCTGTGCCTCAAGGGCTGTCGCCGGTCACGAAGGCACTCGCGCTTGATCTTTCAACCGAGGACGCCGCGGGGAAACTGGTCGCTTTGCGCCCGGACGTGATCTTCCATCTCGCGGCGATCGTTTCCGGTGAGGCCGAGGCTGATTTCGACAAGGGCTACAAGGTCAATCTTGACGGAACGCGGGCGCTCTTCGAGGCGATCCGCCATGAGAGTTTGCGGGGGCCCTACGTTCCGCGGGTCATCTTCGCCTCGTCGATCGCCGTTTTCGGAAGGCCTTTCCCGGAAAAGATCGGCGACGAGTTCTTTACCACGCCACTGACGAGCTACGGTACGCAGAAGGCAATCTGCGAACTGCTTCTCGCCGACTATTCGAGGCGCGGCATTTTCGATGGCGTCGGCATCCGCCTACCGACGATCTGCATCCGCCCCGGCAAACCCAACAAGGCGGCGTCCGGCTTCTTTTCCAATATTCTCCGCGAGCCGCTGGCAGGTCAGGAGGCGGTGTTGCCGGTGGAGGAGAACTTGCGCCACTGGTTTGCAAGCCCGCGTTCAGCGGTCGGTTTCTTCATTCATGCCGCGCGGATGGATACGTCTGCGATCGGCCCGAGACGCAATCTGACCATGCCTGGCCTTTCCGCCCTTGTTGGTGAAGAGATCGAGGCGCTCCGGCGTGTGGCCGGTGAGAAGGCCGTCAAGCTCATCCGCCGTGAGCCCGACCCGGTAATCCAGTCGATTGTTTCAGGCTGGGCGACCGATTTCGACGCGCGGCGTGCTTCCCAACTGGGTTTCAAAGCCGAAACCAACTTCGACGAGATCATCAGGATCCATATCGAAGACGAACGCGGAGGACATATCTGAGATGGTCCGCGCTTTGAAATCCGGCGAAGGCAAGGTCGCATTGGTGACGGGCGGCGGCACGGGCGTCGGACGCGGCATCGCCGAGGGCTTGAGCGCGGAGGGTTATACCATCGTCATCACCGGCCGGCGCGCCGACGTGCTCGATAAAGCCGCTGGCGACATAGCGGCGCAAACGGGAGGAACCGTGCGGGCGATCGTTGCGGATATCGGCGACCCGGCTGCGGTCGCTCGCCTTTTCGAGGCGGTCCGCACCGAGTTCGGCCGGCTCGACTTGCTGGTCAACAATGCCGGCTCCAATGTGCCGGCCGTGCCGCTGGAAGATGTGACCTTCGAGCAATGGAGCGGCATTCTAGCCGCAAACCTGACGGGTGCCTTTCTCTGCACACAGCAGGCGTTCCGGCTGATGAAGGCGCAGGCGCCGCGCGGCGGGAGGATCATCAACAACGGCTCGATTTCGGCCCAGACGCCGCGGCCGAACTCCGCGCCTTACACTGCAACCAAGCATGCGATCACGGGGTTGACCAAGTCGACCGCGCTCGACGGGCGCAAATATGACATCGCCTGCGGCCAGATCGATATCGGCAATGCCGCGACCGACATGACGTCGAAGATGAATTCCGGGGTGTTGCAGGCGAATGGCGAGACCGCCAGTGAGCCGACGATCCCCGTCGCGCATATCGCCGACGCCGTTGTCTACATGGCAAGCCTGCCGCTCGACGCCAACGTGCTAACGATGACGGTCATGGCGACGAAGATGCCGCTGGTGGGGCGAGGGTAAGGGCGGTCGAGAGGAAACTGGACGGGTCTAAGAATGGCATGAGGCGGCCGCCGGACAAACCGCCGATTTCGGATGAAATTCACAGGGAGGAAAGCATATGGCAGGCGTTGACTTCGTCGATGTCAGAAAATCATTCGGAGCCTTTCCCGTCATCAAGGGCGTGAACATCGAAATCGAGGATGGCGAATTCGTGATCCTTGTCGGCCCCTCGGGCTGCGGGAAATCGACGCTTCTGCGAATGTTGGCCGGGCTTGAAAACATTTCAGCGGGTGAGATCCGCATCGGCGACAAGGTGGTCAACGCCCTGCCGCCCAAGGATCGGGATATCGCCATGGTGTTCCAGAACTATGCGCTCTACCCGCATATGACGGTCGCCGACAATATGGCTTTCTCTCTTATGCTGAACGGCTCGCCGAAATCCGAGATCGAGAAGCGCGTCGGCACCGCGGCCGGAATTTTGGGACTTTCCAAGCTGCTCGACCGCTATCCACGCCAGCTCTCCGGCGGCCAACGCCAGCGCGTGGCCATGGGCAGGGCGATCGTGCGCGATCCGCAGGTGTTTCTCTTCGACGAACCGCTGTCCAACCTCGATGCGAAACTGCGGGTAGCAATGCGCGCCGAGATCAAGGAACTGCACCAGCGGCTGAAGACGACCACCGTCTATGTCACGCATGACCAGATCGAGGCGATGACCATGGCCGACAAGATCGTCGTCATGCATGACGGTATTGTCGAACAGATCGGCGCGCCGCTTGACCTCTATGACAGTCCCGCCAATCTTTTCGTCGCGGGTTTTATCGGTTCGCCAGCGATGAACATGATCAAGGGCAGGCTCGACCCGCAAAATCCGACGTGTTTTATCGCAACCGACGGCATGGCGCTGCCGGTCGCGCGGCCGCCATCGGCGGCAAGAGGCCGCGATCTGATCTACGGCTTGCGGCCGGAATATATGTCTCTCGACCCGAACGGGTTTCCCGTGACGGTCGCGGTTATCGAGCCCACCGGCTACGAGACGCAGTTGATCGTGCGCTTCGGCGGCACGGACGTCACCTGCGTTTTCCGTGAGCGCGTGACCGCCCGGCCGGGCGAGGCAATCCACCTATCGATCGATGCCGATCATGTGCACCTGTTCGACGCCGAAACCGGCGTGCGGCTGACCGACTGATACTGCCCCGCTTTGCCGACGCGTCAGGGAAGAGGAGCTCTGACGCATCCGGTCTCGGGTCGGCGTTTCCGGCCATGCCCGAACCTTCGTTGCAGCATTCGCCAAACGGGACGGCGGGTGCCGGAAAGGATGATGTCCCGTTGTCACCAGGAGGAGCATTATGACTTTCAAGAGACGTGATTTTCTCACTGCATCCGCCGCGCTGGCGGGGATCGCCGGGCTTTCGCCTTTCGGCATCCGCCCGTCTTTCGCGCAAGGGGCGGAGCCGGCCTACAAGCCGGAGGAAGGGGCGAGCTTGAGGCTGTTGCGCTGGACGCCCTTCGTCAAGGGTGACGAGGATGCATGGCTTGCCAACACCGCGAAGTTCACCCAAGCGACCGGGGTCGAGGTCCGCATCGACAAGGAAAGCTGGGAAGACATTCGCCCGAAAGCGGCCGTCGCTGCCAACGTCGGCTCCGGGCCGGATATGGTGATGTGCTGGTTCGACGATGCCCATCAATATCCGGACAAGCTCGTCGATCTGACCGAACTCGCCAACTACCTCGGCGGCAAATACGGCGGCTGGTACGATGGCGTAAAGGGTTATGCTTCGCGCGGCGACAAGTTCATCGCCATGCCGTTGGCGGCCATCGGCAATGCGATCTGCTACCGGGATAGTCACATGAAGGCGGCCGGCTTCAGCGAATTTCCGAAGGACACCGACGGGTTCCTCGAACTCTGCAAAGCCATGAAGGCCAAGGGAACGCCAGCCGGCTTCCCGCACGGCAAGGCCGTCGGCGACGGCAACAACTATGCCCATTGGCTGCTCTGGAGCCATGGCGGCAAGATGGTCGATGAAGGCGGCAAGGTCGTCATCAACAGCCCCGAGACGCTCAAAGCGGTCAACTATGCCAAGGCGCTTTACGAGACCTTCATTCCGGGCACCGAGAGCTGGCTCGACATCAATAACAACCGTGCCTTCCTGGCGGGCCAGGTGTCGCTGACGGCGAACGGCGTCTCGCTCTACTATGCGTCGAAGAAGGACCCGGCGATGGCGGAACTTTCAGCCGACATCCGCACCACGAACTTCCCCGTCGGTCCGGTCGGCCAGAGCGTCGAGCTGCATCAGACCAGTTCGCTGCTGCTCTTCAGCCATACGAAATATCCGGAAGCTGCCAAGGCCTATATCAAGTTCATGATGGAGGCCGACCAGATGAATGCCTGGATCACGGGCTCCAGCGCGTATTGCTGCCAGCCTCTCAAGGCTTTCGCCGACAATCCCGTCTGGACGTCCGATCCGATCCACGCGCCTTATGCGCGCGCCTCGGAAACGCTGCGCCCGAACGGTTATGCCGGTCCGCTCGGCTATGCGTCCGCCGGCGTCATGGCCGACTACGTGCTGGTCGACATGTTCGCCACCGCGGTTACGGGGCAGATGACGCCGGAAGAGGCAATTGTAGAGGCTGAGCGCCGGGCAAACCGCTACTACCGGGTCTAAATCCCAACGTGGCCTGCATAGGCCGCTGAGACAAGGTATCGGCGGAAATGCCCCGCCGCTACCCGTTCCCCAATCCGCTATACGGGAGATGTCCGATGTCCACAGCGTCATCCAGGAAGCCGCCATCCGCGATGGCCTCGCTCATGCAGAACAGGAACATGATTGGTTTCCTCTTCATGCTTCCGGCCGCCGTCTTCCTTGTCTGCTTCCTGACCTATCCGCTTGGCCTCGGCGTCTGGCTCGGCTTCACCGACACGCGCATCGGCCGCGACGGTGTGTTCATCGGGCTCGAAAACTACATCTTCCTCGCCGAGGATTCGGTCTTCTGGCTCTCGGTCTTCAACACGCTGCTCTACACGATTGTGGCGTCGATCCTGAAATTCGTCTTCGGGCTCTGGCTGGCGCTGCTGCTGAATGAAAATTTGCCATTCAAGTCCTTCTTCCGGGCAATCGTACTCTTACCCTGGGTCGTTCCCACCGTGCTCTCGGCGCTGGCCTTCTGGTGGATCTACGATGCGCAGTTCTCGATCATTTCATGGTCGCTGATGCAGCTCGGCGTGATCGATAGTCCGATCAACTTCCTGGGCGATCCGGAAAATGCCCGCGCCTCGGTGATCGTCGCCAATGTCTGGCGCGGCATTCCGTTTGTTGCCATTTCATTGCTCGCCGGCCTGCAGACCATCCCGGCTTCGCTGCAGGAGGCGGCGTCGCTGGACGGCGCGACGAGCTGGCAGCGGTTCCGCTATGTGACGCTGCCGATGCTGACGCCGATCATTGCCGTCGTCATGACCTTCTCGGTGCTGTTCACCTTCACCGACTTCCAGCTCATCTATGTGCTCACCAAGGGCGGGCCGGTAAACGCGACGCATCTGATGGCGACGCTGTCCTTCCAGCGCGGCATTCCGGGCGGACAGCTAGGCGAGGGGGCCGCGATCGCGGTGGCGATGATCCCGTTCCTCCTTGCCGCCATCATGTTTAGCTTCTTCGGCCTGCAGCGGCGCAAATGGCAGCAGGGCGGCCAGGATTGATTGGGGGAGAATGACGATGACCACGACCGTGAAATCCGAAGACGCCGTTCTGACAGATGATGTACAGGGAATGAGCTATCTCAACCGCCTGCCACGCAGGATCGTGATGGTGTATCTGCCGATGGCGGTGTTCGTCTTCGTGCTGCTCTTTCCGTTCTATTGGATGGCGATCACTGCAGTGAAGCCGAATTCGCAGCTGACGGATTACAACAATTACAGCCCATTCTGGGTGGTCGGGCCGACGCTTGACCATATCAAATACCTGCTGTTCGAAACCTCCTATCCAGGCTGGCTGTGGAATACGATGCTGGTGGCGACCTGCGCGACGTTTCTGTCGCTTGCGGCTTCGGTCTTTGCGGCCTACGCGATCGAGCGGGTGCGGTTCTCGGGCTCGCGGCCGGTGGGCCTACTGATCTTCCTCGCCTATCTCGTGCCGCCCTCGATCCTGTTCATTCCGCTGGCCTTCATTGTCTTCAAGTTCGGCATCTACGATTCCAGGCTGGCGCTGATCTTCACCTATCCGACCTTCCTCATTCCCTTCTGCACCTGGCTGTTGATGGGCTACTTCCGGTCGATCCCGTTCGAGCTCGAAGAGAGCGCGCTAGTGGATGGCGCGACGCGCTGGCAGATCCTGATCAAGATCATCCTGCCGCTTGCCGTCCCCGGACTTATCTCGGCTGGTATCTTTGCCTTCACGCTTTCCTGGAACGAGTTCATCTATGCGCTCACTTTCATCCAGTCTTCGGAGAACAAGACCGTGCCCGTGGGCGTGCTGACGGAGCTGGTCCGCGGAGACGTGTTCGAATGGGGAGCGCTGATGGCGGGCGCGCTGTTCGGCTCGCTGCCAGTGGTGATCCTCTATTCTTTCTTCGTCGATTATTACGTGTCGTCCATGACCGGAGCGGTGAAGGAATGAGTGCCTGCTTCAGGCGATAGCGCATCAATCGTGGTCGTGGTCGTGATGCGACGGCAGGTCGAGGCCGAAGGTCTCGGTGAGATCTGCCACCTGCGCCGGGCTGAGGTAACGGGGGTTGAGGTTGCGCAGCAGCAGATAGAGCTTCGCCGTCTCCTCCAATTCCTCGGTGGCGAAAACCGCCGCCTCCAGGCTGTCGCCGGCGACGACCGGTCCGTGATTGGCCAGAAGCACCGACGAATATTTGCCCGCCAGCCCTCGAATCGCGTCGGCCACCGCCGGATCGCCGGGACGGTAGTAGGGGACCAGCGCGGTCTCGCCGGCGCGCATGAGATAATAGGGCGTCATCGGCGGCAGGGCGGCGCGCGGATCGATCTCCGGCAGCATGGTCAGCGCAACCGCGTGGGTGGAATGAAGATGGACGATGGCGCGGGCGCTGCCGCGCGTGTCGTAGAGGGCCGTGTGAAGCGGAATTTCCTTGGTCGGCTTGTCGCCGGACACGAGACGCCCGGCGGCATCGAGCCTTGAGATACGGGCCGGGTCGAGGAAGCCGAGCGAGGCGTTGGTCGGCGTGACCAGCCAGCCGCCATCCTCCAGCCGCAGCGATATATTGCCCGACGACCCGGGCGTCAGCCCGCGTTCGAACAGCGAGCGGCCGTAGCGGCAGATTTCCTCACGCAGGCGCGCGTCGGACATGACAGTTCCTCCAGCTCTAGGCAGTTGCCCCCTCGATCAGTTCAAAACCGAGATCGACGACCTGGGGTGGCGCATTGGCGACGACAAGTTGTGCCGCCACATGTCCGGTCGCAACGCGCGGCGTGCGGATGGTCGAGAGCGGCTGCGGCGTTGCCCGGCCGATATCGAGGCCGTTATAGCCGAAAATGGCAAGCTGCGAGGGGATCGCAATCCCCCGCGCCAGACAGTGAAAATAACCGCCCAGCGCCATGTCGTCGTTGGAGAAATAAACCGCGTCGAGATCGGACGTCCGGGCGAGCAGCCGCTCCAGTCCCAGCCTGCCGTTTTCCACCGACGATGCCCCGGCGAGAATTTCGCGATCGGCGAGCGGGGCGTCATGCGCGGCCAGCGTTTCGCAAAAGGCGGAAAACCGCTTACCGGCACGGGTATCGCGGTTGATGTCGTGGCCGACATACCCGATCCGGCGATAGCCTCGCTTGAGCAGGAAGGCAGCACTTTCGCGTCCGGCTGCGCGGTTGGAGAAACCGACCGCCAGATCAAGCGCATCGCCGTCCAGATCGAGCAGTTCGACGATCCGGCAGCCGCTTGCGCGCAGCATCTTCACCGTGCCCTCCGTGTGCTCGTACCCCGCCACCATCACCGCCGCGGGTCGCCAGGCGAGCATCGCGGCGGCAAGCACTTCTTCCTTCCCCGGATCATAGTCGGTGACGGAGAAGACCGCCTGATACCGGTTTTCCTCCAGAACGGCGCTGGCGCCGCGCAGAACATCGGGAAATACGATGTTGGATAGCGAGGGAATGACGAAGGCGACAAGGCGCGAAGCGGTGGAGGCGAGCGTTCCTGCGATCCGGTTCGGCACATAGCCGAGCCGCTCGACCGCAGCCATCACCCGGTCCCGCGTCTTGCCGGAAAACGAGCCGTGGTTGCGCAGCACCCGCGAGACCGTGCTCTCGCCGACGCCGGCCGCTTCCGCGACCTCGGCAAGCGTCACTGTCGCCTGGTGTTTGAATTCCATAGTCACTTTCGAACCCGGCCTTGGGTGGGCGCCTCAGCCGCTAAGCCGTCATCCCTCCGATGTCGCCCACCATGCAGTCCTCATTTTTCACCACTCTCTTCAAGAAGCAAGATTTTTTTGGCAGCGCTACCAATTTCGTGTTGGCAGCGCTGCCAAAGTGGACTAAGAATAATGGCAGCGCTGCCATTATTGGCTCGGCGTGCCGCGGAAGGAGACCGCTGCAACAATTGGAGGAGAAAATCATGACGCTGCAAACGCAGGCGCCAGTTGATGGCGCGTACGCCGCACAGACGGTGGAAGATCGAGCCTATGGCAAGGTAT
Source organism: Ensifer sp. CCNWLY38 (assembly GCF_037120565.1). Lineage (NCBI taxonomy): Bacteria > Pseudomonadati > Pseudomonadota > Alphaproteobacteria > Hyphomicrobiales > Rhizobiaceae > Ensifer > Ensifer sp. CCNWLY38. The sequence continues at coordinate 182,343 of NZ_JBBBBO010000009.1, forward strand.
TCTGGAGAATCGTTCCTTTTTTGATGCTGTGCTACGTGGTCGCCTATCTCGACCGCGTCAATGTCGGCTTCGCGAAGCTGCAGATGTCGAGTGAGCTCGGCCTGTCGGAAGCGGCCTATGGCATCGGCGCAGGTATTTTCTTCATCGGCTATTTTCTGTTTGAAGTGCCGAGCAACATTATCATGAACAAGGTCGGCGCGCGGGTGTGGATTGCCCGCATCATGGTCACCTGGGGCATCATTTCCGCCGCCTTCATGTTCACCTCGTCGGAAGCCGTCTTCTATGTCCTGCGTTTCCTGCTGGGCGTTGCCGAAGCGGGATTTTTCCCCGGCATCATTCTCTATCTGACCGCTTGGTATCCGGCCCATCGCCGCGGCAGAATCATCACCACCTTCATGTCCGCAATCCCGATATCCGCCATTTTCGGTAATCCGCTTTCGGGTCTCTTGATGGACAGCTTCCACGGCACGCATGGCCTTTCCGGCTGGCAGTGGATGTTCCTGATCGAAGCCATCCCGGCCATCCTTTTTGGCGTCGCCACGTTCTTCTACCTTGATGATACGATCAGTGACGCGAAATGGCTGAACGAAGACGAAAAGCGTGTGCTGGCGGCCAATATCGAGGCGGAGAACCGGGCCAAGGCCTCGAGCCCGCACAGCATTGCCGGAACGCTGACGGACCGCCGCGTCTGGCTGATGTGCCTCATCTATTTCTGCTTCGTGCTTGGGCAATACGGCCTGAATTTCTGGATGCCGTCCATCGTCAAGGCCTCCGGCGTCAGCGGGAACCTGAATATCGGCCTGATTTCCGCTATCCCCTATATCTGCACGTTCGTTGCCATGCTGGTGCTCGGACGCTCCGCCGACAGGCTGCGTGAACGCAGGTGGCACCTGGTCATTCCCGCCCTCATCGCCGCCGGTGGTTTTGTCGCGGCAACGACGGCAACAAGCACGACGGTCTCAATCGTCTGCCTCTCGCTGGCTGCTGCGGGCGCCATCAGTTGCGCGCCGCTCTTCTGGTCGCTTCCGACCGCTTTTCTCGCCGGCACGGGCGCGGCAGCCGGCATCGCCTGGATCAATTCGGTCGGCAATCTCGCCGGGTTCCTCGGGCCGTTTCTGGTGGGCTATCTGAAGGATCTTACGGGCAGCAACAGCGCGGGCATGTATCTTCTCGCCGCAGCCCTGGTCGTCGGTTCGCTGGCCGTGTTGACGGTTCCGGCGAAATCCGTCAACCGCTAAACACCAACCCCTCCGGGTGGCAGCATCCGGAGGGGCAGCTCTTCCTTTACAAGACTGGAGAACTCGTCATGTCACCGCTTGCTGAAAACTCAGGCCCCGCTGTTGTCGCGGCCGTCATCGGTCTTGGCTCCATGGGGCTCGGAATGGCCCGGTCGATGAAGCGCGCAGGCCTCGACGTCGTTGGGTATGACATCACCCCTGCGGCGGTGGACCGCTTCACCGCCGAGGGTGGACGCGGCGCGGCCACGCCCGCCGGTGCGGCAAAGGATGCCGACATTGTCGTCTCCGTCGTCGTCAACGGTGCGCAGACCGAGGCTGTGCTGTTCGGCGTCGAGGGTGTCGCGAGGACGATGAAGCCCGGAGCAGTCTTCATTTCGTCGGCGACCATGGATCCCGCCGTCGCGCGCGATCTGGCACAACGGGTGGAGGCTCTTGGTCTGCATTATCTCGACGCACCGATTTCGGGCGGCGCGACCAAGGCGGCAAACGGCGAACTGACGATCATGGCATCCGGGTCCAGGCAGGCTTTCGACACGGCCCGCCCGGGTCTCGACGCCATGGCCGGCAAGGTCTACGAGCTCGGCGACGCAGCCGGAACCGGCGCTGCCTTCAAGATGATCAACCAGCTTCTCGCCGGCGTGCACATCGCGGCCGCCTGCGAAGCGATAACGTTTGCCGCCAAGCAGGGCCTCGACCTCCACAAGGTCTATGAAGTGATCACGGCCTCGGCCGGCAATTCCTGGATGTTCGAAAACCGCGTGCCGCATGTGCTGGCCGGAGACTATACGCCGCTGAGCAGCATCGAGATTTTCGTCAAGGACCTCGGCATCGTCCAGGATATGGCCCGCTCGGAGCGCTATCCGGTACCGCTCGCAGCCGCGGCCCTGCAGATGTATTTGGGCGCGTCCGGAGCCGGCATGGGCCGCGACGACGATTCGTCGCTTGCGCGCCTCTACGCCCAGCTCTCGGGTGCCACATTGCCCGGTGCGACCAAAGAGCCTCAGAAGCCGTAAGGAACGCCACCATGCCGGTTTTCGCCGCCAACCTGACGATGATGTTCAACGAATGGCCGTTCCTCGACCGCTTCGACGCCGCGGCCGATGCCGGGTTTGCCGCCGTCGAATATCTCTTTCCCTATGAAGCCGCACCGGAGGCAATCGCCGAACGGCTCGCCCGCAACAATCTGCAGCAGGCCTTGTTCAACCTGCCGCCGGGCGATTGGGCCGCAGGCGAGCGGGGTATCGCGGCGCTTCCCGGACGGTTCGATGCGCTGAAAGCGGGCGTCGAGCGGGCGCTGGACTATGCGGCGGCGACGGGTGTCGGGCGGCTGCACCTGATGGCCGGCCTTGCTGATCCCCACGACGAAGACGCAGCCTCCTGGTACCGGCGCTCCGTCACCTACGCCGCCGGGCGGCTCGCCGAAGAGGGCATCGACCTGTTGCTCGAGCCGATCAACGGGCGAAACATGCCGGGATATTTCCTCGATGATTTCGGCGCGGCCGAGCGCCTGATCGGGGAACTCGGCCTGCCGAACCTGAAGCTGCAATTCGACATCTATCACCGCCAGATCCTGCATGGCGACGTGATCATGGCCTTGCGGCGCCTCCTGCCGGTCATCGGCCACATCCAGATTGCCAGCGTGCCGTCACGCAACGAGCCGGACGGAGAGGAGCTGAACTATCCCTATCTGTTCGGCGAAATCGACCGCCTTGGCTATGACGGTTTCATCGGCTGCGAATACATCCCGCGCGGCCATACACTGGACGGTCTTGGCTGGTTCAGACCTTTTGCACGGAGCTAGACGATGGCTATATTGCTCGGATCGATCGCTGACGACTATACGGGTGCCTCCGACCTCGCCAACACTCTGACGAAAAACGGACTGCGCACGGTGCAGACGGTCGGCATCCCCGATCCGTCGCTGGCGCTGCCGGATGTAGACGCGGTTGTCGTCTCCCTGAAAATCCGCTCGGTCGCGGCCGCTGACGCCGTAGCTGCGGCGACGCAAGCCGAACGATGGCTGCGCGAGCGCGGAGCGGCCCATGTGCTTTACAAGATCTGCTCGACCTTCGATTCCACCGACGCCGGCAATATCGGTCCGGTGACGGAGGCCCTGAGCGCCGCTGCCGACGGCGGTTTGGTGCTGGTTACGCCCGCCTTTCCGGAAACGGGACGCACCGTCTATTTCGGCCACCTCTTCGTTAACGGACAACCGTTGAACGAAAGCCCGCTCAAGGATCATCCCCTCAACCCGATGCACGACGCCAATCTTGTGCGCGTCATGGCCAGACAGTCGCGTGGCGCCATCGGTCTCATCGAGCTGCCGGCAATCGCTGCGGGACCTGATACGGTAAGAGCCCGGCTCGAGGCTCTCCAGGTCACCGGTGTCAAGACGGCGATAGCGGACGCGGTCTTCGAACGTGATCTTGAAACGCTCGGCGAGGTCGCCCTCGAAACGCCGGTGTCGACGGGCGCGTCGGGGCTCGGCCTCGGCCTTGCCCGCGCACTCGTCCGCTCCGGCCGGGTATCGTCCGGGGGGGCAACGACAGCGGATGCCATTCGCCCGGTCGGCGGGCCTGCCGCGGTAGTTGCCGGCAGTTGCTCCAAGGCGACGCTGCGGCAACTCGATGTCGCCGAACGGTCGATGCCCGTCCTGCGGCTCGACCCGGAGCGGCTGCTTGCCGGCCCGGACGAGATTGCCGCTGCGATTTCCTGGGCTGGAGACCGCATTGCCGCCGGTCCGGTCGTCATCGCGGCGAGTGCATCGCCTGAAACCGTTTTGCAGCTGCAGTCGCAATACGGACGGGAGGCCTCCGGCCACGCGATCGAAACCGCGACTTCGATCATAGCCGCCGAGCTGGTAGCAAGAGGCGTGCGGCGCCTGGTCGTCGCAGGCGGAGAAACCTCGGGTGCCGCGGTCGACAGGTTGGCCATTCCAGCCTTCCTGATCGGCCCGGAGATCGCGCCCGGCGTGCCGGTGCTGCGAACGGTCGGCAATGCGCAGGGCGATATGTTACTGGCACTGAAATCGGGGAACTTCGGAGGCGAGGATTTCTTCACGGCCGCGCTGGCGATGATGCACTGAGCAAGAAGCCAACGGACACGGCGCAATGCTGTACCTCTGGGCACGCGACCCGAGAAGCGGATACTTGGCCAGCGTGACCCCAGCGTCTCAATTGGGGCCGACAGCGGAACGGCCGCTTCCTAGATGGTAGTGCTGAAAGCCGACCTTTGTATTCAGCGTCGTGGGTCGCCTTTAGGGACGACGAACGGAGCGACGGCGCTTACTTCACAGTGATGGCAAGACCGCTGAGATCGGCGTTGACTTGCAGGCCTACCTACTTGCCTGAGGGCTCGAGTTGGGCGCCCTTGTCATTGGTCATGACGATCACCTGGGCCCCTTTGCCGAGCGCGCCGCACCGGATAATCCGGGCCAGAGGCGAATCGGACTTCGCCGGAAATCAGTACCCATCGCCTTGATTGCGAAGCTGTCTTCGCCCGGCGGACCTAATTTTGCGTGAAATCCCGGCTGACGCGATCTGGCACGGTCCTTGCTACCTCTGTTTCGGCGCAGCTCGTGGCTGCCTAATGGAGTGGTGGCATGAGCAATAGGCTTCTCACCTACAATCCTGAGACCGAGGGCGCAGAAGGCGGCCTTCTCATAATGGGCGTGCCGACGCGAGCGGCGCAGCCTCAGCCATCGACCGAACTCGAGGAGCTCGAACTCGGCAGCGCCTTTCTCGAGGCCACGAGCACCAGCGAACTCGCCAGCGTCGTGAACCAGATTCTTCGCCATGGCGCATTGCTCGCCGGCAGGCCCATCGACCCGCAGGTCGTACAGCATCTTGGATCGCGCCTCAACCGAGCCGGTCAATCCGTCAGGACTTTGCTGGCGCCGCCTGTGGGTCGATCCGACGCCGACCCTTCCGAGGCGATGGAGCGCATCACCGGCGCCGAGCTGGAAGGTCTGAGCGACGAGGATAAGGAATTCGAAACCGCGCGAGCGTTCGTGCGCTTCGCGATGGAGGCCGGGCGCCTCGCCGCCAGGGCGCCCTCGACCCAGCCGCCGGCTGCGGTTGCCACTGCCGCGGCGAGGGTCGCGGCACGTCGCCACGCACCGGGATTGGACTTCGTCCAGCTTGTGCCGGGTTTCCGGGCGCGCCGCGCCATCAGACGTCAGAGCTTTGCTTGAAAACCCAACCCAGGAGAGCGTCATGCATGACATCGACCGTACCCAACTGGAGTTCCAGGAAGCTTCCCCATTCCAGAACGAGGAGTTCGAATTCCAGGAATTCGAATGGGGCTCCGGCCAGTCGGAGCTCAGCGAGAACGAGGAAATCCAGCTCGCCCACGAGCTTCTGGCCGTCAACAACGAGCAGGAACTCGAGCAATTCCTCGGCGACTTCATCAAGAAAGCCGTCAGCGTCGTCGGCCAGGCTGCGAAGTCGCCCATCGGCCAGGCGATCGGCGGCGCGCTGAAGGGCGTTGCCAGGAAGGCCCTGCCCATGGCCGGCCAGGCATTGGGCGGCTACATCGGCGGGCCGCTGGGTGCCAAGATCGGCACCGGCCTTGCGAATGCGGCCGGCAGGGCGATCGGCCTCGAGCTCGAATACGGCGAGAACGAGGAGTTGGAGTTCACCGGCGCCCGCCAGTTCGTCCGCCTCGCCTCAGACACTGCCAGGCAAGCGACCAACGCGGCTGCCGCCGGAACGGATCCGCGTACTGCTGCCCAGCAGGCCGTGGTGGCCGCCGCCCGCAAGCATGCCCCGGGGCTCCTTGGGCCTGCGGGCGGAACGGCCTTGACGGCTAGGGCCGGCGGCATGCTCGGCCAACGTGCAGCCTCCGGCCGCTGGGTCAGGCAGGGTAACAGGATCGTCGTATACGGAGCCTGAGCTGCCATGGCGATCGACCCATTCACATTTCGCATGCTCGAGGAGGAGGCGCGCGGCCTTCAGACGCGGCTCGACCGCGTCAAGCCGTTCGCCTTGCTCGAGCCGATGGTGCCGGCCGCCAATCTGTTTCCGAATGCGCATTCGGCGATCGAGAGGGCCCTCATCGACGGGCGAAGGGAGCTAAGGCGCCTGATGGCAAGCTTCCTTGCCTGGCTGCAACGCGCAAGGGCGGCTGCGACGCCGGCCGATGCGCAACGACGCCTCTCGATCCTGCGCCTCAGGTTCCACCAGGTGCTCAATGAGTTCGACATGTACAGTGACGTCATCACCCAACGCAGCGAGCACGACAACGGGCCCTGGCTCTCAGGTCTCGATTCGGTCGCGGCCGATGCGCTCACTTTGCAGGGTCAATTCTACGAACTGCCGCCGGTCGTTTGTCACCTGGAGCGCGGGCCTGGCGCCGCTATCCGCCGGGCGCGCACGCGACTGCCCGGCGGCCGCACAAGTCCCGTCGCAGTCATCCGTGTCCCGCGCGAGCGAATGGTCGGCAGCGGCATCGCCTCTTCGCTCATTCACGAGACGGGGCATCAGGCGGCTGCGCTGATCGAGCTCGTTCCCTCATTGCGCGCCATGCTGAAACCGCTCAAGGAGCAGGCCAGCCCCGACAAGGATCTGTGGGCGATCTGGGATCGCTGGATCTCCGAAATCGTCGCGGATTTCTTCTCGGTGGCCCGTGTCGGCATTACCTCGACGATCGGCCTGATCGGCGTCGTCAGCCTGCCGCGCGCCTTTGTGTTTCGCGTCGATGTCAACGATCCGCATCCAACGCCGTGGCTGCGCGTGAAAATCAGTGCTGCGATCGGCCAGGCGCTCTACCCGCATCCGCAATGGGCCCGCATCTCGGCCCTTTGGGAACAGCTCTATCCGCGCGAGGGGCTCGACCTCGAGCGCCGTACTCTGTTCGAACGCCTCGAGAACCATATGCCGCAGTTCGTGGCGCGGCTCGTCGAGCATCGTCCGGAAAAGCTGCGCGGACAGACGCTGCCCGAGGTGCTGCAGGTCCAAACCCGCGCGCCCATGCAACTTTCGATGATGTTCCAATCATGGTCGCGGTCGCCGGCTGGCATGTACCGGGCGCGGCCGACGGTTGTTTTCGCGGTGCTGGGTCAGGCCCGCGCCGACGGCAAGCTCTCTCCGGAAGACGAGAGCGTGCTGATCGGCAAGCTGCTGACCTTCTGGGCGCTAAAGTCGACGCTCGACACCAGTTACGCATGCGCCCTCACGGGCGAGACCCTGCGCGGCGGACCTTTCACCGCCGCTATCCGATCCCCGAACCCCAGTCTGACCATCCAAGGAGGATGAGATGAGCCCGAGCACCGTTTCCGACAAAGTTCGCATCACCGTCCATGTCAGGGGCTTGCTGAGCACCGGCCTTCGCGTGTGCCTGACCGGCGTGGAGGTCGCCATCATCGATGACCGGACAATCGTCACCCAGATCAAGAAGGGCAAGGATGTCATTGGATACATCGTTGAAAATTGGGACACCATCCATCACGAGACGACAAAGGCGGATGGCAAAGCCAGGTTCGAGATCCCGAGGCCCGACGACATGGAAGAGGACTATGCTGTCGTAGCGCGCTTCCATAACGACGACATAAAGGAGCAGAAGCCCTTCCTGCTCAACCAGGACGGTGAGACGAGCATTGCGCTTAAGCTGCACCTCACCGACAATTTCAAGATCTATGTGACCTCGCCCGACCAGACTTCATTCGTGGAGGTTGGCACTCGGTTGCCGACGCTTCCCGTGGGTAAGAGCGCCACGTTCAAATTCCGCTGGCCCACGGGCAAAGCGAACGTGCACGCACACCTTCGCGCTTCGCTGGGCCGCGTTGCGCCGGCTGCCCAAGATATCGAAGACGGTGGCATGCTCGACAGCGAGTTCGTCCTGACGGCCGACCGCCAAGGCGAGGTCCAAATGGTCGGTGGCTTCGGGAACGTGCCTCACCAGGGTTTCGACTTCGTCAATGATGCGACCTCGTCCGGCGTTATTGCACCGCCGGAGCCCTCGGCAGTTGTCGGCCCCGTCACCGTCACCATGCAGCGCGCGAGCTCGTTCTCGACCAACGACATCTCGGTCGGGCCGGAGATACGCCGTGGCACCGACGCGCTTCTGTTCAAGAACTACTTCGATTTCATGGACTGGGTGTTCTGCGGCGATCCGCTCGGAACCGGCAATCCGATCGATAGAGGCCGAACCAGGGACACGCTGTCACGGACCACAAGGCGCCGGGCGCTGCCCTTCACGGACACCGACGCCTACCGCAACATCAAGGTCGCGACCGAAGCGTTCGTGATGGCGAATTGCGGTTTTCTCGGCGATGCGACCAGCTATTCCCAGGACGACGCTGACTTCATCACAAACCGCGTCGTCGTGCCGACGAACATCGGCGATTTGGCCACCTGGCTCGGACGTTATCTCGAATTCGACTTCCAGGCGCAGGCGGGGCTGCTTCCTTATCTTGCCGTTATCCGGCGCAAGATGGCCGACGAGCCGATCAAGCAGACCGACATCGGCGACGTCGACCTCGAGCTTGATCCGAACGATTTTCATGAGCAGGTCAGCCGCTGCTACGGGATACTCAAGTCTCGGCTGACACAGCCCTGCCTGCTCGAACTCATCTGGTCGTACTGGCAGGAAGAAGGGATGCTCGTCCAGGCAATGAACTCGATCACGCGGCGCTTTCAGAACATCCGAGGGCCGATGCAGAACGATCCTCTTGCCAACATGGAGGTCGACCCGTTGCGGCCGCTCAACAATCTGCTCTGGGGTTACATCCAGGACGAGCAGCACCGATTGAGCGTCGTCAGGCGCAACTACGAATATGACCACCACTACGGGCTGAGGCTCTCCGGCAAGGCCGTCAACAACATGCGCCCTGCTGACAGCCGGTCGAAATTCCTGGAGGCCTTCCACACGCTGCTCTCCGTCGTGTCGCGCTTCTACCGGCTCGACGACGACACGACCGTCAAAGCGGACGCGTTCCCGGTGCTCAACGCCCTGAAGGAAGCGCACCTCGTCCTGTCGCAAGGCGCGCACAACCAGTTCGGTGACCTGCCTTCGACGGCGCGCATCGAGATGCTTATGCAGCAATGGATACTCGCCCGACCCGAGTTCCGCGAGTTCCTGCCGACGCGCATCATGGTCGCCTATCCCGAACCCTGGATGGATCGCGTGGACGCCATGAAGAAGCTGCAGGGATGGTCGGACACCAGCAGCCTGCACTTCCGCAACCTCGCGATCTTTGGCGAGCAGGTGCTGCTGTCGGTCCGTTTCGGCAATTGGGCCGACGTCAACGATCCCTACAGCGCGCTTAACTGGGCCCGTTACTGGCGCTCCGAGATCCAGGGCTACCTGCATGCCTACCGGTCGGCGACCGGCATCGACTTGTCGCTCGACGTCCAGAACGCGCGGATCGACGCCACCATGCCCTCGGTGCATCTCGTCAGGCGCCTGGACGAGCAGCGGCGCCTGGTCTGACCGCGAGGGAGTGTGTGCCATGCTGGACTTTACGTCCGCACTCTATCTCGGGTTGGACCATCCGAGCGCATCGCTTGCCCCGTGGCAGGCGTTGACGCTCGGCCGGCCCGCCGCCCTCGATGAACCCCCGGGAGCGCGCCCGCTGGCGCGGGACCTGGCACTGCTCATGTGCGAGGAGGCTGGGCTGCTCTATCCTTCGACGCTGCACCTGTTCCGCGATCTGTTCCAGGCCGCCGTGTCGAAGGACAGCCTTCTCCTTTTCGACGCTTCATCCTATCCGATCGCACGCTGGAGCGCTGAGCGCGTCCAGCTCGACCAGGTGCCGGTGGAAACCTACCGGCACCATGATACGGTCAGCTTGGAGCGGCGGCTGCGAAAGGCGCGTCGCGCCGGCCAGCGTCCGGTCATCATCACGGATGGGCTTTGCCCATCCTGCGGCCAGGTAGCGCCTCTGCCCGCTCTGTCACGCCTGGCGGCCGACATGGGAGGGCGCCTCGTGATCGACGACACGCAGGCGCTCGGCATGCTTGGCCGCAACCCGTCGCCGGCCCAGCCGATTGGCCTCGGCGGTGGTGGCTCGCTCGCCTGGCATGGCCTGTCCTGTGCCAACATTGCGACGGGTGCGTCGCTCGCCAAGGCGTTCGGCGCGCCGCTGGCCGTGCTGTGCGGCACCCAGGACTTCGTCGCGCGCGCCGCGCGTGACGGGGAAACCCGTGTTCACACCAGCCCGCCGTCGGTCGCGGACATTGCCGCGGCAAGGGGCGCGCTCGCGGCAAACTGCAGCGCCGGCGACACATTGCGGGCGCGCCTGGTGCGGCTTGTCGAGCAGCTTCGCGCCGGCGTGAGGCGGATAGGTTTGCAGGTCAGGAGCCTGCTGCCGGTTCCGATGCAAACCATCGCCATGCCTTCCATCGACGCGGCGCGAGCCGCGCTGGAGTCCCTTGCCGGCATGGGCGTGCGCGCGCTGGCGACTCGTTCATGCGGCGAGGGCAAGCCGAACCTTTCGTTCTTGGTCACTGCGCGTCATGCGCCGGCCGACATCGGCCGTCTGCTGGCCGCGCTGGAGCGCATCGCGGACGGCATTTCGGCCGCGTGAGACAGGAGGCGTTATGAGCACGATCCCGACGGAACTGGAATTCGAGCGCTCGTTCAGGCCGGCTCGTGGCGCAGCCACGGGACCGAGGGGTGGACAGCCGTCACGCCCGCCGCGCTCCTCCCAGCCGCCATACGCTCCCGCCTGGCGCAGGCGGCGATTTGGCGGCCCGCGCTCCTCGACGATTGGCCCTGCATACGACGGGCCGGATCCGCAGCCAGCGCTGCGCATGGCGGACGGAGAGCCGGCGCGTCCGGGCAGCTCCGAATATGTCCGCTGGGTGCAGGACACGCTCAACACCGCTCTCGGGACCACACTGGCCGTCGACGGTGTCATGACCAACTCCTTACGCCAATGGATACGCGTCTTCCAGCGGCGCTGCCGCTTGCCGGTCAGCGGCTTCATCGGGCCGGACACCGAAACCGCGTTGCGCCGGGTCCGGAGCGACCGCGAGCAGCGCGAGTTCGAATTCGAATGGGAGCTGTCGGGCGCGGCGCTGACGGCGGAAAACGCGCTCGCGGCAACCAATGCAAAGCCCGTCGAGCTCGTGCTGAAGTCGCTGGGAAAGCAGAAGATCCCCGGCCTCTACCGCTTCCACACGTCCACCGGCAAGTTCTACACCGGCAAGGCCGTCGATCTGCGCCGCCGCCTCGTCCAGCACATGTGGTGCCTGTCGCATTTCGGGAAGACCGCAAGAGGCATGAAGCTCGCGCTCCACCTCATGAAGGACGCCACGGAAGCGCAGGTCCGTGCGCTCGAAAAGAAGATCAACGAGCATCACAAGAACGATAACAACCGCCTCAACAGGGTCACCGAGCTGGAGGTGCTCGCGCTCAACGAAATCTGAACGCGCAATCATCATGTCACTCTAACAACGGGAGGCTAGTATGCATCCGATGCACTGCAATTGCCCAAGCTGCCGCGCCGCGGCAGGGGAATTTGAACTGTATGGAGCTTTCGAGGCCGGCGAACTCCTCTCCGAGAACGAAGAGTTCGAGCTGGCCATGGAGCTGCTCTCCGCCCAGAACGAACAGGAGCTTGAGCAATTCCTTGGCGGCCTCTTCAAGAAAGTCGGCGCCGGTCTGAAGTCGGTCGGCAAGTTTGTCGGCAAGAACGTGCTGCCCGTGGTCGGCCCGGCACTGAAGTCGCTTGCCAAGGCCGCGCTGCCGATCGCCGGCGGCGCGCTCGGCTCGCTGATCCCCATTCCCGGGGTCGGAACGATGATCGGCCGGGGGCTGGGCCAGGCTGTGGCCAGCGCGCTCGAATTGGAAACCGCGGGGATGAGCCCGGATCAGGCCGACATCGAGAAGGCCCGCCGCTTTATCAGGATTGCAGCAACCGCGATCGCCGACGCCTCGGCCGCGCTCGGAACCTCGCCGGTGGTGCCCGGTTCTGTGCCTGCCGAGCAGATTGCGCGCACCGTGGTGGCCAACGCAACGCGCCGTCATGTACCTGGAGTGAATGCCACCGTGCTGCGGCAGGTCGCGTCCGGAGCCCGCACTTCGGAACCCTCGAGAGCGCTGGCCGCATCGGGTGGGGCTTCGGCGATCGCGGGAAGGGCTGCGGGCGGCAGATGGTGGCGCCGCGGCAACGCCGTGGTCATCGAAGGCGTGTAAATATCCTGTCCGCCGCGGCCGGATGTCCCCACCCTCTCGGGACAAGTCCGGCCGTGGCGGACCGGGTCCGGTAACCGCATTGAGGCTGTCTGGCCATGATCATCGACTGCCATTGTCACGCCGGAAAGGGCGACGGGCTCACGCAGCCTGCCGACACGTCCGCTCCGCTTGGCCGGTATCTTGCGCGCGCACGCGAGGCCAACATCGACCGCACCATCATCTTCGCGGCATTTTCTGACGGCTACCGTCTGGCCAATCGGGAAGTGGCGCGCATCATTGCCGACAACCCCGATCGCCTTCTCGGCTTCGCCTTTGTCCACCCGGTCGTCGACAAGGGCCGCGTCGAGATGATGATCCGCGAGGCGGTAGTGTCGCTGGGCCTCGTCGGCATCAAGGTCCATCGTCACGATGGGCGCATAACCCGCGAGATCTGCGAAGCTGCGCGCCGCTATCGGCTGCCGGTCCTCTATGACGTCATGGGCGAGGTTTCGGTCGCCGAAATCCTTGCCCATGAGTATCCGGACGTGCCGTTCATCATTCCGCATCTCGGCAGTTTCGCCGACGACTGGAAGGCGCAGAGCGCACTCATTGACCATCTGGTCCGGCACAGGAACATCTTCACCGACACTGCCGGCGTGCGCCGTTTCGACATTCTCGAAGAGGCGGTCAAGCGCGCCGGCGCCAGGAAAATACTGTTTGGGTCGGACGGGCCCTGGCTGCATCCCGGCGTCGAGATCGCCAAGATCGAGGCGCTTGGCCTCAACCCCGAGGATCGCGCAGCGGTCCTCGGCGGCAACGTGCTCAGGCTTGTCAGCCGGGTTCAGGGGTTTTCGGCCGCCGCGTGACGTGCGCCGCCTCCGGCCGCCTGGTCGTGACTGGCGCGGCGCAGCTGCAGCGCGCGATCGGTGATTCCGAGGCGGCGCGCGGCGCGCTGGAGGTTGCCGCGCTCCTGTTCGAGCGACAGGTTGATGGCAGCGTTGGAAACGGCGCGGCCGATTTCCTTCAGGCCAATGCCGTGGTCGAAGGCGTGCTGGATCGCCAGCAGGAATCCGGGCTCGCCGAATGGTTCGGGCGGTCGGCCGCCCACCGGCCGATCGTCGAGCGGAAGCGCCCCGATCGTGATCGGCCCCTTGCCGACATGGCGCGAATGAAGACGCATCACCAGCCGTCTAAGATCGCGCACATTACCTGGATAGTCGCGGCTGACGAGATAGTCGGCCAGGGCCGGTTCGATTTCGGGCGCTGCGGCGTTGCCGCTGGCAGCTGTCAGGAAATGCCGCGCCAGCGGGAGGATGTCGGCGCGCCGCTCACGCAGCGGCGGCGGGTTGATCACCCAGTCGGCGATCCGGTAGTACAGGTCGCCGCGAAAACCGCCTTCAGCCACGAGCTTCTCCAGGTCGCGGTTGCTGGCGCAGATCAGGCGGAACTCGGTGCGGTTCCATACATTACCTCCGACCCGCTTGTAGGTACGCTCCTGGATCACGCGCAGCAGTTGCGCCTGCAGTTGCAGCGGCAGTTCGCCGATCTCGTCGAGGAAGAGTGAGCCGCCGTTGGCGAGTGCGAAGGCGCCGTCACGCTCCGTGATAGCACCGGTGAAGGCGCCGCGTTCGTGCCCGAACAGCTCGCTTCCTGACAGCTCCGGAGACAATGTCGTGCAGTCGACGACGATCAGTTCCGGCTTGCCTGCCCGCATACTAAGCTTGTGTATGGCTCTGGCGATCTGTTCCTTCCCAGTGCCGGTCTCGCCGATCAGGAGCACGTTGCCCAAGGAGTATGCGGCCGCCTCGACCAGTTTTCGCTTCAGCGATTTCCAGCACGGCGAACCACCGACGAGGCCGTGCTGAAGCGTGTCGCTCTCCACCAGCCGTGCGATCTCGATCCAGCGCGTGAGGCGCGCCGCGATTTCCTCGGGCAGTGCACGTTCGACGCTCCAGTCGAGCACGTCCATGGCGCCGGCGTTGAGAAGCTCCCATCGCGGATCTGCCGCGCCGTTTGAACCCGGGATCAGGACAACGATGAGCTGGAAGCGTTGTGAGAGCTCTTCGATATACGCGATGAGCGCGGTATCGACGTCCGAGATGAAGGCGATGCAGTATTCGGCGTCGCCGTCGCGTTCCGCAAGCGCGTCCTGAAAGCCGAGCTCGGACAGCCGGCTTCGCACGACATCGACGGTTGCCCCCGTGCCTGCGAAACACACAAAACGGACCGGGTTCCCCATCGCGGGCCGCTCCACATCAAGGGGCGATGGTTAAATCCGTAAAACCTACCGCGTCGAGGCGCGTTCGATCACTTGCTTGGGGCAAGTGCCGCCTCCCCAGGCCCGGCCCATGCGCAAAAAAGAGATGGCGCACATCATTTGACGGAATCTCAACACCATCGTTGCCGACTCGACTATCACGATTACGCTGCGCTGACACTGGGCAACCTCTAGGCTGCCATTACGAAGATGCGAACCACAAGAATGACAGTTCCTACTGGCGCGTGGGCCAAACTTCGAGCTAGGGAGAGTATCTCGCATCATTGATGAATTCAATCACACCTGGGTCTTCCTCAATTTGTGTGGTTCATTCACCGTTAACGATAATGCCGCTATGGGCGGGCATTCGAACCAAAACGAAATGGGCACACGGCCCAGGGGTCAAAGTTCTGGGCGATGACATCTACGGCGATGGCGTAAACATAGCCGCTCGACTGCAAACCGTGGCCCAGCCTGGCGGCATCTGCATATCCGGAACCGCCTTCGATCACGCCGTGCACAAAGCCGATGTCGGCTTCTCGGATCTGGGCGAGCAGCACCTGAAAAATATAGCCGACCCGGTCCGCATCTCTCGCGTTCTGCTCGACCCACCCGAGGCGGGAAAGGTCTTGACGGCCGGCCGCAGGCCCGGCCGTCGGGCTATTGTCTTCGCGGCGGGCGTCGCAGCGCTGCTGATCGGAACCTTCGCGATCGTCTTCGCATGGCAATGGCCGTTTGCGCCGCAGCGTACATCGATTGCGGTGCTGCCATTCGCCAATCTGAGCGGCGACTCGGCCGAGGATTATTATGCGATGTTTCGCGTCCTGGTGTTGGTCCTTGCTCTCATCGCATATCCGTTGCGGGTCACCGCAGCGCCTCCAGACGTCGATTTGGAACTCGTGCGAGCGGTCGACACGTCGGGCTCCATGGACATGGGGGAGGCGCGCGTGCAGCGCCTCGGCTATCTGGAGGCGCTCCGACACCCGGACTTCATCAACGCCGTCAAAGGCGGTTATTTGGGACGCATTGCCATCGGCTATTTTGAATGGGCCGGGCGGGTAAACGAATCGTCGGTCGTCGCCTGGCAGGTGATCGAAGACGCCAAGGATGGAGAAGCCTTTGCCGCCAAGCTCGAAGCCCGCCCGATCGGCACGCGACACGGCACCTCGATCTCGAGCGCAATCCGCTTCGGTACGAAACTGATCGAGTCCAACGCCTATTTCCGGGTGCGCCGTATCCTCGACCTTTCCGGCGACGGACACAACAACACGGGATTGCCGAGCGCACACGCCCGCGATGACGCCCTGGCGCGCGGGATCGTAATCAACGGATTGGTGATACTCATCAGGCCCTCCAATTCCACCGGTCCGCTCGACCAATATTATGCGGAATGTGTCATCGGTGGCCCCGGTTCCTTCATGATTCCCGTGCGCAAGGCGGAGGACTTTGCGAGCGCCGTCCGCCAGAAGCTGCTCCTCGAAGTGAGCGGACTGACGCCTGGCTGGACTCCCCAGCCGGCCGCCGTGACACCCCCAGTAGATTGCTTGATCGGCGAGAAATACCCGAACCTTCACGAACCGGTATTTCCCGGAAACCGGTGAAACGCAGGCGCTAACACGGCGCCTGATGAAGGCATTCTGATTCCGGCCGGGGCTTGCTTGTCCGGGTGTTCACATTATGGGCTACGAAGATCGCATAATGTATCGTCGGGAACGTCGAGGCTCGCACGTTTCATCGTTCACGACGATACTGAACTGTGTCATGCAGCGAGTTCGGCCTAGCAGCGATCAGCGTCGGCATGCTGTAGCACTGGTTTCTCCCGCTTTAGCCACACGCCTTGGCTGCAGTTGAGGATCTATCTTGAAGCCCGCGTAAATGCTTTCGGGCAATTTAGATTGTCATTGACTGAAACGGTTGGCCGGTAACCCGCAAATACCCGTGCGCACCGCGAAAACCGCACCCTCGTGCGGATTGAGGGCAAGGTGCTCGTCGCTCATCGTGAAGCGAGCGGAAGTAACGAACAACGTATCGAAGCCTGGTCCGCCAAACGCGCAGCTGGTGGGCCATGAACAGGGTAGATCGACAACGCGGTCAATTTTGCCGTCCTGGGCAAACCGAACCACACAACCGCCGCCGGCGACGCGGCAGTTCCAGATGAAGCCTTCTGCATCCATACAAGAGCCGTCCGGAAGACCCCGATCGAAACCCGAAAGGATCGATCGCCTGTCGTGAAGCGCCCAGGAATTGGCATCGAGCGCATAGCTGTAGATCACATTGTCTTCCGTGTCTGCCGTGATGAGCCGACCATTATCGGTCCATATTAGCGTGTTTGTAATTCCGAACCGATCATCCGAAACCGAATGCAATGCCCCGTGCGAATATCGGTAGAGTCTCCCGGCTTTTGCAGTTGTCGCCTGCGGCGTGTCATCGGCAGCGATATTGTCCTGCATCGTGCCAATCCAGAAAGCCCCGTCCGGTCCGACGATGCCTTCATTCAGTCGATTGCCCGGCAGCTCTGGTTCGATCTCGGCCACGACATGAAGCTCATCTGCAAATTCCCATAACGCGATTGATTTCCGCAATCCGACGATCGCGCCGCCGTCGTTGCGAAGACCGATTGAGGTGATCAGGTCGGGGAAACTCCACTTTTCATGCTTACCCGAACTCGGACATAGCCGATGGATCGATTTTCCGACGATGTCGACCCAGCAAAGCTTGTTTTGCCGCCCATCCCATACGGCACTCTCTCCAACCACATTTTCCGCCGCGAAGGCGACGTCTACTTCGCTTTTCATAATCCCTCCATGCTGTCTTCGATTTGGTTCTTGACACACAGCTTACGCATAAATTATGACTCGGTTCAATTCAACCTGTCCGACAGGTTTTATCGAACTGGGAGACGAAAATGAGTGTAGTGTCGGTCGACGAAGAGCAGTTTGCAGGAGGTAATCTCGTCAGCACCGCTATCGGCGCCATTACCCAGCACATCCGGGCGAACGAACTTGGTCCGGGCGATCGACTGCCGAGCGAGGCCACGCTGTCGAAGGAACTGAGCGTGTCCCGGTCGGTGGTGCGTGAAGCATTCAGGTCGCTTGCCACGATGCGGCTGATTGATCTCAACGTCGGAAAGCGTGCCACGGTGGCCCAACTCGATCATGGCGCAATGTCTTTGATGATCGAGCACGGCGTGCACACGGCGCAGATCAACATCAACCAGGTCTATGACGTTCGCCGAACGATAGAGATGCGAACATCGACCCTGGCTGCACTTCGCCGAACCGACGCGGAAGCCCGCATCATCCTCGGCCATGCGAAAGCGATGGAGACCAATTTCGACGATGCGGACAAGGTCATGGAAAGTGACCTTGCCTTTCATCTCGAGATCGCTCGCGCCTCCAAGAACCCGATCTTTTCGATAATCGTCGGCGCGTTCCAGGGGGTCTCCCGGCAGACCTGGCCGATCGGGTGGCGCAGCCGCGCGTCCGACGCCGAGCGGCATGCCATGAACCGGATACATATCGAGTTGGCCGAGGCAATCCTTGCTGGCGACCCGCAAGCCGCCAGCCAGCTTATGGCGCGCCATTTCGACGAGAGCGCAAAAGCGCTGCTCGCGGCCGGAATTGCATAGAGGACAATCTGATGAAAATTTCGAGACTTGAGACGGTCCGCGTTGCGGAACGGCCGAACCTGCTTTGGCTGTTGGTCCATACCGATGAGGGTTTGACCGGGCTTGGAGAAACCTTCTTCGGCGCAGAAACCGTCGAGACTTACATCCACGAGTACGTCGCCCCACGTGTTATCGGGCGAAACCCGCTGCAGATCGATCTTCTTGCAAATGACCTGGTTGGTTATCTCGGGTTTCGGTCGTCCGGTGCAGAGGTGCGTGGCAATTCGGCGTTCGACATTGCGCTCTGGGATATCTTCGGAAAGGCGACGGGCCAGCCGATCGCACAGTTGCTCGGCGGCTTCAGCCGCAATGAGATCCGCACCTACAACACCTGTGCGGGTACGGAGTACATCAAAAAGGCGACCGGTCAGACGACCGCAAACTACGATCTGTCGTCTGCCGGCACCCGCAACTACGACGACCTCAACGGCTTCCTGCATCGCGCCGACGAACTGGCACTTTCCCTCTTGGAAGAGGGGATTACGGCGATGAAGATTTGGCCGTTTGACATCGCAGCGGAAAAGTCGCGCGGTCAGTATATTTCGATGCCCGATCTGAAATCGGCGTTGGTGCCATTTCAAAAGATCCGCGACGCCGTTGGCGATCGTATGGATATTATGGTCGAGTTCCATTCGATGTGGCAGCTATTGCCGGCAATGCAGATAGCCAAAGCGCTCGCGCCGTATCAAACGTTCTGGCACGAAGATCCCATCAAGATGGACAGCCTCTCCAGCCTCAAGCGCTATGCAGCCGTCTCGCCTGCGCCGATCTCGGCGTCGGAAACGTTGGGTTCGCGATGGGCTTTCCGCGACCTCCTGGAGACCGACGCCGCTGGCGTGGTCATGCTGGATATCAGCTGGTGTGGCGGTTTGTCGGAGGCCCGCAAGATCGCGGCGATGGCGGAAGCGTGGCATCTCCCCGTGGCACCGCATGACTGCACCGGGCCGGTCGTTCTTTGCGCATCGACGCATCTGTCGCTCAACGCACCCAACGCGTTGGTCCAGGAGAGCGTTCGCGCTTTCTACAAGACTTGGTATCGCGATCTCGTTACCGCGCTTCCGGAAGTTCGAAACGGGATGATCACAGTGCCGCCAGGTGCCGGTCTCGGCATGGAGCTTAATCCCGACCTCGAAAAGGCATTTACGGTGTCCCGTCGCGTTTCGAGCGGAAAATAAGTCCGAGTTCTTTCGCAATTCTGCAGCTTAAGGAGGAGCAAGCATGCGAACAGTATTGATTGGGAGTGCATTGGGGTTGGCGCTTTTCGGTTCGACCGCGCTCGGCGCATCGGCGGAACCGTTGAAGATCGTCTTCACGCATCACTCGTCGGCTTCAAACACATTCTGGCAGGCGGTCAAAAAGGGTTACGACGACGCCTGCGAGAAGATCGGCGCAAGTTGCCAGATGGTGTTTACCCAGACCGAGGGTTCCGTTGAGCAGCAACTCTCCAATATGGAAGCTGCGCTGGCGAGCAAGCCCGACGCACTTCTGACCTCCATCGTCGATGACAAGGCCTTTGACGACGTCATCGCTCGGGCCGCCAAGGACGGCGTTGAGGTCATCGGCGTTAACGTGGACGACAGCGAGGGAGCGAAAGGAAATGCGCGCGCTGCTTTCGTCGGCCAGGGTTTCCGGCGCGCCGGATACTCGCTTGGAAAGGCCATGTCGGAGAGTTTTCCGAAGGAGGGACCGATCAAAGTGTTGGTCGGAATTTCCGCGCCCGGCCAGAACTGGTCCGAGGCACGCGGACAAGGCGTGATGGATTTCCTCGCGGAATTTAAGGCTGCAAACCCCGGTAGAGAAATCTCTTGGGAACGGATCGATAGCGGCACGGACCTTGCTGTTACGTCAGATCGTGTCGGCGCCTATCTTAATGCGCACCCCGACACCACCGCCTATTTCGATACCGGCTTCTGGCATGCCGCGGTAGCCAGGGTGCTGAAGGATCGTGGGGTCGCGCCTGGCCAGGTGCTTCTGGGCGGCTTCGATCTGGTGCCCGAAGTCGTCCAGCAAATGCAAACAGGCTATGTTCAGGTCCAGGTCGATCAGCAGCCATATATGCAGGGTTTCATGCCTGTCATGCAGGTCTATCTCGCCAAGAATTTTGGCCTCGCCCCGGCTGACATTGATACGGGGCAGGGGATCGTCCGTCCGGCCGATGCCGACAACATTATGGACCTTTCAGCACAGGGCCTGCGGTAGACGCGTTTCTCCGAAAATCGGAGGGTTTTCGGAGAAAGGGCCTGTTGATGAAGCATGTGCTTTGCGCGTCGAACACCGCGCGCAAAGCAATGAATTTGACCGGCAGGCCTGCAAACGAGCCGCCCTGCCGCACGGGGGTGCATGCGATGAAAAGAATGCTGAAAATCTACATGGAGAAGCCGGAACTGGCGGCGCTTCTTCTACTCTTGCTGCTCATAATTCTCTTCCAGATCCGGTCTGGAGGCGTTTTTTTGAGCTTTGATAACCTGCGAGGCTTCTTTGGGATTCTCCCGGAGATGGCGCTGGTCGCGATCGGCGTCACCGTTTTGATGATCTGCGGTGAATTCGATCTTTCAGTCGGTGCCGTTTTCGCTCTGATGCCGATGACGATGGCCGTTTTGATGGCCACGGGGATCTCGTTCCCTATGGCACTAATAGCGGGCCTCCTCGTCTGTGTGGCGATAGGACTGCTGAACGGTTATCTGACTATCCGTTTTGCGATCCCAAGCTTCATAACCACGCTTGGCATGATGTTTGTCGCCAGATCGCTCACGGTCGTGATCTCGGGCGGCTTTCCGCCCCTCTTGCCGGCTGATCTTCCCACATGGCTCTTCACCAGTTTTGTTGGGCCCGGCCAACTGCTGCGCATGTCGTTCCTCTGGTTTCTAGCATTTGCGGTACTCGTATCGCTGCTCCTGAGCCGTACAAACTTCGGCAACTGGATCAGAGCTACCGGCGGTTTCCTGCCGGCCGCCGACGCCCTTGGGATTCCGACTGCGCGTGTCAAAATCGCTTGTTTCATACTCTGCTCGGTGCTGAGCGGTTTTGCCGGGCTTATTCAGGTGCTTCGCTTGGGGTCACCGCTACCGTCTATTGGCGAGGGCATGGAACTGCAAGCGGTTGCCGCAGCCGTCATTGGTGGCACCGCCCTGAACGGTGGCGTTGGAGCAGTCTTCGGTGGCATCATTGGTGTCATCCTCATCCGCGTGATCGACAACGGTCTCATCCTCAGCCAGGTCGACGCCAATTGGTTCAAGTTTGCGATCGGGTCGCTGACGATCTTTGCTGTCGTCGCCAACTCCTGGCTTCGTAAGCGGGCAAAATCGATCAAGGTGGAGGTTTAAGCCATGAACGGTCCTATTGTATCCGTCCGGAACCTGCACAAATGGTATTCGGGCGTCCATGCTCTTAAGGGCGTCTCGGTCGATTTCGCTCGCAACGAGGCCGTCGGCCTGATTGGTGACAACGGCGCGGGAAAGTCGACACTCATCAACATCCTGTCCGGGGTGCAGAAGCAGGACGAAGGCAGCATCTTTATCGAAGGAAAGGAGGCGGCGATATCGAGCCCGCGCGACTCCATGCGGCTCGGGATCGAGACTATCTACCAATACAACTCCATGGTCCCGACCATGTCTATCGCGCGGAACCTGTTTATTGGTCGCGAGCCGCTCAAATATTCCTTCTTCGGCCTCGGCGTTCTGGATATCCGCAAGATGCGTGAGGAGAGCGTTCAGGCCATCGCAGACGTCGATCTTCATCTGCGCTCGCCTGACGCCTTGGTCGGCGAACTCTCAGGCGGCCAACGACAGGGTGTGGCGATCGCCCGTGCCATGCATTTCAAGTCGAAGGTGATGATCCTTGACGAACCGACGAACCATCTTTCGGTCAAGGAAACGAACAAAGTCATTGGTTTCGTTCGCTCGTTGAAGGAACAGAACGTCACCGGCATCTTTATCAGCCATAACATGCACCACGTCTTCGAATCCTGTGATCGGGTGGTCGCCATGGCGCGTGGGCAAATCGTGCTCGACAAGCGCGTCAGCGAAACGTCGATCGACGAAGTCCAGTCCGTGCTTTGAGGGGAACGCAGATGAAATCACTTCAGGGAAAAGTGGCGCTTGTCACGGGTGGCCTGGGCACGCTCGGTCGAGCCCAGGCGAGCAAACTCGCCGCGGAAGGCGCAGCAGTCATCGTGCTCGACCGTCCTGGCCTCGAGGCGCCGGGCCAGACGGAAAGTCTCGGCGAAAACGTGCGTTTTCTCGGATGCGATCTGAACGATCTCGCGCGAACCGAGCAACTGATCCGGCTGGAAGCCGAAGCTTCAGGCGGTATCGACATCCTGATCAACAACGCAGCACTCATAATCAACAAGCCGTTTCAGGAATTCAGTCTGGCCGAATACGAGGATCAGATCCGCGTCAATTCGTCGGCTGCGTTTGCAGCTGTTCGAGCCTGCGCCGACATGATGAAACGCAAGGGACGCGGCAAGATTCTCAATTTTGCTTCCATTACGCTCAATGGCCAATGGGACGGCTATGTGCCCTATGTGGCATCGAAGGGCGCGATGATCGGCCTGACGAAATCCTTGGCTCGCGAACTCGGACCATTCGGGATCAACGTCAACGCGATATCACCTGGAGCGGTGGTTTCTGAAGCAGAGAACCGGGTATTTGCCGACCGGCTTCAGGAATACAACGACTGGGTCCTCGAGCGGCAATGCCTCAAAACACGCGTTAAGCCCGAGGATGTCGCGGAGCTCGTCTATTTCCTCGTCTCACCGGCTTCGGACATGATTACCGGACAGAACTTCGCCATCGACGGCGGTTGGTAGATGGTTGTTGAGTGGATCAATGTCGAGAACAGTAATGCGCACTTGCAGCTCATCCCGACACTTGGCGGTGGCATCGCACATCTTGATGTACGGCATCCGTCAGGCGAGTGGCTTCCTGTGTTCAGGCCGTGGAATGGCCGAATGGAAGATGGCCCCTTTGAACTGGGGTGTAATGTGCTTGTTCCATTCTCGAACCGCATCTCACGCGGCGGTTTCGAACATGAAGGTGTGTTTCATCGCATTCCAGCTAACCTTGTCGGCGAGCCCTTCCCTATTCACGGGGATGGTTTCCAGCGGCACTGGCGATTGCTTGCTCGCAGCGGCGAGACCGTCGAACTCGAATGCGATGGGGAGATCGGTCCATTTCGCTATCGGGCACGGCAGGTCTTCACCCTTAGGCTCGAAAAGCTGGAAATAAAGCTCACAGTTCAAAACTTGTCGGGACAACCACTACCGTTTGGCATCGGGTTCCATCCGTGGTTTCCGCGAAATGCTGGCACGCGGCTGCAATTTCGCGCCACGGAGGTATGGCTGGAGGACAGAGAACACCTGCCGACAGGTCGTCGAAAGCTTTGCGAAGTTCCAGCTTGGAATTTCGACCAAGGGCGGGTGTTACCTGACCAGTGGATCAACAACGCCTTCGGCGGATGGGCCGGAGAGGCGGTCATCACGCAAGGAGAGGGAGCGGTCTCCGTCAGGATCTCGGCCTCCGACAATCTTGCTTGTGCGCTGCTCTATTCGCCGAACGCCAAGGCGGACTTCTTTTGTTTTGAGCCGGTTTCCCACCCAGTCGATGCACATAACCTCGTGGGCCGGCCAGGCCTGAAGATACTTGAAGACGGCCAGGAGCTGACTGGTTCAATGACTTTGGAATGGGAAGAGACATATGGAACTCGATAGGAGTGGCTCCTTCGTCGGTCGTGTGTGGTTGTCGCAGGAGAAGGGGCCGGCCCTGGTGACAGTCAGGGCCGGCGTGGTGTTCGATATCACCACAAGAAAAGCGCCAACGATGCGTGATCTCTTGGAGATGGATGATCCGGTCGGGTTCGTCCGGGCACAAGAGGGAAGGGCGATCTGCGCGCTGGCCGAGGTTCTCGCGGCAGCTCCGAGGGTCTCCGAGGCACCCCGGCTACTCGCGCCATGTGATCTTCAGGCAATCAAAGCCTGCGGCGTGACATTCGCCCGCTCGATGCTCGAACGGGTGATCGAGGAGCGTGCCGCAGGAAAC
Organism: Ensifer sp. CCNWLY38; assembly: GCF_037120565.1. Taxonomy (NCBI): domain Bacteria; kingdom Pseudomonadati; phylum Pseudomonadota; class Alphaproteobacteria; order Hyphomicrobiales; family Rhizobiaceae; genus Ensifer; species Ensifer sp. CCNWLY38. The sequence goes on from NZ_JBBBBO010000009.1 coordinate 206,661, forward strand.
CCCGACCTCGCCTGCAAAATCCGCGAACGCGTGACTTTGCTGGTGGGCGACAGCCTCCGCAACCTCAAGGCGGGCTCACGGGAAGCGGCCAAGGTCAAGGAGGCCTTGATCGAAGAGGGCGTCTGGTCGCAGTACCTCGAAGTCGGAATTGGTCCTGACGCCGAAGTCTTCACCAAGGGGCAGGTCATGTCGGCAGTTGGCTATGGTGATGAGGTTGGGCTGCACCCGATATCGAGGTGGAACAACCCGGAACCGGAGGTCGTGCTCGCTGTGGACAGCAAGGGCCAGGTAAAGGGGGCGACGCTCGGCAACGATGTGAACTTGCGCGACGTTGAAGGACGTTCGGCGCTGCTGCTTGGCAAAGCCAAGGACAACAATGCCTCCTGCTCACTTGGGCCCTTCATTCGACTGTTCGATGAGAGTTATTCGATCGACGACGTGCGCAATGCCGACCTCGACCTGCGGATAGAAGGCGAGGATGGCTATGTCCTGATGGGCAGGAGTTCGATGAAGGAGATCAGCCGCGATCCACTCGATCTAGTTTCACAGACCATCGGCGCTCATCACCAATACCCCGATGGCTTCATGTTGTTCATGGGCACGCTGTTTGCTCCCGTCGAAGATCGGGACGTTCCGGGACAGGGCTTTACCCATAAGCTCGGCGATATCGTGACGATCTCAAACTCCCAGCTGGGGTCGCTGGTCAACACGGTGCGATTGTCGACCGAGTGCAGTCCCTGGACTTTTGGCGCATCGCACTTGATGCGCAATCTCGCAGCACGTCAGCTCATCTGAATGGAACCGCCGATGACATTGCACCAGAACCTGATTGCCGGCGAATGGGTCGGCGGTGACGGGGTCGCCAACATCAACCCTTCGAATACCAATGACGTGGTCGGCGAATACGCCCGCGCGTCGGCCGACGATGCCCGCGCCGCGATCGCCGCTGCCAAGGCGGCGTTCCCGGCCTGGTCGCGCTCCGGCATCCTCGAGCGCCACGCGATCCTGAGGAAGACCGCCGACGAGATCCTCGCCCGCAAGGACGAGCTCGGAAAGTTGTTGTCGCGCGAGGAAGGCAAGACGCTCGCCGAGGGTATCGGCGAGACGGTGCGTGCCGGCCAGATCTTCGACTTCTTCGCCGGCGAGTGCCTGCGTTTGGCGGGCGAGGTGCTCCCGTCGGCCCGGCCCAATATCGGCGTCGAGATTACCCGCGAGCCGGTCGGCGTCGTCGGCATCATCACGCCCTGGAACTTCCCGATCGCCATTCCCGCCTGGAAGATCGCGCCGGCGCTTTGCTACGGCAACACCGTCGTCTTCAAGCCGGCCGAACTGGTGCCCGGCAGTTCCTGGGCGATCGTCGACATTCTCCACCGCGCCGGCCTGCCGAAGGGGGTCCTGAACCTCGTCATGGGCAAGGGCTCGGTCGTCGGCCAGGCGATGCTCGACAGCCCCGATGTGCACGCCATCACCTTCACCGGCTCGACCGGCACCGGCAAACGCGTCGCGCTCGCCTCGGTCGAGCACAATCGCAAATACCAGCTGGAGATGGGCGGCAAGAACCCCTTCGTCGTGCTCGACGATGCCGATCTGTCGGTTGCGGTCGAAGCCGCGGTCAATTCCGCCTTCTTCTCCACCGGCCAGCGCTGCACCGCGTCGTCGCGCCTCATCGTCACCGAGGGCATCCATGATCGCTTCGTTGCCGCGATGGGCGAGCGCATCAAGGGGCTCGTGGTTGACGACGCCTTGAAGGCCGGCACGCAGATCGGTCCGGTGGTCGATCAGAGCCAGCTCAACCAGGACACCGACTATATCGCCATCGGCAGCCAGGAAGGTGCCAAGCTCGCCTTCGGCGGCGAGCTGCTGAAGCGCGACACGCCCGGCTTCTACCTGCAGCCGGCGCTGTTCACCGAGGCGACCAATCAGATGCGCATTTCCCGCGAAGAGATCTTCGGGCCGGTGGCGTCGGTCATTCGCGTCCGGGATTACGACGAGGCGCTTGCCGTCGCCAACGACACGCCGTTCGGCCTGTCGTCGGGGATCGCCACCACCAGCCTCAAGCATGCGACCCATTTCAAGCGCAATGCCGAAGCGGGCATGGTGATGGTCAACCTGCCGACCGCCGGCGTCGACTTCCACGTGCCCTTCGGTGGTCGCAAGGGCTCCTCCCATGGCTCGCGCGAGCAGGGTCGCTACGCCGCCGAGTTCTACACCACCGTCAAGACGGCCTACACATCGGCGTAACTGACTGGTTGTTGCTGTCCGGGTTCGTTAATTGAAGAAATGATGTCAAGAGCGAATTCGGTCGTCCCGCCGCGAACATTGGACATGGGCGATGCAGCGTTCTCGTTATGTGCCTCAGCGGTCGCATAATGTATCGTCGGGAACCACGATGGCGATATTGTAAGGGTCGCCTCTGCTGTGGAGACGGCTGAAGTCCATTCGCGCGGGTTTGGCGGGCGACCGGCGAGACCCTATGCTGCTTCGGTTTCGGCTTCGTAGTGCGCGAGGATTTCCGCACCGGTGGCGATCCAGACGTCGTCACGCGCGGCGATCTCGCTGAGGAAATCTCGCAGAATCCGCCACCGCATCGGCCGACCGGAAACCTGCGGATGCAGGACAAGCGTGCTCACGCCGCCCCACTCGTGGGTTCCGACAAACTCCTCACGCCAGATGGGTAGGATAGCGTCCCTCCCGAAGAGCGGGCGCGCATCCAGCCGACCGCTCATGCCGAAATTCCAGTCGTCGAAGGCGTAGTTGACCGGAATTTCCACCGGGCCTGGGCGGCCGTCCGCCAGACGGTGACGATAGGGGCGGATATCGTCGCGGAAGGATGAGGAATAGCGCAGGCCCCGTTCGCAAAGATAGGCGAGAAGCTCGGGAAAATTCTCGCCGGATGGCGCGCGATAGCCGACGGGTGTGACGCCGAGCCGGGATTTCAGCGCTTCGAGGCCGCGGTCGATCTCCTCTTTTGCTTCGTCCAGCTTGTTGCGATCCGGGCATTTGTGCAGGTAGCCGTGATGGGCGATCTCGTGCCCGGCAGCGACAATCGGTTCACACGCGGCTGTATGGGCCTCGGCCGTCCAGCCTGGAATGAAGAAGGTCGCCTTGAGGTGCAGCGTATCCAGCAGTTCGAGGATCTTTGTGATTCCGACCCGGGCGTCGTAGCCGCCGAGTGAGGTCGTCACCATCCGGTCGACATTGGCGTGGTTGTTGCCGATCCAGGCAGTCTCGGCATCGACGTCGAAACCGATAAAGAGGGCGCTCTTCTTGCCGTACGGCCAGTCAAAAACGGGGGCTGGTGACGCCGGGTTGAGTGGGCGAGGGCTGAGATCGTAGGTCATGAAACTTCCTTCTCAAATGAAGACCGGCGCTTCGGGTTCGTCTACGACCAGCAGGTCAGAAAGGCCCCGGCAGTCCGCGCGTTCCTCCAGCACGCCCACGAAATCGGCGAGGTCCGCGATACGAGCCGCAGGCAATGCCATCGACGCGAGGCTGTCGAATTTGGCACGGATGGCGGCGTCGCTCATCGGCCGCTCGCTGGAGCCGGTGGCGCGGGCCACCATCGCCGTCCTGCTTTCGTCATCAGCGAAGGTGACGGTCACCTCCGGCTCGGCCATTTGCGGCATCTGCGGGTCGGGATGAAAGCGGATGCAGTCGAGAGCAACGGCGATGCGCGAATCTCTACGGGCAGCGGCAGAATACTGTTCGAGGTCGACGCGACCGAAGACAAGGAGCGCCGCTAGCGCGTAGCCGAGGCTCATTTGCGCGCCCGCCAGCGTTTCCAGTCGCGCCCGGCCGCACATGTCCATCAGGAAGGAGCTGAGGCGGACGTCAACCCTCGCAATATCGGCGGCAGTGCGGCCGGTCTCGGCAAGGATGTCGCCGACCGCGTCGATGGCGGAATGCGCGCCGCGGCAGGCAGCGTAGGGCTTTAGCGAGGCCCGTCCAATCTTCCAGTCCGTGCCTAGCCCGGCGGAGAGTTCGGCCGGATGCCCGGCATCCCGGACATAGGTGCGGAAGAAACCGCCCCAGACATCCTCGAACACCTGCGAGGGACCGGAAAAGCCGGCGCCGGCGAGGTCGGCGGCGAGAAGTCCCCCCTCAGCCGCACGACCGGCGTGGACCTTCTTCGCTTGGCTGCCATCATGATTGAAGGCCCACAGGCCAGAGGAAAAGCTGGTAGCCAGCGTCATGGCGTGGCGAAAGAGGGCGCTGTCATAGCCGCGCAACCGGGCGACCGCCGCCGCGGCCGCGAGCGTGCCGCAGGTGCCGGTGGAGTGCCAACCGGCACCATTGTGCACGCCGTAGCCGCCGGATGCATCCAGCACGCGGCGGCCCACCTCGTAACCCGCCGTCAGCGCACAAATGAGATCGCCGCCGGAAATCGGGGCGTCGCTGGACGCAAGACCTGCCAATAGCGCAGGCAGAACGACGGCGCCCGTATGATCGCAGCCGCCGGAATCGTCGAGCTCGAAGACATGGGCGGCCACCCCGTTGGCAAGGGCCGCGTCGCGCGGTCCTGTGCGCTGCGGCGAGGCCAGAAGCGGTGTTGTTCCTCCTGGTGCGACGAGCGCACGTACCTTGCGGAATTCGATGGAGCGAGTGCCAGCGAGTGCTGCGCCGAGCGTATCCAGAAAGTGGGATTTGGTACGGGCGGCGATCCGGGCCGGTAGATCGGCAGGTGCAAGTCGGGCGCAGAAATCGGCAAGCGCCTCGACATGCGTCAACGCTTGCACGCCGCTTCGGGCTACATCGGGCATCATGATATCCTCGTTCGGGCAGGCGAGGGGAGCGGCCCGGCAGACCCGCCGGGCCGTCCCGCGATTATTTTGCGGCTTCGCCGTTGATCATCACGCCGTCGAGCGCGCTGGCGGCGAGACCATATTTTTCGAAGATCGCCTTGTATTCGCCGGAGGCCATGAGGGCTTTCAGGGCGCCGGCGATCGCGTCGCGCAGCTCGGGCGTCTGCTTGGAGAAGCCGATGCCCTGATAGACTTCCGTAAAGGGCTCGCCGACGATGGCGTAGGTGTCCTTTTCAAGCTGCAGCAGGTAGGGCAGGGTTTCCGAGCCCTGGACCGCGCCGTCAAGGCGGCCCTGCTTCAACTGGGCGCGGGCATCGGCCGAGCCTTCCGTACCGACGATAACAAGCGCCGGCTTGCCGTTGGCTTCGCAATTGGCGGCGCTCCACTTCTTGGCCTCATCCGGGAACGAGGTGCGACGGCTCATGCCCACGGTCTTGCCACAGAAATCGGTGAGTTCCTTGAATTCGTCCTTGCGTTTGGCCGAGGTATAAAACTGCGCGCCGGAGCTCATATAGTCGACGAAGTCCATGGTCTCGCGCCGTTTGGGCAGGTCGCTCATGCCGCTCAAAACAAGGTCGACGCGCCCGGTGTTCAGCGATGAGACCATCTGCTCGAAGCCGATTTCCGACCATTCGATTTCAGTCCCCAGCTGCTTTGCAAGCGCCTTGCCAAGCTCGATGTCGACGCCCATCAGTTCGTTCGTTGCAGGATCGCGATACTCCATCGGCGGATAATTCGGCGTGTTCGCGACCACAAGCTTGCCGGCGGATTTGTATTTTTCCGGCAGACCCTGTGCGTGGGCGGTAAAGGCGAGCAGGCACGCCGAGGCGGCCAGAATAGCTATTTTCATCGTAGTTCCCATCCTGTCGTTTTTTTGCGGTTATCGTTGCACAGCCTTGAGGAAATCGGCGGTGCGGGGGTTGTCGGGTTGGGTCAGGACCCGCGCCGAAGGGCCGTGCTCAATCAGCCGCCCGCTATCCATGAAGGCGACGGTGTTGCTGACGTTGCGGGCAAAGCCCATTTCGTGGGTGACGACGATCATCGTCATGCCGGAGGCAGCGAGATCGTTCATCACATCGAGCACTTCGGCCACCAGTTCGGGGTCGAGTGCGGAGGTCGGCTCATCGAACAGGATGAGTGAGGGGCGCATGCCCATCGCGCGGGCGATGGCGACGCGCTGCTGCTGGCCGCCGGAAAGCTCTGCCGGATAGTTGCCTCCCTTGTCGGCGAGACCGACGCGATTGAGGAGATCCATCGCGTGCTCCCGCGCGGCTTTTGCGCTTTCGCCCAGAACCTGCACCGGCCCCTCGATCACGTTTTCGAGTGCGGTTTTGTGCGGGAAGAGGTTGAAGCGCTGGAACACCATGCCGATGCCGCGGCGCTGGCGGGCAATTTCAGCGTCGCTCAATTCATAAAGCTTGTTGCCGTCGCGGCGGTAGCCGATCAGCTCGCCATTGGCCCAGATTGCACCGGAGTCGATGCGTTCCAGAAGGTTGATGCAGCGCAGGAACGTGCTCTTGCCGGAGCCCGAGGGGCCGATGATGCAGCTCACCTCGCCCTTGCCCACTTCCAGACCGACGTCATGAAGCGCCTTGAACGTGCCGAAGCTCTTGCAGACGTCGACGGCCTTGACCAGGATTTCGTTTGTCATGTGTGCCCCCTCAAATCGTCGTGCGGCCGCGGGTGCCGCGAGCGTAGTGGCGTTCGATCCGCGATTGGATCAGGGACAGGACGGTGACGATCGCGAGATACCAGAAGCTGGCGACCATCAGCAGCTCCAGCACGCGGGTATTGGCGTAGTAGATCACCTGCGCATTGTGCAGGATCTCCGAATACTGGATCACCGAGGCGAGCGAGGTCAGCTTGACCATGCTGATGACCTCGTTACCGACTGGCGGAACCATGACGCGCATGGCTTGCGGCAACACGATGCGGCGCAGCGTCTGCATGCCCGTCATCCCGATCGTCCGGGCGGCCTCGTATTGGCCGGAGTCCACGGAGAGCAGGCCGCTTCGTACGACTTCCGAGGTATAGGCGCCCTGCTGGATGCCGAGGCCGAGCATGGCGGCAACGAAGGGCGTCATCACCTCGACGGTGTTGAATTCGAAAAGGCCTGGAATGCCCATCGTCGGGAAGATCAGAGCGAGGTTGAACCAAAGCAGGAGTTGCAAGAGTGCGGGTGCGCCCCGAAATATCCAGACATAGACGAGGGCGATGTACTCGAGCACCGGATTGCCGGAAATGCGCATGATCGCGATGAGGACGCCGAGTGCGATGCCGAGCGACATCGCCGCGATTGTCATCAGCAGCGTGTTCCAGATGCCCTGGATGATCACGGGCGCGAACAGGAATTGGCCGACGACCGGCCATTCGATCTGGCCGACGACGAAGGCGCGGATCAGGAGCGCCACCAGCAGCAGCACGATGGCGGCGAAGACCTTGCGCCCCACATGCCTGCGCGGGACGAGTTCAAGATGGGCGATGTCATGGGCATCGCGGCTGGATTGGGGAAGGGGCGTGTCGGTCATGCTTCCGCTCCCGTCAAGGGGACAAGGGCAACACCCGAGAGATCCTGTTCGGCCCAGGCACGCTGCTCTTTGCAGGTGTCGGCAAAGGCCGCGATCTGCTCGCGCACGCGGGCGGGGGCGGTTCCCCCCTGGCCGAAACGTTCGGCGAGCGCCCGGGCTGGGTCGATCACCTTAAGCACATCCGGGGTCAATGCCTCATCGATGTTCGGCAGGTCCGTCTCGGTCAGCCCGTCAAGGTCCATGCCGCGCTCTTCGCAGTAACGTACGGTGGCGCCGGAGATCTCATGGGCGTGCGAGAAAGGAATGCCCTGCCGCACCAGCCAGTCCGCCACCTCGGTTGCCAACGTGAAGCCGCGTGGCGCGTCGGCGGCCATGCGGTTGGTGTCGAAGGTCAACGTCGCGACCATGCCGGCGAAGGCAGGCAGGATCAGGTCGAGAAGATCGATCGTCTCAAAAAGCGCGCGCTTGTCCTCGGCGAGATCGCGGTTGTAAGCGAGCGGCATCGCCTTGAGAGTGGCGAGCATGCCCGCAAGATTGCCAATCATGGTGCCCGACATGCCACGCGTCAGCTCGGCGATGTCGGGATTCTTCTTCTGCGGCATGATCGACGAGCCGGTCGAGTAGGAATCGTGCAACTTCACCCAGGCGAACTGGCGCGAAGCCCAGATGCAAATCTCCTCCGACAGGCGCGAGAGGTTCACGCCCAGCATCGCGGTCACGAACAGGAATTCCGAGACCACGTCGCGGCTCGCGACGGCATCAATGGAATTCTCGCAGGGACGGGCGTAGCCGAGATCGCGCGAAGAGCTTTCGGTGTCGCGGGCGAAAGCCGAGCCGGCCAGGGCGGCGGCGCCGAGCGGCGAACGGTCGAAGCGGCGGTCCCAGTCGATGAAGCGCCCGATGTCGCGGCTGAGTGACTGTGCGTGCGCCATCAGGTGATGGCCGAGCGATATCGGCTGAGCGGGCTGAAGGTGGGTGAAGCCCGGCATGACCGTCTCGATATTCTCATTCGCCTGGGTGGCGAGTGCGTCCTGCACCGCAAGGACCAGCTTCACCAGTCGCCGCGCCGTGCGGCGAAGGTAGAGGCGGGTGTTGTTGGCGGTTTGGTCGTTGCGCGAGCGGCCGGCACGCAGCTTGCCGCCGAGGGCACCCAGCCGCTCGATCAGCAGGCGCTCGTGGAAGGTGTGAAGATCCTCATCCGAGGCTTTCGGCTTTTCGCGGCCGGCCGCGACATCGGCCGCGATCGTATCGAGCGTTTGCAGCATCCGCGGCAGTTCGTCCTCGCTCAATACGCCAGCGCGCGCCAGTTCACGCGCATGGGCGCGAGACCCGGCGATGTCTTCGGGGGACAGGCGGAAGAAGCTTGGATTGCTTCGCGAAAGCGCCGCGAGTTCCGGAGCCGGGCCGCTGGAAAAGCGTCCTCCCCATAGCGACGTCGCTTGTTCTGTCATGTCGGTCTCCCATGTCGGTGAATATGTTCCCGAGCAGAGGTTGCCTTTTAGAGACCGCTTGCACAAACGCGAAAAAGCGATACCGTTATGACGAAACCGACTAGCCCCTTACCGGAGCATTCCCTTGGTTCATACCTCCGTGCCGCTGCCTTCCATGACCGCCCTTCGCGTGATGCTGGCGATTGCGGAGCGCGGCTCGACGACGGCGGCTGCGGAAAGCATCAACCTTTCACAAAGCGCCGTCAGCAAGCAGTTGCTGACCCTCGAGAACCTTCTCGGCGCGCAGATGTTCATGCGAAAGCCGTCGGGCATGGTGCCGACGGACCTCGGCCGCATCTACCTTGAACAGGCGCAGGTGGCGATCAAGGCGATGGAGGAGGCCGCTTTCCGCGCGGCGAGCCTTCAGCCGGATTCCCATACGCTCCGGCTGAAGGTGCTGCCCATCCTTGGTGATCGCTGGCTCTTGCCGCGCTTTTCCGATTTCAATCAGAAACACCCGGATATCGACGTCCAGTACACTACCTTTGCGACCGACAATCCGGCAGCCCAACCGGATGCAATCTTTCGCTTCGGCCGTGGGCCTTTCGCGAACGAACACTCGGTCTACCTCTTCGGCGAGGATGTCCAACTCGTGTGCGCACCCACTTATCTTGCGCGGCTCGGCACTTGCGAAACCCTCGAGGATGCGGCGCGCGGTGTCATCATCGAGCATCCGGGCACCCCACTGCGCTGGATCGACCTGGTGGCAGAACATGGGAAACCGGACCTTGAGCCACAGGGCGTCATGCGCTTCGACTATTATACGCTGGTACTGCGCGCCGCGATCTCCGGGCAGGGCATGGCCCTCGTTCCGCCGCAGCTCGTCGAGGAGGAGCTACGGGCCGGAAGCCTCGTTAATCCCGGCGGGATTGGCTACGTATCCAAGGTCGCCTACTGGTTCACCACCCCAACGGACCGCAAGCCGTCGCCTGCGCTGAAGGCGTTCCAACGTTGGCTGATGACTCAAGTGGAATAAGGACGGGGGCAAGGGCGATGGAAAAGGTGACGATACGGCATGCAACCCCAGCCGATGCCGATGCAATCGCGCATTTGCACGTGCGGGTATGGCGGCAAACCTATCGCGACCTTGCTCCACCGGAGGTGTACGCTGTGCTTGATGAAACCCGTCGCCGCAGCACCTGGCGCGAAAAGCTCACGGCGAGCGATCCCGACCAGATCGTGCTGCTTGCCGAATTGGAGGGAAGGCCGGTCGCGATCGCCGCCGCCGGCGCGCCCTCAGCCGCGATCTTTGGCGATCTCGGCGAGATCAAAAACCTCTACGTCGATCCGGACGTCAAACGCCAGGGCATCGGCCGCCTATTGCTCTCAAGGCTTGCTTTGCATTTGCGGGAGAGAGGATTTCCCGGAGTTGGGCTGGGCGTGGTCGACGGCAACGAACCTGCGATCGCTTTCTACGACGCGCTCGGCGGCAAGCGGGCCGGGGAATACACGGATGCCGGTCCGATCTGGCGCTCGCGAAACATCGTCTTTGTGTGGGCTGACAGTTTGGTGCTCTGAACGTCTCTGGCAGTCAACAGTTCGTTCCTTTCAAGGCGGTCAACCGATCATGCGATCTCTTACTTTCGGCAGATTACCCGGGTCACTATCGGCGCTCCGGACGCAACGAGGTCTTTCAGGCGCTCGCTTGCCCTATTTCCAAGCGCGGCTTCACGCGAACATCGAGGCTCGAACTTTTCCGGCGTGTTGAAGCCGACAAGTCGCCGGGCGGTTTCCTCCACGTCGCACTCAAGCTGGCTAGCGTTTTCCTAGCCTCGTTCGCCCCGCGGCCCGAATTGAGAGAGTTGAGTCAGACGAGAGTCCGATAAGTCCAGCGCCAATGGCGGCTTCGAGGGTCTGGCTGTATTCACTTCCCGCGAGACCATGTTTTTTGGAATGATTTTCGGCAGCGCCGCGTGAGACGGATGGCGACACTCCATATCGAACACTGTGGAAGGCACCCAGAATAATAAGAAGTTTTTCGTCCAAGCTCTTCATTGTCTACCTTCAATCTATCTTGTGATGGAGGCGGCAATGACCACGGGAGGATGGCATTGGTCTCACCTGCGGTCACCCGCGTGCTGCGGTTCCTTGGCTGTGCGGAATGGTACTCGCGCTTATCGCGCAGGCGTTGGTAAAGCTCTGGCCTTCGACGAGATCGCTCCATCGGCGCCGTGCTTGTCAGGAAACCATGTCCTTATTGGAAGCATTTAACTGTGCCGGTGGCCGTGACGAGTCCTTCCAAAGCAAAATTGAGGCCCCGGTCCGAGACATGGGGCCTGAAAGCGATTTTGAAAGGAAGGTTCGTTCAGAGCGCGATGCCAATCGCGCAATAATCAAAGCTAGCGAGCAAACTCGAGAGATCGTTCTATCCGTGTCTTCGCCTAAGCGTCAATCGGTAGTAAAATCCATCCCCCGAATAGTGTTCGTGGCTGCTATTGGCGCAAAGCTGATCCGTTGCCGGACTATGGCAGTTCGATCTCGCCGTCCACCACGTGGTTGAGACTGGTGCCTTCCGCCGTCAGTGTAATGCGGACCTTCAACTTCTTGCCGCCGACCTGCCCTTCGCGCACGGTCTCCTCGATCTTGCGCTGGGATGTGAGGCCGACTTCTTTCAGGAACTTGCGGATCGACATGTTGAAGGCGTCTTCGCTCATGGCGGAACTCCTCTCCTATCCGGGAGGGATTGTAAGGGAAGGCAAGCTGTCAAGGAAGGACAGTGGCGCCCGCGCCATAGAAGTAGACCCCGTGCCCGGAGGAGGCATTGCAGCAGGACTGCGGGTTGATAATGGTTAGGATAAATTATGCCCCGACATTGGAGTGTGCCCTAGGTAACATCGCAGCCTTGCGCAGAGAGCCGGGCGAGGTTTGTTCAAAATTGCCGCAGCCGCCACTATACTCTGGCGATATAACCGGGAGAGAGTTCATGCGTCCTCTAGCCCAGTGCCAAGCGTTAATGGCGGCGGTTCTCGCAGGCGCGGCCGCCGTGGTTTCGACATCCGCGCCCGCTCAGGATCGACTCGGCGAGCGTGCGGCGATGATCGAGACGATCAAAATGCACGCCCGTTCGGCGCCGTCAGCGGTCGAGGGCCAGGGCATCGATCCGGCTGTGTTGGAGACGATGGGAAGGGTGCCGCGCCACCTTTTTGTGCCCGAGGAGCAGCGTGGCGCGGCCTATCGAGATCGGCCATTGCCGATCGGATACGGCCAGACCATCTCGCAACCCTTCATCGTCGCGCTGATGACGGACCTGATCAACGTTGGGCCTGGCGACGCTGTCCTCGAGATCGGCACTGGCTCGGGTTATCAGGCAGCCGTCTTGTCGCCGCTCGCAGCGAAGGTTTACTCGATTGAGATCATACCGGAGCTGGGCGAAAGGGCCGCCGCCCGATTGGCGGAGCTCCGCTTTGACAATGTCGAGGGGAGGGTGGGCGACGGCTATTATGGTTGGCCTGCGCACGCGCCTTTCGACGGTATCGTGGTGACTGCCGCTGCCAGTCACATCCCGCCACCGCTGGTCGAGCAACTCGCCAAGGGCGGCCGGATGGTCGTCCCCGTGGGAGGCCCCTTCGCGACCCAGTTTCTCATGCTGGTCGAGAAGCGACGGGACGGAAGCATCACGACCCGCCAGCTGCTGCCGGTGGCCTTTGTGCCGCTGAGGGGAGGTAGGGCCCAATGAGAGCGGGGCGCCTGCTGCCGGTTGGTCTCATATCGGCGGCAACCCTTGCTCACGAAGTGCTGCTGATGCGGCTCTTTTCGATCATTCAGTGGCATCAATTTGCCTATATGATCATAAGCATCGCACTCCTGGGCTTCGGCGCGAGCGGTACGTTCGTTGCATTGGCCCGCCGCCCTCTGGTGAAACGGTACCCGGCCGCCTTCGCAGCGTCGGCAGCGCTGTTCGGCATCACTGCGGTTGCCAGCTTCGCCGGTGCCGAACGCCTGCCGTTCAACGCGCTAGAGGTCGTCTGGAATCCGGGCCAGCTCGGTTGGCTCGCGGCTAGCTATGCTCTCCTGGTCCTGCCGTTCTTTTTTGGTGCCACCTGTATCGGCCTTGCCTTCAGCCGCCATCCCGGCCAGATCGGACGCGTCTATGCCTTCGACCTGGTCGGCGCTGGGGTCGGTGCACTGGGCATCGTCGGACTCCTGTTCCTGGTCTTTCCCTCTGCGGCACTGCGCTTTGTCGCGGCGTTGGGATTTGCGGCGGCTGCCCTTGCCGCGACGGGCATGGCTCGCCATCGGCGGCTCGCCGCGGGCAGCCTCGGGCTTGCAGCCGCGGTCATCGCGGTGTGGCTGCCACCGTCCATTACGGCCACCGGCCCGCACATGTCGCAATACAAGGGCCTAAGCATGGCTCTCGACGTCCCCAACGCGCGGGTGGTCGAGGAGCGATCAAGCCCGCTCGGACTACTGACAGTCGTGGAGAGCCCGAGCGTCCCATTCCGGTACGCGCCGGGCCTCAGCCTCGCCAACACCCAAGAGCCGCCCACGCAACTCGCCGTCTTCAGCGATGGCGATAGTGTTACAGCGATGACCGCCTATAGCGGCGATCTGGCGACGGTCGCCTATCTCGACCGGACAACGGCGGCGCTCCCGTACCGCATGCTTGCACGGCCGCGAGTGCTGGTCCTCGGTGCTGGTGGCGGCGAGCAGGTGCTGCTGGCGCTGCGCTCCGGAGCCGATCTCGTGGACGCTGTAGAGGTCAACCCGCAGATGATCGACCTGGCTCGCAATCGCTTCGCGAACTTCGCCGGCGGCATCTTCAGCCGACCGAACGTGCATCTGCATCTAGCCGAGGCGCGCGCCTTCGCTGCGACCGCTGGCGAGCGTTACGACCTGATCCAGATGCCGCTCCTTGACTCCTTCAGCGCGGCGGCGGCCGGGGTGCAAAGCATGCACGAGAATTACACCTACACCGTGGAGGCACTGCGGGATTACCTGGCGGTACTGAAACCAGATGGCGTCGTCGCCATCACGCGATGGCTGCGGGTGCCGCCGCGCGACATCCTCAAGCTGTTTGCCACGGCTACCGCTGCGCTTGAAGCGGATGGCGTGTCCCAGCCCGGCCGACACCTGGCGCTGATCCGGAGCTGGAATACCGCAACCCTGCTCGTCGCCAAGTCGCCGTTCACTGGTGAGGACGTCGCAGCGATCCGCGGCTTCGCGGACGAGAATTTCTTCGACATCTCCTGGGTGCCGGGCATCTCCGCGAGCGACGTGAACCGCTACAATCAACTCGACCGGGAATTTCTCTACGAGGGAGCCCTCGCTCTCCTTGGCCCTGAACGAGCCGACTTCACCGAGCGCTACAAGTTCGATATTGCGCCGGCCACGGACAATCGGCCCTATTTCTTCGACTTTTTCCGCTGGTGTGCGCTGCCCGAGCTCCTGACACTGCGCACCCAAGGTGGGGCAGCGATGCTCGACTGGGGCTACCTGATCCTGGTGACGACGCTCGTCCAGGCCGCGATCCTCAGTGCCGTCTTGATCCTGCTGCCGCTCTGGCTTCGCCGGCGCGCACTCGGAAGAGCCGTACCCCGGCTGCGCTTCGGGCTCTATTTCCTTGCCTTGGGCCTGGCCTTCCTCTTCATCGAGATCGCCTTCATCCAGCGCTTCGTGCTGTTCCTCGGCCATCCGCTCTACGCTGTCGCTGTCGTGCTTGCGGGTTTCCTCGCCTTCGCAGGTCTCGGTAGCGCCTTGGCTGCACGTTGGGTGGCGGCGGTCGGATGCGGATCCGCGGTGCGCGGCATCACCCTCGCTGTCGTGGTAATAGCATTGCTGGCTGGGACCTACGTGCTCGCGCTGCCTTCGATATTCGAACGGCTGCTGGCGCTCCCGGATGCCGCGAAGGTTGCAATCGCGCTCCTCCTCATAGCACCGCTCGCTGTCTTCATGGGAATGCCGTTCCCCCTCGGCCTCGGCCACGTCGGCGCACGCTCGGAGGAATTTCTTCCCTGGGCGTGGGGAATCAATGGCTGTGCGTCGGTGCTGAGCGCGATCCTCGCCGCACTGCTTGCAATGCATATCGGGTTCACTGGCGTCGTGACGATGGCCGCGATCCTCTATCTTGCCGCGCCGGCCTTACTCGCCGGGTCGCGGGATCGATACGATCAGCAGACGTCGCAAGACGTTAATCCAGATCGGAACCGTTCGCGAGATACGCGAAATGGCCTCTCCTGCAATTGATGTCGGCAGACCGTTTGATGTCGATCGCGGCATGCGACATAACCCGGTGCAAACAGGGGGAGGGCGTCCCAAGCAGCCGTGCGGCGTCCAATACATGCGGCGAGGGGCGCCGTGCCCCTTTCTTCTCGTCCACCCTCAGCTATTTATCCAAGAACAATCCTGCTCCGACTGGCAGGAGGCGCGGTCCGCCGCCTTTCGGCCGAGAAGAACAGCGAGCGCGCCATGCAAGTTCAGGTCGAAACCTTTGTGGACGAAGGTGGTGTCGAAAAGCTCCGACGATTTTACCTCAACGGCCGGCAGGTCGAAGTGGTCGAAAACCTCGATCAGTGGCATGGCGCCGACTACCGATACTTCAAGGTCAGGGGCAGCGAGGGTGACGTTTACATTTTGTATCTGGACGTACTCCGAACGCAGTGGGCGCTGACGATGTATCAACGCTCGCAATCACCGGGCTCCCGCGTCGCCATGTGACGTCCGACGTCAGCATTCGCATCTCCTCACTGCAGGCCTTTCCAAGCGGCTGTGGAGAGTTAAATATGTGCAATCGTCCTAACCTTGGCCGCTACGGTGATCGCTCTCCGCAATCTTAGGAAATCCTATGAGACTGCCGAAGGGCGGCTTGAAGTCTTGAGAGGGATCGATCTCGATCTCGGCGCGGGAGACAGAGTTGCCCTGACGGGGGAGTCCGGTAGCGGAAAGAGCACGCTCCTGCATCTGGTAGCCGGCCTCGACCGAGCGGATTCAGGCGAGATCACGATAGGGGGGCGCGACATTTCCAAGCTGAACGACCGGGAACGCGCTGCCTACAGGCGGACAGAAGTCGGTCTCGTATTTCAGCAGTTCAATCTTGTCCCGTCGCTAGACGTGGCCGCGAACATCGCTTTCCACGCCAAGCTCGCGGGACGCCACGATCCTCCGTGGGAAAATGAACTCGTGGCCCGCCTCGGAATCGGGACATTGCTCACCAGGTATCCCGAGCAGCTTTCCATCGGACAGCAGCAGCGGGTGGCGATTGGACGAACCCTTGCCGCGCGTCCCGGCTTAGTGCTGGCGGACGAACCCACAGGAAACCTGGACGAGGCCAACGGAGACGCTGTCCTGGAACTGATGCTTTCGCTGTCGAAGGGAACCGGATCGACACTGCTCCTGGTGACACACTCGCAAAGACTGGCGGATAGGCTCGACCGGGAGGTGCATTTGCGGTCCGGGAAGATCGAATGAAGATGTGGACTGCAGCCACGGCACTTCTGTCCCACTGGCGACGACGACCGCTGCAGCTCGGCGCCCTCTTGTCCGGCCTGGCGCTGGCGACCGCCCTGTGGTGCGGAGTGCAGGCGATCAACGCAGAAGCCCGCGCCAGCTACACCCGTGCCGCGGTTGTGCTCGACCAGAACGGATTGGCGAACCTGGTTTCTCCAAACGGCAGCCCGATTCCTCAGTCCGCCTTCGTGCGGCTCAGACGGGCGGGCTGGAACGTGTCACCAGTTTTGGAGGGAGACTATCGGTTTGGAGTGACCCGGTTAAGGGTGATCGGCATCGAGCCACTGACGATGCCCGCCGAGACCAACACGGTTGATCTGGGAAATGCCGGGGACTTGCGTTCCTTCATCACACCTCCGGGCATGCTATTTGTCTCTCCCGAAACAGCGGAGAAAATGCGAGGACAGACGGACCTCGCACTGCGTGTTTCGGATCGGATGCTGGACGGCGCCGCCTTCATCGACATCGGCTTGGCCCAGAAGCTGTTAAGAAGAGAGGGCGAACTCAGTCGGATTGTGATTGCCGAAAACCAACGTTCTGGTCTGGAGCCGCTTGAAAAGCTTGTTCCAACGCTCTCGGTTCGCAAGCCGAATGCAGAAACCGACGTCGAGCATCTTACCGAGAGCTTCCATCTCAATTTGACGGCCTTCGGTTTTCTCGCCTTCGCGGTGGGGCTGTTCATCGTGTACTCGACGATTGGTCTCGCCTTCGAGCAACGGCGGCCGACCTTCAGAACGCTTCGCTGCCTTGGGGTTTCGTTGCGTGCGCTTGCGGTTCTGCTGCTCGCCGAACTTGTCCTTTTCGCCCTTGCCGCCGGGGCGGTCGGTGTCGCGATCGGATATCTGGTCGCGTCGCTGCTTTTGCCCGGAGTGGCCGCAACCCTCGAAGGCCTCTACGGAGCCAGCGTGCCTGGCACGCTTTCCCTGCGTCCGGAGTGGTGGGTTTCTGGTTTTGCCATCGCGGTGGCCGGAACATTGGTTTCGTCGGCGCAGAGCCTGTTGCGCTTGACGAGGGTGCCTTTGCTCGCGGCGGCCCAGCCCCAGACCTGGGGGCGATCGTGGCATGCGGGACGGCGGTTTCAGGTGCTGGCCGCAACGGCCTTGTTAGCCCTCTCGGGAGCTCTTCTTCTGTGGGGTGAAGGACTCGAGGCGGGCTTTGGCGTTCTTGGCTGTCTTCTGTTCGGGGCGTCGCTACTTCTCCCCACCGTGCTCTCCGGATTCCTCACCATGATGCAGCGGACGTCTTCGCGCGCGCTGGTCACGTGGTTCTGGGCCGACGCGCGGCAGCAGCTCCCCGGACTTTCCCTTGCGCTTATGGCATTGCTTCTTGCTCTGGCGGCAAACGTCGGCGTCGGAACCATGGTGTCGAGCTTCCGTCTCACGTTCGTCGGCTGGCTCGACCAACGTCTCCCCGCCGAGCTTTACGTCGCTGCCCGGAACGAGGGCGAGGCAGACAGGCTCAGGGCATGGCTCGCAACGAAGGTGGAATCAGTGTTGCCGATCTTGAGCGTAGATGCCGAGATCCGGGGGCAGCCGATGCAGATCTTCGGTGTCGCTGACGATCCGACCTACAGGAAGCACTGGCCGCTGATCGTTGGCATGCCGGACGTCTGGGATCGGGTGGCGTCCGGTCAAGGCGTGCTGGTCAACGAACAGTTCTGGAGGCGGGACCGGCTCCGCATCGGAGATCAGCTGGATCTGGCGGGTGACTGGAAGGCGGCGGTTGTCGGGGTCTATTCGGATTACGGGAACCCAAAGGGCCAGGTCATCGCCGGAATAAACGCTCTGACCTCTCGCTACCCGCAGGTCTCGCGCCTGCGCTACGGTCTGCGGATCCAGCCTGATCAGATTGCGGAGCTACGATCGAGGCTCTCGGACGAATTCGGACTGCCACCGGGTAACGTCGCCGACCAAGCGGCACTGAAGGAACAGTCACGGCGGATCTTCGATCGCACATTCTTGGTTACTGGCGCGTTGAACATATTCACGCTCGGAGTTGCAGCGTTAGCTATGTTCTCAAGCCTCCTCACGCTGTCGGAAATGCGCCTCCCGCAGCTTGCGCCCGTGTGGGCCTTGGGGGTCACGAGACGTGATCTCGCTCTTCTTGAGGTTCTAAGGGCGCTGGTGCTCTGGCTAGCGACATTTGTTGCCGCTTTGCCACTCGGCCTGGCGCTAGCGTGGGTGCTTCTCGCGGTGGTGAACGTCGAAGCCTTCGGCTGGCGTCTGCCTATGTATATCTTTCCTTACGAGTGGCTTCGCCTCGGTCTAGTCGCGCTCGCCGCTGCGGTCGTTTCCGTATTCATCCCGCTTCGCCGGCTGGCGGGAGTGACGCCATCGGAACTTCTGAAGGGATTCGCCAATGAGCGTTAGATCGATTGCGATCGCTTTTGCGGTGACGACCATGGCCAGCTTGTCCGTGAGCCACGCGGCCTCCGAGGGTTTTGGTGGTCTTGGCTCGACGGCCGAAGGGTTTTCGGTGCCGCAGCCTGGCCTGCTGTTCCGTTTCCCCGCCGACCACGGCCCACATCCGGACTTCCGGATAGAGTGGTGGTATCTAACAGCCAATCTTGAAGCCCCCGACGGAACTCAATACGGAGCGCAGTGGACCCTTTTCCGCTCAGCGCTTGCTCCGGGTGAGGCCAAGGAATGGTCGAGCCCACAGCTCTGGATGGGTCACGCAGCCGTCACCACTGCAGAGGACCACTTCGTCGCAGAACGTATTTCACGCGGGGGAGTGGGGCAGGCTGGTGTTGTCGCGGCGCCGTTCTCGGCCTGGATCGATGACTGGCAGATGAAGGGACATGCTGGCCCGGGAGCGGATCAACTGGCCGATCTCAGCCTGACTGCGACGGCCGAGGAATTCGGCTATGAACTCCGCCTATCGGCTACCGGCCCGCTGGTGCCGCAGGGCATTAACGGCTTTTCGGTGAAATCAGCGAAGGGACAGGCCAGCTACTACTATTCGCAACCGTTCTACGCGGTGGCCGGCTCGCTTTCGCTACCGACCGGGGATGTAGAGGTGACGGGGAAGGCTTGGCTTGACCGCGAGTGGTCGTCACAGCCGCTCGCGGAGGACCAGACCGGTTGGGACTGGTTCTCGCTGCATCTCGATACAGGGGAGAAGCTCATGGGCTTCCGCCTCAGAGATGAAGGGGAGGGATATACCTCCGCCACCTGGATCACTGCCGACGGGCGACCGGACCCTTTACCCGCGGCAGCTCTCAAGATCGTTCCCGTGCGAACCGCCAAAGTCGCAGGGCGTCAAATTCCTGTTTCCTGGAACGTCCAGATTCCCAGTCGCGGCTTTGACGTCACGATCCAGCCTCTGAACGACCATGCGTGGATGTCAACGTCCATCCCGTACTGGGAAGGCCCGATCGCCTTCGAGGGCAGTGTCAGTGGCAGGGGTTACCTGGAGATGACCGGGTACTAGCCCAAACCAAGGGTAGCGGGAAGGTGATGGGGCAGCTTCTATCGCACCTGCCTGATGGTTGCGTGACCATGGCCTAAGAATCACGCTTTGCGATCGTGTCGTGCTGGCGATCAACGTCATATCCACTGCGACCAGCATGGCCGGCGCGCTTTGGCAGATGGCGACGCCCGGTCCCGACGTCGCCAGGCTCTATCGCGTAGAGCCGCTTCTTGCCCATGCGGTCGTCGATGTCGAGCCGCCGCTGAAGGACATTCTTACCGGTCTCATCGGCGGGCTATCTTGGCGATAACGCCGCATGTCCGGATGCGCGATGACCCGGATGGACGCGAGAACCCCGGCCGAGGGAATAGCATCTGCGGGTCTCGATCGCGCGCTGGCCGATCAGATCGGATTTGCACACGGCAACGGGCGAGGCGTGAAGCCGAGCTTCGCTTTCGCGCGGTGATTGGAAGCGCAGAAAGAGCTCTGGCAGGTGAAGCCGGAGAACCACCGCTGCTTGAGGGTTTTTGTCGTGCCAATCATCAATGGCGCGCACTGTTTCGTTTCCAGGCTATCAGGCGGTTGTGCGCTTCAAGAAATCGAGGGTTCGCGCCCAGGCGAGGTCTGCAGCCGCCTGAGAGTACGCTGCGAAAACCGTGTCATCCTCGAAGCCGTGCTTCGCGCCCACGTAAGAAAGCGTCTGATAGTCGACGTTCTGCTTGGCAAGGGCCTTCTCGAACGCCGCCGCCTGCGGATTAACCAGCGGATCGTCCGCCGCGTAATTGAGCAGAAGGCGAGTGTCTATCTTCCTCACCTCCTCTAGCGGCGGGGCCCGACCGTAGAAGAGGACGGCACTGGTAAACACCTTCATCTGGAAGACGATCCGGCCGAGCGCGCTCCCACCAAGGCCAAAACGGATTGCGGCGACTTTTCCGTTGCTAGGAGGCTGTTTTGTCAGCCAATTGAAAGCCGCGCGCGCATCGGCCAGCCACTCGTCCCAGGTGGTCATGCTCACGACCTCATGGGCAGGTCCCGGTTCGGCGGGCGTTCCCCCGTACCGTGACGCGAAGTCAGGCGCCAGAACGGCAAAGCCTTCGACTGCAAGTCGTCGTGTGACATGCTCGAAGTGTGGCGTCAGGCCGAGTGCATCATGGGCTACGATGACACTCGCGAACTGTCGCTGTGCCGAGGGGAGCGCAAGGTAGCTCTGCAGTCCGCCGCTGCCATTGTCGATCTTTACGTTGCTACGCGGATACCGGGATCATCACGGGTAGCGACGGGCGCTGACGCAGTTGACCACGGCAGAAGGGTTGTTCCGCCTGCTGCAATGGCAAGAGCGACGAGCAACTCACGACGATTGACAGCAAGCTCGGGCTTCTCAATCTCGCTCTTCATTGCGAACCTCCCGGATCAGCTAGCTATTAGACACCCGGATCACCGGCATGACCAGTTGCCGTAGACCGAGCGATATCAGCAAACTGCAATCGAACGCGATCTGTCGGAACGTGTCGATTTGAGCGAGGCACCGCAAGATTTGGGAATTACAGCGACTATGACTGAAGCTCTCCCGCGGTTTGGCCTGCCACCTCGCAAATGTATGCCTCGTAACCAAACAACGGATCCAGGCTCAGGTCCTTTCCATCGAACCGAGCCATAAAGTCTTCGAGGTCGGCTTGCCGCGAGAAGCCCATCGCCAATGCTTCCATGCGTTGTGTGCCGTCGTCTTCATCCGCGTAAAACGCGCTCATCTCAAGTGCGCCCAACCGCTCGAAATTTGCCTGCATGTGAAATGAAAGCCAAACTAGGTATTCCAGTGGGTAACCGGGATTTTCCCTGTATGTGACTATGAATGGATAGGCCAAACGGAACCGATTGATCATAGCCTCGCCATCGGCGACAAAGGCGAGGAGATCGCTATCTTCGTCGAGGTTGTGAAGGTCGATTGTCAGGTCATGCTTGCGAAGTGCCACGTAGCCGCCGAGCCTATCCCAGGGCAAGGACGTCAAGATGATGTTGCGCCACAGCCCGGCGGCGGCGTCCAAATCGATGCGGTTCAAAAACATGAAAATCCCCTAAGCACCGTTCGAACCCAAGGTGTCGTGCACCCATAGAGGGCGAGAAACCTTCCCGCGCCTGGAAGTTCGGCGAGAGCCCAATGCCGCCCATCGCACCCATGGGCCGTCATTGATCCGCTACAATCAAGAGCTTGCGTTCGCCGATAGTACACGTAGGGATCAATGGATATTAGGGCAAGCTAAATTTGAAAAAACACGATGAGATGCCTTTGTTGTCTGAAGAAGCGCTTAGTCTCGCGAATGGATGCCGACGGTTGTGGAATTTGTAACGAGTGTCTCGCGCCATGACGCCGTCAGCGTCTACGATACCGACTGAGGTCCTGATCACGTTTGAAAAGACTTGGTGCATCTCGGAATCTTCAAGACCGAATTTTGCTCAATCGCTCTCGCCGGGGACGAGAGCCATGGGCCAGAGAAATCGCTCAGACCTCGCCGGGTAGTAATCTGCAAAGGCAGGCATCGTTGCAAGCAGGGACTCGGCAAGCGCAATCCCGAGGTCGCGTAGCGACAGGCTGAAGGATGTCAGACGGGGCGACAGGAATTGCGAATGCGGGCTTTGGCGTCCGATGATCGCCATGTCTCGCCCGGGCATTATCCCGGCTTCGACAAGCCCCCGATAAAGGCCGACAGTGATTGCTTCGTTGATGAGTACGATTGCCGTCGGACGGGCATCAAGCGCGCTCAGTTCGCAGGCGATCTGGTATCCTCCCGCCTCGTTCGGCGTTGAACGAAAAACGTGACGCTCGTCGAGGCGAAGCCCATGTCGGGCAAGGGTCGCCCGGCACTGATCCTCAAAAACATAGCCGAGATTCATGTCGTCATGCGGTCGTGTAACGGCGATGTGCTTGTGGCCGCGGGCGACGAGCCGATCGATGGACGCCTCGGCCATGCCCTCGAAATCCAGATCGAGCCAGGGTTGCCCAACATCGGTCAGGCTTCGCCCCAATGTGATGAACGGGATCCTGCGCTTGGCCAACAGTTCGAAGCGGGCGTCGTGGCGTCTCGTTGCCGAAAGGATGATCCCGTCGGCGAACCCACGTGCAACGACGCGCTTCAAGTAGTCGTTCGGATCCTCCTCGGAGGAGCAGAGCAGGGCGACGAGATCGAGCTTGTGACGGGCAAAGACGGTCTGCACGCCGTCGAAGACGCTCATAAAGAAGGTGTCACCCTGGCCGGTAATTTCGGAGCCGGTCTGCATCATGAAGCCGATGACGCCGGTCGCGCCCTTCCTGAGAGCACGGCCCGATTGATTGGCAACATAGCCAAGGGATTCGGCTGCTTCCAGAACCCTTTTTCTGGTTTCCTCGTTGACGTCGGGCTTGCCGTTCAGCGCGCGTGATACCGTGCCGATCGAAATATCGAGGTGTTCGGCAAGTTCGCGAATCCCCTTCATTTTTCCGCGTTCCTCCCCAGACCCGCGACTGGTCATATTCACACCTCTTGACATAAAAACCCGTTGCCGCATAGTATCGTAAACGTTTACGGAAGCCAATTGGGGAGTTGGCGTTTCCGTTTCTTGGAGGAAATCACGTGAGACACAGGGCCGTTTTGTGCGGGTGCGGAGCTATGGCCAAAGGCTGGCTGAAAGCGCTCACTGAGAGCAGTGTTCTTCGCGAGAAAGTGGAGATCGTCGGCCTTGTCGATCTTGATCAGGCGACCGCGGAAGCTCTCGCCGCCGACTTCAACCTTGGCAACATCCTGATCGGTACGGACCTGCCGGAGGTTCTTCGCGAAAGCCGAGCCAACCTGCTCTTCGACATCGTCGTTCCTGCGGCGCGGCGCGCGGTGGTGGCTGCCGGTCTTGCGCATGGTTGCCACGTTTTGAGCGAGAAGCCGATGGCCGCCACGCTCGATGAGGCGCGCGAATTGCGCCGGCTTGCGACCGAGGCCTCACGCGTTCATGCCATCGTGCAAAACCGTCGCTTCATCGGCGGTGTCCGTCGCATTCGTCGCCTCATCGAGTCAGGCGCTTTGGGCGAGCTGACAGCGTTGCATTGCGATTTCTTCCTTGGTCCGCATTTCGGCGGCTTTCGCGAACAGATGGACAACGTCCTGCTTTTGGACATGGCCATTCACACTTTCGATGCGGCGCGCTTCATGTCCGGCAAGGAGCCCCTCGCGGTCTATTGCCACGAGTACAATCCGCACGGCTCCTGGTATCGCCATGGCGCCGCCGCCAATGCGATCTTCGAGTTCTCCGACAACGTCGCCTTCACCTACCGCGGCTCCTGGTGCGCTGAGGGTGCTAACACGAGCTGGGAAAGCGCGTGGCGCATTACCGGTTCGAAGGGCACGTTGCTCTGGGATGGCGGCGAGCGCTTCGAGGCCAATGTCGTCGCAGGCAGCGAAGGTTTCCTGCGTGGCGTCGAGCCGGTCACAGTGCCTGAGGCCGAAGACAGTGCCGACACCAACGGCCACGCGAGCGTCATCGAGCGATTTATCCGCGCGATCGACGCGGGAACAGTGCCGGAAACGGACGGCAGCGACAACATCAAGAGCCTTGCCATGGTCTTCGGCGCGATCGACAGCGCGCGCGATGGCAAGCGCGTCACCATTGCAGCCTAGGGAGCCAATTTTGAAGAACCCCAGCAAATCCATCCGCATCGGCACGATGATCTCGGCCACCAACGGCGGCGCAGACAAACGGATCGGTCAGATCGCCGACATGGGCTTTGAGAGTTTCGAGCCCTTCTTCTGGCAGACGACTAACGGCCAGGATCTCGCCGAACTTGGCAAGCGTTGCGTGGCGGCGATTGGTGATCGCGACATCACCATCTCTACCCTCGGCATGTTCGGCAATCCGCTGGAGACGACGGAGATTGACGAGCAGACCCAGCAGGGCTGGCGAGACTGCATCGATAACGCCCACCACTTCGGCGCCACCTGCGTTGCCGGTTTCACCGGCCGCCTTCGCGGCAAGCCTCTGACCGACAGCCTGCCGCGCTACCGGAAAATCTGGTCAGAGCTATCAAAGCGTGCAGCCGACAGGGGCGTGAAGATCGCGTTTGAGAACTGCGCCATGGACGGCAACTGGCACACCGGAGACTGGAACATCGCGCACAATCCGGACGCCTGGGAGCTGATCTTCAACGAGACGCCGGACGATCATATCGGGCTCGAATGGGAACCATGCCATCAGATGGTCTACCTGATCGATCCGCTGCCGCAGATCCGCAAATGGGCAAAGAAGATCTTTCACGTGCACGGCAAGGACGCCACCATCCGTTGGGACGTCATCCGCGAGCACGGGATCTTCGGCAAGGAGAAATTCGTCTTCATGCGTACGCCCGGCTTCGGCGACACCAATTGGACCGACGTGATTTCCGAACTTCGGCTCGCCGGCTGGTCCGGTTCGATCGATATCGAAGGCTGGCATGACCCGGTCTATCGCGACGATCTGGAGATGACCGGCCAGGTCCATGGCTTGAATTACCTCAAGACCTGCCGGGGCGGCGACTTCGTCATCGACCCGGCCTGAGACGTGCATGTCGGCCGGCATGGAGGATGCCGGCATGGGGATAACCAAAGGAGGAGAAAATGGCTATCCGCGGATCCGCAATCCTGGGCGCTCTCGCCCTTGCAGGTGTCTCTTTATTCGGACTTTCAGCCAAGGCGGAAGATGTCACGATCAACGTCTGGTCGCTCGATCGCGACATCCAGCCCGCACCGAACCTGATAGCGGACTTCAACAAGCTGAACACCGGCATCAAGGTCGAATATCGCCAGATCCAGTTCGACGATGTCGTCAGTGAAGCGATGCGGGCCTATTCGACAGGGCAGGCGCCCGACATCATCGCCATCGACAACCCGGAACATGCGCTCTTTTCGTCACGCGGCGCCTTCCTCGACCTGACCGACATGATCGCAAAGTCGACCGTGGTGAAGACGTCGAACTATTTTCCGGGACCTCTTGCCTCCACCATGTGGGACGGCAAGCACTATGGCCTTCCCAAGGCGACGAACACGATTGCGCTCTACTACAACAAGGACATGTTCAAGGCGAAGGGGCTCGATCCGAACAAACCGCCGCAGACCTGGGATGAATTGGTTGATGCGGCCCGCAAGCTGACGGATCCCTCCGCCAACGTCTACGGGCTCGCCTTCTCGGCCAAGGCTAACGAGGAGGGAACATTCCAGTTCCTGCCTTGGGTCCAGATGGCCGGTGGCAGCTACGAGCACATCAACTCGGAAGGTGCCGTCAAGGCGCTCGACATCTGGAAAACCATCATAACCGAGAAACTGGCCTCACCGGATACGTTGACCCGCGGCCAGTGGGATTCGACCGGCACGTTCAATTCCGGCAATGCTGCCATGGCGATCTCCGGTCCATGGGAACTCGACCGCATGGTGAGTGAGGCGAAGTTCGACTGGGGCGTCGCGCTGCTGCCGGTGCCCGAGGTCGGTGCAGAGCGCTCCTCGGCCATGGGCGATTTTAACTGGGCGATCTTTTCCAACACGCAGCATCCTGCCGAAGCATTCAAGGTGCTGGAGTACTTCGCCTCCCAGGACGACCGCATGTTCAAGGATTTCGGGCAGCTGCCCGCTCGATCCGACATCGCTATCCCTGAGACGGGTGTGCCGCTGAAGGACGCGGCCCTCAAGGTCTTCATCGAGCAGCTCAAATTCGCAAAGCCCCGTGGACCCCATCCGGAATGGCCGAAGATCTCCAAGGCCATCCAGGACGCAATCCAGGCGGCCTTGACCGGGCAAATGACGTCGAAAGATGCCCTCGACCAGGCGGCTGAAAAGATAAAGGCAGTCCTTGGCTAAAGCCTCTGGCAAGGCGGCCTGCAGGCTTCCGGACGGACCGGAACAGCCGGCCGCCTTTCACAAGCGCTTAATCCGCTTGAGGCGCTCGGGCGGAAAAACCGCAAAACCATGCCGGCGAGGCCGGCGTGCTTCTGGTCGTTATAGTTTGCAGGCCGGGTTGTGCGAGCGGTGTATGCTGGCGCCTTGGCGGCGGAGGAGCTCATGAAACGCTTTCTATCCAGCATGATCGACGGTCGCGGCTTCGATATCGGCCTTGTCGGCCTGCCGCTCGCGTTCCTGCTCACCCTGTCCGGTCTCCCGCTGCTCTACAATATCGCCATGAGCCTCCAGGAGGTCGACATGTTCAGCCTCGGGAGCTTCTGGCGCCCTTTCGTCGGCCTCAAGAACTACCGTGATCTGTTCGCGCAGCCGGAAACGTGGCCGATCCTGGCCAACACCGCGACCTTTGTCATCGCCTCGATCGCCGGCCAGTTTCTCGTCGGTTTCGGCCTGGCATTGTTTTTCTGGACGAACTTTCCAGGCGCCTCGTGGCTGCGGGGCCTTTTCCTGGTGTCCTGGGTGATGCCCGGCCTCGTGGTCGGAGCGATCTGGAACTGGATCCTCTCGGGCGACTTTGGCGTGCTCAACTTCATCCTGCGCGAAACCGGCCTCATCGACGGCAATATCTTCTGGCGCTCAGACCCCGGCTTTTCGCTTTGGGCCGTCATCATCGCAAATATCTGGCTCGGCACGTCCTTCAACATGATCCTCCTGTCCGTTGGCCTGTCGGCCATACCGAGGGATCTTTACGAGGCATCCGAGCTGGACGGCGCCAATTTCTGGCAACGCTTCTGGACGATAACCTTGCCGATGATGCGCTCGTCCATCGGGGCCATCATCGCGCTCGGTCTCATCTTCACGCTGCAGCAATTCGATCTTTTCGCCGCCATCACCTCGGGAGGGCCGAACAATGCTTCGAACGTCACGCAATACTGGGCCTGGGATTTGTCGTTCCGACAGTACGATTTCGCCAAGGGCGCGACGATTTCCGTGATCATGATCGTCTTCGTGATGATCGCCTCAGTCGTCTACGTGCGTTCCACACGGCACGAGGTGCGCGGATGAGCCATCAAACCCGCGACCGTCTGCTGCTCGCAATCGCGATCATTCTCGCCGGCATTTATCTGTTTCCCCTCTACTGGATGTACATAACCACGATCAAATCGGGATCGGAGATGTTTGCCACTCCGCCGACCTTCTGGCCGACCGATCCCCAATGGCAGATCTTTGGCAACGTCTGGCAAAGCCGCAACATGGGCCGGTACATCTGGAATTCTCTTGTCATCGCTTGCGGGGCGGTCAGTGTCATCACCGTGCTCGGTGTCGGCTGCGCCTATGTGCTGGCGCGTTATCGCAACATCTGGGTCGATATCGGGCTCTTCCTCATTCTCATGCTCCAGGTGCTTCCGGCCTCACTGATGGTCACGCCGATCTTCGTCGGCTTTTCCCAGATCGGGCTGCTCAACTATCCCCGCCTTGCGGTGATCCTTGCGATCGCGGCCAAGAGCATGCCGTTCTTCGTCGTTCTGGTGCGTGCAACCTTTATGAGCGTGCCGCAGGAATTGGAGGAAGCAGCCCTCGTTGACGGCAACTCGAGGGTAGGCGCCTTCTTCAACATCGTCCTGCCGCTGGCACGAAACGGTATCCTTGTCAGCGCTATCCTGATCTTCATGCAGGCGTTCGGAGAGTTCGTCTATTCGAAGTCGATGATCCAGGCGGTGGAGCTGCAGCCGGCGAGCGTCGGACTGAATTCCTTCATGGGACCGAACACCAACGAATGGAACAACATCATGGCCTATGCGGCGATCTACGTGACGCCGATCCTCGCCATCTTCGTCCTCCTGCAACGCCGCATCGTCTCTGGCCTTACCTCGGGAGCGCTCAAATGACCGCCCAGATCGAACTGACCAACGTCAACAAGTATTATGGTGCCTATCATGCATTGAAGGACATCGAGCTTTCGATCCGCAAAGGCAGCTTCACGGCGCTTGTCGGTCCCTCCGGCTGTGGGAAGTCGACGCTGCTGCGGTCGCTAGCCGGCCTGGAGAGCATATCGTCCGGCACCCTGCGAATTGCCGGAGAGGTCATGAACGCTGTGCCCCCACGCAAACGTGACGTGGCGATGGTTTTCCAATCATATGCGCTCTATCCGCACATGACGGTCGAGGAGAACCTCACCTACAGCCTGCGGATCAAGGGCGTCGCAAAAGCTGAACGCAAGAAGGCGGCCAATGAGGTCGCCGCGGTGACCGGGCTTACGCAACTGCTCGGCCGCTATCCGCGTGAGCTTTCCGGTGGTCAGCGCCAGCGCGTGGCGATGAGCCGGGCGATCATCCGCCATCCCAAGGCGTTTCTGTTCGACGAACCGCTTTCCAATCTCGATGCGGCACTTCGCGTTCATATGCGCAAGGAAATCCGTGCGTTGCACGACCGTTTGGGTGCCACTTCGGTCTATGTCACCCACGACCAGGTCGAGGCAATGACGATGGCGGACCATGTCGTCATCATGCGCGATGGCGTCATCGAACAACAGGGCAGCCCGCTTGAGCTCTATGACCGGCCGGACAACAAGTTTGTGGCCGGGTTCATCGGGTCTCCGGCCATGAATTTTCTGCCAGCAGTCGGCGGTCCGGATGGCCGGTCGATCATCCTCGATCTCGGTATGAAGCAAACGGTCTCTCTCGAACGCGCCGTGCAGCCGGGGCGGGCCTTGATCGTTGGCTTGCGCCCGGAGAACATCGAACTTGCCCCGGCGGATGAGGGCGTCGTCTCGGCACAGGTGGCGCTGGTCGAATCGACCGGGGCGACATGCTTCTTGACCATGGCAACGACGCCTGAGCTTTCGGTGGTCTTCAACGGGCGATCGCAGGCGCAAGCCGGCGATCGGGTCGGACTGAACTTTGCACCCGCCAGCATTCATCTTTTCGACGCAGATGCCGAACGGCGTTTACCGGACTGAGGGCAGATACTGACCGCCCAACAGCGCGTGCGTTGCTTCGATATGCGACTTTCCGGCTGGCCCTTGCCTAGATAAATGGTCGCGGCGCTCGCAACAATTATCGATGGCGCATTGGTTTTGCTGCTGACTAGCGTCGGCTTCATCGCCGCCTCTGTCATCCGTGGGCGCGGCACGCAGATTACCCGCAGTTGGCTGTCAATCACCGCACTTCGTCGCGGCCCATATTGGCCGTGTCGGCGGACGGCAGATACCGGTTCCCTAAAGGACCTGATCCGGGAACAGACGATCGGAAGGAACTTGTACGCGGACCTTAGGCCCTCTTCGCCAGTCAGCAAACCGCTTGTTGGGGTGAATTCACGTCCTTATGCCATGCCTCTTCTGTCCACATGAAGCAAGGACGATTTGAGGAAACAACTTCGACGCATTTCCTCTTCGCGGAAGTCTTCAAACGACGTGTGGCTCAGGGACCCACCAGCGCGTTCCCGTCCGCTTCTTTGAGATAGCTAACAACGGCGTCGGCGATCATGGTCCGATGCCTGCCGATCGTATGTGGCTCTGAGAGGTCACGGCGAAAGATCGTGCCGAACGTGTAGCGGTTGGAGACCCGGAAGAAACAGAAGGCACTGATCAACATATGTACGTCGATCGGGTCGGCTTTTCGCTTGAACACACCTTCAGCGATACCACGCTCCAGAATGGCGGCGATCGTCTCGATGACCGAAACATTCAGGTCGCGAATTGCGTCCGAACGTAGCATATGCGCCGCGTGGTGGATATTTTCGATGCTGACCAATCGCACGAAATCGGGGTTGGCCTCGTCGTGGTCGAACGTACTGGAGATGAGGGTGCGCAGCGCCTCTTCCGGCGCAAGGCTTGCAAGCTTCAAATCCTCCTCAAGTGTGCGGATCTTGCGATAGGCGCGCTCCAGCACGGAGAGATAAAGTCCCTCCTTGCCTCCGAAATAATAGTAGATCATGCGCTTGGAGGTTCGCGTCCGCTCCGCGATGGCGTCGACACGCGCGCCAGCCAGACCATGCGTCGAGAACTCCTCCGTGGCGACGACAAGGATGTCTTCCTTGGTCCGTTCCGGATCGTTCTTCCGACTTGCCTCAGCCCGCCCCGCCATGCTTTCGTCGCCACTCCTCCGGCGCTACCCGAAATTTTCTCAATAAAACCAATTCGAAACGGGCGGGTCACCAGGACTCGTCATCTCGCCTCCGTTGAAAGTCATATTGAGGTTGCAGGGGTCTTTCAAGAGACTCCTCTTGACATACGTACTAGTTCGTACATTTTGTTATGAGCGATTGCGCCTGGAGGAGGTAGTGGTCGCCCCGTGCCCCTGATGTGCATACCGAAGCCGATACAACGCTCGGGCGCAAAGACGGCACTCTGCTTTGGGAGGAGCGCATGACCCGCATCATCGATTTCTATTTCTTCGCGCTGAAGGTGGCGATTGCTCTGCTGCTCGCCGGTATGGTTGTCCTCGTCTTCGGCAATGTCGTTCTGCGCTATGCCTTCAATCAGGGGATTACGGTTTCCGAGGAGCTGTCACGGATCTTCTTCGTCTGGCTCACCTTCCTCGGCGCTGTGGTCGCCATGCGCGAACACGGTCATCTCGGCGTCGATACGCTCATCAAGCGTCTACCGCCGACGGCGGCAAAAGTCGCGGTGCTCCTTGGCCATGCGCTGATGCTTTATGCGACTTGGCTGATGATCAGCGGCAGCTGGGCGCAGACGCTGATCAATCTCCACGTCGGTGCACCGGCGACGGGGCTGTCAATGGGTTTCTTCTACGGCGCCGGGCTCGCCTTCGGTGTTCCGGCTTTCCTGATCCTGCTTGCCGACGCTTTGGCGATCGCCACGGGCCGCATCGACGTGACCACGGCCGAACTCGTGCGTGAGAGCGAGGACGAGTTGGCCCTCGACGATCTTCCTGAGCCGGTCCTCGGCCCCGTTTCCGCAAAACGCTGAGGAGCTGGCCATGACCGTTACGATCTTCCTCGGCGCACTTCTTGGACCCATGGCGCTTGGCGTGCCGATCGCCTTTGCACTCATCCTCAGCGGCGTGGCGCTGATGCTTTACCTCGGTCTCTTCGACGCACAAATCGTGGCACAGAATGTCTTGAATGGTGCCGACAGTTTTCCGCTGATGGCCGTGCCCTTCTTCCTGCTCGCAGGCGAAGTCATGAATACAGGTGGGCTTTCCAGGCGCATCGTCGCACTGGCGATGGCGATGGTCGGCCATATTCGTGGTGGTCTCGGTTTCGTCGCGATCTTTGCCGCCTGCATTCTTTCCAGCCTCTCTGGCTCGGCTGTCGCCGATGCCGCCGCCCTCGGAGCGCTCCTCCTGCCGATGATGCTGAAGAGCGGTCATGACGCAGCGCGCGCTGGCGGGCTGCTCGCCTCCGCCTCGGTGATCGGACCGATCATCCCGCCGTCGATCGGCTTCATCCTCTATGGCGTCGTTGGTGGCGTCTCGATCACCAAACTTTTTCTCGCCGGCATCTTCCCGGGACTGATGATCGCGGCTGCGCTTTGCATCACCTGGCTGATCGTTGCCCGCAAGGAGCAGTTCGAGCTGCCGCCAAGGCAGAGCGGGGCCGTGCGGCTCAAGGCGCTCGTCGACAGCATCTGGGCGCTGATGCTGCCCGTGATCATCATAGTCGGTCTGAAGTTTGGGGTCTTTACACCAACCGAGGCCGGGGTTGTTGCCGCCGTCTACTCGCTTTTCGTCGCCATGGTTGTCTATCGCGAGTTGCCGCCGGCACAACTCTTTCATGTCTTCGTGTCGGCGGCAAAGATCACCTCTGTCGTCATGTTCCTGGTCGCTTGTGCCGCGGTCTCCGCCTGGCTGATCACCGTGGCCGACGTACCCGGGGCGTTGGCCTCGCTGATCGAGCCGCTGATGGACAACCAGACGCTTCTCTTGATTGCGATCATGGTTCTGATCGTGCTCGTCGGCACGGCGATGGATATGACGCCGACCATCCTGGTGATGACGCCGGTGCTGATGCCCATCATCAAGCAGGCAGGCATCGACCCGGTCTATTTCGGCGTCCTGTTCATCATCAACAACTCGATCGGTCTGATTACACCGCCGGTCGGCACGGTTTTGAACGTCATCTGCGGCGTCTCGAAACTGTCGATGGAGGATCTGATGAAGGGCGTTTTGCCCTTCCTGATCGCCGAACTGATCGTCCTGTTTCTGCTCGTCCTGTTCCCCGCACTGGTGACCGTTCCGGTTACCTGGTTCGGGCACTGACAGACATTTCACGCTTCAACACGGCCGGCGAAAGGGCTGGCCAAATCTGGGAGGAGAACATGTTGAAACTTACGAAACTGGCCCTGGGCCTTGCTCTGCCGCTCGCCTTGCTGACGGCAGGGCCGACGCTTGCCGAGATCCGCGATCAAACCATCAAGTTCGCATCCGCCAACAACAAAGGTCACCCGCAGGTGACCGGCATGGAGAAGTTTGCCGAACTCGTGAAGAACAAGAGCGGCGGCAAGATCGAGGTAAAGCTCTTCCCGGGCGGCACGCTCGGCGGCGACGTCCAGACGGTCTCGGCGCTGCAAGGCGGCGTCATCGAAATGACCGTGCTGAACGCCGGCATCCTCGCTAACAACGTCAAGCAGTTCGGCGCCGTCGACCTTCCCTTCCTGTTCGACAGCGGTGCGGAGGCGGACAAGGTGATGGATGGGCCGTTTGGCGAAAGCCTGATCAAACTTCTGCCCGATACCGGCCTTGTCGGTCTCGGCTACTGGGAGCTCGGCTTCCGCAATCTCACCAACAATCGCCATCCGGTGACGAAGCTTGAGGACATCAAGGGCCTGAAGATCCGCACGATCCAGTCTCCAATCCCGATCGAACTCTTCAACACGCTCGGCGCCAATGCCGTGCCGCTGCCCTACACCGAACTCTACACAGCGCTCGAGACCGGGACGGTCGACGGGCAGGAGAACCCGGCCGCAAACATCCTGAACGCCAAGTTCTACGAAGTGCAGAAGTACATGACGCTGACCCGTCACCAGTACAATCCGCAGATCGTGCTCGTCAGCAAGAAGTTCTGGGATGGGCTGAATGACGAGGAAAAGGCCGTCCTTGAGGCTGCCGCGACCGAAGCGCGCGACTACCAGCGCAAGGTGTCGCGCGAAGCGGACGCCGCAGCGCTCGATGAAATTCGCAAGACCGGCATGGAGGTCAGCGAATTCAGTCCCGAGGAAACGCAGAAGCTGCGTGATGCCGTGAAGCCGGTGATCGAGAAGTTCAGTGCCGAGATTGGCGCTGAGACGGTTCAGGCCCTCTTCAAGGAGATAAGCGTCGCCCGCGGCCAGTAACTACTGCGAACCTCCGGCCCGCCTTCAAGACAAAGGCGGGTCGGGCTGGGGCGGCAGCTCGGTGTTGCGGACAGAAAAATGGAAACGGAAACCATGACCGAAACGCTTGTACGACCCTTGAAGGTCGGTCTCATCGGCGCGGGCATTCAGGCCTCGCTGACCCCGGCGATGCATGTGGCGGAGGGTTCCGCACAGGGGCTTCGCTATCAGTATGAGCTGATCGATCTTCTCGAACTCGAAGCGACGCAGGACGACCTGCCGCGCCTGCTTGCCGATGCCGAGCAGGACGGGTTCGCGGGCCTCAATATCACCCACCCCTGCAAGCAGGCGGTGATCGCCCATCTCGATGATCTTGCTCCCGACGCGAAAAGGCTGGGCGCCGTCAACACGGTCGTTCTCAAGGACGGCCGACGCTACGGTCACAACACCGACTGGTGGGGTTTCGCGGAAGGTTTTCGGCGCGGCTTGCCGGAAGCCGACCTTTCCTTCGCTGTTCAGCTTGGCGCTGGCGGCGCGGGTGTGGCGACGGCCTATGCCGCGCTCTCACTCGGACTGAAGTGCCTCACGGTCTTTGATCGCGAACCGGAACGGGCGCAGTCGCTCGTCTCGATGCTCTCTGGCTTCTTCCCCGAGGCCGAAATCGCGGCCGGCACGGATCTCCCGGCGGCTATGCGGGCCGCATCAGGGCTCATTCATGCAACGCCGACGGGCATGGCGAAGTATCCCGGACTGCCGCTCGACAGGGACCTTATCGACCCGCGTCATTGGGTTGCGGAGATCGTCTACTTCCCGCTCGAAACGGGGCTGCTCAAGGAAGCGAGACGGCGCGGCTGCCGCACGCTTGACGGCGGCGGGATGGCGGTATTCCAGGCGGTCGGCGCTTTTCGACTGTTTACTGGGCTCGAGCCGGACGCAGCGCGCATGCTTAACCATTTCAAGGCCATGACCGGCTGACACCGACGCGGGAAGTTCCAGCAAGGACAGAAACATGAAAACCTCGATAGCAACGGTTTCGCTGAGCGGCGATCTCAAGGACAAGCTGCGCGCCATCGCCAAGGCCGGCTTTGCCGGTGTCGAAATATTCGAGAACGACTTCCTTGCCTTCGACGAAAGTCCCCGTGACGTCGGCCGAATGGTGCGGGACTTTGGCCTGGAGATCAGTCTGTTCCAGCCGTTCCGCGATTTCGAGGGCATGCCGGAGCCGTTGAGAGCCCGGACTTTTGACAGGGCTGAACGCAAGTTCGACCTGATGCAGGAGCTGGGCACCGACCTCGTTCTCGTCTGCTCCAATGTCTCGCCGGCGGCCGTGGCCGGCATCGACAGGGCAGCCGCCGACTTTTACGAACTCGGCGAGCGGGCGGCGAAGCGGAACTTGCGCGTCGGTTACGAGGCGCTCGCCTGGGGGCGCCATATCAGCGATCATCGCGATGCCTGGGAGATCGTCCGGCGCGCCGACCACCCGAGCATAGGCCTGATCCTCGACAGCTTTCATACCCTGTCGCGCAAGATCGAGATCAATTCGATCCGCTCCATCCCGAAGGAGAAGATCTTCATCGTCCAGCTTGCGGATGCTCCGCTGATCGACATGGATCTGCTCTATTGGAGCCGGCACTTTCGCAATATGCCGGGTGAGGGCGACCTGCCGGTGACCGACTTTACCCGCGCGGTGGCGGCAACCGGCTATGACGGCTATCTGTCACTCGAAATCTTCAACGACCAGTTTCGCGGCGGTAACGCCAATGCCATCGCCGTCGATGGCTATCGCTCGCTGATCTATCTCGGGGACCAGGTGAAGCGCGCTGAGCCCGATGTCCGCTTGCCGGTACCCCAGATGCCTCCGCGCGTCGACGTCAAGGGTATCGCCTTCGTGGAGTTCAGTGCCTCCGAGGACGAGGCAGGGGAACTCGAAGCGCTGCTGCTGACGATCGGTTTCACCAAGACGGCGCAACATCGGACGAAACGGGTCGTGGTCTACCGGCAGGGCTCCATCAATCTGGTGATCAATACTGAAAGGGAAGGCTTCGCCAACGCTTCCTATCTGGTTCACGGCACGTCCGCCTATGCTTTCGGCCTTATGGTCGACGATGCCAAAGCGACTGCTGAGCGGGCCCGGGCGCTTGGCGCTGAACCCTTCGAACAGCCAGTCGGCCCAGGAGAATTGCTGGTTCCGGCGATCCACGGTGTTGGCGGCGGGCTCATCTACTTCCTCGACGAGCGATCCGACCTCGCCAGGATCTGGGAGATCGAATTCGATCCGGTGCCGGACAAGGGAGCGGCGATACCAGCTGGCCTGACGACCATCGACCACATCGCCCAGACCGTCAAATACGAGGAGATGCTGACCTGGCTGCTCTTCTACACGTCGCTGCTCGATGCCCGAAAGACGCCGATGATCGACATCGTCGACCCCGCAGGCATCGTCCGCAGCCAGGTCGTGGAAAACGATGCCGGGACGCTGCGCCTGACATTGAACGGTGCGGAGAACCGCAACACGCTTGCAGGCCACTTCATCGCCGAGACGTTCGGCTCCGGCGTGCAGCACCTCGCCTTCGCCACCTGCGATATCTTCGCCACGGCTAAGGCGCTGCGTGCAAACGGCTTCAAGGCGCTGCCGATCTCGCCGAACTACTACGATGACGTCGAGGCGCGCTTCGGACTCGACGCGGAACTGGTCGAGCGGCTGAGGGCCGAGAACATCCTTTATGACCGGGACGAGAACGGCGAATATTTCCAGCTCTACAGTCCGACCTACGGCGAAGGGTTCTTCTTTGAAATCATCGAGCGGCGCGGGTATCGTGGATACGGAGCCGCCAATGCAATCTTTCGCATTGCGGCGCTGAAAAAATACCTGAGGCCAGAGGGTCTGCCTAAAAACTGATCTTCCAACGTCAGCTTTGGGTCGGCGACTGGCATGGCTCAGGCAAGTGCTCGTTCCGATCGTTAAGGCGTCCCAAAGTCCTTCCGAAAGGAGGCTGTCAGGTTGACGGCGAGGATTCCGAAAAACATCGAAGAAAGTGGTTCCACAAATCGGCGTTTCGAACTAAAATACTGTTTTTTCAGGCGCTTAGGCTACCTGGATGGATGCCAGCGGTTCGATTCCCATCAAGGCGAAGAAGCTGGCCCGACATCGTGCTCGATGCCAACTGCGGTCCACGCTCAACGACGGCTTTGCGCTCTCGCTCCTTCCGGAATGGCCGGTGGGGTCACTTCCCAAGAGTATACGTTCCCCCGAGGCGAGTTTCCCGACCCGCGTTACTCGCCTTTGCTGGAAAGCAATTCGTCGAGCTGCTCCAGCTGTTCCGGCAAGGCGACCGCCGAGCCCTGTAGTGCTTCCTCAAGCGCCTCCTTGGACGGATAGATTTCGTGGAAAGTCAGCAGCGTCTTCCCGCCCTGGTCCTCGAAGGTTACGGTCGTGACCGCGCCCTCTTCGCCCTCGTCGTTGGTCCAGACGATGCGCTCGTTCGGTATCACCTCGAGATACTTGCCATAGAAGGCCATGGTGTCCGAACCGCCGGCGCCGAATTCCAGCCGATATTTGCCGCCGGTACGGACGTCCATATCGCACGATACGAGCGAAACGCCGGATGCCGATTTTGGCATCCACCAGCGCTGGAACAGCTCGGGCTGGCTCCATGCCCTGTAAACCGTACTCGCCGGCGCATTGAATGTCCGCGTTACGACGAGTTCGCGATCCCCTCTGCGCTCGACTGACATGCGGTTCTGCTCACCACCTGGACTGTTAACTTGCTGATTCATCGCTTCCCTCCTTTTTCATTTCGCTGATGATTTCGTCCAATGCTTCGAAGCGGGCCTCGAAGAGCTTGCGATGCGCCTCGATCCACTCGGCCTCCGCCTTGAGGCCGCGTTTCCCAAGCTTGCAGGTTCTCACCCGTCCGACCTTCTGCGTGACGACGAGCCCCGCCCGCTCGAGAACCTGGATGTGCTTCTTCATGCCGGTCAGTGTCATCTGGAACTTATCCGCGAGACTGGTGATCGACGCGTCCCCTCGCCCAAGCTGATCGATGATCCCGCGGCGGGTCGCATCGGACAGCGCCGCAAATGAGACATCGAGGGGAGGACTAATATACTGAACCATATAGTTCAGTGTTTAGCCTGCTCGCGCAGGAAGCGCAAGCGTCCCGATCTTTCCCTGCCGTAGACCGGTCATCCGAGGCCATGCATCGCGACGGCGGCAGCAAAAATCGTCTGCTTTGGCGCTTCCGCCTACACGGAAGCTCTCAGAAGTCCCTTTGGCGAGGTTTCGCGCTGCCGCTGTCAAATACCCGGCCAGCACGAATTTGCGCTGGCGGGCCTTGATGACCGATTTGCGCCCTCACATCTCGAAGCACGAAGGCGGCTCCCCAAGGAAATCAAATTCCTAACAGCTGGCCGCCGCCGAGCGCGCTTCTCGATGCAATTTCGTCGGGATGTCGCGATCAGCGCCGAGCTTTACTCCCGGCGGGTTACTCGGCTCGTGCGAAAAGCTGCCGGTCGCGGGCGCGCACCGGATCGGTCCAGTCACGCTCGAACCAGGCGGCTTCGCCTGCTTCCGGCGGCAACTGAAGCTCGAGGGGATGCCCGGTTTCATCTCCATCTTCGGCGGCGACGCGGAACCGATAGTGGTCGTACATGCGCAGCGCCTCGATCATGTAACTGGTCGCCACCGTTCTATCGCGGACCAGGACCAGATTTTCACCGTTTTCTGTATCGGCCGGTTCCGAGAAATTGTATGAGCCGAGGTAGACCCGCGCCGTCGGCTTGTCAAAGTCGAGGACGATGAATTTGTGATGCATTCTTGTTCCGCGCAGATTGCCGTGGACGCCGGAAAGCCCGGATGGTTCCGTTTGGAACGGCGGCGGGACGTTGCCCGTCAGCGCAGCAGCCCGCACTACGCGGCGACGATTGTCGGGACTGAACACGGTCAGTCCGAGGTTATCGGCTGCGACCCGCCCATCCGCTATCCCCATGACATGCACATCCGGCTTCCGCAACGCTCGCCCCAAGGCCGGGCCGATCGGTCCCCGCGTCGTCTGGCCGAGAAAGGCAAGGGAGAAGAAGACGCTCGAGCCGGCCGTGTCGATGTCGGCGCCGATCTCGTTGAGGAGTCCGTTGGCTTCGCTGTGCGGTGAAAAGGCAACTTTGGCGTCTACACCCTCCAAACCCAGGTCATGCCAGCCGACGGAGCTTGCCGAGGCCATGAAATCCGCGGCGCGCTCTGCCATGAAGTAACTCTCGAAGGCCACGAAATAGTCTTCGACCGCCTTCGCGCTGTGTACGACGAGGCTGTTGTTCGACTGGACGTAGAAACCCCGCCAACTGTGATTGGTCGAGCCGTAGATGACCGTGTTGATGCCGCCCCCGCGAACCGCGATCGATTTGTGATGCTGCAGGTTCGCCATGTTCTGGCGCTTCACGTTTGCCGCTCCGGCCGAGGCAATCAGTCGCTCGGCCGCATGGGTCTCGGGCGAGTTCGGGCGTCCGTGTCCCTTTGTTCGGGCACTGTCGTCGATAATGACCTTGAGTTTTGGACCGAGTGCTTCCAGTCGCTCGACCACTTCCGGGAGATTGAGGTCGTAGGCAATGACGCGGACCTCGGCGCCTGCGTCGCGCGCGCGTTCAAGCAGTGAAAGTGTTTCCGCGCGCGCTTCGAACCCCATCCAGCCGAACGCCCGCTCGGCGTCGGTATGGGTCGGTACGAATGTCAGGCCCTCATCACCGTCCGGCGGCACAAGCGTGATCAAATCTCCGCCGGCAGCGAAGTTGCGCACGAAGGCTTGCGATGAGACAAAACCGCGAGTGAAGGCAACGTTCAGCCTGCCAGAGATGGTCTCTCTCATCAGAGCGAGCTCCGCCTCCTGCGCCTCGCCGGCGGTGAGCATCCCGTCGGCGCCCATGAATATCGGCATCACTCGATAGACGAATGCGCCCGGTAGATCTGCATTGAAGGGGAAATGGACCCAACGGAACTTTTGGATAGGTGCATCTGTCGTGCGGATGCCGGCCTCGGGGACGTCCTGGCCGGGAAAGCCGATGCGATTGCGCACGTTCTTGAAGAAATCGGTCCCAGGCTCGCGATACTGGATCGCAAAACCGACGAAGTTGGCCGGTGGCCGACCAACCTTCCAGTCCATTCCCAGGAGCAGCATGCCGTCACCGCGATGGATCGTGAGTGAAAATGGCGCCGCACCGTTCTTGCCTGTGACCCGGTAGTTCGTATCCACGTGCGTCTCCCCCACCCGACTGGCGGAAATCTATCACGGTTGTGCAACAGTATTGAGATGCCAGATAAAGTTTAGCTCCAAGATTGGCACAGGTGCAAACCAAGCCCTTTTCCCGGCAAGCCGCGGGTGGGCCATATTGAGGCGATGAACTTCTGGGATGGGGCGCCGATGGTGGGATTCGGATTGGGGAAAGCGCTAGTAAGGTGGAAAGGACAGGTTTCGCCGGCTATATCGACAATCCACCAAGCGCGAGCGCCATGTCTCGGCGCAATCGCCTCGGCCGCCGCACTTGCATTCTTACCCCAGGCCCACGAAATCCTGACATGGCAGCTGTCCGCCGCAAGCCTCAGTTGATCACCGCGCAGGTCGGAGATGCTGCCACATATACTCGCGTAGAGGTTCTCACGCTGAAGGATAAAGCGCCCGGGACCTCCGCCCCGCAGGCCGAAGCGATCGACAGCATAAACGGCTCAATCCGCACCAATAGCTGCGTGTCGTGTTCGATCGTCTATCGGCTCTCCGGCACTACCGCGCCCATGGGCCAGGCGTGCGCAAAACCAGTTAGGCGGAGCCGAGGCAAGGCGTAATGCCCCGTTATGACCCGCATGTACGCCTCTTGGTTCCCGTTCTGTGCCTCTAAGATCGCACAATGTATCGACCGGAACTGCCGCGGCGGCCCTGTGCGCACCGCCGCTGTTCCCTCCTGCTGCGCAGGAAGACCTCTTGATGGGCGACCATAGCGCCGCCGGAGTTATGGCGTACCGCGACCCACGCGCCATAGCGGGGTCATCGCGGGCGTTGCGCGAACGGTCCGCGTCTGGGTCATGGGCTTGACGGTGTTGTCCATGCGGGCACGTCGACTTCACACAGCCTACAGCTTGTAGCCGATCTTTCGCAGTAGGTCTTTCCGCCACGCAATGTCCGCGACGGTTTCGACATCCAGCGGTGAGGCGCCATCCACCACGCCGAGCACGCCGCGGCCCAGTTCAGTTTGCGCGACGATCACCTGCGTCGGGTTGGCCGTCGCGCAATAGATGCGGCAGACCTCTGGCACCGCACGCACCGCAGCCAGCACGTTGACGGGAAAGAATCCGTCCCCCAGGAAGATCAGGAAAGTGTGGCCGGCGCCAATGGCCAATGCGTTGTCACGTGCGAGGGTGAGCATGGCTTCTTCGTTACCCGACCAGCGCACCAGCCGCTTACCGGAGGCCTCGCAGAAGGCCAGCCCGAAGCGGATTCCAGGAACCGCGCCCACCAGCGCCTCGTGGAGGTCTTCCACAGTCTTGATGAAATGCGACTGGCCAAAGATGAAGTTGGCGGCGTCCGGCTTGACGATGGGCACCACGGTGAGTTCCATGGCTGCGCTCCTTCAAGGTAGGCAACGTAATGGTAGGTAGGCCCACGGAAGGCGATTTCAAGCCGCCATATGCGACCGCTTTGGCCCCCCAGCGCTGCCACCTTCACTTCTTCGCGGACCGACCAACACAAGGGCAGGCGCAGGCAGCGACGAATCTCTGAGCGTGAGGTCAGTTTTTCAAATGGGAACAGCTGGGGATCGTCGTTTTATGGGTGAATTCGGGCTCTGCAGCGATGATCGAACGCGCTCGCCTCTGCAGCACAAGTCCAGGCGTTCTGCAGGGAGGGTATTGGACATGGTTTTTCCTCGAGTAACCGGCGCTGTATCTGGCGATTGACCACTTCTCTTTGGATATCGAGGAAACCCCTGGCTCCCGCGGTTTTGTAGATTGACGGTGCGGCCTCTGGAGCGACCCCTATCTGGGGCGTGAATGCAGAACGATCTTCGTGAGAGTGTTGTCGCAGCGGCTGCGGCCGGACCCGGCGCTCGGCTGACCGAACCGGTATCGGAAGGCCGAAAACGCCTCCGCGACGCGGCTGTAATACGCCTGTCACGCTGAGTTTCTATCGCAAGGAGGTAACCACCGCTCAAGAGAGGCTCTCCCATGCGTAAACTCCTCCTCGCCCTGGCATCGGCAACGATCCTTTCCGGCGCAGCACAGGCCGCGACTGTTTATCCCATCGATCGCGCGACGATCCTCGTCGGCTCGCCGTTCGACTTTAAGGTAGAGTTCGATTCCGTCGTGAAGCCGGAAGACGTGAAGGTCACCGTCAACGGCCAGGACTACGAAACCGTCTTCGGCAAGAAGGCCGAATTCGTCGTCGAGGAAAAGGGCGCGGAAGACAAGGTACTCGGCTCCGCCCTCGTCCTGCGTGGCCTGACGATCGGCACGGCCGGCGCTTACAAGGTTGAGGTTTCCGCTGGCAGCGAAACGCAGTCGGTTGGCTGGGATGTCTACGGCACCGCCGCCGAGCCGAAGGCGAAAAACGTCATCTTCCTGATTGCCGACGGCCTGTCCGTCGCCCACCGCACGGGCGCGCGCATCATGTCGAAGGGTATGACGGGCGGAAAGGCCAATGGCCGCCTCGCCATGGACGACATCCCGCCGGTCGCCTTCATCGGCACCTCCTCGACGCATTCGATCGCAACCGATAGCGCCAACACGATGTCGGCCTACATGACCGGCCACAAGTCGCGCGTCAACGCGCTCGGCGTCTATGCCGACCGCACGCCGGCAAGCCTCGACGACCCGAAGGTCGAGACCATAGCCGAGGCGCTGCGCCGCACCACCAAAAAGTCCATCGGCATCGTGACGACCTCCGAAGTTGAGGACGCCACGCCGGCAGCCGTCGTCTCGCACACCCGCAAGCGCGGCGACAAGGCGGAGATCGTCGGCATGCTGCTCGACGTCAAGCCGGACGTGCTTCTCGGCGGGGGCTCCGCCTACTTCCTCGGCAAGGACGTACCGGGCTCCAAGCGCAAGGACGACAAGGACTATATCGCGGAATTCAAGAACGCCGGCTACGCGCTCGCCACCGACAAGACGGAACTGGCCGCTGCCACCGGCTCGAACCAGGACAAGATGCTTGGCCTCTTCCACACCGGCAACCTGGACGTGACGCTCGACCGTGAATTCCTCAAGAAGGGCACCGTCGAGAAGTTCCCGAACCAGCCCGGTCTTGTCGAGATGACCAAGGTCGCGCTCGACAAGCTCTCGAAGAACCCGGAAGGCTTCTTCCTGATGGTAGAAGCCGCTTCGGTCGACAAGATGAGCCATCCGCTCGACTGGGACCGCGCACTCGTCGAAACGATCGAATTCGACAAGGCCGTGGGCCTCGCCCGCGAATTCGCCGCTGCCAACCCCGACACGATGATCGTCGTCACGGGTGACCACACCCACGGCGTCGCCATCATCGGCACTGTCGACGACGAGAAGCCCGGCGAGGAAATGCGTGCGAAGGTTGGCACCTATGGCGACGCCGGCTTCCCGAACTACGAGGACAAGGACGGCGACGGTTATCCGGATCGCATCGACGTCACGCGTCGCCTCTTCCTGGCCGCCAACAACGGTCCGGACCACTACGAAACCTTCCGTCCGAAGCTGGACGGCCCGTTCGTTCCGGCCGTGCAAAACGAGGCGAAGGAATACGTCGCCAACGAAGCCTATAAGGACGTTCCCGGCGCGGTCTTCGTTCAGGGCAATATCCCGAAGGATGGCGACACCGGCGTTCATGCTGTCGACGACGTCGTGCTTCAGGCGGCCGGCCCCGGTTCGGAAGGCTTCCGCGGCTATATGGAGCAGAGCGACGTTTACCGCGTGCTTGTCGACGCTTTCGCCCTCGGCACGGCGAAGGACTAAGGGCTTACATCCCTTTGACGGACAGGCGGCCCCGCGCCGCCTGTCCGCATGATCGCGAATGAAGAGGGAAAGCATGGCCATGACCGAAGGACCCCGTAGGTTTTTCAACAGACGGCGGGTGCTCTGCGCGCTCGCGGCCCTGCCCACCCTGTCCCTCTCACGCCCGGCGCTGGCCGCCGAGACGCTCGGCTTCGGCGACCTCTACAAGAGCTTTGGCGTGTTGGGCCTCGAGTTTTCGGACAAGGTGAAGCGGCTGAATGGCCAGGACGTGACCGTAAAAGGCTTCATGGCGCCGCCTTTGAAGGCCGAAGCGAATTTCTTTGTGCTCACCGAAATTCCGATGTCGCTCTGCCCCTTCTGCTCCTCCGACGCGGACTGGCCGGACAATATCCTTGTCGTCTATCTCGCCCGCAAGCAGACCTTCGTGCAATTCAACGCGCCGATCGAGGCGCAAGGCGTACTGGAATACGGCTCGTGGACCGATCCGGAAACCGGATTCGTCAGCCAGCTTCGCCTGCGCGAAGCCGCCTTCAATACGGTCTGACGATGCTGGCGCTCGGTATCTCCGGCCTCACGATGTGTTTTCCCGGCCTCGACACGCCGGTGCTCGCCATCGACCGGCTCCACCTTCCCGCCGGTGGTCAGCTTGCAGTCACCGGCGCTTCGGGCTCCGGCAAAAGCACGCTGGTCAACGCCATCACGGGGCTTGAAACGACAACGAGCGGCTCCGTTTCCTGGGATGGGACGGACATCGCGCGCCTTTCGGCCGGGCGCCGCGATGCCTTCCGCGCCGCGCATATCGGCCTCGTGATGCAGGATTTTCATCTTTTCCCCGGCCTTTCGGCCTTTGAGAACGTCGTGCTGCCGGTCCGGCTCTCCCGCCGCCTGACGCCGATCGTGCGTGAGCGGGCGCTTTATCTTCTCGAAATCACCGGCATCGCCCGCCCGGACCAACCCATCGAGACCCTGTCGCGCGGCGAAATGCAGCGCATTGCGGTGGCACGGGCGCTGCTGTCAAAACCCGGCGTGATCGTCGCCGACGAACCGACCGCCAGCCTCGACCGGCGCACCGGCGGCGAGGTGGCCGAGCTGATCGTCCGGCTCGCTCGCGA
Organism: Ensifer sp. CCNWLY38; assembly: GCF_037120565.1. Classification (NCBI taxonomy): domain Bacteria; kingdom Pseudomonadati; phylum Pseudomonadota; class Alphaproteobacteria; order Hyphomicrobiales; family Rhizobiaceae; genus Ensifer; species Ensifer sp. CCNWLY38. The sequence continues at coordinate 251,562 of NZ_JBBBBO010000009.1, forward strand.
GGAGGGCGCGACGCTCGTCGTCGTCACCCACGATCCGGCCCTGGTGGATCGGCTTGACCGGCGGATCGACCTCGATGGTGGCCGCATCGTCGAAGATAGCGCGGAGGCGCGCGCTGCATGATCCGTTTCATTCTCGCCGATCTTCGCCGGTTCAAGGGTGGCGCGCTTGCCGTCATCGTGCTGATTGCGCTCTCCGTCGCGCTAAGCACCACCGTTACCTTGCAGGAACGCGCCGTCAGGCTCGGCAGCGCCCGGGCAGCGGAAAAGTTCGATCTCTTGGTCGGGGCCGCCGGCAGCGAAACCCAGCTTGCGCTCTCGGCCGTCTTCCTTCAGCCCTCGCCACTGCCGCTGATGTCCGGCAGCGTGCTGGCTAAACTCTCCGAGGACCCGCGCGTCGATTTCGCCGCCCCGGTTGGCTTCGGCGATTCCGCCGATGGTTATCCGGTGGTCGGCACAACGGTGAAACTCGTATCGGCGCTCTCGCCAGCGCTGGCGGAGGGTGCGATCTTCGCCCGGCTCGGCGATGCGGTGATCGGCTCGGACGTGCCGAAGCCGCTGGGCGCAGAGATCAGGCCGATGCACGGCGCAGCCGACGAAGGCGGCCATGCCCATACCGAGCTCGTCTACAAGGTCACCGGCCGCATGGCCCCGACCGGCACCGCCTGGGACCGGGCGATCCTCGTGCCGATCCGCGCCGTCTGGCAACTGCATGGCATGGCTGGGGACGGTGGACACGCCCATGACCACGCGACCGAGGATACCGCGGCGGACGATCATGATCACGCCGGCGACGCATCCGAAGGCGAGCGCGACCACGAAACGCATGTCGAGGGTGATACGGCGCTCGACGAACATTTCGATACCGATACGCCCGGCATTCCCGCCGTTCTCGTCAAGCCGAAAACGGTCGCCGATGCCTATCGCCTGCGCCAGGAGTATCGCGGTGAGACGACGCTTGCCGTCTTCCCCGCCGAAGTGCTGACCCGCCTCTACGCAACGCTCGGTGACGTGCGGAGCCTGCTGCTGGCCATCGCCATCGGCACACAAGTCATCGTCATCGCCGCCATCCTTCTGGTCACGATCATGCATGTCGGCGCCCGCCAGAGGCAGATCGGTGCCCTCAGGGCCTTCGGCGCTCCAGGACGCGCGGTCGTGGCCATCGTCTGGGGCGAACTCTTCCTGCTCTTCCTTGCCGGTTTCGGGCTCGGCATTCTCATCGGCTATGGCGCGGCGCAACTGATCTCGGCCACCGTCACCGCCACGACGGCCATCCGAATGCCGGTGGAGTTCGCCCACGAGGATGTTTCGCTGGCCGTCTGGTTCGGTGTCCTGGCTGTTCTGGTATCGATAGTGCCGGCGCTATCCGCCCTGCGACTTAGCCCGGCAAGGGCGCTGAGGGCCTGACGCCGCGTCGCAATCACTTGCCGCGTCCGAACTACCAGTTTCATCTCGAAAATAATTGAAGATCAGTTTCCCAGTGGGCAATTACGGTCAGCCGAAGTGATCCCGCATCATCCGCTGTCGACGAGCTGGCTGAAGCTCAAAGAGTGCGTGCTGCTCGTCTGTAGAATAGCGAGCGATCCCGACGAACAGATCCTGATCTGCCGAATACCGTGGCGAAGTTAATGCCGCCCAATTCTATCGGAGCCAAGCTATTTGTCCGGCTGCCAACTGGGTAGCGACCCCGCCTCGTGCGACGCCTTTCTGCAACATGCTCGGCAATTCGTGAATCCTGGAGGACCAAGGCGACGCACGGGGTGGCGTGAAAACCGCGCGTTAAGTGACGACTCACACCCATGTCCTGATTGTAGGGATATCCGTCGTAACGACCAACGGATATCGGCACGTATGCTCTTCTTCGAGCGTTGGCACCCGCCAGCGCATTTTAAGAGGAGAAGGGCCGACCTTGCACGCGTCGAGTAGGTCCTGAAGACCAATCCGAACATCACCATGCTGGTGAACAACGCAGGCTTCGGGGCAACCGCGCCGCTCCTGAAGTCCGACGTCAACAGGATGGAGGACATGATGACGCTCAACGTTGTCGCACCGATGCGCCTCGCCTATGCAGCAGTGCTTGGTTTCGTGGCCCGCGGCGTGGGCACAGTCATCAACATCGCGTCGACCGTGGCGATCTCTCCGGAGGAGCTCAACGGAGTTTACGGCGATAACGATCCCAATGCTCGCCGATGCGGCGTTGACGATTGGCTCGAGCAGAAACTCGTGACGTGCGGTCGTAGAAATCGTGAACAATCGCCCTGATCAACTTTTAAGGCTTTGTTTTCGCGCCGGCCGGTTGACGACATGACGCCAACCCTTCCCAGATCCAGCTGAAAACCACTGCGTGCACGAGTTGTGCCGGCCAAAGATTGCGATCAACGAAGCTGTGCTTGTTTGAGCTAGATCAACGAATGTCCCGCGCCAACGTTCCAATGCTCCGGCAACGATTTGCGGGAAAACACCCTGGAATGAAACTCTTCCGTCTTGCCCTTCTGCTCTGCCTCAGCCTGTGCGGTGCCGTATCCGCCAGCGCGGCAACGGTGTTGCAGGAGTTTTTGCCGGCCGCCACAGCTTCGGATCTTGTGCCGGGAGCGGACGGTTTCGGCGCTGTGCGTGATGATGTGGCGGCGGCCCCGGTGCTGAAGGGCGGTCAGACGGTGGCGTGGGTCTTTGTTACCTCGGATTTCGTCGGAACGACGGGCTATTCCGGCAAGCCGATCCATACCCTCGTGGCGGTGGACAAGAATGCCAAGATCGTCGGCGTCCGGCTGGTGAAACATTCGGAGCCCATCGTCCTCATCGGCATCCCGGATGCCAAGGTAAAGGCGCTTGTTGCCGGCTACGCCGGCCTCGATCTCGTCGCAGAGGCGAAATCCGGCGGCACGACCCATGAGGTGGACATCATCTCGGGGGCGACGGTGACGGTAATGGTCATCGACGATTCGATCGTCCGGTCCGGACTTAAGGTCGCGCGTGCGCTCGGCCTCGGCGGATTGGCGCCGGAAGCGGAAAACGCCGGCCCGCGCTTTGAGATCGATCCCACAGCTGCCGCGCCAACCGACTGGACCGAGGCAGAGGGTGACGGCACGCTGCGCCGTCTGTCGCTCGACGTTGCGCAGGTCAATGCTGCTTTCGCCGGCCATCACGATGAGCGCGCCCGTGAGCGCGCGATTGCGCAAGCACCGGAAACCACGTTCATCGAGATGCAGGCGGCACTGGTTTCGGTTCCCCCCATCGGCAAGGCCTTTCTCGGGTCAGCCGAGGAGAAAAATCTTAAGACCTGGCTCGGCGAAGGCGAGCACGCCATCGCCGTGGTGGGGCGCGGGCTCTATTCCTTCAAGGGCTCGGGCTATGTGCGCGGCGGCATCTTTGATCGCATCGTGCTGATCCAGGACGATGTTTCCGTTCGTTTCCGTGATCGCGACCATCGTCGCCTGGGGGCAATCGCGCTTGCCGGTGCGCCGCAATTCAACGAGATGGACCTGTTCCGCATTCCAGCGGGCCTCGGCTTCGATCCGACAAAACCTTTCCGCATACAGCTCCTGGCGCAGCGCGAGGTAGGACCGGTCGAAAAGGTCTTTCATACATTCGATCTGGGTTACCAGCTTCCGCAGCAGTATCTGCGTGCTGTCGCGCCACCGGTGAAGGAAGTTGCCGCAGTTGCTGATCGTGACGAGGGGACTGCACAGTCCGACCTGTGGAAACGCATCTGGGACGACTCGAGGCTGAAGATTGTCGTGCTGGGCGCCATGTTGGTCGTGCTGACGGGGGTGTTCTTCTTCCAGACCTATGCGGTCAGGAACGCGAGGGCGTTCTACATCTTTCGCATAATCTTCCTGACGGTGACGCTGGTCTTCCTTGGCTGGTTTGCCAACGCGCAGCTTTCTGTCGTCAATCTGATGGCGCTCTTCGGGAGTCTCGTCAACGGCTTCAGCTGGCAGGCTTTCCTGCTCGACCCGCTTACCTTCATCCTGTGGTTTGCCGTTGCCGCGGCACTCCTGTTCTGGGGACGGGGAGCCTATTGCGGCTGGCTCTGCCCCTTCGGCGCCCTGCAGGAGTTGACCAACCAGATCGCGCGCAAGCTGCGCATTCCGCAATGGACGCTGCCCTGGGGGCTGCACGAGCGGCTCTGGCCGATCAAATACATGATCTTCCTCGGTCTTTTCGGGATCTCGCTGATCAGCGTCGAGCAGGCAGAACACCTGGCCGAGATCGAGCCATTCAAGACAGCGATCATCCTGAAGTTCGTCCGTGCCTGGCCGTTCGTGGCCTATGCCGTCGCACTTCTCGTCGCCGGGCTCTTCGTCGAGCGGTTCTATTGCCGCTATCTCTGCCCGCTGGGTGCGGCGCTGGCGATTCCTGCGCGGATGCGCATGTTCGACTGGCTCAAGCGCTACCATGAATGCGGGAACCCCTGCCAGACCTGCGCCCACCAGTGTCCGGTGCAGGCGATCCACCGGACCGGCGAGATTAATCCGAACGAGTGCATCAACTGTCTGCACTGCCAGGTGCTCTATCAGTCCGAAACCGTCTGCCCCGTCGTGATCAAGAAGATGAAGTCGCGGGCGAAGCTTGCGGCAAGCCCGGGCGGCGTGCCGATCCATCAACCCGCAGCCAAAGTTTAATCGAAGCCAAGGTTCAAGCAAAAAGGAACCAGATCATGGAAACAAAGGAACACAAGGGACTGAGCCGCCGAGCGCTCTTTAGCGCGACTGCAGGCAGCGCCATCCTGGCGGGCACCGTAGGGCCAGCCGCACTCAGCCTCGGCGCCGCAGGACTGGCGACACCGGCCCGTGCGGCGACAGGCGCCGACGGCTCGGTCGCACCGGGCAAGCTGGACGACTATTACGGCTTCTGGTCCTCCGGTCAGACCGGCGAGATGCGCATTCTCGGCATTCCCTCGATGCGCGAACTGATGCGCGTACCGGTATTCAACCGTTGCTCGGCCACAGGTTGGGGGCAGACCAATGAATCGATCCAGATCCATCAGCGCACGATGTCGGAGAAGACGAAGAAGCAGCTTGCCGCCAACGGCAAGAAGATTCACGACAACGGCGACCTGCACCACGTCCATATGTCCTTCACCGACGGCAAATATGACGGCCGCTACCTGTTCATGAACGACAAGGCCAATACGCGCGTGGCGCGCGTGCGCTGCGACGTGATGAAAACCGATGCCATCCTTGAGATTCCCAACGCCAAGGGTATCCACGGCATGCGTCCGCAGAAATGGCCGCGTTCGAACTATGTGTTCTGCAACGGCGAGGACGAAGCGCCGCTCGTCAATGACGGCTCGACGATGACGGACGTGGCGACCTACGTGAACATCTTCACCGCTGTCGATGCCGACAAGTGGAATGTGGCCTGGCAGGTGAAGGTATCGGGCAACCTCGACAATTGCGATGCCGACTACGAGGGCAAGTGGGCGTTCTCCACCAGCTACAATTCCGAAAAGGGCATGACGCTGGAGGAGATGACAAAGTCCGAGATGGACCATGTCGTCGTCTTCAATCTCGCCGAGATCGAGAAGGCAATCGCAGCCGGGCAGTACGAGGAGATCAACGGCGTCAAGGTGGTGGACGGGCGCAAGGAGGCCAAGTCGCTTTTCACGCGCTACATCCCGATCGCCAACAATCCGCACGGCTGCAACATGGCACCGGACAGGAAGCATCTTTGCGTTGCCGGCAAGCTCTCGCCCACCGTCACCGTGCTGGACGTCACGAAGTTCGATGCCCTGTTCTACGACAATGCCGAGCCGCGCAGCGCCGTTGTGGCGGAGCCTGAACTGGGCCTCGGCCCGTTGCACACGGCCTTCGACGGACGTGGCAACGCCTATACCTCGCTCTTCCTCGACAGCCAGGTGGTGAAGTGGAACATCGATGAGGCCATCCGCGCCTACGCCGGTGAAAAGATAAATCCGATCAAGGACAAGCTCGACGTTCAGTATCAGCCGGGCCACTTGAAGACGGTGATGGGCGAGACGCTGGATGCCGCCAACGACTGGCTTGTTTGCCTGTGCAAATTCTCGAAGGACCGGTTCCTGAATGTCGGCCCGCTGAAGCCGGAAAACGATCAGTTGATCGACATTTCCGGTGACAAGATGGTGCTGGTGCATGACGGCCCGACCTTTGCCGAGCCGCATGACGCAATCGCCGTCGCCCCCTCGATCCTGCCGAACATCCGCTCGGTCTGGGATCGCAAGGATCCGCTATGGGCCGAAACGCGCAAGCAAGCCGAGGCCGATGAGGTCGACATCGACGAATGGACCGAGGCCGTGATCCGCGACGGCAACAAGGTTCGCGTCTACATGACCTCGGTCGCGCCCAGCTTCAGCCAGCCGAGTTTTACGGTGAAGGAGGGCGACGAGGTCACGGTCATCGTCACCAATCTCGATGAGATCGATGACCTTACCCATGGCTTCACCATGGGCAATCACGGCGTAGCGATGGAGGTCGGGCCGCAACAGACGAGCTCCGTCACCTTCGTCGCAGCCAACCCTGGCGTCTACTGGTACTATTGCCAATGGTTCTGCCATGCCCTGCATATGGAAATGCGCGGCCGCATGTTCGTGGAACCGAAGGGCGCCTGATCGATGCGGCTGTCCGTTCTCCTGATCGGCTTTCTTCTTGCCTCGCCGCTCTGCGCGGCGGAGCGCGCAGTCGTGCCGGGTGCGGGCAGTCTTGCCGAGGCCGTCGCTGGGGCTCAACCCGGCGACGTGCTGATATTGACCGACGGGGCCTATGGCGGCCCCGTCACCATCGACCGGCCGCTGACAGTCACCGGTCCGCGCGGAGCGGTGGTGGATGGGCTCGGGCAGGGCAGCGTGGTGACGATTACGGCGCCCGATGTCACCTTGACCGGTTTCACCGTCACCGGTTCGGGCCGCATCAACCAGGATCTCGACGCCGGGGTCAAAATCGTTCAAGGCGCCGATCGCGCCCGCGTCGAAAATCTGCTCGTCACAGACAATATGCACGGCATTGACGTTCATGGCGGCCGTGGCGCTGTTGTCGCGGCGAACGAGATCGTCGGTACGCGCAGCCCCCGCATGAACGAGCGCGGCAACGGCATCTATGTCTGGAACAGCCCCGGCACGCTGCTCGAAGACAACATTATCCGATATGGTCGCGACGGCATCTTTTCGAACGCCAGTGCCGACAGCATCTATCGCCGCAACATCATGCGCGACCTGCGCTTTGCCGTGCACTTCATGTACACCCGCAACACCGAGGTTTCCGACAACATCTCGATCGGGAACCATCTCGGTTTCGCGATCATGTTCTCCAACCGCGCGAAGATCCTGAACAATCTCAGTCTCAGCGACCGTGAGCACGGGCTGATGCTGAACTATGCCAACAATGCCGACGTGTCAGGCAATCTGGTGCGCGGGGGCACGAAGAAATGCCTCTTCATCTACAACGCCCACAAGAACCTGGTTTGGGGAAACCGCTTCGAGAGCTGCGGCATCGGCATTCATTTTACCGCCGGCTCCGAGAAAAATGTGCTGACCGGCAACGCCTTCATCGCCAACCGCGAGCAGGTTAAGTATGTCGGCACTCGCAACATGGAATGGAGCCATGAAGGCCGGGGCAATTTCTGGTCCGACCATCCGGCCTTCGACCTCAACGGCGACGGCATTGCCGACAGTTTCTACCGCCCCAACGATCTGATGGACCAGATCCTCTGGTCGCAGCCGGCGGCAAGCCTGCTCACCGGCTCGCCCGCTGTGCAGATCGTTCGCTGGAGCCAGCGGGATTTTCCCGCCACGCTACCTGGAGGCGTGCGCGATAGCGCGCCGCTGATGCGCCCCCTGACCATCCCTGTCCCCCTCGACATCCTTGCCTACGAGGCGGAGACCGAAGGGCGTTGGACTGAAGGAAATTACGATGACACCGACGCTGACAATCTCCAGGCTCACTAAGCGCTTCCAATCCGTGGAAGCGCTGAAGTCCGTTTCCCTGGCGCTGGAGCCGGGACGGCGCGCGGCGCTGCTCGGCCATAACGGTGCGGGCAAATCGACGATGATGAAGATCGTGCTTGGTCTCATCCCCTTCGACAGCGGCGAGGTCTCGGTCTGCGGCATGGCGCCCGGTTCGCCCGCCGCGCGGACGCAAGTTGCGTATCTGCCGGAGAATGTCGCCTTTCACCCGGCTTTGACAGGAGAGGAGCAGCTTCGCCACTATCTTGCACTGCGCGGCGAAAGCCCGAGGCTGGCCATAGAGCTTCTTGCGCGGGTCGGGCTTGGCCACGCGGCGCGGCGGCGGATCGGCACCTATTCCAAGGGCATGCGCCAGCGGGTGGGCCTGGCCCAGACGCTGATCGGCCGCCCCCGTCTCCTGGTGCTGGACGAACCGACTTCGGGCCTCGACCCGGTGTCGCGACGGGACTTCTATGACCTGCTCGACGGGTTGGCCGCAGAAGGAACCGCCATCCTGCTCTCCTCCCACGTGTTGACCGAGGTGGAGGCCCGCACTGACCGCATCCTCATCCTTTCCGGTGGGGAACTGGTGGCCGAGGGTACGCTTGCCGATCTTCGGGCCCGTGCGGCCCTTCCGGTCGCCTTTTCCGTCCGCTCCGCACCGGGCCATGCGCCGGCGCTGGCAGCAACTTTTCCCGAGGGCGTGCAAGGGGAGGATGGTCTCTTGCGCCTTAGCTGTTCGCAGCCGGAAAAGCTGCCGCTCCTCGCCCGGATCGCGGCGCTTGGGAGCGCCGTTGCCGATCTCGATGTCATCCCGCCCAGCCTCGAGGACATCTACAGCCATTTCAGCCGAAGGGACGGGCAATGAACCGCATCCTTGCTACCGCCGTGGGCGAATTCCGCATCGCTTTCCGCAATCGTTGGGTCTCTATCGCCACCGGCATGATGGTGCTGTTCGCTCTGGTGTTGGCCGCAGCCGGCTCCGCCCCGACGGGCGATGTCGGCATCGACCGGCTCTCCGTGACGGTCGCCTCGCTCACCTCGCTTGCGGTCTATCTGGTGCCGCTTTTGGCACTGCTGATGAGTTTCGATGCGGTGGCTGGCGAGGTGGAACGCGGCACGCTGCCACTGCTTCTCACCTATCCCGTCTCGCGCCTGCAGATCCTGCTCGGCAAACTGCTGGCGCATCTCGCAATCCTCGGTCTTGCCGTGACGCTTGGCTATGGCGCGGCGGCGCTCGCAGCCGTCTGGTTCGATCCTGGAGCGACGGAGGGGCTCGGCGCGTTATGGCGGCTGATCTGGTCCTCGGTGCTGCTGGGTGCGACTTTTCTTGGCACAGGCTATGCGCTTTCGGCATTGGCGCGACGGCCGTCGGGGGCGGCGGGGTTGGCTATCGCCCTCTGGCTGGTGGCGGTGGTGCTCTACGACCTCGCCCTGTTGGCGCTTATCGTGACGGATGGAGGCGGTCCCTTCACCACACAGGCATTGCCCGTCGCGCTGCTCGCCAACCCGGCCGACGCCTTTCGCGTCTTCAACCTCTCGGCCGCACAAGCCGTTTCTGCCGCCGGCGGACTAGGTGGCGCCGCGGGCACGATCCCGCTTTGGCAATCGGCGGCCTCCCTTCTCCTCTGGCCACTCGCTGCCATCGCACTTGCCGCGGCAGCCTTCCGAAAGGTGACCCCATGAGGAACCGGCTTCGATTCGTGCTGCTCGCTGCCGCTTTGGCGCTACTTTCCGCCTGCAAGGAGGACGTAGCCCAAAGCATAGTGCCGCAGGACATGACGCCCGAGACCCTCGGTCATTATTGTCAGATGAACCTTCTGGAGCACCCCGGCCCGAAGGCCCAGATCTTTCTTGAAGGAAGCCCGGCGCCGCTTTTCTTCAGTCAGGTGCGTGACGCTATCGCCTATGCTCGCGGGCCGGAGCAGATTGCACCGATCCTCGTCATCTACGTCAATGACATGGGGGCCGCAGGGGCAACCTGGCACCAGCCCGGTAACGGCAACTGGATTGCCGCCGACAAGGCGTTCTACGTCGTCGGCTCTGCCCGGCGGGGTGGTATGGGTGCGCCCGAAGCCGTGCCGTTTTCAAGCCGCGATGAGGCTGCGGCCTTCGTCCTTGCCGAGGGCGGCCAGGTGCTCGCGCTCGCCGATATTACCGATGCCATGGTTCTGACCCCGGTGGAGACCGGCTCGGAACAGGGGGCGGACGACGACGATTATCTCGGCCGTCTGCGCGCACTGCCCAATCCAGCCGGAGGTTGACCCCATGCTGCTGACCCGACGCCGCCTGATCGCAATTTCTGCAGTTCTGGCAACTGCGCCCGCGATCGCCCACGCCAACGCGGCAACCCGTTTCTGGACAGGTCAGGCTCTTGGCGCGCGCGCCTCGATCCGGATCGATCATCCTGAGGCCGACACCATCGTCGCCCGGGTCATGGCGGAGATCAGCCGCCTGGAAAATATCCTCAGCCTCTACCGCCCAAACAGCGCGCTTTCGCAGTTGAACCGCGATGGCCATCTTCAAGACCCGCCGTTCGAGCTTTTGGAATGTTTGTCACTGGCCGACGCAGTCCATCGAGCGAGCGGCGGGCGCTTCGATCCGACGGTGCAGCCGCTCTGGACGCTCTGGGCCGAATCGGCCGCAAACGGCAAACGACCCGGCTCAGCAGAAGTTGCTCGAGTGCGTGCCAACGTAGGCTGGGGTAAGGTAAAGCTCGAGGCAGCAGCGATCACGCTACATCCGGGCATGGCGCTGACGTTGAACGGCATCGGCCAAGGATATGTCGCCGACCGGGTAGCAGTATTGCTCGAAGGTGAGGGCCTGACGGACATTCTGATCGACACCGGCGAGTTCCGTGCGCTCGGTGGACGTCCGGGCGGCGGCGGATGGCCGGTCCGACTGGAATCAGGCGAGCGCCTGCCGCTGCGCCAGCGCGCGGTGGCTACCTCCGCCCCTCTGGGCACAACCTTCGATCAGGCAGCCAGAGACGGACATATTCTCGACCCCGTGACCGGAATGCCCGCGCCAGCAACCTGGCGCTCCGTGTCGGTCTCGGCACCATCCGCCGCCATAGCCGACGCACTGGCGACAGCCGCATGCCTGATGCCGGATGTAGTATCGATCCTTGCGATGAACGAGCGTTTTAAGGATGCCCACCTGGAAGAGGCGTTAATGTAAGTGGTTCGACTAACGACGTCATCCGTGGGCTTGAGAACGGCCAGAGGACGATCGAACAACTGCCCAGGACGATATCATCGACGTTGCCCGGTCGCTGGTGCGGCCCGGCAGATGAGGTACTCGGTTTGAGCCGCATCTTCTGACACCGGTGGATTGGGGCGCGCAGGACCAGATCAGAAATATATTCGCACGTATGCTGGCGGAACAAAGTCCCTACAGTCCCCTGAGGCCTTTGTCAGATTGACCCTAAATCGGTCGCGCCGGATCATTTCGGTGCCTGCATGGCCAGGCTGCTTTTGTGCATGTCGCTGATCGACCTCGGGGAACTTCTCGATCGCCGACTTAAACCTGACGCCTTCACTCACAGAGGAACGGGAGTGGACGCGCGGATCGGGACGTCTCCTAGGGCAGAAGGGATACGTACTTCATGAGCCCCATGCACGGCTTGTTGTGAGTATGTTCACGTTCTGGGCCAAAAGGATCGCATAATGTATTGACGGGAGCCCGTGCTACTGCCGGAAACTCGATATGCGAGGAACGGGATATCCGGAGAGTATTCGGGGCCGTTGGTTCTGGTACGACCCCCCGGCGAATACCCGTTACGCGAAGGAGCAGCCGGCTAATTATGCCCCTGACGGGGTAATCTATTCGAACTGCCTGTATGAGACTCGCTCCCCGCACGGGCGCAATCCTGACCTTCCAGATCGCGTTGAGATATTATTTGGGCATTGAGGGGACGCACAGCCGGCCGTATATCGGTAATGCTTCGGACTATGAATTGGCCAGCCGCGTACGTCGACAAGTGATGAGCGCCGAGGCGTTGGGATGCGGCAAGCCGAGCGTGATCGGCCTACCTGACCGGGCAGTGGCTATCACCGCCGTAGAGACACACATTAGGCTCTACAGGAGATCACCCATGACTGAACCTAGTTTCCTCACTCAATTATCTTCCACGATCGTCGAGGCCGCCGCTGCGGTGGCGCCGAGCATTGTTGAAATTGCCTCAACCCGTTCGCTCGCCACCGGATTCGTCTGGCGCGCAGGGCTCATCATCACCGCAGATGAAGCTCTTTCCGACGAAGGTCAGATCCTCATCGAATTCTCGGATGGCACGCAACACCCAGCCAGCCTGGTGGGGCGCGATCCGTCGACTGACGTCGCGCTGCTTCGCGTCGAGGGAGCCGACGCGCCGTCGGCTGTGCTCGACCAAGTGGTGCCTCGACCTGGTGCACTCGTCGTGGTCGCCGCGGCCGCCGAGAGCGCGCCACTTGTTTCATTCGGCAGCGCGATCGCGGTTGGTCCTACTTGGCGATCGATGCGCGGCGGGAAAATCGATGCACGTATCGAGCTCGACGTGAGATTGCGACGTCGCGCGGAGGGGGGCTTGGCGATCAGCGCGGAGGGCAATGTCTTTGGAATGGCGGTGCGCGGCCCCCGGGGCCGAACCCTCGTCATCCCCTCTGCGACCGTGGAAGGCGCGGCGGCTCTTCTCCTGGCGCATGGCGAAGTCCCGCGTGGCTATCTCGGCCTCGGGCTCCATCAGGTCGCCGTTACCGGTGGCGGCCAGGGGGCGATGGTCATGAGTGTTGACCCCGATGGACCCGGCGCTATTGGTGGGGTCCTGCAAGGAGACATCATCGTCCACTGGAACGGTGAGGCCGTTCCTTCGGTCAATGCGCTCGTGCGGACCCTTGATCATCAATCGATTGGCAGATCGGTCTCCTTGGGGATCAGGCGTGCGGGCGCTGATGTGGAGGCGGCGGTCACTATCGCGACCCGACCCCGCCGATGAGTGACACGGGCCCTGTTACGATCGCGGTGCGCATCGACGATCCGGCGCTTGCGGAGCGGTTGAGCGAGTTGCTGACGTCAGTCGATTGGGTGCGCCTGGCGCCGGAAGGGGAGATGTCCGAGCTGGTCCTCTCCACGGCGCGGGCCGCCACGGAGGAGGCGGGCCTGACTTCCCGCGAACGCGAAGTCGTGGCGCTTCTCGCAGAAGGCCTTTCGAATAAAGAGATTGCTCGCAAACTCGGCATCTCTGTCGATACAGCGAAATTTCATGTCGGCCGCGTCATCGACAAGCTTGATGCCACCGGCCGCACCGATGCGGTCGCCCACGCCGCGCGGCGCGGCGTGATTCATCTGTGAAGGTGCTTTTATTATGCTCGATACACTTCCAATTGACAGTCATTCTGATGACGGTCATCCGCTGACCATCCCATAGATGCCTATTCGCGCGCCGTTGTGCGTGTCGCGGAAGCCGTAGGCCCATCGGTCGTGCGTGCCGGAAATCGACGCGGAGCGGGCCGAAATGACTGAGTGCGAGCATCATGCTCACGCGGGTCCTCATTGCGAAGACCAGAAGACAACCAATGCTTTGTCATTGGCTCTGCGATCTTGAACGACAGCAATGTAAGCATTCGCGGAGGGCTCAGCATCAAAGCATCAACGTTATCGCTGAGGTTCGCAGTTCTGACGTCGGTCAGATCGTAGTCCGCGCTACCCCACTCCATCTTGATCAATCGGCGAGAAGGTTTGATCGAGTACATCGGTCGACGCATATCGGTCACATCCCTGTTTTGCCATAGGTGCCGACTAGCTCGGTTCCGGCAATGATGTGATCGCGCATTTGCGCTTCGATTTGGTCCTTGCTAGCCGCCGCCGATAGGGTGAGCCGGTCATTGAGTGCATAGAGCTTGAAGAAGTAGCGGTGCACACCGATCGGAGGACAAGGGCCGCCATACGCATTGCTGTTCCACCCATTCCTCGCTGTCTGAGCGCCTGATGGCAGTTGCGAAATCCCTTCCACAAGCCCCTTCAGATCGGGGGGCAGATTGAAAACAATCCAGTGTATCCAGGTCATTTTCGGATGGGCCGGATCGGGGGCGTCCGGGTCGTCGACGATCAATATAAGGCTTCTGGTTCCGGTCGGGATGTCTGTCCATTCGAGAGGCGGGGAAATATCTTGCCCTTCGCAGGTGTAAAGCCTGGGAATGGTTCCGCCATTGTTAAAGGCGGGCGATGCGATAGTGAACGCCATATGGAGCCTCGACGAGTTCAAGAAACCGTTTCGTTGCCGCACGCACGATATACCCGTGCCCACGCAATCTGTGGGCGCCTCCAGGCCAACGACAGCATCGGCCTATTGGCGCACGATGTCCAGGATGTCGACCCGCAACCAGTTTCAGAATAATTCTATAGCGACCCACATCTACACGCAGCCTGCGAGTGTCAGCAAAATTAACGCGAACGTCTGTCGATGATAAAGGACTTTATCATAGGATATCGGATGGACGATGATGCCAACGCCCCACATATGGTGGGAGCGCAAAATAGCTCCTTGCAGTTGCGGTTTACAGTTCGAATCCCTTCAGGGCGCAGGATGTGTCTCGGATTCCGGTCCAAAGCGGACCTTCAGCCTCACAACATCAACCGGCAACCTATTCCTAGCGCGGTTGACAAGGCATGTTCATCCAAAAATCCGGCGTCTAATCCTGGCCGGGAAGCGGCGCGGTTCTATCTGATCATGCAGGTGCCGAAGTGGCCGAAGGACCACCACTGATCGTATCAGACCGACCAGCCAGTTCGACGAAGCCCCAGCAGGGAGTTTTCGATGCCTCTGTTCATTGTGCACCATCGGCACTCACCCGAAACCTGTCCCGCGCGCGATCCGGCCAAGGGCGCGATGCTGTTGAACCATTTGAGCCGGCCGAGTGCTGCCCGCCACGGTGTGCTGATCAAGGGGGAAGCTGTCGCACAGGGCTCACATTCCCTGTTCTTCATTGCCGCGGCAGCGGATGAGACCGTGCTTCAGGCTTTTTTGACGCCTCTCCGTCAAGCCGGCGAGGTCGAAGTGACGGCAGCGATGACCTGCGCAGCGATGGTTTCGAGCGGCGGCTGTGATGGGCGCCCGGTGGACGTGTCCGCAGAGGTGCTCAACCCCGCAGATGCGTGCCAGGATGCCATCGAGGCTGGCCTTCTCATTCACAGCGTTAATCCGTTGAACGGCGAGACCTCGGTGCCGGACCTTGCAGGCGGTGCCGTGATGCCGAACGGTCGGTTCTACTTGCGGAACCACTTCGATATTCCGAACCTTGGCGGTGATAACTACCGGCTGTCGATCGGCGGGCTGGTCGAAAGGCCACTGAAACTGAGCATGAGGGAGCTTCACAACCTTCATGCGGAGAGCCTCGTGGTGACACTGGAATGCGCCGGCAACGGCCGCAGCCTATTCGATCCGGCCGTACCCGGCGAAGCCTGGGGAATGGGCGCCGTCAGCACCGCCGAGTGGACCGGGGTTCGCCTGATGGAAGTGCTTGAGCGCGCGGGCATGCGACCCGGGGCGACGGAACTCACCTTCCGCGGTGCCGACAGCGGGGTCGTCGACGGGCACGGCGCGCCGGTTCGTTTCGAACGTGGCTTAAGCTTGAACCAGATCGGTGAAACGGATGCGCTTCTTGCCTACGAGATGAACGGCGAGCCACTGTCACCACCTCATGGCTATCCATTGCGGCTGATCGTGCCCGGTTGGTATGCGGTGGCGTCCGTCAAGTGGCTGACCGAGATCGACGTTACCGACAAGCCCTGCGAAGCGTACTATCAGGCGGAGAAGTACTGGTACCATTGGGTGCGCAATGGGCATGACGAGCGCGCGCCGGTGAAGCTGATGAATGTGCGAGCGTTGGTATCTTCACCTGATGAGGGGGAGAACCTGCCGCGCGGCGAGACCGCGATCCGGGGTGTCGCATGGTCGGGCGCGGGGAGCATATCCAGGGTCGATGTAAGCCTGAACGACGGACCTTGGTGCGAGGCACGGCTCGTTGGCGCACGACGACGGGCTGCCTGGCAATGGTGGGAGTTAATCACGCGACTTGAGGAGACGGGGCCACTCACCGTGCGGGCGCGCGCCACCGACACGGCGGGCCGGACACAACCCGAGCACGCCGTGTGGAACCGGCTGGGCTACGGCAACAACTCGATCCACTCTGTAACAGCACGGGTAATCTGAAGCGAGAAAGCAGGCATTTCAAACCGGCGTCGTTACATGTGCGGTGCAAAGGCTCCTTTGATTTCAGCGATGACCGCCTCGGGCGCGCAATCGCCGCCACCTTCGAGCGGCTTGATCGCGCGCTTTGTCGGTCTGAAGGAAGCAATGGAAGTCACCAAGGTCTACATGCCTGCAATGGCATGACATGGGACAGCAGCCATTCGCGTCGCTCGTACTGGGGCTGTACACACATCGTTCGAGAGAGCTGATGTAGGTGCGGTCGATATCGGCGCGGTGCGCAAGCCGGGACCCTATTTTTTGGTTCGGCTCAATCACGGTGCGCGTTCTTAAAATTGAGGAATTGCGCGGCAATAAACCAGCACGAATCTCATTTTTAACGTGTGCTTTTCGGTTATGCAATTACAAGTAAATCGTTGCAATTGCGATGCTCAAAAGCGATGGATTTTTAGGGGTGCTGACTAATCAATTCGAGTTACGCAGCGGGCCCGGGCAAATACTCGGGCCTGTGCTTCTGAACCACGGGGGGCGCTTACTCCACCGTCACAGTGGCCGCCCTAAGCCTTCACGAAACTATCTACTCTTTTTCGGCTTCGACGGGAGCAGGCCTTCGCGTTGCATCTGCTTGCGAGCATTCTTGCGCTGGCGGCTCACCGCCTCGGCTTTCTCGCGCGCTCTCTTAACCGAGGGCTTTTCAAAAGCCTCGCGCATCCGCATTTCACGAAAAATGCCCTCGCGCTGGAGTTTCTTCTTTAAGACGCGGAGCGCCTGATCGACATTGTTATCGCGTACTAGAACCTGCATTAGCCGCTCGTAGGTTGGAAAAGGTCGCTCAACTTACAAGTTTTCGAGCTGATTCCAAGTTCACAGTTCGCAGAAATTCGAGCTTTCTAAAATATAAAGCGAGGCAACGCTGAAACCGGGACAGGAAGGCTTTCACGCCACCACAATCGGGACTTTGGTCGGCGACGCCTTGACCCGGTTGTAGAGGTCGATGACGTCCTGATTGATCATGCGCACGCAGCCGGAAGATGCTTGAGTGCCAATGGTCCACCATTCCGGTGAGCCGTGCACGCGATAGCCAGTGTCGTGACCGTCCTTGTAGATATAGTGCGCGCGGGCGCCGAGCGGGTTGTCGAGCCCGCCCGGCTGGCCGCCCGTCCATTTTACCAGCTCCGGCTTGCGCGCGATCATCTCTTTGGGCGGCGTCCAGATCGGCCACTCCTTTGTGTACTGGATCTCCGCGCGGCCGTTCCATTCGAAGCCGGCCTTGCCGATGCCGACGCCGTAGCGGATCGCTTCACCGCCTTCCTGCACCCAATAGAGATGCCGCTCGTTGAGCCGTACTACGATCGTGCCCGGCGCCTCTCCGGTCGGGTCGATGACGATCTGACGCCGGAATTCCGGCCTGACCTTCTGGAATGGGATTGCCGGGATCACGAAACCATTATCGATCAGCGAGGCATACATCGTGCTGTTGTCGGTGATGTTGCTGTCGACGCTGATCGGTGGGATCGGGCGGATGGACCCGGTCGGCATTTGGTCAACGCCAACAGGCGGCATGCCACCAGACGGCTCGATTGGTCCCAGCGACGGGAGTTCCAGCGTCTGCGAGCAGCCGGAAGCGCCAAGCAGGGTCATGACACCGAGGCCCGAAAGCACGGCGCGGCGGGAGACGATGTACCCGGACTCCGGCATGGGGGCGTCAGAGGACAGCTTCTGATCTTGCGGCTTATGCATGCGCTTTTTACCCAAAACGAACGGTCGGCATCATGCCCACCGGATGGGCACATTTTCACAATTCATGGTTAAGAAGGCGTGAAACCGGCCTCCCGGCCGCTTCCCTTTTGCAAGTGCAGGGTGGCAGATGCCATTTCGTGGGCTCGAGGGGCTGGATGGCAGGACCCAACTGCTCGTCGGAGCCGCTACATTTTGGGTTCTGCGGCAGCAGTTATGCGCTCCAGTGATTCCAGGGCGAGCAGCATGGGTCCGTGGTTAGGTGAATGGCGTTCAGACGGCTCCGAATTCGTATCAGGGGATGCGACGTTGCACGTTAGGAAGCCCGATGCTTCTTATGGAAGTTCGATCTCGCCATTCACCACGTGGTTGAGGTCGGTGCCTTCTGCCGTTAACGTCATGCGGACCTTCAGCTTTTGGCCGCCGGCCTGCCCTTCGCGCACCGTCTCCTCGATCTTGCGCTGCGAGGTGATGCCGACTTCCTTCAGAAACTTGCGGATCGACATGTTGAAGGCGTCTTCGCTCATGGCGGAACTCCACTGTGTCCGGAAGGGATTGTAAGGCAAGCCGCGCGATCAAGGAAGCAGGGCGGTGAGGCGCGGTGCGCTACAAGCACACTGCGACACGGGCGGAGGTTCCGGGGCCTTTGAACTTAATCGGTTCTGGGAGGAGGCGTGGAACCGATCCACGTTATGCGCGGCGGAAGGAGCTCGAAAATCGCATAATGTATCGTGCGGAACTTGGGTTTCGCGTTGCGCTCGGAGGAGCAATTCGACTTGCTCGGGAGCTTGGTGGCGGGATGGTGTCCGGGTCCACACACGGAAGGGCGACGGTCGGTTCATGGCGGCTATTTCGCGAGCAACCTCGTAGGTTTCGTCCGGCACGCCTGTCAGGACGTAGCCATAGACGCCGTTGAGGGCTTTGACGACGGACGGCCGTGATTGCTGCCCCTGCTCGTCTCACGAGGGTTTCAAAAGAACTTCAGGAAACTTTCCCCGAACGTTCCGGACATTTGGGCGGGCGCATGGGAGTTTTAGTCCGTCACCAACAATGAATGGAGCGACCAATGTCCTATATCCGCATCGACAGTACGATGTCATTGACGAGCGTCTTCCAGGTCGTATTGCGGATTTTGAAGCGCATTGCGGCACACGCGGCCGGGGCAGGTGGGAAACCCAACTCCCGCGTTACGGACGAAAGGGCCTTGGAAGCCTTTTCCAGGATGGGCGATGAGCAGCTAAACGATATCGGCGTCTACCGCAAAGTCCGCCGTATAAAATGGGACCATCTTGACCGGAGCCTCGCCTCGGAGGGGACGGCGGTGTTCGACTATTTTCGCCTGGATGGCTGAGGTGTATTTTCATCGCACTCACTTGGACGCGGGGGATGAGATGAGACCTGAACGCATCTACGAATTCGCAGGCCACACGCTCGATCTCGGTAGGGGCAGGCTCCAGCGCGGCCATGAGGACGTCGCACTCCGTCCGAAGTCCTTGGCAATGCTCGTTTACCTCGTCGAAAATCCGGGCAGGGTGATCGACAAGGAAGAGCTGATCGCCGCGGTATGGCCGAATTTCGATCGTCACCGATGATTCACTCAGCCAGTGCCTGAAGGGAGTGCGCGCGGCACTCGGCGCTGAAGGGGAAGGGTTTGTCCGTACGGTCCCGCGTCGCGGCTACATGGTGGATGCAGAGCAAATCCGCAGTCGGAACCGGCTTCCGGCCCGCCGATCGGAGAAACCGACCATCGCGGTCCTGCCCTTCCGACCACTGGCGCACGACCACGAGCACCATTGGTTCGCGGATGGGTTGACGGACGACATCGCCACGGCGCTGACACGAAGCCGGCAATTGACGGTCGTGTCACGGCCCGTTCGAGCCATTGAAACCGCGGCCCCTCCGCCCGCGACCGAAGTTGCCGAAGCGCTCGGCGTGCAATATGTCGTGGACGGTAGCGTCCGGCTGGCGGGGAGCACCTGCGCGTTTCCGCTCGGCTTGTCGATGCGCAATCGGCCACCATACTATGGGCCGATCGTTTCGACCGGTATCTGAACGACGTCTTCGCGATCCAGGACGAGATTGCGGAAGCGACCGTAAGGCACCTCGAACTCGAGCTTCTGCCGGAGGAACGACGGGCCATCCAGTTGTCCCGCACCGACAATATGGAGGCTTACACTATTATCGGCACGGGTGGCAATTGGCGCGCCACTGGAGCAAAGCCCATCTGCTTGTGGCACGCCGCTTGTTCGCCAAAGCAACTGAGCTCGACGCTGGCTTCGCGCCTGCTTACGCTGCCCTGGCCCTATGTGATTGCTATCTGCTGGAGTGGTCCGCAACCTCCCATACCCGTAGTTCCATTCTCGCCACGGCGGACATGGCATTGGCGCTCGATCCCAATCTCGCCACGGCGTATGTGGCCCGAGGTTCGGTTCTTCATCGGAGCGGACGTACGGACGAAGCCGCAGACGCTTATGCACGGGCAATGGCGATCGACCCAAGCTGCTATGAAGCAAAGTTGTTCGCCGGTCATCTGGCTTGGACGCAGGGCAATCGCCTAGCAGCTAAGGCTCGGTTCATCGAAGCGGCGGATTTGCGTCGCGAGGACTATGTCGCGCCCTATTTCGTGCTCGGTATGATCGACAAGTCAGGTCCCGACAGGCTTGCTTGGGCTCAGCTCGCTCTTGAGAGGATCGAGCGCGCGGTTACTCTCCAACCCGAGAATCCTGCACCACTGTCACGCGGCGCCGTTACGCTCGTCCATCTCGGCAAAATCTCGCAGGCCGCTTCATGGATTCGACGTGCCCTGACGCTCGATCCCGAGGATCCGGTAACCTGCTACAACGCGGCGGCGGTCTACTCCCTCTCCGGTGACCAGGACACTGCTTTGCAGTATCTCGAAACTTCCATCCATCATAGCTCGGAAGATGCTGCCACATTCATCCGGCACGATGGGGATCTAGACGCCGTTCGCAGGCATCCAGGCTACGACGCGCTTGTCGCAACCGGATGGCAGACGCGCTCCTTTGAATTGAGGATCGGCGCCGCCACCGATCGGTTTCACAACGAGAATGAGCGATGAGTGTGCCTGGGCGGCTTCCCGGAGGTTGACAAAGCGGCGTGGCTCACGCTCGCGAAGCCGACTCTCTGAGTTGAGAATGTTCTGGACCGGGAATACCGCCTGCAAGGAGCTCGAAGCCCATCCTGTATGCACTGATCCGAGGAGATCCGGGCTCCCGCGTCGCCCAGACATCACGGAGGCTGATGCTCGACCACCACCTCGGCGCGGCCCTCGTTCGACGGAGCTGCATGCGAACCACGGGTCTTCGGACGGTTGCGTGACGGCGATTCCGCCAAGCGTCCAACAAGGGCCTCGAGACACCCATCGAGCGCTACTTGAGAGAGGTTCGGTCGGTCCCGCCAGAGCTGCTGAAACTCCAACACGGCGTTCCGAAAAGGGGCCGGCCCTTCACAAGGGTCCTGTAATAGCGCTGACCATGCAGGTGTTACCCAATCGAATTATCTCGCCGATCTCCCGGCGAGATGGTTCACCAGACGTGCTGCTTCCTCAGCAACCCCCGCTATGATTCCCGATTTCCGTGTCGAGGCAAAATCGAGGCCGGAAAAATACAGTCCGGGAACGAATCCGATCCCGTCCTCGTGAATAGGCTGGCCGTCGTCATCGATGGTGTCCGGTATTTTGATCCACTGGAAATCGCCTCTGAAGCCTGTGCACCAAATCACCGACCGTATGCCGCTCGTCGCCAATTCGATTGAGCGGATCGGTGGATATGGCAGGCGTGGGGCGATCATCTCGGCTGGGTCATCCTCGGCTGGCGGCGCGTTCAGCCCGGCGCGCCGGATGTAATCGTCAATAAAGCGCTTGACGTCGGCTGAGCTCTGGTCGGCAAAGCGCATGTGCTCATCCAGGTTGTCGCCGAATATCAGGCTGCCGTTCTCGATACCCAAGAAGCGACCGAGCAACACGACTCCTTGGGCACTCAGCGATTGCAGGCTGATGGTGTGCGTGGCACCAAGCAGGGCTCGCGTCGGCAACTTCCCGGAAGGAAGGATGACTTCGCTGCGCGGGACGTCGAGAAAACCGGAAATCGTCATCCAATTGAAGATGTCGCCGCCGCGATAATAGCGGACCAGGCGTCCGGCTCGGCTCGTCGCCAAAAAGACCGAGCGCCCGGCGAGTGCCAGGTCCTCGGCGATCTGGCCGCCCGATTGACCGTTACCGATCACCAGAACAGCACCTTGCTCCAGTTCGGCGGCATTGCGATAGGCCGAGGAATCGAGCTGGCGAAGCGCTCCCGGCAGCTCCGCCGACGCAGGCGGGCGTTTCGGACAGTTCAGGCTACCGCTCGCGATTACGACGTTGCGGGCCCGAAGTACACCGCGCGGCGTCGTCACGAGAAAGAGCCCGTCATCCGTGCATAGTTCCCCTACCGAAGTGCCAGTTATCACCGGCAAACGATGCCGCTCGACATAGCTCTCGAGATAGGCGACGAATTGATGCTGCGTGCCGGCACCCCAAGGGTCAGGGACGTCGGGGGCATCACCGGGCAGCAACGAGCGGATGTTCGGCGAGTTCAGACGGAAGGAATCCCAGCGTTGGGTCCGCCACGTTTCTCCGACGCGGCCCTGTTCAAGCACCTGATGATCGCGGCCTTGCTGCTTGAGGAAATAACTGATCCCAAGCCCGGCCGAACCCGCACCTACGACGACCACGTCAAGTATCCCCGCCATGACACATCCTCCCAACAAGACGGCATCGTAGGAATCGAAGCGCAACGGCCTCGGATCAACGTTCAGGCAAACCTGCTGGCGGTGTGCTCCGCCGCCATCTGTCCTGTCCTGGATATGCTTTGATACAAGGAGGCTAACGCACCACGCAGCGAGGATACGACGGTAACATGAAAGTTCGATCAACTCTAAGGAGAAAGGCGTTGTTCGTTTCTGTGCCCGCAGGCTAGCAGCATCCCCAACCTCAACACGCAGGACCGTGATCCCTGTTGAAGGCAGAACTGGTGCAGCGTAACCTCCCCCAATGCCGGACGACCACAAACCAACTCTGGTTTCTGCCGCACCCCAAAGGAAGCTGGCAGTCATCCTTGCGGCTGATGTCGCGGGCTACAGCCGCTTGATGGAGCGTGACGAGGAGGACACCCACGAGCGGCTGCAGGGACTGCTGCGCGATGTCGCCGGCCAGCGGTCGAAACACACCGGGGGCGCATCTTCAAGACGGCAGGGGACGGGTTCCTGGCGGAATTCGCGAGCGCCATCGAAGCGGTGCGCTGCGCCGTTGATCTCCAGCGAGCGACAGCCGAGCGGAGCAAGGATGTTGACCAGGACCGCCGACTGGTTTTCCGAATGGGTATCAACCTCGAGGACGTCCTGGCTGACCAGGACGACGTGTTCGGAGATGGGGTCAATGTCGCCGCCCGGCTGGAGGCCTTGGCCGCGCCAGGCGGGGTGCTTATAAGTCACAGCGTTCACGAACAAGTCAATCGCAAGCTGCCGATGCAGTTCGTTGATCAGGGCGAGTGTCTGCTGAAGAACATTGCCCGCCCTATTCGGGTTTTCCGGGTGGACTGGGGACCTACCCACGGACGGGAGGACGGCGAGCCGAATGCCGTTCCGGTACTGCCGCGGGTGGCTTCCATTGCCGTGCTGCCGTTTGCCACCCTGAGCAGCGATGCGGAGCAGGGGTATTTCGCCGACGGACTCGCGGAAGACCTCATCACCGATCTTTCCAAAGTTGAAGGCCTCCTGGTGATCGCCCGTCATTCGAGTTTTGCCTACAGCGATCGCGCGCTGGATTTGCGTGCGATCGCCAAGGAACTGGGGGTCCGTTATCTTATCGAGGGAAGCGTGAGGAGGGCGGCAGCGCGCCTCCGGATCAATGCGCAGCTTATCGACGCCACTAATGTCAGCTGTCTTTGGGCGGAACGCCTGGACCGCGACCTCGCGGATATCTTTGCCCTGCAGGACGAAGTTGTCACCAAAGTGATCAACGCCTTGGCCGACGTCCTGCCGTCGGCGAAACCCCCTCCGAGCAGGAGAGTTACCGATCTCGAGGCCTACGACCTGTTCGTTCGGGGGCGAGCGCTCGCGACGCAATCGCTCAGGGAAACAAGGGCTGCCCGTCCGCTCCTCGCCCGGGCTATCGAGATCGATCCGGGCTTTGCCGGGGCGCATGCCTGGCTCGCGATGAGCCACCATTTCGATGCGCTTTATTACGGCTTATCGACGAGCACCGCGCTGCCGCCCGCACCGCCGCCGCGAAAGCCGTGGAGATAGATCCGGAAAACGCCGACGCGCATATCGTGCTGGGCTACCTGCGCGCCTATGAGGGCGAGTTCGAAGCGGGAGTGGCCGAGTTCGAGCTGGGGCTTCGGCTCAATCCCAATCACTCTGCGGGTTGGGCCCACCTTGCCGATCTCCGGGTGTTCGAGGGGCGTGCAAATGAGGCCGTTGAATGCGCCGAGAACAGTTTTCGCCTTAATCCCTATCCTCCAGGCGACCACTACTCGTTCCTCGGCTGGGCCCAGTATGCTGCTGGTCGATATCAGGATGCTGTCGAAACGCTCCGTCACCCACAGGCGGGTGGACCTGGCTCAAAACGCAATCTCGCCGCCGCGCTTGCGCGACTGGACCGTACCGCAGAAGCGCGCAGGGTGGGGAGGGAATTCCTCTCGGAATTTCCGAATTTTTCGGCCCGGCAGTGGGGTCGGACGCAGCCCTTCGGGGATGATGCCGACCGACAGCATTTTATCGAAGGCTATCTCAAGGCAGGGCTGCCAGAATGAGCGAAAGCGAGGAGGGTAGGGTTGGCGGCCCGGAACGAACCAGGTTGCCTATCTTCAGGTCGAAAAGGTCAGGCAGGAACACTCGGTAAAGATAGAAGCAACACCGGACGCGGCGGCGAAGAAGCAGCTGGAGACCGAAGGCAGCAAGAAAATGGTTGAGCCGTCAAAGCCTCGCCGTCCATTTCGGTCGAAGAATATTCGGCAATCCTTATGGAGGCGCAGAGCAATCCGGCCATCGCCAAGAAGGTTCAGGCAGAACTTCAAAAGGCGGCTCCGGCACAGCAGTAGGTGGCCTCGGCAGCAATCGGATTGCCGGACACTGCGGGTGGCCCGCGAACCCCATTTGCGGGCTCCCGGTGCTGAGTGATGAATGCCTAACTGACCGAGGGGCACGAGCTATGCTGGGCTCGAGCCAAGCATAGCTCGGGAAAGCAGAGCTCGCGAATGCAGCTAACGTGTCTCGCCAGACTGTTGCCGATTTTGTACGGGGAACTCACGTGCCTATCAGCAACAATCTCGCGAGCATCGCCTCCGCATTTGATAAGGCAGGGATAGAGTTTATTCCGGAAAATGGTGGCGGAGTGGGTGTTCGTTTCAAGAAGTAGCTCGGGCATGTCGCACGAGCAGGACGCACCGGGCATCAACTTTTGCCCACAATCGTGTGAGCGGGCTATCAATTTCCGACGTCTCTGCCATCAATACCCGCGTCTGTGAAGTCGAACGCTCAGACGCCGGGCCTCTCCTCTTGCGTGAGCAAGGGAGGGGCTTTTCGATTCTAGAGTGTTTTACTGACAACCTGCGTAGCGGCGGTAACGACCAGGGCGGCGATCGTGACCGCCGCACTGTAGCGTGTGACCTTCATTCGGCGCTTCTCGTGCGCCCGTCCAGTCATATCCCATCAGTCGCCTCCCTGCGGCCTGCCTGTCCACGATCTTCACTACCACTCTCACGTGACCGCAAGCTGCAGACACCGAATGGGATCAAACAACCAGAAACGCCGATGAAACCCAGTATTTGTGCCGGGTCTCTATTATTTCAGTTGTGATAGTTTGCCCCCCTTATGCGACACCGGGGAGGGGAGATGCGCAACACGTTTTCTACGACCGACATGGACGCGATCAGGCGGCGGCATGAGGAATGGTGTCGCGCGAATGACGTCGACCCAAACGGCCCTACGGGAATCGAGATGGCTATGAAATTGCTAGCGTCCTACAAGCCCGAACGTAGGCAAGCACGTCAAGAAAGAGATTCCACTGTCTAGCAGTCAATTCGCATGAAGGACCGATGCGCCGTCTGAGGCCTAGCTTACCAACTTTCACAATCATTCGGGCAATCCGGCCTTCCGATAGCCTTCGATAAAGCGCTGGAGCGTCTCCATATTGCGGGCGGGTTGTGCCGCGGCCCAGTGCGTAATCGTGAACTTTGGGGTCATCGCCATGAAAAGAGCTGCCTCATGCATCGCCTCGTCCCTGCGCCCAAGTTGGGCAAGGCTGGCCGCCAGTATGCGTCGCGAAGGGCTGCGGTAGATCGCATCCGTGCGCAAAATCTTGATGGCTTCTTCGTATTGGCAGGCCGCGTAATGCGCGAGGCCAAGCTGCCAATAATACCACCCGGCTGGGTGCGGATTTAGGCGAAGCGCCCTTTGGATCAGTTCGATCGCTTCCGATGCGCGACCTGCGAACGCCGCAAACTCCGAACAGATGGCCAGGGCATCCGCATTGTTTGGTTCCAGCGTGAAGGCGGCTGCAAACTCTTCATCGGACTCAGGCCAGCGTTTTTCATAGGCCAGCAAATATCCGATAAACCAGTGACCGGCAGCATCGTTCCTGTCCAATGCCAATGCCTTGCGGGCCAGCTCAAGGGCTCGTGATCGGTTCTCTTCCGTGGGTTCGATGCTCTGCGCCCACAATTGCCAGTAAACAAAAGCCAGCCAGCGAAATGCCTCCGCATATTCGCAATCGATGGAGACTGCCTGGTTCAAGAGTATCTCGGCTTCGCGAAGCGCTTCTGGGGAACTGTTGAACGCCGAGATCAGACTTCGTCCACGGACACAAAGATCATAAGCTTCCAGGCTCTTCGGGCGATTACGCGACGGTGATCCCGCCAAACGTCCAACAAGGGCCTCGACGATCTTGTCCGTGACTTCGTCTTGTACGCCAAAAATGTCTTCGAGATTTCGGTCGAAGCGTTCGGCCCAGAGATGATCTCCGCCAACGGCGTCGATGAGCTGAACGTTGATCCGCACGCGACCGGCGGCGCGGCGTGCACTTCCCTCCACGAGGTAGCGGACGCCCAGTTCGCGCGCGATCAATCGAACGTCGACCGACTTCCCCTTGTAGGCGAAGATGGAATGGCGCGCGATGACAAACAGACCGGCATTCCTTGAAAGGTCGGTAATGAGGTCTTCTGTCAAACCGTCTGCGAAAACGTCGTATTCGGCTTCCCCGCTCAGATTGGTGAACGGCAACACGGCGATGGACGGCCTGGTAGGCAGCGGCAGCTCCGGCTTTTCTGCGTGATCCTTCGCGGCCTCGGCCTCGGAAACACGATAGACGTGAACCTCTTCGGCGATGTTTTTCAGGGATTTCGGCCCGAGATCATCGTAGCCAAGTGCGAGCTTTCGTTTGACTTGATCATGGATGCCCGCGGAGACATAGATGGCTCCCGGCTCGGCAAGACTTTGCAGCCGTGCGGCGATGTTGACGCCGTCGCCATAGAGGTCACTGCCGTCTACGACAACATCGCCGAGATTGATCCCGATGCGCAGGACGATACGTTGCGCCTCTGGCAGCGAAGCGTTTGCATCCGCCATCCGCCGCTGTAGCTCGATCGCTCCTGACAGGGCGTTGACCGCACTCGTGAACTCAACGAGAACCCCATCACCCATCACTTTGACAATGCGGCCGCCATGTGCGCGCACGACAGGCTGGAGAATTTTCGCCCGGCGCTCCTTCAGCACGGCCAGCGTCGCAACCTCGTCCATCTCCATCAAACGCGAATAACCAACCACGTCCGCGACGACGATAGCTGCAAGACGGCGCTTAACGTGTTCTTCGGCCATTTGGGCATCTACCCGAAGGTGGCAACGACTCTATGATATTTGCGCCCTGGGTCGAAGTCCAACGGGCCGATTCCGAATGGAGTTCCGACGATCATATGAGTGCACATCCCACGCCTTTTCGAAGACGTGATTCGATCTCCGTGTGCGTCTACGCCGCGTGTGTTGCAGCCTTCCGACGGAGGTTTTGTTCTGAACACAGATCGGAGAAAGTGTATCCGGCAGCGCTATCTGGATTGCGTATCGCACCAGTTCCTTCGCAATCCTGCGACAACAACTTAAATGTTCGCTATCTGTGCAGCTAGGATCACATAACGTATCGTCCGGAACCCGGTAGGCGCTTCTGCGCGGTCATTACGTCACGCTTACGGAACGTCGATTGGGCCCGACCGATTCACTGTTCGCGACAACACTAGATTCCGTCATGCAGTTGCATTACATTGAGGCTTTGTGAGGAGAATTGTGATGGCTGCAAATGCACTGGTCCAGACCCGGATTGATGCTGACATTAAGGACCGCGCTACGGCCGTGCTGCAGAACATGGGGCTGACCGTCTCGGATGCTGTTCGAATCCTCTTAACCCGGACAGCGAACGAGGGCTCTCTGCCGCTGGAAATGGTTGGTAGCAGTGACGCCCACGACGCCTGGTTCCGCGCCAAAGTGTTGCAGGCCCTTGAGGACACACGACCCGATTTAGAGGATGCTGATGCAGAGGCTCGCTTCCGCGAGCGCCGGGCGGCTGCTCTGCGTAAGGCAGGGGCTGGCGACCGATGAGGCTTGTCTGGGCGCAGTACGCGCTTGACGATCGAGACGCTATCTTCAGTTACATTGAAAGCGAAAATCCGAAAGCGGCAATCCACGTCGATGAGGAGATTGTGCGAGCCATTCGACGTCTCCTCGACTTTCCCGAAAGCGGTCGTCCCGGTCGAATTGAGGGAACGCGGGAGTTGGTGATTCCGCGCACACCATACATCGCCGCCTACATGGTGTCGGTGGATCGGATCCGCATTCTGCGCGTCCTGCACGGCGCCCAGATATGGCCCTTCGAGTTCGGCGACGAGTAGTCCCAACTATGAGCCAACGAAGTCGCCGGTTCGAATCCCTTCAAGAGCAGCCATTCGACGGTCGGTTTCCGGCCTAAAACGGACGCTCGACCCAGCCTTCGATGTTGGAATAAGGTCTGGCCACATCGAAAGGGAGGCGAATGAATGCCGTATGGGATCACTATCAAAAGCCGCCACCGTACGGCAGACATGATTGTGAAAACTTGGAACGAGGCAAGTACCTTCGGCGATCGCCATCAGTGACGGCGCCAGCCGCGCGCTTTCATCCCGCCGCAATTGCCGCCTACGTCCAGGGACGTTGGGTTCTTACGTTGGCACGCATGCCGTTGTGGATATAGAGGCGAGCGGGGTCGCATGGGTGCGCCAGGAAGTGGAACTGCCTGGATGGGGCGCGAGCAGCTTTCTGTTGGACGGCCAACCACGTGAATATGAAAAGTCCGGTCATCACTGACCGAGCTTATGCTTGTGTGGTCCCAGGTTAGCGGTTTGCCCTAGGCCCAGTTTCGTGCCGACGGCAACAGGGGCGAGGCGAGCGGATTGGTGTGTCTCCCGTCAATCTGCTCCGCCAGGAGAAACGCGGTCGTCGGCCCCAATGTAAAGCCCTGATGGCCGTGACCAAAATGGAACCACAACCCCTTGTGCCGGCTGGGACCAACGACGGGCAGCATGTCAGGCATGCAGGGGCGGGTGCCCGACCAAGGCGTCTCCTCGACGGGTTCGCGCAGCACAAAAAGCTCGCACGCGGCGTTGACGGCATGCAGAATCTGTCGCGATGCCGACGCTGAGCCAGGCGGCGCCATGTGTGCCCCGGTCAGAACCCGCCAACCGGCGTTCATCGGCGCGATCAAGGTGGAGTTGTCGACATCCAGCGTTGAGACGCGCGGCCCGTCCGCAATCGCGAAATGCCGGTGATACCCGCGCTTGAACACCATGGGTATGCGATAGCCGAAGGTCTTGACGAGCGCCGGCGACCATGGTCCCAAGGCGACGATCACGTTTTGCGCCGATACAACGCCATCCTGAGACAACACTCGCCATCCTGCGCCGTGCTGCTGCAGCGTCATTGCATTGCCGCGATCCACGGTTCCACCGCGCGCGACGAAAAGGGCGGCGTAGCGGGCAACCAGTTCGCCCGGGTCACGACAGGTCCACGGCGAGGTCCAGTGTATCGCACCTGCCAGCCGGCGACGCATTCGAGGCTCGCTCGCAGCGAGTTCGTCCGCGCTCATCACATTTGACGGCACACCATAGGCCTGCTTCAGCCGCTCGGCGGTGGCGATAGCTGCCTCAAATTTCGCGGGGCTTCGATGGACGGCGCGCCACCCCTGCCGGACGATCAGCTCGCCGGCTCCTGCAGGTTCGATGAAGCGTGCATGATTTTCGCTCGCGCG
The DNA here is from genome assembly GCF_037120565.1 of Ensifer sp. CCNWLY38. Taxonomy (NCBI): domain Bacteria; kingdom Pseudomonadati; phylum Pseudomonadota; class Alphaproteobacteria; order Hyphomicrobiales; family Rhizobiaceae; genus Ensifer; species Ensifer sp. CCNWLY38. The sequence goes on from NZ_JBBBBO010000009.1 coordinate 281,724, forward strand.
CAGCACCAGCCGCGAATAGGCGGCGACGGTTCTGGCATATGGTGCGGGCGCCGACTGGGCGAAGTACCGCCAGAGCGGCCCTACCAAATGCGGCATGTCGCGCAGCCGCCAGTCGACATCGTTTGCCCGCTTCAGGGCAACCGACGCGATCTCGCGCATTGAGCGAGGGAAAGCGTATGGCTCGACGGCCTCGGTCTGGATGATGCCGGCGTTGCCGTAGCTGGTTTCCCGGCCAGGCGCCTTGCGATCGAGCAGCACCACCTGGTGGCCGCTTTCCTGCAGGGCGAGCGCGGTTGAGACGCCGACCATGCCGGCGCCGAGTACGATAGAGGTGGTCATGGATGGGGTTCGCCGTGGGTGCGTCAGAAGGTGAGGCGTGAATTGTAGCCGACCACGAACTCGATGAAGCGCGAGACGTCGACCATGTCGTCGCCCTGGTAGCGGATCGTATAGCCGTCGGTGCGTTCGATGCCCTTGAGGTAGGAAAGATATTCGGCCGGCAGGCGGTTGCGGAATACGATTTCCAGGACCGGACTGTCCAGCTTGAACGGCCTTGCCGAACCTGCCCTGGACAATGCCTTCTTGACGCCCTCGCGAATCCGGCGATGCGCGACGGCCGGCGTCAGCGTTATCGCCGATTGCGTGCTGTAGACCTGCTTCACCGGTACCGCAACGATGTCTCCGATAACCTGGCGTATCTCGTCCAATGCCACATTGTCGCCCGAGGCGAGCAGCACCGGCACGTCAAAATGGCCGGCAATGGCGGCGTTGATGCCGGCCTCCGGCATGACAACGCCGTTGATCCGCACTTCGGCAAAGGCCGTGCCGCCGATCGTATGCGACAGCACGCCACCGATATGGCTGGCGCCGGCGTGGTAGCCGATGAGCATCGCGCCGACGAAGGAACCGAGCTCGACGCCCTGCATCATCATCAGGGGACGTGGCCAACTGCGGACGATCTGCACATAGTCGGGCAGGCGATCGATCAGGATGCTCTCGCCATTCCCATGGGAATCGCTGAGGATAACCTCTTCCACGCCTTCCTCACGGGCCGCCTCGCAGGCGTTGACCACGGTATCGGTCATCCAGCGGCGCGCATTCTCGTACTCGAAGCCTTCCGGCATCAGCTGGTCGCGGCTTACCACGCCGACGATCCCCTCGATATCAGCGGAAATATATAGGCGCATTTCTGCCTCCCCAGTCAGCCGCGCTATGGCGCGGATAATGCATTTGACTTTCCGACGATAAACATAGTTTTATGATTAGAAAATATCTTTCTTGTTATGTGGGGCAAAAAATGAAGCTGTTCATCGCGGGGCTGGATACCGAAACCAACACCTTCTCGCCGATGCAAACGGGGCTTGAGGCTTTCAGGGAAAACCTGATCGCCTACGGCGATGGCACCAGCAAACCGCTCAACTGCTGCTCATCGCAGATGCTTGTCTGGCGCAATGCCGCCGAGGAAAGGGCTTGGGAAGTTGTGGAGAGCCTCTGCGCGGTGGCCGAGCCTGGCGGCAAGACCACGCGCGCGGTTTATGAGAGCTTCCGTGCAACGATCCTCAGTGATCTGAAGGCAGCCATGCCGGTCGACGCGGTGTTGCTTGCCCTACATGGTGCCTGCGTCGCCGACGGCTATGACGATGTCGAAGGCGACCTGCTCGAGCATATACGCCGACTGGTCGGGCCGAATGTGCCGATTGCTGCCGAACTTGACCTGCATTGCCACATCACCGAGCGTATGCTCGCCAATGCGACCATGATCGCCACCTACAAGGAATATCCGCACACCGATATCGAGGAGGTTGCGGGGCAACTGTTCCGGCTGATGGAGCGCACACTCGCCGGCGAAGTGCGGCCGAGAATGGGCGTTTATGATTGCCGTATGATCAGCACCTTCCATCCGCATCGCTCTCCGTTGCGCGGCATTGTCGACCGCATGAAGGCGGTCGAGGGTCAAGAGGGCATCCTCTCGGTATCGTTCGGTCACGGGTTCCCCTGGGGGGACGTCGAGGATGTCGGCGCCAAGATGCTGGTCGTTACGGATGACGATGCTGAGAAGGCGGCACGTACGGCAGAGGCTTTTGGCCGGGAGATTTTCGATGCGCGTGAGGAAATGCGCGGCACCTATCTCAGTATCGACGCAGCGCTGGACCGGGCCGTCGCGGCGACGAACGGTCCGATCGTGCTGGCTGACGTCTCCGACAATGCTGGCGGTGGGGCGCCGGGTGATTCCACCTTCGTCCTGCGACGGATCATCGAGCGCGGCATAGAAGACGTGGCGACCTGCCTCTACTGGGACCCGATTGCCGTGCGCATGTGCCGCGAGGCAGGTGAAGGCGCCACGCTGCCGCTAAGGATCGGCGGCAAAGTCGGGCCGGCCTCCGGCGACCCGCTTGATCTGACGGTGACAATCAGGCGCATCGCCTCGGATATTACTCAGCACTTCGGCCCAACGCCGCTTAGCATCGGCGATGCGGTATGGGTCAGCGCGGGCAGTATCGACATCGTGTTGAACACGGTGCGCACCCAAACCTTCCACCCGGAATGTATGACGGCGCTGGGCCTGAACCCGGCGCAGAAGAAGATTGTCGTGGTGAAATCCAGCAATCACTTCCGCGCCGGCTTCGAACCCATCGCCAGCGAAATCCTCTATGTCGGCGCTCCTGGCGCCTTGCGGCCTTCTTTTGAAGAACTGCCCTTTACCAAGCTGAAACAGCCCTACTGGCCCAAGGTCGCCGACCCGTTTGCGGAGTAGAGGAGGGACGCTGGTCTCCTCTCTGGTTGGTCCGATCGCGCCTTCGACGGGTCGATACCCCGCCTTTTTCCTCGGTCAACCGGAACGACCGGGTGGTCAAATGATGGCAGCGGTCGTCCAACGGGCGTGGCCATCGTGCGGCAAGTCTGGATTGCTTTTCAGGGCGATGTTGATTTCGGCCACGTATTATAGGAAATGGTTTTCCTATCATGCCAGTCGGATACCTCGGCGCTACCGCGCGGACTGCGGTCGGTGGCCCCGTCGGAATAGCTGAAGGCAAAATGGAGACGCCAACGATGACAGACGCGAAATCCAGCCTCGGCGATATCCTGAAGGAAATTCGCAACCGCAATCGCTGGACGCTGGCAGAGGTGAGCTCCATGACCGGACTTGCTGTGTCGACCCTTTCCAAGGTCGAGAACAACCAGATGCAGCTGACTTACGACCGGTTGATCCAGCTTGCCCAAGGGCTGGAGGTCGACATCGTCGAGCTTTTCGGCACGCCTGCAGCAAGCGGAGACACTCAGAACTTGCTAGGGCGCCGTACATACACCCGGACGGGCGACGGTCGGGCAATCATCACGCGGAACTATGATTACCTCTACCTTTGTACGGAGATCTCGAAGAAGTCGATGGTTCCCATCTTCGCGGTCGTGCGGGCCCGCACGCTGGAGGAGTTCGGGCCGCTGATCCGCCATCGAGGCGAGGAGTTCTTCTATGTTCTCGAGGGCGAGCTCGAACTTCACACCGAAATCTACGCGCCGCTCAGGCTGAAGAAGGGCGATTCCGCCTATTTTGACGCCATGACCGGCCACGCCTACCTCAGCGTGAGTGACGAACCAGCCCAGATCATCTGCGTGTGCTCTACCCCGGAAACCGAATTGGTCTCCACGCTTGAGAGCACGCAGACGATAAAGCACAGAGATTAGAATCTGGAAAAAGAGCGTACGATAGGAAAAAATCTTGCGCTTCGGAAAATCCTTTCCTAGTCTGTTGCTGCGGTGAATGCCGGGAGGGCATCGTGCGCCGCAGTTCTGGGGAGGACTACGAGATGAGCGGTTCCAAGTGGAAGTCGATCGGCATCGCATTGCTTCTGGCATCGACGCCTCTTTCCGGCGCGATGGCAGCGCAGGATGTGTTGGTACTGGCGCGGGCGGAAGATCCGCCGACCGCCGATCCGGGCGTTGAGATCAGCAACAGCGGTTACACGCTGATCTACGCTGCCTATGAGCGGTTGGTCGCGTACAAGGGGGCGACGACCGAAGTCGGCCCTGAACTGGCCGAAAGCTGGACGGCCGACGACGCCGGTCTGGTCTGGACCTTCAAGCTTGCCAATGGTCACAAATTCGATGACGGCTCGCCGGTCGATGCGGCAGCGGTCAAGTTCAGCTTCGACCGGCTGATGAAGCTGAAGGCGGGACCATCAGACGCGTTCCCGGTGCTGAAGGAGGTCGAGGTTGTCGACCCCCAGACGGTGAGGTTCCATCTGACCGCGCCCTTTGCGCCCTTCCTGTCGACGCTCGCCGTCTCAGGGGCCGCGATCGTCAATCCCAAGGTGATGGAGCATGAGAAGGACGGCGACATGGCGAAGGCCTGGCTCGCCGAGCATACGGCCGGAAGCGGCCCCTATCGCATCGCCTCCTGGGAGCGCAACCAGAGCATAGTGCTCGACAGCAACGAGCACTATGCAGGCGCCAAACCGGCGCTGAAGCAGGTCGTCATCCGCATTGTCGGCGACGTCTCGGCGCGCCGCCTGCAACTGACGAATGGCGATGCCGATATCATCGAGCAGATCCCGCTCGATCAGGCGGAAGCGCTGCAGAAAGACGCGTCCATCGTGGTCGAGAGCAATCCCAGCATGTATGTGAACTACATATACATGAACAACCGCCAGCCGCCGCTGGACGACCCGAAGGTGCGCCAGGCGATTTCCTACGCTGTCGATTACCAGGGGATCATCGACGGCATCATGCTGGGCCAGGCCAAGCAGATGCGCGGTGCCGTTCCGAGCGGCATGTGGGGCCACGATCCCCAGGGCTTCCAGTACAGCTACGACGTCGAGAAGGCCAAGGCGCTGCTTGCCGAATCCGGCAAGAGCGACATCCACCTGACCTATACCTTCTCGCAGGCCGACCCCGCCTGGGAACCGGTCGGCCTTGCGCTGCAGGCCTCTCTCGCCGAAATCGGCATCAAGCTTGACCTGCAGTCGGTCGCCGATACGACCAAGCGCGAACTGGCGGCCAACGGCAAATTCGACCTGGCGCCCGGTGCCTGGACGCCCGACTTCGCCGATCCCTACATGTTCATGAACTACTGGTTCGACGCCGGTAAGATGGGCGGCCCGGGCAACCGCTCCTTCTACAACAACAACAAGGTCACCGACCTTGTGCGGGAAGCGGGCTCGATCGTCGACGAAGACAAGCGCAAGGCGCTGTACATCGAGGCGCAGAAGCTTTCGACTGAGGACGCGCCCTACCTATACATCATGGAGAAGAACGACATCTTTGCCCGCCGCGCCGCGGTCAAGGGCTATGTCTATAACCCCATGCTGATCCAGGTCTACAACTTCGGCACGATGTCGAAGACGGAGTGAGCTTAGCGGATCGAACAGATCCCTACAGCTCTCCATCGACGGAACGCCTGCCGCAAGCCGCAAGGTTCTTGCGGCAGGGGTTCCTCATTCCCAAAGCTTAAGTCAGGGTTTCCCTGCCGAAAGGGCTGGCGTCCATGGCAATCACCCGCATCATTCTTCCGCGTCTGATCCTTCTGCTTTTCGTGGTGCTGGGGGTCGCCATCATCACCTTCACCATCTCGCATCTCATCCCCGGCGATCCAGCGCGCATGATCGCGGGCGACCGGGCAAGCGCCGAAACGCTTGAAAACGTCAGGCGCAATCTGGGTCTCGACCGGCCCGTCGTCGAACAGTTCACCATCTATATCGGTAATCTGCTAAAGGGCGATCTCGGCACATCCTTGCGCACCAACCGTCCCGTCGCCGCCGATATTCGCACCTTCCTGCCGGCGACGCTGGAGCTTGGAACGGTCGCGCTCTTCATTGCGATCTGTCTGGGCGTGCCGCTTGGCGTGCTGTCGGCCGTCTACAAGGACGGTCCGATCGACCAGATTGCGCGGACCGTCTCCGTCTCAGGCATATCGATGCCGGTGTTCTGGTTCGGCCTGATCCTGATCTATGTCTTCTACGCCAAATTCCAGATCCTGCCCGGTAGCGGGCGCCTGGCCATGGGCATCATCCCGCCCGAACGCATCACCGGGTTCCTGCTGATCGACTCGCTGTTGCAGGGCCGCTTCGATGCCTTTCGCAGCGCCGCCTATCACATCATCCTGCCGGGCTTCGTGCTGGCCTTTGCCAATATGGGCGTGATCACACGGCAGATCCGCGCCTCGATGCTGGATGTGCTGCAGGAAGATTACATTCGAACCGCCCGTGCGAGTGGTCTGCGCAAGGGCATGATCATCTTCAACTACGCGCTTCGAAACGCGCTGATCCCGTCGATTACCCTGCTTGGATTGGCGCTCGGCGATCTTCTCTACGGGGCGGTGCTGACCGAGACGATCTTCGCCTGGCCGGGCATGGGGACTTACGTCGTCACCTCCATCCAGACGCTCGATTTTCCGGCCATCATGGGGTTCACCATCGTCGCATCCGTCGGCTACGTGCTGATCAACCTTCTGGTCGATCTCGCCTACATGCTCGCTGACCCGCAGATCAGGGAGGTCTGATCATGTCTGCCGTCATTCCGACTGAGCCAGCTGTGGCAACTGCCGCTGCGCGCAGGGCCAAGCCCCTATCCGAGCGGCTGCGCTATCTCTGGTATCTCGGCCGTCGCAGCCCGCTGACGCTGCTGGGAGTTGCGATCATCCTCATGGTCATGGTGATGATCGTCGCGGCACCATGGATCGCGCCTTACAATCCCGACAAGGTCTCTCTGACCGCGCGCCTCTTGCCGCCGAGTTCCGCGCATTGGTTCGGCACGGATGAAGTCGGCCGCGACCTGTTTTCGCGGGTGATCTTCGGGGCAAGGGCGTCCTGTGGCGCGGCCTTCATGATCGTCCTGATCTCGACCGCGGTTGGGGTGCTGATCGGCTGTTTTTCCGGAGTGGTCGGTGGTCGCGTCGACACCACGATCATGCGCCTCATGGACGTTGTGCTCGCGCTGCCGGCCCTGGTGCTCGCCATGGCGCTGGCCGCAGCCCTCGGCCCGAGCCTGTTCAATTCCATGCTGGCGGTGGCGATCGTGCGGATCCCCGCTTATGTGCGCCTCGCCCGCGGTCAAACCCTGTCGCTCCGCGGACAGGTCTACGTCAAGGCGGCGCGCACCTATGGCGCTTCGTCGTTCTACATCCTGCGCTGGCACATTCTGCCGAACGCCATGTCGCCGATCATCGTGCAGGCGACTCTCGATCTCGGCGGCGTCGTGCTGATTGCAGCCGCCCTTAGTTTCATCGGTCTCGGTGCACAGCCGCCGACCGCCGAGTGGGGCGCTCTGGTCAGCAGCGGTCGCAGCCATATGCTCGATCATTGGTGGTACGCGACCTTTCCGGGCCTTGCCATTCTGATTACCGCCATGGGCTGCAATCTCGTTGGCGACGGCATTCGCGACATGCTCGACCCGCGCTTGAGGGGCAGATGATGAAACCAATTGACCAAGGCGGCCAGGCGCTGGCCATTCACAACCTGTCGCTGGAGTTTCCAACCTTCAGCGGCGCGATCAAGGCGCTCGACAATGTGTCGATCGAGGTCGGAAAGGCGGAGATCGTCGGGATCGTCGGCGAATCCGGTTGCGGCAAGTCGGTGACGACCATGGCCGCGACCGGGCTCTTGCCCCAGGGGCGCTACAGGATCACCGGCGGCTCGGTCAGCCTGTTTGGCCGCAGCACCCTGACCATGGACGACAGCGAACTTCAGGATGTTCGTGGCAAAGTGGTTTCGACCATCTTTCAGGAGCCGATGAATGCGCTCAACCCGACCATTCGCATCGGCAAGCAGCTCACCGATGTCATCATGCGACACGAAGAGACAAACTTGCCGGACGCCAGGTGCATCGCGCGGGATATTCTCGCCGACATGCTGATCGGCGAGCCGGAGCGGGTGATGAACCTCTATCCGTTCGAACTCTCGGGCGGCATGCGACAGCGCGTTCTGATCGCCATGGCATTCTCCTGCAACCCCGGTCTCATCATTGCCGATGAGCCAACGACCGCGCTCGACGTCACCGTCCAGGCCGTGATCTTGCGGCTCATCCAGAACCGCGCGCGTCGCACAGGCACATCCGTCGTCTTCATCTCGCACAATGTGGCCGTGGTGTCGCAGCTCTGCGACCGGCTCTACGTGATGTATGCCGGCCGGATCGTGGAGCACGGCGCGACCCGTAGCGTTCTCGAGGCGCCGCAGCATCCCTATACCCAGGCTCTGCTGCGCTGCCTGCCGGAGCGAGTGGCGCCGAAGCAGGAACTGGAAGCGATCCCCGGTGCGGTGCCGAACCTTCTGCACCCGCCTGCCGGCTGCTACTTCCAGCCGCGATGCAAGGAAGCGGTGGATCTGTGTCGATCCCGGTCTCCGCAATTGGTGGGGTCCGATGGCCAACAGGTGGCGTGCTGGCGACGCGGCGCCACGCCGGAAGCTTTGGGGCAGGAGGGCCGGCAATGACCAAGGGTGTTCACACAGCCGCGCGACCGATTCTGGAGGTTTCCGACCTCCATGTGCGCTTCCCGGCGTCCCGTAACTGGCTCGGCCGCCCCACCTCGCATGTGCACGCCGTCAACGGCGTCAACCTTGTGGTGCGTGCCGGCAGGAGCCTCGGTATTGTCGGCGAGTCCGGTTGCGGCAAGAGCACGCTCGCCCAGGCGATTATCGGGCTTGCGCCTTATGAGCAGGGCAGAGTGACGATCGATGGCCAGGACTTTCAGGCAACGCAGGGACGAGAGAAGCGCGCGCTGCGGCAGAAGATGCAGATCGTTTTTCAGGATCCGCAATCGTCGCTCGATCGACGCCTGCCGGTCTGGCGGCTGATCAGCGAACCACTGCACATACGCGGCGGCTGCAGCAAGGCAGAGCTGCATGCAAAGGCCGAGCAACTGGCCGTCTCCGTCGGCCTGAGGCCGGAGCAACTCGATCGTCTGCCGCACGAATTCTCAGGCGGACAGCGCCAGCGCATCGCAATCGCGCGTGCCATCAGCACCGACCCGGATCTTCTGGTATTGGACGAGCCGACCTCGGCCCTCGACGTGTCGGTGCAGGCGCAGATCATCAACCTGCTTTTGAGATTGCAGCGGGAACGTGGTCTCAGCTACCTCATGATCTCGCATGACGTCGCGCTGGTGCGCCACTTCTGTGACGATGTCGCGGTGATGTATCTCGGCCAGATCGTTGAAGCGGGGCCGGCCGAGGAAGTGTTGCGTTATCCTCGGCACCCATACACGCAAACGCTCCTGGCGGCCGCGCCCAGTTTTGAGACGCCCTTGCCGACCATTGCCGAGGTGCGGACCGGCGAGCTTCCCAACAACCGCAGACTGCCGGCCAGTTGCTTCTACAAGGAAAGATGCGGCCACGCGGCCGCCGGCTGCGAGGTGCGGCAGGTTCTGCAGCGCGCCGAGGACGGCGCCCGCCATATCAGGTGTCATCTGGCGCTGGGGTGAGGCGCTAGACAATTCCTAGAGCGCACACTCCGCCGACCGCTGGCATCGGCGACAGCGGTGCGGCGCTATGCCGTTTGGGGCGCACTCACGGCGTTTAAGAAAGATTAGTTTCCTATAGGAAAATAATTTGATTGATTTTGCCGGGTGTGCAAACGTGCCTCAGCCGCCTCGGGCGGCTCCCGCCATCTGGGGCCGAGCGTCGCTTGTGCCCGCGCCTTGCCGGAGACGACCTTGACTGATGCAGCACCGATCGCGGCTTTCCTTCGACCAGATCCGGTCCTCCTGCCGACACCCTATGTCGAGATCGATGACGACCGATTGATGCGCAACCTGCGCGGCATGCAGGCGCGGGCGGATGCCGCCGGCGTCGCACTGCGGCCGCATATCAAGACGCACAAATGCTTGGCGATTGCGGGCCGCCAGCTTGAACTTGGAGCGGTCGGCGTGACCGCGTCGAAGCCGGAAGAAGCGCTTGTCTTCGTCGAGGCCGGCATTCCCTCGGTGACACTTGCGTACCCGATCGTCAGGCCCGAAGCGATCGATCGGCTGGTTCTGAGCGTAAAGGCGCGCGGAACCGAGCTGCTCTTGATCGCCGCACACACGACCGGCGTCGATGCGATTGGTGCCGCGGCAGAGGCACATGGCGTAAAGCTTGGCGTGTTTCTCAAGATTGACGTCGGCCTCGGCCGTGTCGGCGTGAAGCCGCAGGATCCCCATGCCCTCGTGCTGGCTGAGAGCATCAGCCGCCACCCGCACTTGACCTTCGCCGGCCTGCTTTCGCACGCTGGCCATTCCTACGGCGGTAAGAGCCTCGAGGACCTGACGAAAATTGCAGATGCGGAGGCGCTGGCGCTCCGCGAATTGGCTGACCGATTGCGGCGATCGGGGATCGATGTGCCGAGGGTTTCAGTCGGCGCCACGCCGACCTGCCTCGGCGCCCCGATCCCTGAAGGCGTGACCGAAATCCGCCCGGGGAACTACGCGTTTCTCGATCGCACGGCGCTGCGTCTCGGCATTTCCACGCCAGACGACATCTCGCTCTCGGTCATTGCCACGGTTGTGGCGCACAACGACAGGCATTTCCTCGTCGATGCCGGCTCCAAATCCCTGTCATCCGATCTCGGGGCGCATGGCTCAGGCGGCAGCGGGTTCGGCGTAGCGGTCAGCGCGGATAGCGAATGTGAGGAAGCCTGGGAGGTCGAGCGCCTCTCCGAGGAACATGGTTTCGTGCGCTTCTCAAAGGTACCGCCCTCAATCGGCAGCCGTGTCCGAATCTTCCCCAATCACGCCTGCGCCGTCGTCGCTCAATTCGACAGCGTGACCTTGCGGCAATCGGATGGGCGGGCGGTGGCGCTGCGGGTCGATGCCCGTGGCCGCCAGACCTAATCGCTTGAACGGCCGTTCTCCACGGCCGCAGGCGGAACTCTTGATTTTGAACAGCTGAAAGAGGCCTAACATGACGAAGGAAGTTGAATGGGCGCGCATGACCGCGCCGAGCCTGCGCGAAATTGCCGGCAAGCCCGGTGCGCTTGCCATCCTGCCGATCGGCTCGCTGGAACAGCATGGGCCACATCTGCCGGTCATTACCGACACCGCCAGTGCATCAGCCGCCGCCATCCGCGCCGCCCGGCTGATTGCCGATGAAGTGCCGGTCGCCGTTCTTCCAGGCCTCTGGCTCGGCATGAGCGAGCATCACCTGCCTTTCGGCGGCACAATCACCCTCGACTACGATACGCTGAGCCGTGTCATCCGCTGCATCGTCCGCTCGCTGAAGACGCTCGGTTTCTCGCGGCTCTTCATCGTCAATGGTCACGGCGGCAACATGGATCCGCTCGCGGTCGCCGTGCGCGAACTGGCGGTCGAATTCGCCATGCCGATCGTTGCCACGACGCCGTGGATGCTGGCGCCGGAAGAGGCAAACAAGATCTTCGAGGTCGACACGGGCGCCCATCACGCGTGTGAAGGCGAGGCATCGGTAATGCTGGCGATCGTTGCCGACGCGGTAAAGACCGAGATGTTCGGCCAGGCTTTCGGCAATCAGCAGCATCCTGTCGACGTGCCGGCGGACGTATCGCGGTTCTATTCCTTCGCCGAGCGTGCCCCCATCACCGGAACCTGGGGCGATCCGCGCAGCGCGACCGCCGAGAAGGGAGAGCGCTTCCTCGACCTGCAGGCGGGCGAACTCGTGAAGCTGATCCGAAACGACGTGCTCTGGACCGCACCCGATCCGGTCTGGGCGCCCGGTCGCGGCCTCGGAACGACCGCGGGCAAAGCCGATTGAGCGAGGCGAGATATTCGCCGGGCATCTCACAGTGCATTCCTGAGGGAGGACAGCCAATGATCATGAAATTCGCGCGGACGCGCAAAACTCTCGTTTCCCTGTTTGCAGCCACGATGCTTTCGGGCGTTGCGCTGACGCCGGCGATGGCAAAGACCCTAGTCTATTGCTCGGAAGGCTCGCCTGAAGGGTTCGATGCGGCGCTCTATTCGGCCAACAGCACCTGGGATGCTTCGGCCGAAACGATCTATGACCGTCTCACCGAATTTGAACCCGGCACGACCAACGTCGTTCCCGGCCTCGCCGAGGGCTGGACCATTTCCGAAGACAACCTCGAATACACGCTGAAACTGCGCCAGGGCGTGAAGTTTCAGTCGACCGACGACTTCACCCCGACGCGGGACTTCAACGCCGACGACGTGCTCTTCACCTACAATCGCCAACTGGACAAGGGCGATCCGTGGAACAGCTATTTCCCCGGCGCGAACTGGGAAATGTTCAACGCGATGGAGATGCCGGCGGCCATCAAGGAGATCGCCAAGGTCGATGTCAGAACTGTCAAGTTCGTGCTGAACCAGCCGGATGCGTCGCTTCCGTCGAAGCTTGCGCTGAACTTCGGCTCGATCATGTCGAAGGAATATGCCGACAAGCTTGCGGCAGAGGGGCGGCGCGAGGACCTCGATCGCAAACCGGTCGGCACAGGACCTTTCCGCTTTGTCGACTACCAGCAGGATGCCGCGATCCGCTTTGCGGCGAATGCCGACTATTGGGACGGAGCGCCGAAGATCGACAACCTCATCTTCGCGATCACCACCGATGCGACCACGCGCATGCAGAAGCTGCAGGCCGGCGAGTGCCATGTCGCGCCCTATCCGGCGCCGGCCGACGTGGCCGGTCTGAAGGCGAATCCTGACCTCAACGTGTTGGAACAACCAGGTCTCAACGTCTCCTACCTGGCGATGAACACGCTGGTTGCGCCGTTTGACAAGCTGGAGGTGCGCCGCGCCATCAACATGGCGATCGACCGGAAAGCGATCGTCGATTCCGTCTATCAGGGCATGGGCCAGATCGCCCAGAGCGTCCTTCCGCCGACCATGTGGGGCTACAACGGCAGCATCGACGGCTACAGCTACGACGTCGAAGCGGCAAAGAAGCTGCTCGACGAGGCCGGCGTCAAGGATCTGAGCATGAAGATCTGGGCGATGCCTGTCAGCCGCCCGTATATGCCGAATGCACGCCGCGCGGCCGAGCTGATGCAGGCGGACCTCGCCAAGGTCGGTATCAAGGTCGAAATCGTCTCCTACGAATGGGGTGAGTACCTCAAGAAGTCGCGCGACAAGGCGCGGGACGGCGCCATCATCCTCGGTGGAACCAGCGACAACGGTGACCCGGACAACCTGCTCAGCTACTTCTTCAGTTGCGCCGGCGTCGGCGGCAGCAACAACGCCAACTGGTGCTATAAGCCGCTTGACGAGATCTTCCAGCAGGCACGAGCCAGCGCGGATCAGAGCGAGCGGACGAAGCTCTACGAAGAAGCGCAGGCGATCATCAGCGATCAGGCGCCTTGGGTGCCGATTGCGCATTCGACGGTCGTGCTGCCGATGTCGAAGAAGGTGAAGGGCTACGTCATGGAACCCTTGGGTTCACACCGCTTCGACAAGGTCGACATCGACGAATAGCGCGCGCAAGATCTCTAACGCGCCGGGTCTTGTCCGCGCGTTAGAGACTCGCGGGCGCATGCCGCGATGGAACTGAAGCGCGCTCGATCGCGGCCTCATTGCGCGCCAACACATCGTTTCTGGCAGCGGAGGTTCGCTCCGCTGCCAGAGATGTTTCAACCCGTCGTCTGCTTATTTTGCCGGGGGCTTGTAGGAAGATGCGATTTTGCCCGCCTTCTCTTGCGCAGCCTTGAATTCCGCGCCCGTGTAGGCTCGCACGGTTTTGACATTCGATACGGCTCCCGATGCGCCGACAACGAGAAGTGCGGGGACCAGGTCAGCGCCATCGTCGAATTCCGTGATTGCCATCCAGTCGGTTTCGCCGGTCGTGACGTAGAAAGAATGCAGTTTTCCGCCCGCAGCTTCCATGATGCCACGGGCCGCCTTTTCTCGGTTCGATGGACTGTCAATCATTCCCTTCGCTGACGTGGCTGTATAGCACCCTGTGGTTATGAACAGTGGCATGGGACGTCCTCCCTTGATAATTGGGCAGATCGGGTGATCTGCCGTACTCAATATCTCAAAAAACTTCGCGTTAGACGAGCATCGGAAGGGAACTCGGCCCCTGCGTGAGGTTCTCGTTTGCTTCGGCCTCGCGCCCGGGAGGCGAGGGAATACTGCCGGGCCGTGACGGGGAGGGGAGGTTTCGCGCGTGGGGCGTCCTATAAAGGTAACAAGTACCGAACACCTGCCGCGGTATGCTCGCGGATGGAGCGGGATGCGGCGCAAATACCATCGGCGTTCCGCACCCCGCTTCACTGACCCCGGGAGGGTTAGCGAACGTAGATCGTCAGCCCGCCGTCAGTCGCCTGTTCAGCGCCGCCGATGTTGTCCATCTCGACGTTCTGCGCCTTCAGCTTTTCAGCCAAGGACTTGTTCGCTTTGACCGCCTCGAGCAGCGCTGCGCGTTGTTCCGGCGTGGCATGCTCGACCCACATGCGCGTTTGGTTCTGCTCCGCAAGTGTGCTTACATCGACGACATTAATCTTGTCGCCGCTGTAGCTGCGCACAGTTTGCTCAATCTCCTTGGGCCAGTCCATTGCGGCACCTTGACCGTGCGCGATCCCAACGAAGCTCAGGGCGGAGAGGCTGGCAATCATAGAAAAAGTCGCAATGCGGTTCATTGTCATGCTCCTTCCTAGGTTTTGCGCTTGTGACGGGGTAGCAACCAAGCGCGGCTGCTCAAGCAACTCGTCCCAACTGAGATTACGCGAAACTCCACCGAGCGATATTGTCCTTAGGGGAAGTCGTCTGAACTTGCCGGTCGCTGGTAGGATCGACGGCCACGATGCTCTGCAAGTTTCACTGACCGACTAAGGTCGGTGCGTCTTAGGATCATCCAGGGCCTCCACCGTCTTCAACACCGGCCCGAGGACCCAGTTGTACATCTCAGCGATATTGTGCTCCTCATGCGGGTCCGATTCGATGTTGAACACCTTCGGATAGCCGGTCATCGGTGCGGCGCTGCTTCCCACTCCGCCAAGCAGCGTTGCGCCGCCAGGGCCGTTGCGGCCGGGCGCCACGTCGGCGAAATAGGCCCGGAATTGTTTCCAGCGGACGGCGACCAGGTCGGAACCGACGAAGGTCAGCAAATGCTCGCGAGGTCCGCTGTCATTGTCGGCGAGCAGCAGGTCGCTCTGGTCGATCCCGTCGAACGGCCGGTCGTCCGGCACCTTGCCGCCCGCAAGCTTTGCGAATGTCGGGAAGAAGTCCATGATCGAAAACTGCGCGTAGGAGGATCGCTGCTTGATCCGTTGCGGCCAGCGGATCACCGGGGCCCATTGACGTAGAGAAAATACGTGTCTTGAGGCGCGCCCGGTGGATGCGGTAGCGAACGGGTCCCCGCAAGTTCGAGCGGCAAATCGGACAGGACGATGGCATGCGGCGAAAGGACCGCCGGGAGGCATCGGCTCAGTTTGGCGCTTGTCGCAATATTATTCGCTTCGACATATGAACCCATATCCGCATGTGCCAGGATGACCTGTCCGCCAAAGCGGGTGGCTGCGGCAGCAAGCGTGTCCTCGATGTCGCCGAGCAAGAAATAATTCTGTGGCGGCGTGCAGTCGGCGAAACAGTCGGTCTCGCGATCCAGCACATAGATCTCGCGCTCCGGGAGATGGATGCGCAAGTGGTCGTAGGTGCGACCGTGACCCAGACCCATCTCGAACACAATGCCCGGACGGCCAGCTATCTCTCTGAAGGCCCATTCGAGGCAGATGCGCTGGGCCTCCAGGCGGAAGAGCAATTTTTCGAGCCGGGAGTCTTTACGTCCCCGTTCAGCACGTGGTTCGTTCAATCTGGCGTCCGTCCGCATAATTTTCGTCCTTGGCGCGGTGCTATCATTCGTCAGGTGGCGTCCTCTTCTCCAATCCGATCCACTGGTAGCGGTAAGCGGCTGAACCGACCTATGATCCTTAGTCGGCCCTCGACCTACATCGGCGTGACGCCGTCGGTGGCAATATGATCGCGTTCAAACCAAAAGGCCCGCCTTCACAACGTATTGACGTTCAGAACCTCGTCATGTTCGCGGCGGGCGGATTGGGTGACCGCGCGAGGCTCGCCTTGTATTCCTCCACCGTCTTCAACACCGGCCCGAGGACCCAGTTATACATCTCGCCGATATTGTGCTCCTCCTGCGGGTCGGCCTCGATATTGAACACCTTTGGGTAGCCATTCATCGGCGCAGCGCTTGATCCGATACCGCCCATCAAGATTGCACCGCCTGCGCCGCTGCGGCCAGGTGCTACGTCGGCAAAATAGGCCCGGAACTGTTTCCAGCGGACGGCGACCAGATCGGCACCGACGAAGGTCAGCAAATGCTCGCGAGGTCCGCTGTCATTGTCGCCGAGCAGCAGGTCGCTCTGGTCGATCCCGTCGAACGGCCGGTCGTCCGGCACCTTGCCGCCCGCAAGCCTCGCGAATGTCGGGAAGAAGTCCATGATCGAGAACATCGCGTAGGAGGATCGCGGCTTGATCCGTTGCGGCCAGCGGATCACCGCGGCGGTACGGATCGCGCCCTCGCTGACGTCGCCCAGCGCGCCACGATAGGGACCCGTCGTTCCCATGTCCGGCATGTCGGTGCCGAACCGGCTTGCACCGGGGCCGTCCGGTCCATTGTCGGAGGCAAAGACCACGATGGTGTCTTCCTCGATGCCAAGATCCTTCAAGGCGTCAAGCATCGTGCCGACGATCGCGTCGCCCTCCATCAGGGAGTCGCCGAACTGGCCGATGCGAGAAGCTCCCTCGAAGCGCTTCGAGGGGAGGTTCGGAAAGTGCGTCCGGGAAATCGGCAGATACAGGAAGAACGGCTTGCCTGCCGCCTTTTGGCGCCTCATGAAATCGACGCCGCGGTCCACCAGTTCCCAGTCGATCCCGCGACGCACTTCCTCGGTGTAGGGTTTCACCAGCTTCACCGGCTCTCCCCGCTTGGCCTCGACGATATGCGGCCCCTCGTTGAGTGGGACGTCGATGGACTTGGTCTGATGGCCCTGGCGGATCATCCCGAATGCGTCCCAGGTGTCACCAGGCGGGATTCCGTAGAACTCGTCGAAGCCTTGGTTCTGCGGCTGGCTATAGATCTGGGCGCCAAGATGCCACTTGCCGAAGATCGCCGTGGCGTAGCCGGCGTCATGCAGCATTTCCGCCATGGTGATTTCCTTGTCCGGCAGCGAGAAAGGCGTGCCTGCGACCGCAACCAGCGATAGCCCGGAGCGGATGGAATAGCGACCTGTCATCAATGCGGCGCGCGACGGCGTGCAGGATGGCTCGACCAGGAACTGCGTCAGCCGCAGACCCTCTGCGGCGAGCTGGTCGATGCGCGGCGTCGGCGACCCGCGTAGCTCCCCGCCGCCGTAGACGCCGATGTCGCCGTAGCCGACGTTATCGGCGAGAATGAACAGGATGTTTGGCGTCGACTGTTGTGCGGATGCAGGTCCGACAGGCAACACATGAGCAATGAGACAGGAGCCGATCGCCAATGCAAAGCGCATTCCCCGCCAAGATCCGAGCCACTTCATGTTTCATCTCCACTTTCGAACCGCCGTCCGCGAGTGCTGCTTCGGAGCGGCTCCCGCTGGCTCGTCATTCAATCGCCCGGCGAAACCGTCATTGCCCGGTTGACGGCGCCGATGAGGGATTCGGCCGGGAACGGCTTGTGCAGATAGGCGACGCAGCCCGCTTTGACCGCCTCCTGTTCGAGCGCCTGATCGTCGACTGCGGTGATGAAGATGACCTTGACCTTCGAGCCGGCATCCTTCAACCGGTGCCAAAGTTCGATGCCGGATATGCCGCCGAGATGGACATCGAGCACGATGCAGCCGATCTCGCTCGACGTGGCGCGGTTGAGAAAGGCCTCGGCCGAGGCATATCCCTCCGTCGCGAAACCATGCGCGTTCAACAGCCGCGCGACGCTCTTGCGCATGCTCGGATCGTCTTCCACGACGGCTACTTTGCGTGGTTGGCTTTCCAAGGGATGCCTTTCTGAGGCCCATGCGGAAAGGCATGTCCAGCCCCGATCATGACGATCGTATGATCAACGTCGAAAGCTGGATATTGTCCTATGGGGAAGCGCGCCGAACAGCACCGTGCGTATCTTCAGGCGGTTTTGCCGTCGGGTCGAGAAGTCCCAGTCTCTCTGCAATCGACACGGCCTCGGCCAGCGAATGCACGCCAAGCTTTTCCATGACGTTGTGCCGATGCGCCTTGACGGTTCGTTCGGAGGTACCGAGATCGTAAGCGATCTGCTTGTTGAGCTTGCCGCGGACGATCAGGCCGAAAACTTCGAACTCGCGTGGCGTCAGGGTCTCCAGATGCGCATGGAGTGCATGGATGCGATCGAGTTCGGCGCGCCGTATCTTTGAGCGAAGCAGCGCCCGCTCGACGGCCTCCAGCAACGCCTCCCTCGAGGCCGGTTTCTCCAGGAAATCTTCGGCGCCGGCCTTCATCGCCCGGACGCTCGCCTTGATGTCGCCTCGCCCCGTCAGAAACACGATCGGCAGCAGCGGTGCTTTCTCGGTGAGCCGGTCCTGCAACTCGAGCCCGCTCAGACCCGGCATCTGCAGGTCGAGGAGGATGCATCCGGGGTCGGAGCCCGACAGGTGGGCCAAAAGCTCTTCGCCCGAGCTGCAGGTGACGACGCGATAGCCGGATGCCTCCATCAACCGTGCCAGCGCGGTGCGATAGGACTTGTCGTCGTCGACGATATGAATGACGGGTTCCAACTGGGTCATCCGTGCTGAGCAAGCGGCAGGACGAAACGAAACACGGCGCCGCCTTCGGCGCGATTGTCCGCCCATATCTTGCCGCCATAGGTTTCGATGATCGCGCGGGCGATCGAGAGACCCAGCCCGGTGCCTGTCGGCTTGGTCGTGTAGAACGCATGGAAAACATGGTCGAGCTGGTCGCTCGGGATGCCGCGGCCGGTATCGGAGATCGACAGCTCGACCTCGGAATTCTCGATCAGCGCCGTCTGAAAGACCAGCTTCCGCTCGGTCGCCGCCGCATCGACCATGGCGTCCATCGCATTGGTGGCGAGGTTGAGAATGACCTGCTGGAGATGTACCTTATCGGCCCGCACCGGCAGCGCCCGGGTCGGGTCGCTGGAGCTGACGACGATGCTTTTTTGTCCCGCCTCGGCGTGGAGGATATGGATCGCGCTGTTGACCACC
This sequence comes from Ensifer sp. CCNWLY38, assembly GCF_037120565.1. Classification (NCBI taxonomy): domain Bacteria; kingdom Pseudomonadati; phylum Pseudomonadota; class Alphaproteobacteria; order Hyphomicrobiales; family Rhizobiaceae; genus Ensifer; species Ensifer sp. CCNWLY38. Next base: position 300,798 of record NZ_JBBBBO010000009.1, read on the forward strand.
TCATTCAGGTCGAATTCCTGCCAGTCGATCTCGCTTCGCTTCTTCAGCAGTCCCCGCAGTCGAACAATGATATCGCTGGCGCGCTGGTCGTCCTCGCGGATGTCGACGAGAATCTGCCGGATGAGGTCGAGATCCGGCTGCTTTTTCCGAAGCAGGATTTCGAGGGCATCGACATTGCTGCGGATCGCTCCGAGCGGCTGGTTCAGTTCATGGGCGATCGATGCCGACAGGGCTCCCGCCGTTGCCGACTGGTTGAGATGCACGAGTTCGAGCAGACGAAGCCGCGCTTCCTGCTCCGCGGCCCGCCGGCGGTGCCGCTCGACCAGAAGCACCGTGATGATCACCCCCTGTAGCGCAAGCGCCGCAACGATGCCGATGATCGCCGCCCAGTATTCCTCCCAGAGGCTCTTCTCCTTGAAGCTCAGGACGGTTCCGGCAGGAAGCCCGCTCTCCGGCAAGCCCCAGCGCGTCAGCTCTCTCGCATCGGCGACAAAGGTTTTCGGCACGTTGACGTTGGCGATCGGTTTTCCCGCGATCGCGTCGAGGGCGAGTTCGGCAACCGCCGTTCCGACCGACTCGAAGGTGACGGTATTACCGCCGACGGCGCCATGGCCGATATACGTGGAATAAGGACCGTAGACCGGAGCGCTCGCCTTGGCGGCAATCCGTTCGAGCGCGTTACGCGGAATGAAGTTCCGGCCGCTGCGATCGGTAAAGACGGTGAGGACCAGAATGATGCTCCCTTCCGGCACACGCGAGGCTCGGTCCGCGAATTCATCGATGGTCAAATCCTCGACGTAGGTCGTTTTAAGACCGCTTGCGGGGCCGGCGAGATCCGCGCGCGCCGTCGCAAGCCAGGAGCGGTCGAAATCCGAGGACCCGCCGATGATGACGAGATCGCGGGCGTCCGGCTGGAGACCACGCGCCATGAGAAGGGTTTTTGCGATGTCATACTCGCTGAAGGCCCCGACGACGTCGCTCGGCAGGCTCAGCTTCGCGGCATCCGCGCCGCTGAAGCCGCAGAACACGATCTTCGCATCCGGGGCGACCGCATGCCGGTATTTGACGATGAAGCCCGTTGCCTCCTCACCAAGCGCAATCACTACATCCGGACGTCGGTCGGCGTATTTCTCACTGAGATATCGCGCCATCCGGTCGATGTGAACCTTCTCGGGGAACCTGGAAAGGTCGAGAAATTCCGAGAATAGATCGACCTTCCCCGTTGTCGCCTGCAGCAGCCGATGTCTCAGGGTCTCGCCAGCAATGGTCGTTGCCGGAATCCTCTCGTCATAAGGATAGAGGATGAGGATGCGTGGGACCTGGTCCACGACCTCCGCCGACAAGGGCTCGGCCGTCATCAGGATCACGAGCAGCAGAAGGCAAGGAAATGCGGATGCGATCCGGGTGAACGGGCTCGATGGTTTCGTTGATGCACGAACCATATTGAACGTCCTTTGCGCCATTCTCCGTCGATGCGTTCGGAGATGACGATGCGGCCGGGGCGGTTGCCCGTCGGCGTTCAACTATTTCAAAAATTAGTCCGGCCCCCACGCCAAAACCTTGCTGCCCTGCGTACGGCTTCCACACCCAATGCGATTGCTGATCGATCCATACCGCGCCAACTCGTGCGCGCTGCCCCAAAGGACAATATCGCCGAGGCGCGTTCCTGACTAGGCTGCGATGCGATGAATGGCTTTCGCGTAAGTAGCAATTGCGTGAACTCGGCGTAGTCCCAGTTTCGACGACAGCAGACGCGCGGCCTGCTTCGGCGCATCCATCCATGCAAGATCGGCACGTGGTCAGGCCACCGTCAGCCATCTTCCGGCTGTGAAAATGCGCCGTCAAACTGCTCCGCCGTGTCGACGATAACCAGCAATGGATCCGCCTGCGACAACTGGAAGATGCGGCATGAGGCGTTTCCAAATGGGCGCAGGGCTGCCGGCCCATTTCGGGCAGCCAGGGAGGGATCCAGACCATGAGCAAGATGAAAAGTATCTGGTTTGGTCTGCTGGCTTCCACTTTTGTTGCGACAGCAGCAATCATGCCGGCAGCCGCGCAAGATCAGCAAAAGCCCAACATTGTCGTCATCATGGGCGATGATGTTGGCTGGTTCAACATTGGCGCCTATCACCGGGGCATCATGTCCGGGAAGACGCCAAACCTCGACAAGCTTGCCTCCGAGGGCATGCTATTCACCGACTACTACGCGGAAGCAAGCTGCACCGCGGGGCGAGCAAGCTTCATCACAGGTGAAATCCCGTTGCGCACTGGCTTGACGACGGTCGGACAAGCGGGAGCAGACGTCGGCATGCCGGACAAGGCTGCAACCATTGCCGCCGCCCTCAAGACCGAGGGCTACGCCACCGGTCAATTCGGCAAGAACCATCTCGGCGATTTGAACAAGTTCCTGCCAACGCTGCACGGCTTCGATGAGTTCTTCGGGTACCTGTATCACCTCGACGCGATGTCGGATCCCTACTGGTATTCGTTCCCGAACGACCAGTCGTACCGCGACAAAGTCGGCCCGCGCAATTTGGTGCACAGCTTTGCGATGGATACGGACGACACGACCGAACAGCCGCGTTGGGGCAAGATCGGCAAGCAGCGGATCGTCGACGAGGGTCCCCTGGCGCCATTCGCCGACATGACCAACGTCCCGAACATGCATGACATCACGCCCAAGGCAAAGTACGACATGGGGACGTTCGACGAAGTGCTGGTCAAGGCCTCGTGCGACTTCATGGACAAGGCCAAGACGGACGGCAAACCGTTCTTTGTCTGGCACAACACGACGCGTATGCACGTCTGGACGTTTTTGTCGCCAAAGTATCAAGCGCTCATGAACAGCGACAGCAATTACGGCCTCGAAGAAGCCGGCATGGCGCAACTGGATGACAGCGTCGGCGCCATCATGAAGTGTGTGGAGGATGCGGGCGAGACCGACAACACCATCGTCATCTTCACAACTGACAATGGTGCCGAAGTCTTCACCTGGCCCGATGGTGGCATGACCCCGTTCAAGGGCACCAAGGGTACGGTGATGGAAGGCGGCTTTCGGGCACCGGCAATCATCCGCTGGCCGGGCAAAGTCAAGCCGGGCACTGTAGAGAACGGCATCTTCTCCGCTCTGGATTGGTTCCCCACGCTCCTAGCGGCAGCCGGTAACGCCAACATCACCGACGAGCTTCTGAAAGGGAAGGAGCTGGGCGACCGGACCTATAAGAACCACCTCGACGGCTACAACCAGTTGGCCCTTCTGCAGGGCAACGGACCGTCCGCACGGCATGAATTTTTCTACTTCGGCGGCCCTTCTCTGGGGGCGGTTCGCATCGACAACTTCAAGTTCCAGTTCTTCCAACAGCCACAAGGCTGGCCTGGGCCGAAGGTAACCACTGACATGCCCACTATGGTGAATATCCGCCAGGACCCATTCGAGCGGACGCCCTCGATCGGTGGCCAAAGCCTCAATGACCTCGGCGGGGGCTATATGAATGACTTCTTCGCTCGCGAGTTCTGGCGGTTCGTCAGCGTCCAGCAGGAGGTCACGAAACTGGCGCTCACGGCGATTGACTATCCGCCGATGCAAGACCCGGCTTCGTTCAATCTTGATGCAGTCAAGAAGCAGATCGACGCCGCAATCAAGAACAAGCCCGGTAACTAGAAGGCAGGCTCAACACGACGGGCGGCTTTCCAGGGCCGCCCGTCTGGTTCCAAGGCACAGTCCTCCGCATGTCTCAAGGGACGGGAACCTGGACACCTGACCTCTGGAGGGTTCGTTATGACTGTGGGACGTAACGTTGTTTGTTGTTGCCCCGGCGCAGGCCCGGACCGACCCGCTGCAGTCGTGGAACGACACCGTCCCGAAGGCGGCCATCGTCGCCTTCGTCGAGAAGGTGACCAAGGAAAACTCGCCCGACTTCGTTCCCGAACCGGAGCGCATCGCCGTTTTCGACAATGACGGCACGCTGTGGGTCGAGCATCCGATGTACACCCAACTCGCCTTCGCACTCGACCGCGTGAAGGCCGAGGCAGCTTCCCATCCGGAATGGACGGACACGCAGCCGTTCATGCGCGCTGCCCCAAAGGACAATATCGCTGAGGCGCAATCCTGACTAGGCTCCGATGCGATGAGTGGCGTTCGCATATGTAGCGATTACGTGAACTGGGCGTAATTCCAATTTCAACGAACAGCAGACGCGAATGCTTCGGCGTGCTTCCGGCGCATCCGTCAATGCAAGGTTTTACACGCGGTCGCCGAATTTCGATGGATTGCTCTCTATGCGTCCGGGTGAAAGCCACCGTAACGGATCATCTCCCGAACGGGAAATGCCTATTCACCGGAGGAGCTGAAAATGAGCCGCAAAATCCTTAGTTACAGTCTCGGTGCGTTGACGACTGTGGCCTTTCTCTGGGGCGCGATCGCCCCGGCGCAGGCTCAGGAGACGAGAAAGCCTAACATCCTGTTCATCATGGGCGACGACATCGGCTGGATGCAGCCGAGCATCTATCATCAAGGCATTGCGGTGGGAGAAACGCCCAACATTGACCGCATCGGCAATGAGGGTGCGAAGTTCATGACGTACTACGCCGAGCAGAGCTGCACGGCCGGACGCACTGCCTTCCTCACCGGCATGCAGCCGGTGCGCGTCGGCATGGTCCTACCGGAAATTCCCGGAAGCCCGTCCTACTTGCGGACCGGCACGCCTTCGCTCGCCAAGTTCCTATTCGATCTCGGCTACAACACCGGCGAGTTCGGCAAGAACCATCTCGGAGATCACACCGAATCCCTGCCGACCGCGCACGGTTTCCAGGAGTTCTGGGGGTATCTGTACCACCTCGATGCCATGCAGGGAGTAAGCTTCCCTGATATCAACAAGACACCGACAGAGCAGACACTCGCGCCCCCTTGCAAGAACACGCCGATCCCAGGACTTGCGGAGGATCCCGCGGCCGTTGATCCCAAGACAACGACTTGCCTGACGCCGCCGCGTCCGATGCTCGCGTGTACATCCTCCGACGGGACTGCGGCGAACCAAAGCTGCAAGGACCAGGGACCGCTGACGCTAGAGCGATCGAAGACCGTCGACGAGGAGATCTCGGCCAAGGTTATCGACTTCCTCGACCGCAACGATCCCGAGAAAACGAAGAAGCCGTTCTTTGTCTGGTACAACCCGGCCCGTATGCACATCACGACCGTGCTCCCGGACAAGTACCTGGCCATGGTCGGAGAGCCTGGCGGCAAGGACTGGGGCGTCAACGAAGCCGGCATGAAGCAGATGGACGACAACATCGGCTACGTGCTGAAAAAGCTCGAGGAGATGGGCGAGCTCGACAATACCATCATCGTCTTCACCACCGATAACGGCGCCGAGACGATCACCTTCCCCGACGGCGGCACCACCCCCTTCAAGGGCGGCAAGCTGTCCACCTGGGAAGGCGGCATGCGCGCGCCGCTGGTCGTACGCTGGCCCGGGCATATCGAGCCCGGAACGGTGAAGAACGAGATGTTCGCCGCTCTCGACTGGCTGCCCACCTTGGTCGACGTTGCCGGCGGCCCCAAGGGCAACGAGCTGAAGGCGCGGATCGAGAAGGGCGAGTATCCTGGCATCGCCAAGACCACGCTCGACGGGGTCAACCAGCGCGACTACCTGGAAGGCAAGTCGGAAAAGTCCGCGCGCGACCACTTCTTGTACTACTCCGGCAAGGAGCCGTCTGCGGTCCGATACAAGAACTGGAAGATGTATTTCGCCATGGTGTCTGACGACCCGGCGGGCTTCATCTCCGGCGTGCAGCCCTATTCCTGGACGCAGGTCGTCAACATCAAGCGTGATCCGTTCGAAACTTCGGTCGGCCAGCAGATCAAGACACTGTTCGGCATGGGCGGCGCGATCGCCTCTCCGTCGACGGCCTATGTCTATGACTGGAACATGCTACCCATCGGACAGCAGTTGTGGCTGAAGCACCTCCAGACCTACATCGACTTCCCGCCGATGCAGGACCCGGCAAGCTACAATCTGGAGCAGGTCATGCAGCAGGTCCGGGAAATGAAGACTGGTCACGACTGACGCGCCAATCGGCGTACGACATGGCGGGGCGGCCCAGGAGGGCCGCCTGCCAACCGGACGCGCTGCGGATCGCTCTGTATTTTTCACGGGAAAGTAGCGGAACGACCCCCAAGGCGTTTGCCGTTACCGCGGCAACTGCTCGGCCAACAACAGGAGACACGATATGGGAGTGTTCCATCATTTCGAGCTCGGCCGTCGCCGACTGTTCGTAACGCTCGCCGCAATGTTGGTTCCGATCGCTGTCGCCTGCTCCGGTCATCCTTCACAGGCCCAGACCGACCCGCTGCCGTCGTGGAACGACACCGCCCCGAAGGCTGCCATCGTCGCCTTTGTCGAGAAGGTGACGACGGAGAACACGCCCGACTTCGTCCCGGAGCCTGAGCGCATCGCCGTCTTCGACAATGACGGCACGCTGTGGGTGGAGCATCCGATGTATACCCAACTCGCCTTCGCGCTCGACCGTGTGAAGGCCGAGGCTCCGTCCCATCCGGAATGGAAGGACACGCAGCCGTTCAAGGCAGTGCTCGAAGGCGACATGAAGACCCTTGCCGCATCCGGCGAAAAGGGCCTCATCGAGCTCATCATGACAACCCATAGCGGAATGACCAGCGACGAGTTCCAGAAGGTCGTTTCCGATTGGCTTGCCACCGCACGCGATCCGCACTTCAAGCGTCCCTACACCGAGCTCGTCTACCAGCCGATGCTTGAACTGCTGGCCTATCTGCGCGCCAACGGCTTCAAGACCTTCATCGTATCCGGCGGCGGCATCGAGTTCATGCGGCCGTGGTCGGAACAGGTCTATGGCGTCCCGCCCGAGCAGGTCGTAGGCTCGTCGATCAAAACCCAGTTCGAGATGCGTGACGGGATGCCGACCCTGTTTCGCCTGCCGCAGGTCAACTTCATCGATGACAAGAGCGGCAAGCCCGTCGGGATCAACGAGCATATCGGCCGCCGCCCGATCGCCGCCTTCGGCAATTCCGACGGCGACCTGGAAATGCTGCAATGGACGACAATGACGGGTGGGAGCGTCCGTTTCGCCATGCTCATTCATCACACCGATGCCGAACGTGAATACGCCTACGATCGCGACACGGAATTCGGCCGCCTCGACGAGGCGCTCGATGCAGCGGCGATAAACAAATGGACCGTGGTCGACATGAAGGCGGATTGGAAAGAGATCTTTCCGAAGAAGTAGACTGCGTTGCGTGCATCGTGTGCGACACTCTTGTGCAGTCAATGTCCATCCACGTTCGTGAGGCCATCAGGACAGGCGGCCCTGCCGCTTATCCCAAACTCGAAGGACATCCACGATGAAAATCAATCATGTCGCCGGCTTGATAGCCGTTGTCGGAGGCGTGGCACTGGCAACAACTGCTGCATTCGCCCAGGATTCCACCAAGAAGCAACATGTGCCGCTGGGCAAGGCGATCGGAACGGTCGCGCCCACCGGTCCGGTGCCGTCACTTGCAGTCATCAATTCGGATGGCGCCAAGATCGATGGTGACAAATTGGTTCTGACTGGCGTGTCGGCAAATTCGATCGTCTTTGCCGACCGACCGGTGCGGGCCGCCGGACATGTAACCACCGAACAGTTCATCATGCAGTGGGATGAGGGCAAGGACAACTTCGCTGTCGACCCTCCAAACGCAACGGTGTCGGTACTGGGAGGTGGCGGCTCGGACGTCAGTGACGTCGTGGTCACTCTGAAATCTCCAAAGCTGGAAGGTACTACCCTGACCTTCGACGTTGCCGTTCTCGAAGGAAGTCTGAGTGGTGCGGCCGGACCCGCTGCGGTTTTCATCGATCACTTCAGCGGTGGTTTTGGTGGGGGTGGTTTTGGCGGGGGTGGTTTCCGCGGCGGGGACTTTGGTGCCGGCGGGTTTCATGGAAGCTATGCGCGTGTCGGGGACGCCAGTTTCGCCCATGTCGGAGGTGCCTATTGGCACGCGCCCGTCTATCACGGGGCTTGGTATCGCGGCGCTCCGGTTGCCGCGGGGGTGGTGGCCGGTGCCGCCGTCGGCGCTGCAGCAGCCAATCCGTATTACTACCCGCCGCAATGCGACTACTATCCGTACCCGCCTTGCTACTAAGCTGGTTGGTTGGTCTAATCAGCACGAGCGCAACCTCCCAATAGTAAACTCGGCTGATTGGGCTTCTATTGGTTTCGTTTCTGCCCGATGCTTTGGCCTCGCTGCCGGGTGCAGCGAGACCTTTGTTCCAGAACGATACGGAGCGTTCGATTGACGGGGTTTGTTCTCTCAGCGGCATTTGTTCGGGCAGCCCTATTGTTTGGCGCCATGCTTGCGTCCGCCGCACAGACCGTTGCCGCCGAGACGGCTCCGCCTGCCGCCGCCGATCCGCTGATCGCGATTCATGACGGGTTCGTGGCCGAGACGACATGTACGTCCTGCCACGCCGATGAGGCGGCCGCATTCGCCAAGTCGCACCACGCCAAGGCGATGGCCGTTGCCGACGACAAGTCGGTGCGTGCCGATTTCAACAACACCCGGTTCGAGCGCGATGGCATTGCGGCAGAGTTCTTCCGCCGCGACGGTCGCTTCTTCATCCGCACGGAAGGACCGGACGGCAGGCAAGCGGACTTCGAGGTCAAATACACCTTTGCTTACGAACCCCTGCAGCAATATCTGATCGATCTCGGTCACGGGCGATTGCAGGCTTTCGACGTCGCCTGGGACACAGACAAGCAGGCGTGGTTCTGGCTCGGCGAAGGCAAACCGGCACGGCCAGCATCCACCTATCATTGGACAGGGCCCTTCTACCGCTGGAACCGCACCTGCATCGACTGCCATTCCACCAACCCTCAGGTCAATTTTCAGCCGAAGACGAACGAATACAAGTCGTCCTACGTCGCGACCAGCATCGGCTGCCAGTCCTGTCACGGCGGCGGTGCCAAGCATGTCGAGTGGGCCAAGGCCAAATCCAAAGATGCCTCGACGGCGGTGTCCGGTCTGGGCCTATCGAAGGTCGATGCAGGCACCTGTTTTGCCTGTCACGCGCGGCGGACCAAGCTTGTCGATGGCTATCGACCCGGAAACGCCTTCCTCGACCATTTTTCGCCGGCGCTGCTCCGCCGGGACCTCTATTTCCCGGACGGACAGAGTCTCGACGAGGTGTTCGAGTACGGCTCCTTCCAGCAGAGCAAGATGGCGAGAGCGGGCGTCACCTGCTTTGATTGCCACAAGCCACATGAAGGCACGGTCAAGGCCGTCGGCAACGTCCTATGCACGCAATGCCACACGGAAACGGCACCGGAGCGTTTTGCAAAGTACGATCCCGGCGGTGCGTTCGACACGACGGCACATACCCATCACCCGACCGGGTCGCCTGGCGCGCAATGCGCCAACTGCCACATGCCCCAGCGCAGCTACATGAAAGCGGATCCGCGGCGAGACCACTCCTTCGTCATCCCACGCCCAGACCTTTCCGAAGCCTACGGCGTCCCGAATGCCTGCACCTCGTGTCATGAAGGCAGGACAAACGCATGGTCAGTGGCGGCCATGGACAAATGGTACGGCACGCACTGGCGCAATCGTCCGACGATAGCGCACGCATTCGCGGCAGCGGCGCGGGACGATCGTGCAGCAATCGACGATCTGCGCAGGTTTTTGGCCGACCGCGAACAACTAGGCATCGTCAGGGGCAGTGCGATTGCCGAAATGACGAGGCTCGATGGAGAAGCAACGGCCGCAGACGTCGAAGCGGCAGCGAAAGATTCCGATCCGCTCGTCCGACTGGGGGCAGCAGAAGCGGCTGCCAGCTTGCCGCCTGAACTTCGATTGGCCGCGATCGGCGTTCTTCTTGGCGACGAAACCCGAGCAGTCCGGGTGGCCGCCGCCAGGGCTCTTGGCGGCACTCCGTCACTGGACTTTCTCGGCGATCAACGCCGCGCCTTCGACGCGGCCGTCGACGATTTGCGCGCCTATGTCCAGGCCAACGCGGACGTCGCCGAGGCGCAGAGCACCTACGGATCCTTCCTTTTCGAACAGAGGCGCATGAGCGAAGCGGAAAAGGCGTTCCGCCGGGCGATTGCTCTTGATCCGACGCTTTCCGGCGTGCGCATCAATCTCGCCGAACTCTATCGCGCCAGCGGTGACAACGAAAAATCCGAACAGGCCTACGCTGAGGCGGTTGCCGCCAACCCGGATCAGGCAGACCTTCGCTACGGACATGGCTTGTCGCTCGTTCGCCAAAAGGCGATGCCGGACGCGATCCGGGAACTGGAGGCGGCCGTGCGCCTGACTCCGGCCAACTCCCGATACAGGACGACGGCAGCAATCGCGCTGGATGCGGTGGGCCGCACGGATGACGCTTTCGAACTATTCGATCTGACCGCTACAGGGGGTGCGACTGACGCTAATCTGCTTGGCACTGCCATTCAGCTTGGACTCAAACTCGGCCGCTATGCAGAAACGCTTGAGTTTGCGGAGGCGCTCGCGGGACTCCAGCCGAATGACCCACGGACCGCAGAACTCGTCAGGCAATTACAGGATGCAGTTCAACATGGCAGGTAAGCGCGACTCTCGGGCAAAACGCCATCGGCAAGTCACCCTTGATTGCGGGGGGCAAGGCGAGGGAGTTGTCGGTCGTGGGGCGTGCAGATTTCAACTGGATCATAGACATGCGGGTAGCTGTTTCCTGCCCCCAAAGAGGCCTCAAGCGTAGCGAGGCCGGGGCGACTCCAACCGCGTCGCGTATGTTTGTGTCCCCGTGGAACTTTTTGGCATCAAATCTGATTTTACAGTCACTACACGGATGGAGCGAATTAATGGCGAGACCCCAAGTGCAGTGATGCATCGACGAGTGCCACAGCTGCTATTCCGTCTGTTTCTGGACCCAGTGCACAGACTGCAGGCGCGTGGCCGACATGAGCGCTTATGTCGAGGCTTGCCGCAGTTGCATGGAAGGCCGTCGCTAGCGTTGGACAGATGGTCATTGAGGCAAATACGCCCGCGAAGGGTGTGCGATGGTTGGCGATTACGGTGATCTGCGCCTGCTGTGCTACCTGTACGACCACGCAAGCGCCCAACACGAACCGCAGCAAAGCATATATCTCCGAAAAGGCATACGGAGTGAAGGCTAACCCGTGGGTCGCACACCGCAAGAATGTCGCCAAGGGCGGTGGCCGCTATGTGGTTGGCAAGCCCTATGTAGTGAAAGGCAAGAGCTATTTTCCGAAGGAGGACCCGAACTACGACAGGAAGGGGGTAGCTTCCTGGTACGGCTCAGCTTTTCAGGGGAGGCGGACCGCAAACGGCGAAGATTATGACCCGAAACACCTGTCCGCCGCACATCCGACCCTTCCCTTGCCCAGCTATGTGCGGGTGACCAATCTTGAAAACGGTTCTTCGCTCATCCTGCGCGTCAACGATCGCGGTCCTTATCGAAAGGGTCGCATCATCGACGTTTCCAGCAAAGCAGCAGACATGCTGGACCTGAAGCACCGTGGCACGGCATCCGTTCGGGTGCAGTATGTGGGGCGCGCCCGCTTGGGTGGGGACGACATGCCCTACCTCCTAGCCTCTTACATCAAGAAGAGTGACCGTTTCCGAGCCGTCAATCCGGATCCTCAAATCGCAACCGGCGTGATGGTGGCCTCGGATCAGTCGATTGGCGACCAGTTGCGAAGCGACAGTCAGTCTTTCTTTTCGACGCGGACGAACCTTGCCGGAGGAACGCCGAGCGCCTCCTACCAGACTGGGACCAACTCCGCGGTCGCGTCACACACATCCAACCAACTCGGGATGTTGCCTGATTGGCTGTCCGAATACACAGCATCGATGTCACGAAGCGCCAAGATCGCACCACGGACTCACGAAATACGCTCCCTGGCGACGCTTGGTGCCAAATATTGCTGGGACGAGGACGGCGATGACGGTCTGCGCGACATATGTGGAGTCCAAGTTCTCCCTCTGGCGGGCGGTACCAAGCGTCTTACCGGGGTAATCTCCATAAGGCGACGCCGCTCTTGCCAAAGCGGCTGCCACTGGCGGGGCACAACCTATTCACGGACAGGCAACCTCCGACGTCCCCTTTGGGTCGACTCCGGATTGTCACACTCGGCTTGTTAGGCGATCGGGAGACGCAGGATGGGATGGGTTTTGGTGAGCGAGCGCGAGCTCAATCGGTTGTCGGAGTTCATTGACGGTCGTCATCGCCCGGCGCGGCTCGATGAAAGCCTTCCATTGACCTCCGTGGCAAGCCCCGTTCATCGGATGCTATAGTCGGCTGAGCAACTCCGACTTCGTGGCCTCGAATTCCTGATCCGTGAGAATGCCTTTCGCATGAAGTGCCGCGAGACGTTCGATCTTGTCGAAGATGTCCTCATCCGACCGAACCGCCTCCGGCGCTGGATGTGCCCCTTGTTGTGGCTCGGGGGTTTCCGACGCGGACGATGCGAATATCGACGGCGCAGCCGTGGCGGCGGATGCTTCGGTAGCCGGTGTGTCTGCCGGTTCCTTGCCGCCCTGCCGTATCACATCCAGTTCCGAAATTTTCACCAGCCCATGCTGAGAGGTAAAGCTCAGCGACTGGTCGCCGCTTTGCTGTTGCGAGAATCCGCCAATGCGATGGTCCTTCGTGTCATAGACCGTAACCCGGCCGCCGATATCGATCGCTAGCCGTCGGGTTGTCGGGAAAAAGGCATAACGCAGGTCATTCTGCGCCCCGGTCGAGGCAGGGTGCCCGAGCTCCTCGGGCCACCAGTTCCCAGCCGACAGCGCGCCCGGCACGAACAGGCTGACGCCGCCGCCCTGGCCTTGATATTGGGACTGGGACGACGTCTGCGGGCCCGGTAAATCCATGCCGCGCACCAAGGCCGCAAGCTCGGAACAAACTCCGGCCACGTTCGCCTTCAGCGCATTGTTGAACATGTCGCCGACCATGATCATGCCGCCCTGCGACCATTGCCCCATCCCACCTAGATCGGGATGGTTGAACTGGGCCTGTGTCGCCTGCCCGGCGATAATCGCCATCAGAAGGTGCTCCACCGCGCCGAGGCTGACCCCGTACCGCTCTGCAATCCCTCCCAGGGTTCGTCGGCCCTCTTCACTGAGTTGTCTCATCGCGATCGCTTCCTCCGCTGAGGTCCCTGTCTGTTCCGTTTGAAGGTCTGCAAATCCAATTTTAGCCGTCGTCGTGAAATCCAGTACGCCGATAATACCCGCGCGTTGCCCCTGCCTTTCAATGCAGTCTAGGCGTTTCTCGATTTGAAGTGGGCGAACAGCTTGTCATAGCGTGTTGCGAATGTGCTTCGTCAAACTCGCTATCGCCCTATGGCCCAGATAGTAATTCGTCACTACTGGGCCTCGCCCCGCTCCATCGCCAGTTCTGCCTCGAGGCTCTCGGTGTCGCGGAAGATCGTGGCGACCGCCAGCACACGTCCGCCGCGCTTGAAGCGCACGAGGCAGTCCTTGGCGGGAATGTCGCCCTCGACCTCGATCTCGTCCCATCCCTCGGCATGGCCGATATAGTTGATCGGAACGTTGTAATGCTGGCTCCAAAAGAACGGCACATCCGTGAACTTTTTCCGGCGTCCGAGCATGTTGAGTGCGGCCGCAGCGCCTTGCCGCTGCGCCACCACCCAGTGCTCCACTCTGATGTTCTCGCCGCTATGGGGATCGGGCCACCGGATAATATCGCCGGCCGCATATATGCCGGGCACGCTGGTCTCAAGATAGGCATCGACCAGGACGCCCCGATCGGTAGCGAGCCCGGCCGCTTCGGCGAGATCGACCCGCGGCCGCACGCCGATGCCGGCAACGACCATGTCTGCGGCCAAGATGCCGCCGCTGCTCAGTTGGATCTCCGTTGCGCCGATGCTCGCCGCGGTATCCCCAAGGTGGAAGATGACGCCATTTTCCTCATGCAGGGCGCGGATGAAATCGCCGATCTGCGGCCCCAGTATCCGTTCCATCGGCCGTTCCTCGGGCGCCACCACATGCACCTTGACGCCGCGGCCTCGAAGGGCGGCTGCAACTTCGAGGCCGATGAAGCTGGCGCCCAGGACGACAGCGCTGCGTGCGGTGCCGGCTTGCGCGATGATCTTCCGACTGTCGGCAAGCGAGCGCAGCGTGTGGACATGAGGCTGGTCGGCGCCGGGTATGGTCAGGCGAACCGGTTCGGCGCCCGTCGCCAGCAACAGTCTGTCGAAGGCGACCCGTGCCCCATCGGCGAGCAAGATTTCGCTGGCGCGGACATCGATGCCGGCAACCCTGGTTCCGAGGCGCAAATCGATGCCGTTCTTGGCATAGAAGCCCTCCTTGCGCAGCGGGATCCAATCCTCCGGCGCCTTACCGGCGAGATAGTCCTTCGAAAGGTTAGGGCGGTCGACTGGCAGCGCCTCGTCATCGCTGATCATGACGATGGCGCCCTGAAATTGCTCGCGCCGCAGTCTTTCGGCGGCGGCAAAGCCGGCGGCGCCGCCACCGACGATGACGATCCTTTCGGGAGCCGCTCCGGCATCGCCTTCGCGTGAAACCGGCGACTGCTTCTTGCGCTTCTCGCCGACGATTATTTTGTCGCCGTGCTGTTCAACCGACCAGCAGGCGAGCGGCGATAACGCCGGAGCACGTAGGGCCTCTCCGGTGCGCAGATCAAAGCAGGCGTGATGCCAGGGGCAGCGAACTATGTCGTCGGCGACGAGGCCATCGACCAGCGGCCCACCGTAATGCGAGCAGCTGGCGGCTACCGCGAAAATCTCGGATCCGCGGCGCACCAGAAGCACCGGCTCGCCATCGCGATGACCGACCACCTTTCCGCCATCGGGGAGATCGGCGAGCGCAATGCCGAAGGCGAGGTCGGGTCCGCTCGGGTCTGAATGGTTACCGGCCATCTTCTCCTCCGTCGAAGGGCAGCTGCCGGTGTCGCCCACTGCGACGCTGGGCTTGCCCACCCAACAGGCAACTCCTCTGGGATTGTCCGCCATTCCGGCGCCCAGGCAAGTGAATTTGACCTGCAGTTGCGCACAATTTTTGCAATATGCCCCATAGGATCAACCTGGGCACCGGCGCTGAAAAGGGCGGTCATTTCGCCGCTGGTAGCAACCGCAAGCGCTTGTCGAGGACATGGGTGAGTCTGAACGCGCACTTCTTGCCATCGATGGCGATCTGCGAGGTGGCCTCGAGGAGATGCATCTTCAAGCTGGGCTCGGAATTTCCCGAATGTACCTGCATGGCGGCCGTGATACCCAACCTGCTCTCGCGAGAAGCTTGGAGATTGCTGAACACCGGGGAGATCCCGTCGACCAGCTAAAGGTTCTCGGACCATTGAACATGTTTTATCTACGCACCGGAGATTTCAATTCGGCCCTCCAATGCGCGCGACAATGTTCTTCAATTGCTGAGAAAAGCCAGGATCCTGGCATCGTGGCGCTGGGACATTTCTTTCTGGGCAATTCGCTGCACTTTACTGGCAACCTTGCCCCGGCGCGACTGGAACTCGAGGCCGCAGTGCGGGGTGATCCATTGCCTCACCGGACGCCGGCGAGCTATGTGGGCTTCCAGGGCCACGGCCTCGCTGGAGGGATACTCGCGAGGAACCTATGGCTGCAGGGATTTCCCGACCAAGCTGATGACCGGGCTCGGCAGACAATCAAAGAAGCTGCGGAAGCAGACCATTCGCTAACCCTTTGCATTGCGCTACTTGGGGGTATCGCGGTGTTTCTCTGGCGTGGCGACTTGCAGAGCGCACAGGAGCACATCGACTGGCTGATTTCCCGAGCCGGGTTGCACTCGCTGTCGCCGTACGTTTCGGTTGCTCACGGTTTCGAAGGAGAACTAGCGATCCGGCGAGGCGATCTGAGCGGCGGCGTGAGCAGCCTACGGCGATGCATCGAGAAGCTTCACGCCTCAACCTATGAGGTGTTTACGACGATGCTGGAGCTATCTCTAATCAAAGGTTTGGCTGCGCTCGGACAACTCGACGAAAGCATGACAAGACTGGAAAAGGCCAAACAATCGGTCGAAGCCAATGGAGACCTTTGTTCCATGCCGGAACTGCTCCGTATGACGGCTAACCTGTCACCGTCCATGCCTGCGTCGTATGTGCAGGGTCTCCTGTTGGAAGCCCTTGATACAAGTCGAAAAATGGGTGCCCACGGCTGGGAACTGCGTGTGGCAACCGATCTGGCTGCGTTCATGAACGCGAGAGGTGCTCGGAGCGATGCGCTCGGTCTTCTGAAATCAGTCTTCGATCATTTCCATGAAGGCCTTGATACCGAGGATTTGAGTGTAGCCAAACACTTGCTGGCAGATCTTAACGGGGAAGACTGAGCGTCTTCATCGGACACGTCGTGAAACGATCGACGCCCTTAGGGAGTGAATTCCAGCAAAGATTTAAGTTCGACCTCTCCCACACCCGAGTCGGCCAAAGACGTCAGCGCGATCGCACGAGCCTACAAATAAGGGGGTAAGCTGAGGCTGTTCACACAGCGTCTTTCCAGGACCTGCGGTGATCTCGGAGAGGTCTTCGACGGTCAGCTCAAGGTCAACCGCGCCGAGGTTTAGACGTACAGACAACTCTACATCCTAATCATAGTAATAGTTCCTGAACAGCCGCTGCCTGCTCCGGTCCCTCTAAACCTGCCGGTCCCTTTACTTCCTTTTATCATTCCCGTCAGTGTGTTACCTCCTTTCCTCCCCTTATGGATGAAGGTGTGGGCAATATTGACGGTTCCGTTGTTGGAGACTTTTCCCGAAAACCCAGAGCTAGACGACACTACGCCGTTTCTTACGTAAAGAGTTGTCGAGAGTTCGCGCCAGTCGCCGCAGTCCGTCTTTGCATGCCGTGTTAAACTCCATGTGCCGTCGAAGGCACTGAGGCCGGGCGGCACGCACCGGTTGGCACGGGCCTCCATTCCGGTGCCACAGACGAGTGGGCAGACGCGATTGCCGATCGCCTTCAGCCCATTCAAAAGCTCCTCGGTCGGTGCGAGCGATGCAAGCTTGAGCCCCTTGCGCTCGGCGTATGCTTGCAGGGCCTTCTGACTGCTGTCACCCCATTTGCCGTCGACCCGGCTGAGGCATCCAATTCGCGCCAATTCCCTTTGGGTGGCGAATGCGAGTTCGCCGGCATCCATGTTGCCGGCTGGCGAACCTGACGCCTGCGCCCCTGGGGTGTTCTGTTCAAGTGCAGCGACGTCAGTTTGCCTGGCGTTGTCTTCCAGGTTTACGGCGTGGTTGGAATCCGCCTTTTCCTGCTCCGCCGTCTGCCTTTCCTTTTCACGCCCCGCGATTGCTGCGATCTTCAACTTCGCAAGCGTTCCGAACGCCCCGTTGGGGTATTCTTGGAGGTATGCTTCGAAGAAACTACTTTCGGTCAGATCCTTAATGGAATTCCAGTAGGTAAGCTCCACAGTTCTGTCAGTACCTGCCGTCGCCGCCGGGCTCGTTGCCGGGTCCGGAACTGGCGCTGGATTGAGAACAACGGGGCCCGTCAGGGATGAGCTGTCCCAAGGAATCTGTTTGCCATCAGTAACCTGCAAGACGGTGCGACGCACTGCAATCAGGTCATCCGTTATGCTCTGCCCGGGTGTGCCGAGGTGTTTCAGCAAGGCCGTCGTGAACGGAGAGTTCCTGCCAGCTCCGTCAAGGGCAACGTTTCCGGGCTGAGTTGCGAACGCAATCAGTGAGCCCACGCCGGTATCGAGTTTCGCCAAACCCCGCCCCACTACCATGGATCGGGTTCCCAGGGAGCGGGCCAAGGTCGCGGCGAGTGGATTGTCGCGGCACGCGTCCAAGAACACCAAGTTGACCTGAGCGTTACGCTCCATAGCGGAGAGCACAAGCTCGACCGGCAACGCCTCGAAATCCAAATCGTTGTTTGAACGAAGCTGCGCATCGACCGGGATCATGTAGTTGCCCCCGTTTACCTGCAGCCCGTGACCGGCATAAAAAAAGAGCGCCACGTCGGCGCCTTCAACTTTGCCTACAAACTCTCGGATCAACCGACGCATCCCAGTCAGGTCGAGGTCGCGGCCCGTCACCACCACGAACCGCAGTCCTGTCAATTTCGAGGCCATGTCGTTGGCGTCATTCTGAGGATTGGCAAGCTGCGGCGCATGCTGATAGGCCGAGTTTCCAATGACCAGCGCGACGCGCTTTTCGGCCCAAGCGTAAGAGCTTAGAAGAAAGAGCGAGAGCACGACGGCCGCACGAAGGTAATGCATAGGAGCCAACCCGCACTACCGCCACTTCGGTGTGCGCTGCGCGTTATTCAGGAGTTCGCGGGCTGTGGCGAACATCCCAAACAGTCTTGTAAGTCGACGTTCCTCTTCCTCGCAACGGCGGTGCCGTTTGCAGAAATCATGGACGGACCAGACCTTCGTAGCAGCGTCGGTTTCAAGCTTTTCGGCTTTTAAGCGTTCCATGCGTACCTCCCTGCACACCTCCATTCTACTAAAGTCTAATGTAGTTGAGAATAAACTAAGACATAGCCCAATCCGGCTAAAGCCATCCGCTGGTCCTCCTCCCCTGGCGATGGATATGGCGAGTCGCCGGCCGGTCCGGAGATGGTGAAGGCGGAGTGACTGAAACCCGGTGCGACGGTGATTGATGGCGCCATGAACCGCGCGCCGACGTCGAAAAGAGCGAATGCAATGCGAACTCGCTCAAGCCCCACGCCAAATCGGCTAGGATCTTATGCGTCGCAAGACCCCGTCGAGTGCGGTCGACAGCGCTTGCGTCCCGCAATGCTGCACAAAACTTTCGAATACTTGTTCGTTCAGTCCGCCCTTCGTGGAAAACTCGCGCCTGAGGTCGCTCAAAGACGTCTGTTCTGCGTGGACGGCAGTTTGCGCAAGGCTTGTAAACAACGGCGCGAGATAGGCACGAGCCTTCTGCTGTGGCAAGCCGTTCTCGACAAGCCATCCTGTCACGTGATCGAGCACGCCGAAGTAGGTGCCCATCAACGTACTGGCCGCGGCAAGCAGGTCGTACTCTTGTTTTGTCTCGCATTCGACCGCGGTGCCAAGGGCGTCGAAGATCTTGGCAACCCGCTCGTTGGGCGGAAAGATTGCCGTGACACCTTGGCGATCGGCGACAAAGGGAAGCGGGATGGCTTGCGTCAGCTCGACATCCTTGCCGATCCAACTGAGAAGCCTTTCGCGGTCAACGGCGGCGACAACGCTTACGACCACCTGGCCCTGCCGAAACTCGAGCGCGTTTATGACCTCTTCAGCGATCTGTGGGCGGATCGCGAGAAACACGACGTCTGCGGATCTGATCACGTCCTGATTGTCGGCGGCGACTTTTACCGCAGTGAAGCTGTCTGCAAGCCGGTTCGCAATCTCCCGGCTGCGTGGTGAAACGATGATTTGTGAAACTGAGAGCTCGGAGGCGACGATCCCTTTCACCATCGCTTCGGTGATCGTGCCGGTGCCGATGAACCCGATGCGCATTTCTATTCCGCCGCCTTGCGAGGCGCGAGCGAAACGTCTGTCGTGTAGTTCTCGCGCATGAAGTTGATGAAGTTGTCCTGGAACTGCCGCGTATGGGCGTGGGCAAGTTCATCCGCAAGATCGGCATTGCCTGCGCGGATCGCATCCAGCATTTGATTGTGTTCGTCGGTGAGCAAGTAGCCTTCGTGGGTGCGCTCCAGATATTCGAAATGCAGGTGCAGCATGCGTTGCCCCTGATTGAGAAGCCTTTCGTAGAACGAGGCGAGATAGGCGTTCTTGCCCGCTTTCGCGATCGCCATGTGGAACTGCTTGTTCGCCTCCGACATCTGCAGATGGTTCGCGCCCTTGACGGCCGTTTCGAACTCCTTCTGCCGCTTGGCAATCGCCTTCAGATCGGCGTCTGTCCGGAGCTGCGCAGCAAGGCGCGTGTTCATCCGCTGGGCGATGTCGAGGGCTTCGACGTACTTCGGAAACGTCGCCACCTCGATCGGCGCGACAATCGTGCTGCGATTGGAAAGCGTCACCACGAGTTCCTCGCCGGCCAACCGGATCAGCGCCTCGCGAACCGGAGAACGCGACATGTCGAAGCGTTCCGCCAGGCTGTTCTCGTCAAGCAGCTGACCGGGGGCAAGCGTCAGCGCCAGGATTTCGGTTCTGAGCGTCTCATAGACGCTTTTCCAGCCTGTCCCCTTGGCCCGCTTGGTTTCCGCTTCTTCAGACACTTAGCACCCTTTCCGATCTTTCCCGACCATATGGCCAGAACGGGCAGTCGGAGACAATGTAAAATTTCCGCTTGACTTTGTCGACACTGAGACGACATTAAATATCGTGTCGACACAGAGACGACACCAAAACAAGAAAATCGGCATGACCGACGAGAGGAACCGCGCGGCACCCGCGCACTTAAACAGAGGAAATGATGATGCTTTCGACGTTGCTTGCGCCCGCGCTGCGGGCATTGCCTGCGCTTGTCCTGATGACCGGTATCTCGATGACGTCCGCTCAGGCCCAATCCGCTGAGGGCGGTTATTGGCAGGGCGTGCAGAAGGCAGGTGTCCTGCGCTGCGGTGCAGCGGTGGCTCCACCCTATGTCATGCGCGATCCGGCAAGCGGAGAATATTCCGGTTTCTTCGCAGACCTTTGCCGTGAGTTCGCCGAAACCCTGAAGGTCAAGCCGGAATTTGTGGACACGACCTGGGACAACATCGTCGCCGGTCTCCAGGCAGGAAAATGGGACGTCTCGCTCGCGCTCAATCGCACAGCCGCCCGCGCCATGGCTGTCCAGTTTTCGGTGCCGGCGATGGAGTATCAGATCTCGCTTGCCTACAACAAAGACAATCCGAAGGTCCCGACAGGAGCAGCGTCCGTCGCTGACATCGACAAGGCTGACGTGACGCTGGCGGTCATGTCCGGTACCGCGCAGGACAAGGCGATCACCGCGGCTGTGAAGAACGCGACCATTCTCCGATTGCCCGGCAACGATGAAACGCGCCTCGCAGTCGTCTCAAGGCGCGCCGACATCCTCGTCGACGCCTCGGACACAAACCAGCTCTTCACCCAATCCAACCCTGACTGGGCCGTCGCCCTCAATCCGAAACCGGCACTTGCCAAGCAGGGCGTAGCCTTCGGTCTGCCGCATCAGCTTTCGGCCGCCGATGTGGAGGTCGTCAACATCTTCCTCGAGGAAAAAGTTGCGACCGGTCACGTCGAGGGGCTGATCCGCAAGGCCGTCGACGACGTCCTGAAGTCGACGAAGTGATGTTCGAAGCCGAGGCGTGAATGCCTCGGCTCCTTCCAGAAACGCCGGATCACGAGGATGCCATGACTGCCACAGTCGCTCCGCTCGTAAACGTCAAGTCACTGCACAAGAGCTACGGCCCGCACATCCAGGTGCTCAAAGGCCTCGACATCGAAATGAAACCCGGCGAGCGCGTGGTCGTCATCGGCCCGAGCGGCGGTGGCAAGAGCACGCTGTTGCGCGTCATGATGGGGCTGGAAAAGATCGACAGCGGTTCGATCACCTTCGGCGGCAAGCCCTATATTTCCTCGAAGGGAGCGGATGCGAAAACGACGATCGACGCCGAGGTGCGGCGCTCGATCGGCATGGTGTTCCAGCACTACACGCTCTTTCCCCATCTCAGCGTTATCCAGAACCTGATCCTCGCGCCCTGCAAGGTAAGGGGCGAGAAGAAGACCAAGGCGCTGCAGCGGGCGCAGGCGCTGCTCGAGCGCTTCGGCCTCGGTGCAAAGGCGAATGCCTATCCCGCGCAACTCTCCGGCGGGCAGAAGCAGCGCGTCGCCATCGCTCGCGCCCTGATGCTCGACCCGAAGCTCATGCTTTTCGACGAGGTCACTTCGGCGCTCGATCCCGAACTGGTCGCGGAAGTGGAGCAGGTCATCCTCCAGCTTGCCTCCCAGAACATGCCGATGATGATCGTCACCCACGACATGTGGTTTGCAAAGAACATCGCCTCGCGCGTCATCTTCTGCGCTGGCGGCGTGGTGGTCGAGGACGGGCCGCCCGAACAGGTGCTCGGTGCCCCCCGGGAGGAAAGAACCCGGGAATTCATCGACCGCGTCTTCCATATCAAGCAGTAGGAGGTCGCCCGTGAACTACTCGTTCGATTTCCAGTCGGTCTCGCTCGCTCCCCTCATCGACGGGCTGCTCGTCACGGTGCAATTGACCGTTGCCGCCAACATCATCGGTATCGTCCTCGGTTTCCCGCTGGCGCTGCTGCTGATGAGCCGCCTCGCGCCGGTCCGGCTGCCGGCGATGCTCTTCGTCGAGTTCTTTCGGTGCACGCCGGCGATCGTCCAGATCGTCTGGTTCTTCTACTGCGTGCCGATGCTCTTCAACGTCTTCCTGGGGTCGATGACGATGGGCGTCATGGCGCTCGGCCTCAACCTGATGGCATTCAACGCCGAGGCCTATCGCGCCACCATCCAAGCAGTGCCACGCGAACAGCTCGATGCCGGCATCGCGCTCGGGCTCAACCCGCTGCAGCGCGTTCTCTACATCGTTCTGCCCGATGCGCTGCGAGCATCGGTCCCCGTTCTCCTGACCAACGGCATCGTCATCTTCCAGCAAAGCGCGCTGGTCGCGATCGTCGCCGTCCAGGACCTGATGTACCAGGCAAAGACGCTTTCGACCGAGACCTATCGGCCGATCGAGACTTTCACCATCGCCGCGCTCATCTACTTCGCGGTTTCCTTCCCCGTCACCCAGATCGTCGGCCATCTCGAACGCCGGCGTCAGGCGATCACGAGCTAGGAGGAAAATATGTCCCTTGATTTCTCCGTTCTCGGTCGCTTCCAGGAAGCCCTGGCGCTCGGCCTTTGGACCACCATCAAACTCACGCTCATCTGCGTGGTACTTGGCTGTTCGCTCGGCTTCCTCGTCGGTCTGGCCCGCGCCTCCTCGAATATTCTGCTGCGGGCCGTTGCCAGCATCTATGTCGAGTTCTTCCGCGGTACGCCGGTACTGATCCAGCTCTTCTGGATATTCTTCTGCCTGCCTCTGATCCTCGGCGTCGAACTATCCAATCTTTCCTCCGGTGTCATAGCGCTGACCCTCTACATGGGCGCGATCTCCAGCGAGACGTTCCGGGCTTCGCTCAAATCCGTGGGGCGCGAGCAATTCGACGCCTGCGTCGCGCTCGGTCTGCCCAAGCGTGTGCAGATCACCAACGTCGTGTTGCCGCAGGCAGTACTCCGCGCCGTACCGACGCTTCTTTCGAATTGCGTCAGTCTCTTCAAGGAGAGCGCATTGGTTTCGGCGGTCGGCATGGCTGACCTGATGTTCGTCGGCCAGAACATTTCCAACAACACGGCCCGGCCCGTCGAGGTGCTGACGATCGTCGCACTCATCTATTTCGCCATCGCCTTCCCGCTGACGCGTGCCGTCACACTCGTCGAAGGCCGAATTCTCAAGAAACTTGCCATCTGATCATCTAAGGACAGGAGACCACCCGATGAAACTTTCTGGCGTCATGCCCGCCCTCGTCACGCCGTTCGATGCGAATGGCAAGGTCGACTTCAAGGCCTTCGAGAAGCATCTCACAGGCTTGCGCGCTGCGGGCGTCACCGGCTGGGTGCCGATGGGTTCGACCGGCGAATACTCTGCGCTTTCGAACGCGGAACGCGACGAAGTCCTGAAATTCGTCAAGGACTTCGCGAAGGAAGGCGAGGCTCTGATCGCCGGGACGAATGGGCCGGCGACCCGCGAGGTCATCGAGAACACGCTGAGGGCCAAGGAGATCGGCTACGACACTGTTCTGCTCGCAACCCCGTTCTACACGCGCCCCACTCAGGAAGAGCTTCTCGCCCATTTCCAGCGCGTGCTCAGGGAAACAGACATCAATCTTGTCCTTTACAGCTATCCCTACAAGGACGGCGTGGAGATCGGCTTCGACATCCTCGATGCCCTTGCTGACGATCCGCGTGTCCTCGGCATCAAGGAAAGCTCGGGATCGCTGCAGCGCGCGATCGATATCTACGCGCGCTATAAGGGCCGCATCGACCTGATTTCCGGCTCCGACGACATCGCCCTCGACTTCATGTTTTGGGGCGCCGACTGCTGGATCTGCGGCCCGGCCAACTGCATGGCGAAGGCCTGCGTCGATCTCGACCGCACCTTCCGCTCCGGCGACCTCGCCAAGGCACGCGAGCAGATGACGGTGCTCTATCGCGCCATGAACATCCTCGAAAGCGGCAAGTTCGTGCAGAAGATCAAATACGGCTGCGAGCTGCAGGGTGCGCCGGTCGGCCTCTGCCGCGCGCCGCTCGGCGAATTGACCGAGCAGGAAAAGGCGGATTTTCGCGCGGCGATCGCGCCGGTCCTCAACTGACGAAAGCAAGCCGGACGGGCTTGCGTCCGGCTTCTCAAGTTTCGAGGAGAGTTCCCTTGTCATCCATCGCTGTCGTTGGCGCCGGCATCATCGGCACATCCATCGCCTACCAGCTCCAGCGTCGCGGTTTCTCCGTGACACTGATCGACCGCGCCGGCCCGGGCATGGGAGCCTCCTTCGGCAATATGGCAAGCATCGCCGTGACCGAGTTCATGCCGGCTTCGCGGCCCGGTGTCTGGGCGAAGATGCCGAGATGGCTGCTCGATCCGGAGGGGCCGGTGCGCATTCGGCCAGGCTATGTGCCGAAACTCGTCCCGTGGTTCCTGCGCTTCCTCGCCGCCAGCCGCCCGTCAAAGCTGCGGGAACTGGAAGCGGCCGGGGCTGCCCTGTGTGGCCGCGTTCATGAAGACCTTGACGCGCTGCTGGGCGACACGGGGCTCACCTCGTTGCTGAGCGCCGAAGGCTGCCTTAGCCTCTATGCCGATGAGGCCGAGTTTCGGGCCGACCGCGACCATATCGAAATTCTCGAACGCTTTGGCTTCCGTCATGAGGTCCTCGGCAGCAATGACATCCGAGATCTCGAACCGGCCCTGACGACGAAGATCGCCAAGGCGGTGCTCCTCCCCGACAACCGCTCCATCGCCGATCCCTATCGGCTGGTGACGGCACTGGCTGATCGATTCCAGGCGCTCGGCGGCGCAATCGAGACCGGCGAGGTTGTCGGTTTCGAGGAAGGCGAGGTCGGGATCTCGGCGATGAGGCTCGCCGACGGCCGCAAGCTGTCGTCCGATCGTTTCGTGCTGGCGGCAGGCGCCTTTACCGGGCGGCTGTCACGCCTGATCGGCGAGCCGATCCCGCTCGAAACCGAACGCGGCTACCACACTCAGATCATGGCACCGGGCATCGCCATGCGCCATTCTATCATCTGGCCGGCGCGCGCGTTCATGGTGACACCGACGGCGGGCGGTATTCGCGTCGGCGGCACGGTGGAAATGGCCGGGCTCGAAGCGCCGCCAGACTATCGCCGCGCCAAAGTGCTGGTGAAGCGGGCGAAGGAAGCGTTGCCCGACCTGAAGGCCGAACAGGTGAGCGAATGGATGGGCCACCGTCCGGCCTTGCCGGATACGGTGCCGGTCATCGGTCCCTCGGCCAAACGCAGAAACGTCTTCTATGCCACCGGTCACGGCCATCTGGGCCTTACCTATGCCGCCACGACCGCTCGGCTGATCGCCGATCTCATGACGGGCACGAACCCGACCATCGATCTCAAACCCTATCGCGTCGATCGCTTCTAAGAGCGGCGCCAGGCAAGCAGGGAGAACACCATGCGAAGCGAACTCTATATCGATGGCAAGTGGAGGCCGTCGTCCGACGGCAGGACCTTCGACGTCGTCAACCCGGCGACGGAAGAAGTGATCCATAAGGTCGCTGCTGCAACGGCGGAAGATGTCGACGTCGCCGTCAAGTCGGCACGCCGCGCCTTCGACAAGGATGGCTGGCCGAAACTGTCGGGCGCACAGAGAGCCAAGTACCTGCGCGCCATTGCTCAGGGTATTCGCGCCCGGCAGGCGGAGATCGCCCGTCTGGAAGTCATCGACAATGGCAAACCGTTCCCAGAGGCAGACTGGGATGTTGCTGATGCGGCCGGCTGCTTCGATTTCTACGCCGGGCTTGCAGAACAGCTCGACAACAATCCGGAGGAGCCGATAGCGCTCCCCGACGCGCGCTTCACTTCAAAGGCAGTCAAGGAGCCGATCGGCGTCGCCGGCGCGATCATTCCCTGGAACTACCCGCTGCTGATGGCAGCCTGGAAAGTGGCGCCGGCGCTCGCTGCCGGCTGCACGGTGGTATTGAAGCCGGCCGAGGTGACGTCGCTGACGGCGCTGGAGCTTGCGGCGATTGCCGATGACGTCGGCCTTCCGGCCGGCGTCCTCAACATCGTCACCGGGGCTGGCTCGGTCGCAGGACAGGCGATCATCGACCACAGGGAGGTCGACAAGCTGGCCTTTACCGGTTCCGGTCCGGTCGGGTCGAAGATCATGGCGGCTGCCGCCCGCGACATCAAGCGCATCAGCCTCGAACTCGGCGGCAAGTCGCCCTTCGTAGTCTTCGATGATGCCGATATCGAGGAGGCCGTCGAATGGATCATGTTCGGCATCTTCTGGAACCAGGGCCAGGTCTGCTCGGCGACGTCGCGCGTCCTGGTCCAGGACGGGATTTACGACCGGCTGCTCGCCCGCCTCGTTGAGGAAACGAAGAAGATCAGGATCGGCAATGGTCTCGAGGACGGTGTGCTTCTTGGACCTTTGGTCTCCAAACGCCAACATCAGCAGGTCGTCGCGGCGATCGAGGCGGCGAAGGCGGCCGGTGCGACGGTCGCTTGTGGGGGAAAGCGTCCTGATGGCTTCGAGACGGGATACTACCTCGAGCCGACGGTGCTGACCGATGTTCCCCTGGAGAGCGACGCCTGGCGCGAGGAGATCTTTGGCCCGGTCGTCTGCATCAGGCCGTTCTCGCGTGAAGAGGAGGCGATCGAGCTTGCCAACGATACCCGCTTCGGTCTTGCAGCCGCTGTCATGTCGCGGGACGACCGTCGTGCGGAGCGCGTGGCTGCCGCCTTCCGCGCCGGCATCGTCTGGATCAACTGCTCGCAGCCGACCTTCACCGAGGCGCCCTGGGGCGGTTACAAGGAATCCGGCATCGGCCGCGAGCTCGGTCGGTGGGGCCTTGAGAACTACCTTGAGACCAAGCAGATCACGCGTTTTGCCACCGGTGAGAAATGGGGCTGGTACATCAAATGAGTGCCCCCGTTTCGATGAACTGGGATCGCTCGCTCGATCTCCTGGAGGTTCACTGCCAGGGCGAGATCGGCAAGGTGATCGTCGGCGGCGCGCCGGAAATTCCAGGCGCAACGATGCTCGACAAGATGAACCACATCAACACGGTCGACGATAGCCTGCGCCGCTTCGTCACCTTCGAGCCCCGCGCCAGCGTCGCGATGTCGGTCAATCTGCTCCTCGCACCGACGCGGCCTGACGCCGATGCCGGTTTCATCGTGATGCAGGCGGATCGTGCCCATCCGATGTCCGGCAGCAATTGCATCTGTGTCGTGACGGCACTTCTCGAAAGCGGTCGCGTCGAAATGCGAGAGCCGGAAACGATCGTCCGCCTGGATACGCCCGCCGGGCTGATTGTTGCGCGCGCCGCTTGCAACAAAGGTCGTTGCCTGTCTGTCAGCCTCGACAATGTGCCGAGTTTTGCCGAGGCGCTCGACCTGGAAATCGAGACGCCGCGGTGGGGCCGCATCAAGGTCGATATCGCCTTCGGCGGTGTCTACTACGCGATCGCCGACGTCGAACAGATTGGCAGCGAGATTGCTCCGGCCAACGCGCGCTATCTGGCCGAAGCGGGGATCGAACTGAAGGCGCTGCTATCCGCGCAAGTAAAAGTGAAGCACCCGGTGCTGACCGGCATAGACGAGATCGCCTATGTCATGTTCCGAGGAGAAGCACCTGATGGAGCCGTGCGTACCTGTACGACGCTAAAACCCGGGCGCGTCGACCGTTCGCCCTGTGGAACCGGCAGCTCGGCAAACCTTGCCGTGCTTTATGCCCGCGGCAAGGTCGTTGTGGGGGACCGGCGAACGTCGCGCTCAATCATCGGCGGAGAGTTCATAGCGGAGGCGATTGGCACCGCCGAGGTCGGTGGACACCTCGCGGTGTTGCCGCGCATCACTGGGCGGGCCTGGATCTATGGCCGCGAACACCTCCGCATGTCCGACGAGGACCCATTCAGGAGCGGCTTTGCGCTCTCCGACAGTTGGGGTCCGCAGGTCGATGCGTTGAGCTGAAGGAGGAGGCGTCATGTCAACAGCAACTCTATCGGGTCAGACTGTCTTCGTTACCGGCGCTTCCGGTGGCATCGGTGCCGCCATCGTGCAGCGCCTAGCGGAGGAGGGAGCCCGCCCGATCATCCACTACGGCCGCGACAGAGCGGCTGCGGAGGCTTTGCTCGCCAGCCTTCCGGGCGAAGGAATGATCGTCCAGGCGGACCTTTCCGCGGTCGACGGCGCGTTCGCTCTTTGGCGGGAAGCCGAAGCTGCCGCAGGACGCATCCATGCACTCGTCAACAATGCCGGCATCCGCACGGAAATTTCGATCGATGCCGAACCGAGTGCCTGGAGAGAGGCCTGGCAGAAGGAGTTCCAAGTGAACTTCTTTGCCGCAGCCGATCTCTGCAAGGAGGCTCTGAAGCATTTCAAGGCGCAGGGCGGTGGCCGCATCGTCAACATGGCGAGCCGTGCCGGGCAGCGCGGCTATGCGGCGGACGCCATGCCCTATGGCGCAACGAAGGCGGCGCTGATCAATCTCACGAAATCGATCGCCCGCAGCTTCGGCGCTGATGGGGTCGTGGCCCTGGCGATCGCACCGGGCTGGGTGCAGACGGACATGGCTGAGGAATTCATCGCAAAGTTCGGCAAGCAAGCCGCAGTCGCCGACATTCCGATTGGCGAAATGGCCCAGCCCTCGGAGATCGCCGAACTCGTCGCCTTCGCGTTGCGGTCCTCGCAGCGTTCGCTGAATGGCGCGACGCTCGACGTCAATGGCGGCAGCTACATTCGATAATTGGTTACTCGACAAGAGGGGAGAGAGACGATGAAGAGGTTCGAAAACAAAGTGGCGATCGTGACTGGTGGTGGTGGCGGCATCGGTTCCGCCATATTGCGGCGGCTGGCGGACGAGGGGGCATTTGTCGTCGTCTCGGACGTCAACGGCGAAGCGGCCGAAGCCGTCGCAGCCGAGATCGTCTCCGTCGGCGGGTCCGCGGTCGCAATTGCCGCCGACATCTCGCGCAAGGACCCCTGTATCGGTTTGATCGAAGAAGCGTTCGCGTTGAGGAAGCGCATCGACGTTCTGGTCAACAACGCCGGCATCAATCGGCGCGGCAATCTCCTGTCGCTGACCGACGACGACTGGAGCCTGAGCTTCGCGGTCAATCTAGATTCGATGTTCCATCTTTGCCGTGCCACCCTCCCGCACATGATCGGGGCCGGCGGCGGCGCAATCGTCAACACCGCCTCGCAGTGGGGCCTTTACCCGGCTCCGAACCATATCGCCTACAACACGACCAAGGCCGCGGTTGCGGCGTTCACGCAGAATCTCGCTCGGGACTACGCTCCGAACAAGATCCGGGTGAACGCGGTGTGCCCCGGAGAAATCCATACGCCAATGTTGGAGGCGGGAGTGAAGCGATCTGGCCGAACGATCGCCGATCTCGACAAGCTCGTTCCGTTTGGGCGGATCGGAAAACCGGAAGAGGTTGCGGCGCTTGTCGCGTTTCTCGCGTCGGAGGAAGCCGCGTTCATTTGTGGCTCCCTTGTGGAGATAACCGGAGCACAGGCGGTCTCTTGATGTGGGATGTACCGTCTGCATCTTGAGGATCGCATAACGTATCGTCAGGAATGAGCCCTTCGTTCCGGCCGCCGTGTCTGAGCGACCGCAGTCTCAGCGGTTTGCCAATCGCACTCCCGGACGGCCATCCGGTCCAAGGTCGCTTTCGAAGAAGAAAGCCCCCCGAACTTCGTAGGCGCGTTTGATTGCTTCAGGGGCCGCAGTGGGGTGGGTTGGTTGGGGCGATTGTCACCCTTCGATCGGGCAGTGCCGATGCCTACCAGGACCAGGTTTCCCTCGGATCGCGCCGCCCGACGGCATCTTCTTCGGCGCGATTGTCGTTGGAATGGCTGCTGGACAAATCACCTCTCCCGTTGCGCTCTGAGCCTGCTCGGCGTCTGTCCGTAGGTTTTTGCGAATATTCTCGAGAAGTGCCCGGCGCTCTCGAAGCCAACTTCGAGGGCGATCTCAATCAGCGACGCATCCGTCTGGGTGAGAAGATGTTTGGCACGTTCCAGCCGAAACTTTCTGTAGACGAGCGCCGGTGACATCTTCGCTTTTTCCATGAACAGGCGTTCGAGCTGCCTGCGCGACAGACCGACGGAGGCCGCTAGTTCGGAGATCGAGATCGTGTTTTCGGTGTGCTGCTCCATGATGATGAGGGCAGCGTTCAAACGGGGATCATTGCTCTCGATCGCGAGCGGCTTTCTCGGTTGAACATGAAGATGCGAGCGTGCCTTGTCGATCTGCAGGACTTCGAGTGCATTCCGCTCGGCCTCCTTGCTGATATGAAGGCGCACGATATGGGCCGCCATGTCGGCAGCACTGCTGCCTCCGGCGCAGGACCCGCGCGTGCGGTCCAGATTGAATAGGCGGTCCGAGCGAACCTTCAGCTCCGGAAAACGCTCGCGGAATGCCTGATAGTGGAGCCAGCTGACGCAAACATTGTGCCCCGACATCAGGCCGGCCTCAGCCAAGATGAAGGTGCCGGTGCACAGGCCGATCAACGGGACTTTTCGCGCTGCCGCCTTCTTGAGGAACCAGACCGTTTCGTCGTCGATCGGGTTTTCGCTGTTGAGCAAGCCGCCGACGACGACGATGTAGGTGAAGGGGGCATGGTCGACCAGGCCCGATGTCGGTGCAACCTGCACGCCGCAGCTGGAGGTGATGAGATGCCGTGTGTTGCCGAGCACCTGCCAGTCTGCCCGAATGCGACCGGATTTGTCGAGTTCGTCGCTCGCCAGCCGCAGGGTGTCGACGAACAGCGCGAAGGCAGAAAGGGTGAAAGACCGGGCGAGCACGAAACCGATCTTGAGCCGGTTGGTCGCCGCAGCAGCGCTGGATTTCATGTGCGTCATTATGGCAAATCTACCTCGCTGCCCGGGCCTTGGTTGGTATGCGCGGGCCGTTTATCGCGGTGGAGAAGCTTCCAGATGAGCTTCGGATCTTGCCTCATCTTCGCTCGAGCCAGGAGGCCGTCTCTGCCTTCATCCGGTCCTCGCATTGCCCGCGATGGATCATCCCTCACGACCTGCGCGCATTTCCTGCAATCGGATCACCGAGTTTATCCCGAGCCAGGCAAATGGCTCGGGCGGGAGCCGGGTTGGGCCCCGGTGATCCATGTATTCTTCGAGTTCCCGTGAGACGGTCCCGGTCGCCAAGTCGGCGGCCATCATGCCGGCAAGGGTGCTCTTGACGGTGCCAAGTCCATTCTCGCAGCAGGCGGAAAAGAGCCCTTCGTCGATCTCGCCAAAAGCCGGCACGTGGTTGAGGCTGAGGCAAAGACGACCTGCCCAACTGTGCTCGAACGGTATTCCCTTGAGGTCAGGAAATCTCGCATCGATCGAACGTCGATGCGCTTGCGCCATTTTCGAGAGGCGGCTTTCCGAAAGGGCGACCGTCGTGTCGTAGGTGTACTTGGTGCGGATCGTGATGCGCGACTGACCGCCTGATGTGATCTTGCGCACGGTGGCACCCATTGCGTCGGCCGGGAGCAAAGCCCAGCGATCCCGACCGGAAGCTTTGTGCCCGATATCGTCTGCCGGAAACGGCGCCGTCATTGAGGCGTAGGCGAAGATGTGCATCAATCGCCTGCCGAAATGCCCGAAATCTTCCACATGGCCGTTGACACCCAGGATGACCTTGGGAGCGCTTACCGAGCCGCGCGCCACCGATGCTATCCAGATGCCGTTGGCACGCTTAAGCGATGTCACGGGAGACCGCTCGAAGAGAACGACTTTGTGTGAAAGTCCGGCAGCGAACTGGCGCACGTAGTCCGCTGGTTGGATCAGCACCGCACCGGGCGTATAGAGCCCGCCGAGGTAATAGGTCGACCCCGTTATCTCCCGCATCTCGGCGGCATCAAGGAAGGTGTGCTTCTCACCCGCACTCCCAAGGGACTGGCCGAAACTCATATTAAGTTTCATGCCGCGTGCCGTCGCAGCCGCATTGATCTTGCCCGCGGGATCGAAGGTCTCGCGCGACATTCCATAGGCCTCCGCCGCTTGCGTGGCGAACTTGATGGCGTAACGGTTCTGGGCCATTTCCCGGCGAGTGGCGTCAGCCGTTCCGCTCGAATATTCGCTGGATGACAGGTTGTGCGGCACGTCGATCATGTAGCCGGAGTTCCGACCTGACGTACCCTTGCCCACTTCACTCGCCTCAAGGATGACGATCTTGTCATCGGGGCGCTGTTGCAGCAGGCGGCGCGCTGCCGAAAGGCCGGCAAAGCCGGCGCCGATGATCAGCCAGTCTGCGTTCACGTTGCCGTCGAGCGATCGAACCGGAAACGAACGCTGGCTGATCGCCTCCCAGCCCGAAATGCCATTTTCGACCGGCAAGCGTTTGACGGACCGCGTGATCATCTCATCGTCTCGCTCGTCGATTGAAGAAGTTGCCTGCCGTGTTCGACGACAACGGCAGCCAGTTGAACGCCCTTAGACATCGCATTGCGCTCATGCATGGCCGGTCCCCGAGGTGATCTCAGCGACCGTGCGCTTCAAGGTGGCGACGATCGTCTCGAGGGTTTTCTTTTCCTCGGCGTTGAGCGAGCCGAGCGGCGCTCTGACCGGTCCCGCCGGCAGGCCGGCCAGTTCACATCCGTGCTTGATCGACTGGACGAACTTGCCGCATTCGAGAAAATCCATGAGCGGCAGCATCGCCGTCATGATCGCCCGTCCCTTGTCGAAATTCTTCTCGACGACGCAGGCCTCATAAAGAGCGACATGTTCCCTTGGCAGAAAGTTGGAGCCGGCGCAGACCCAACTCCTTGCGCCCCAGGCAAAGAATTCGAGTGCCTGGTCATCCCAGCCGCAGGAAAGAGCGATGTGCGGGTACTTGCGGGCGAGCAGGTGAAGATTGGCCATGTCGCCGGAACTTTCCTTGATGGCCACGACGTTTCTGGATTCGCTGACACGGGAGAAGTACGCGTCTCCCATCATCACCCCCATGCGGGCTGGGTAGTTGTAGAGCATGATCGGCAGATCCGCCGCCCGATCCACCGTCAAAGCGTGGACAGCGTTCTCCTCCTCGGTCGGCAAGGCGTAAGGTGGCGACGACACGAGAATGGCGTCAGCGCCGATCTCTTTGGCCGCCTTGGCGAACGCCACGGAGTCTTCCGTCCTCGTGGCGCCTGTCCCGACGATGAGCGGCATTCTTGAACCGATCACATTCTTGGCGAGGGCGGCGAGGTCGAAACGTTCCTCTGCGCTCTGGGCATAGTACTCGCCGGTCGATCCGCCAATGATGATACCGTGAACCCCGGCATCGACAAGGGACTCGAGCACGGCTGCAAAACCCTTGCGGTCGATTTGCCCGTCGTGCCCGATCGGCGTGATGGCTGGGGTGTAAATACCTTCGAACTTCATGATGTCTTCTCCATCGATTGGGCCGGAACTTGGACGAGCGGCCTCTGCCGCGGCGACGCCTGGCCCGGCTTCTTAGGTTTCCGTTGGATGGGTGCAGGTCTCCCGCCGCTCAGTGCGGCGTTACGACCGCCGCAGCCAGCCGCTTCAGATCGACGATGCCGACGGGCATGCCGACGGCATCGACGACCACCAGATCCTTGGCATCCTTGTGCGCCAGGATCTTGAGGGCGGCCTCGATCGTGCTTCCCGTGCTCAACGTCGCGCCATTGACGGCGTGATCGGCGGCGACCGGCGTCATGACGGCCTCGACATGAACGACCCGACCACGGTTCACCTCCTTGACGAAGTTGGCGATGTAGTTGTCGGCTGGCCTCAAGACGATGTCCTGGCTGGTGCCTTGCTGGATGACCTCGCCGTCCCGCAGCACCGCGATCTGGTCGCCCAATCTGAGGGCTTCGTCGAGATCGTGGGTGATGAAGACGATGGTCTTCTTGATCTCCTTCTGCAGGTCGAGAAGAACCGTCTGCATGTCCATGCGGATCAGCGGGTCGAGTGCCGAATAGGCCTCGTCCATCAAGAGAACCGGCGCGTCGTTGGCAAGCGCACGAGCGAGGCCGACACGCTGCTGCATGCCGCCGGAAAGCTGATTGGGGTATTTGCTTTCAAAGCCTTTCAGACCCACGCGCTCGATCCATCGCATGGCGATGTCGACGCCCTTCGCGCGCTCGAGGCCCTGAACCTCAAGGCCATAAAGCGTGTTGTCTAGGACGTTGCGATGGGGAAGCAGCGCGAACTTCTGGAACACCATTGCCGTCTGGTGCCGTCGAAACTCGCGCAACTCCGGCTGGCTCATCTTGACGACGTCGACGCCGTCGACAAGCACTTCGCCGGCCGTCGGATCGATCAGGCGGTTGATGTGCCGGATGAGGGTCGACTTTCCTGACCCCGACAAGCCCATGATCACCTGAATGCCGCCGGAGGGGATTTCGATGTTGATGTCCCGCAAGCCGAGAACATGCCCATGCCGTTCGTTGAGTTCTGTCTTCGTCATGCCCTTTTGCACGGCGTCGACATGCGCTTTCGCGTTCGGTCCGAAGATCTTGTAGAGGTGGCGGATCTTGATGCCGCCGAACTTTGTGTCAGCCATGGACGATCTCCCTATGCTTCTGGAGCCTCTCGCCGTATGCTTGGCTGACCCGGTCGAAGATGATGGCGATGCCGACGATGGCAAGACCGTTGAAAATGCCCAGTGTGAAGTACTGGTTGGCGATTGCCTTCAGCACGGGTTGGCCGAGGCCCTGAACACCGATCATCGACGCGATGACCACCATGGCGAGCGCCATCATGATCGTCTGGTTGATGCCCGCCATGATCGTCGGCAGCGCCAGCGGCAACTGCACGTTCTTGAGCTTCTGCCAGCCCGACGAACCGAATGCATCGGCCGCTTCAAGAACGTCCTTGTCGACAAGGCGGATGCCGAGATTGGTGAGCCTGATCATCGGCGGGATGGCATAGATGACGACGGCGATGAGACCCGGCACCTTGCCGATCCCGAGCAGCATGACGACGGGGATGAGATAGACGAAGCTCGGCATCGTCTGCATGACGTCGAGGATCGGGTTGACGACCCGCTGGAGGCGATCGGAACGGGACATCAGAATGCCGATCGGAATACCGATGGCAATCGACAGCAGCGTGCAGACGAAGATCATCGAGATCGTCCGCATGGTGTCGTCCCACATGTCGAAATAGCCGATCGCCAAAAGGGTCACCAGACAGCCCAGCACGACTCTCAAGCTTCTGCTCGCGCCCCAGGCGATCGCCAGGATGATGACGATAATGATGGGCCAGGGTGTCTGGGTCATGAAGCGCTCGGAGGCGATCAGAAAGTGCTGCAAGGGGGAGAAAAAGCCCTCGATTGTGTCGCCATAGGCGCGCGTGAACGACCGGAAGCCTTCGTCTATCGCCTTCTTCAGCGTGCGAAGACTGTCGTCGTTCATGTGTGGGAATTCATAAAGCCATTCCATTCGGTTCCCCTTTTTGAAGAAGCCGGCGCAAGGTTTTCGATTGTGGCAAAGGATGCGGTGTGCCTGGGCTCACCGCACCCGGACGGGGCTTAAAGCGCCGATTTGATCTTCTCGGCCGCTTCCGGCGAGACCCACTTTGACCAGACCGCTTCATTTTCTTCGAGGAAGTGTTTGGCGCCTTCTTCGCCGCTTGCCTGATTGTCGGTCATCCAGGCCATCAGCTTGCTGACCGTGTCGTTGCTCCAGGCGCGCTTGTTGAGATAGTCCATGACCTCGGGCCCGACCTTTTCGGAGAACGGTTTGGCCACCAGCGTGACGATCGTATCGACCGGCCAGGCGCTCGGCTTCGGATCCGAGCAATCGGCAACGGTGATGCAGCGTTTCCATTCGGCCGCATCGAGCGGTACGCCTGCCTCGAGCTTGACCATCTCATATTTGCCAAGCAGCGCAGTCGGCGCCCAGTAGTAGCCAACCCATCCTTCCTTGCGTTCGTAGGCCTTGGCGATGGAACCGTCGAGACCCGCTGCCGAACCGGTGTCGACCAGCGTGAAACCTGCCTTCTCGGCTTCGAACGCCTTGAAATACTGGGCCGTGACCACCGTGCCGCCCCAGCCCTGCGGGCCGTTGAAGATGGCGCCCTTCTTGGCGTCTTCCGGATCGGGGAAGAGTTCCGGATGCTTCAGCACGTCGCCAATCGTCTTGATGTCCGGATGGGCATCAGCGAGATACTTCGGGATCCACCAGCCCTGCACGCCGCCATCGGGCAGGGGGGAGCCGACCTTGACGATCCGGCCTTCTTCCGTTCCCTTCTTGACGATATCGGGCAAAAGGTCGATCCATGCTTCCGGAGCGATGTCGGGCTGGCCCTTCTCCGCCATGGACGTGATGGTCGGCACGGTGTCGCCGATGGTGATCTCGGCGCTGCAGCCATAGCCTTCGTTGAGAATGAATTTGTCGAGGTTCGAAAGCACCTCGGCGCTCTGCCAGTTCATGCTGGCGATGGTCACGCTTCCGCATTCGGCGGCATGTGACACCGATGCTCCGCCAAGTAGGCCGAACATCAAGCAGGTAGATGCAAGCAGCTCTTTCATTTCTTCCGTTCCCTTTTTTGGCGGCATGTTCCATCAAAGCCGGGGTGCCGCGACCACCGACTTCAGTTATCGAAAGGATCAACTGCCGCCCTTTGTTCGCGGCGACTATCTACTCGCCACCGGCGCGCCACTCACGGAACGCCAGGTTCGCCTTGGCCCCGATGGTCCGAAACGGTTGACGAGGCAGTGATTTCGGCGCGTCGAAGCGCGCGAAGATTTCGGTCAGCCGTGATTTGACGCCGAGCATCAGATCGGCCGCCGCGATGCCGTTTGCCGTGGCTTTCGTGGCACCGACGCCGTTGCACCCGCAGGCTGCAAATATGCCGGGCTCGATCTCGCCGAAAGCGGGCACCGAATTCCACGTCAGCGCCATTGCGCCGCCCCATCGAAATTCCATCGGAATATCCGTCAGTTGGGGAAAGCGGGCGTGGTACTTCTGGTCATGCTTCACACCTGCGCGTCGCAGGGTTCCCTCGCTCGCTTCGATGTTGTGGTGATAGGTGTAGCGGGAGCGAACAAGTAGACGGTCGCCACGCTGGCCCTGAATGCGCCGGACGGTTGTGCCCATCGGAAGGGCCGGCGTCGCCGCCCATTTGCGCTGACCCGGCAACCGGCTTGGGTCGAACTCTCTCGTCATCGAGGCAAAGGTGAACACGTGGAGAAGCCGGCTCGTGAAGAAGCCGAAGCTCTCCGCATGGCCATTGTTTGCAAGGATGATCCTGCCTGTGCTGATTGAGCCTTGGGGCGTCTTGACGAGCCACCCACGACCGGCATTTTCCAACTGCACGGCGGGGGTTTCCTCATAGACCCTGACCGGTTCGCGCAGGCTATCTGCGACGCCGCGAATATAGGCCGCCGGCTGCACCATGATGGTTCCAGGGGTAAACAGCGCCGAAGTATAGGTGTTCGTGCCCGTCACGTCGGCGATTTCGCGCGCATTGAGCAGCTGATGCTCTTCGCCAAGTTTCACCAGTCCCTCGGCATAGTCGACCAGATGCTGGTCGCCCTCTTCGCTGATGGCGACGCTGTAGCGCCCACAAGGATCGAAGATTTCGCGGCCCCAGCCCTGTTCCTGTGCAACGGCGCTGGCAAGGGCGATGGCGGTCCGGCTTGTCTCTATGGCCTCGCGGCTCTTTGCGGCCGAGTCCCCGCCGTAGTCTTCGGACGAGACCTCGTGGGGCAGGTCGATGATGAAGCCGGAGTTTCGTCCTGCCGCCGCCTCCCCGATGACGCCGGCCTCAAGGACGGCGACATGGAGTGTCGGATCAAGTTCCATGATCCTGCGGGCTGCGGAAAGACCCGCAAAACCACCACCGATGATGACAACGTCGGCGGTGGTATGTCCCTCGAGCCGCGGTTTTGCCTGGCGGGGAGGAAGCATCGCCACCCATCCAGAAACGCCCGTGTTCTTCGGGAGTCTCGTTGCGGCAAATACCTTTTTCGAGGGCGTGCTCACGGTTTAGGCTTCTCGCTCTACCAGGCTGCCGAGGGCAGCGCGGATGGTTTCAATCCGGTCTGCGGGGAGCGGACGGAGCGGTTTGCGTGGTGCGCCGGCACCATGGCCGATGAGTTCGGCGGCGGCGTAGACCGACTGCACGTAATCGCCTTCCCAGATGAGGGACATGGCTGGTTCGAGCGAGGCCCAGATATCGCGCGCCTTGCCCGATTCGCCGGCAGTGGCTGCTGCGACCAGCGCGAGCGCGGTACGCGGCGCAAAGTTGGCGCCGCCCCAGATGAGGCCGCTCGCTCCGGACCAGAGAGCAAAGGGAACGAGGTGGTCGGCGCCGTTCATGACCGGAAGACCGGTGCGGATGAGCGATGCCTGCTTGCCGAGATCGCCGCTACTGTCCTTGACGGCACAGAAGTTCGGGATCGCGCAAAGTTCCTTGAGAAGCGCCGGCGTAACGGTCACGCCGACGGCGTGCGGGACGTTGTAGCCGATGACCGGAAGGCCGGCTGCCGCCACTTCCGTATAGAAATCGATGATGCCCTCATCGTCCGTCGGACCCTCGAAGAAGGGCGGAAGGACCATGACGCCGTCAGCGCCGCAATCGGCGGCAAACTTCGTCCGTTCGACCACGTCGGCCGTCAGCAGCGCCGAGGTCTGCGCAATCACCTTGGCCCGGCCGTTGATGATCTTCGAGCCGCGCCGCACGAGTTCCTTCGATTCCTCTTTCGTCAGGTACACATGCATGCCGGTGCCCGAGCTCAACACGAAGCCGGGTACGCCGAGCGCCAGATAGCGCTCGATATTCTGCTCGAGCTTCGCGTAGTCGATACGACCTTCAGAATCGAAGGGCGTTGCAATTGCGAGGTTCAATCCGGGAAACGGAAAGCTGGTCATGGTTACAGATCCGCGGTTTCGTCGTCGTTGAGATCGAGCCAGATGGTCTTGAGCTGGGTGTACTGGTCGTGGGCGTGAACGGAATTGTCGCGCCCGCCGAAACCGGACTGTCTGTAGCCGCCAAACGGTGTGGTGATATCGCCTTCGCCGAAGGAGTTGACGGTGACGGTGCCTGCACGAAGAGCGCGGGCAGCCCGCATGGCGCGTTTGCCGTTGCCGGTAAAGACGGAGGCCGTCAGGCCGTATTCCGTCTCGTTGGCGATCGTGACCGCCTCCTTCAGGCTGTCCACCGTGATGACCGTCAGGATCGGTCCGAAGATCTCTTCCTTCGCGTGCCGCGCGGCATTGCTTTCGACCTCGACAATTGTCGGGTGAACGAAGCGACCCTCGCTGGTTTTACCGCCATAGAGGATCTTCGCCTCGTCGCCGAGGTAGCTCGCAACCTTCCTGTAGTGCGCCTCGGAGACGAGAGGGCCGACGCGGTTGTCCGGATCCAGCGGATCGCCCACGTGCCAGTTCTTCACCTCGGAGACGATCTTTTCCAGCAGCTTTTCCTTGATGGCGGAATGGACGATCAGTCGAGAAATGGCCGAGCAATTCTCGCCCATGTTCCAATAGGCGCCGTTCACGAGATGGGCGGCGACCGCGTCGAGGTCGTCGGCGTCGTCCATGACGATCGAAGGGTTCTTGCCGCCCATTTCGAGGACGACTTCCTTGAGGTTGGACTCGGACGAATATTTGAGGAAGCGGCGACCGGTCTCCGTGGACCCTGTGAAGGACACGGCGTCGACATCCATGTGCCGGCCGATCGGTTCGCCGACCTGTGAACCCGAGCCCGTTACCACGTTGAAGACGCCGGCCGGGATGCCGGCCTCCAGTGCCAATTCGGCGACCCGAAGTGCCGTCAGTGAGGTTTCCGCCGCCGGCTTGACGACCAGGCTGCAGCCCGCGGCAAGCGCCGGACCGATCTTCCATGCAAGCATCAGGAGCGGGAAGTTCCAAGGCAGGACCAGCCCGACAACACCCACGGGTTCGCGAACGACGAGCGCGATGTGGTCGTTCGAGGCGGGAGAGACCTGATCGTAGATCTTGTCGATCGCTTCGGCATGCCAGCGCAGGCAGTTGATCGTCTCAGGCACGTCCACCGTCTGGCAATCGAGGATCGTCTTGCCGCTGTCGAGGCTCTCCATCACCGAAAGGTCGACTAGGTTGTTCTCAATGAGTTGCGCCAGACGAAGAAGAGCCTGCTTGCGGGCGGCCGGATGCTGCTTCGACCAGCGCCCGTCGGCAAATGACTGCCGCGCACTCGCGACCGCCGCATCGACGTCCTCGGGGCCGCAAGCAGGCAAGTCCGCCAGCTTCTTTCCTGTCGCCGGATTAGTGGTTGCGAACGTGCGTCCCGATCCCGCGTCGACAAAACGACCGTCGATGATGGCCTTTGAAGGGAGGGATAGTCTCGACGCGATTTGCTCGTACTGCGCCCTCGTCAGAAGTTCCGTCATTTGTCTTCTCCATCAATCCGGAAGCCATCGGCAACGCTCGGCGTCGGATCAACGCTCTGGCGATCGCCACCGTCGTTTTGTCATAATACAATAGATAGACATTTAGTCTACTGTCAATAGACACACGAAACGTGATAGTGAAACAGGGCTGCGGCTCGTCTTCCGGCGCGAGGAATGAGGATCAGAACCGATACTCGCTCCTGGAAGGTCGCCCGCTGGGCCTTGCGCATCCACCGCGGAGCGGGCAAAAGAGTCGCGTGGCCGCAAGATCGTCGACGGAAATCAAAATGCGTTGACCAGTCTATCTTTTGTAGACAATATGGGCTCAAAAGGAGTTTGCCATGGCGAACAATCAAAGCTCAGCTGAACCAGTCGTCGGCCCGGATCGAAAGGCTGCCCTGAATAACACCTTGCGCCACCGTATCCTCACGATGCAGATAGCGCCGGGATCGGTTCTGGACGAAGTAGCGTTGAGCGAGGAATTTGGATTGTCCCGCCCCCCGGTGCGCGAAGCGATGCGACAGCTTGCTGGGGAAGGGTTCATTGAACTTGAAGCGAACCGGCCGGCTCGCGTGACCTCAATGAGCTACCAATCCCTTCGCGATTTCTTTTTGATCGCGCCGATGATCTATGTTGCGGCCACGCGGCTGGCCGCCGAACACGCGTCGAAGGCCGACATCGCGGGCCTGCGCGAGATACAGGACAGCTTTCGCGACGCGGTCCACAGCAACGACGTCGACGCGCGCGTCTTCTACAATGACAAATTTCACCTTCGGGTCGGCGAGATTGCGAACAATGCCTTCATTCTTCCAAGCCTTCGCCGGCTTTTGATTGATCATGCGCGTATCGGCAAGATTTTTTACAGACCGAGCAACGCGCGCATGTTGGAGGAGTTGCACGAGGCGTCGCGCCAACACGACGAAATGATCGATGCAATAGCGAACCACGATCCTGATCGAGCGGAGGCGTTGGTTCGTGCACACCTCGATCTGTCGCGCAAGAACATGGCGATGTACGCCGCCCCGGAAGGGATGGCGATTTCTGTCGGCGTGTAACGGGATCTTAGGCGGTGGGTTACGCTATTCCGCCAGACCAATCGGACGCAAAACGACTGATGTCGTCGAAGACAGCGCGGGGCATTCGCAAAGGTTGCTCTGAGGGCCGGTGATGTGGCTTGCCACTGAAGCCTGGAATGTGGACGCCATGTTGCTCCAGCCGCCGGATCTGGTCGTGAGCGCGGGCGACGTGATCGCTCCCGGCCGGGTCTGGCATCATCGCAATCACGGTCAGTCCGACGGCCGGGGAGGCATCGCCCGACCGGAAGCTCGGCGTGTCGAGCGACCATGACCCGCCGGAGAGGCCGGCCGACAGCATTTCGACGAGCAGGGCGACGTTCGCACCCTTGCGGCCTCCGAATGGCAGAAGGGCGCCCGTAAGCGCCTTTTCGGGATCCTGGGTATCGGCGCCTTGCGCGTCGACCGCCCAACCTTTGGGAATAGATCTTCCCTCGGCGGCTGCGGTGACGATGTTGACATAGGCAGTCGCGCTGGAAGATTGATCGATGATCAGTGGCGTGGTGCCATTGCCGAGCGGAAAGCCGAAGGCGATCGGGTTTGTGCTGTAGACGGCAGAACCTCCTGCCTTGGCAACGACCATGGCATTCGCATTGGTCGCCGCAAGGCCGCTCAAACCTTCCAGCGCAAGCCGGCGCACGTAATAGCCCAATTCGCCCGTGGTATAGCTGTTCTTCTGGGTGAAGAGTGCGATCCCGAAGGAACGGGCGGCGGCCACGAAGTCTTGGAAGGCACGGTCGAAGCCGAGTTGCGCGATGCCGCGGTCGGCAT
The DNA here is from genome assembly GCF_037120565.1 of Ensifer sp. CCNWLY38. Classification (NCBI taxonomy): domain Bacteria; kingdom Pseudomonadati; phylum Pseudomonadota; class Alphaproteobacteria; order Hyphomicrobiales; family Rhizobiaceae; genus Ensifer; species Ensifer sp. CCNWLY38. Next base: position 343,188 of record NZ_JBBBBO010000009.1, read on the forward strand.
CACAGGCGAGATAGGCGGGGAAGGGGCGCGTGGCGACCGGCGCGGGATCTCCATTGATACGCCCCTCGCGAAAACTGTTCAGATAATCGACCATATGCGGAAACCCGACCGCGCTTGGGCCGAAGCGGGCGGCGGACACTGTCGCGTCGACGAGCGAGCGGGCGCTTGCCGGGTTGGCGCCGGCACCAAGGCAAGCTCTCAGCGCCAGATCCTCCGCTTCCGCTGCGCCGAGTTCCACGTCATCTGCCATGTCAGATCTCCAATCCCGCTTTCCGACCCTCATAAAACGCATAGGGCGCCTGCCGCGGGGCCGCGCAGTCGCCGATCTGGCGCGTAGCGATACCGCGTTCCTTGAGGTCCGGCATCAACCAGTCGGCCGGGGCATTCGTGGTGGCCGTGACCAACGCATCGGCGTCGATGAAGCGGCACTCTCCCGTGGTGTGGTCGATGATCGTCGCGCCGTTGCCATGCCATTCGGTGATGCTGGCTTCGACGATCCATGTCACGCCAAGTTTCCTGAGCGCCTGCCGCATCGGAACGTCGGCTGCGGTTCTCTGCAGCTCCTTGCCGACGAAGGGATCGGGCGTCAGGATCGTCACCAGGTGACCTTCCTCGGCGAGCTTCCAGGCGGTGCCGCAGCCGCGCCAGCCGCCGCCTTCATCCAGAAGCAGCACGCGTTTGCCCGGCCTTGCCTGCCGCGCCATGACGGCTTCGATCGTGAAGACGTTACCCTTCGCCAGGCCAGGCATCGTCTCGACCGTCGGCAGCGTTTTCTGGAACCCCGTCTCCGGTGAATAGGAGCCGGTGGCGACGATGACGCGCTCGAACTCGGAAGGGTCGATGTCCTCGGCCTCGACATAGGTGTTGAGGCGAACCTCTACACCGAGTTTTTCGAGCTGGCGCTCATACCAGGCGATGAGATCGAGGATCTGGCCTCTTCTTGGCTGCATGCCCGCCAGCAGGAAATTACCGCCGAGCAGGTTCGACGCTTCTGTGAGCACGACCTTGTGTCCTCGCTCGGCGGCCACCCGGGCGGCCTCCAGTCCGGCGGGACCGCCGCCGATGACCAGCACGCGTTGGGGATCACTGCTCTTCAAAAAACGATCGCCGTTCCATTCGGACTCGCGGCCGACGGATGGGTTGATCAGACAGCTGATCCAGTAGTCGCGCGACCGGCGTCCCCAGCACATCTGGTTGCACGAGATGCAGCCGCGAATGTCCTCCGGGCGGTCCTCGCCTGCTTTGGTTGCCAGATGGGGATCGGCGATCTGGCCGCGCACGATCGATACAAGATCGGCGGCTCCTTCGCCGAGCACCGTTTCGGCGTTTTCCGGGGTGCGGATGTGGCTTTCAGCGATCACCACGGCGTTCTTCACAACACCTTTCAGGACCGATGCGAGGTCGGCTCCCAGTTTCTCGGGATAGAGGAACGTCGGCATCAGCTTGTAGAAATCGAGGTAGCCTCCCGAGCCGCATGTGACATAGTCGATGAGGCCCAGTTCGTCGTGCAGGCGGATGATCTCAGCAAGCTCGTCGCGTTGAAGCGCAACCTTCACATCCGGTTCGTCGCTGACGGCAAGGCCAACGATGAAGTCGGGGCCGCAGACCTCCCTGATCCGTGTCAGGATTTCGCGCGACATCCGCGTGCGGTTTTCAAGCGATCCGCCCCATTGATCATCACGCCGATTGCACCAGGGGGTCCAGAATTGATCCACCATGCCAAGATAGGCCGCCCACACTTCGACGCCGTCGAAGCCGGCGTCCCGACATCGCCGTGCCGCCTCGACGAAACCGTTGATCGTCTCAAGGATTTCGTCCTCGGTCATCGGATGCGAGCCGTCGCTGTCGTGATAGCTAGGCCCGCCCGAAGGCGACCAGTGCGGATGAAAGGAGTTGTCGGAATCCCCATGCGCCCCGACATGATAGAGCTGCTGGATTGCGACGGCTCCATGTTCCTTGATTGCCTCAACCACCTTCTTGAAGTGGGGGATGACGCGATCGTCCGAATGCCGGAAATTGCCGCGGGTGAGAACGGCTGCGGCATGCACGGGCATGGGTTCGACGACAATCATCGCGGCCCCGCCGATCGCGCGCTCCCTGTAATAGGCGGCATGGCGTTCGGTCGGCAGGCCCTCGACCGCCATGTTCGCCGTATGGGCGCCGAACACGATCCGGTTCTTCAGCGTGTGCGACCGCAGTTTGAGAGGGGAGAATAACCGGGGAAACTTCTTGGACATGGCGCAACTCCGGGCGGGGGGAGGATCAAGTTGGGAAGGGGAACAGCGTCGTCGGCTCTTCCGGGCGGCGAACACACCGCCCGGAGGACAAGGCAACTGGACGGTCGCGCCGTTGCCTCACGCGGCGGTGGCCGCAATCGCCATATCGCGATCGTTCGTCTCGTGCGCATTGACCATCGCGCCCGCCAGCTGGCGGAAGGTGACCGTGCCGAGAGGCTTTCCCGAGGGATCGACGACGATGATGTCGCCTTCGGGTGCAGAGGCGAGCGTACGCACCGCCTCTTCGATTGTGAGATCGGCGGCAATCCGTTGCCCGCTATCGACGGCGGTCGCGCCGAATGACGTCATGATCGCCTCTACATGCACCACGCGACCCCGGTTCACCTCCTTCACGAAGTTCGCGACATAGTCGTCGGCCGGTCTCAGCACGATATCCTGGCTCGAACCCTGCTGGATGACCTCGCCGTCACGAAGGATGGCGATCTGGTCACCCAGCCTCAGTGCCTCGTCGAGATCATGGGTGATGAAGACGATCGTCTTCTTGATCTCCTTCTGCAGGTCCAGAAGCACCGTCTGCATGTCGGTGCGGATGAGGGGATCGAGCGCCGAATAGGCCTCGTCCATCAGGAGCACCGGTGCGTCATTGGCAAGCGCGCGGGCAAGGCCGACGCGCTGCTGCATTCCGCCGGAGAGCTGATTGGGATACTTCTGCTCGAAGCCTTTGAGACCGACGCGCTCCAGCCATCGCATGGCGGTGTCGATGCTTTGCACGCGCGACACACCCTGGATTTCAAGGCCGAAGATCGTATTGTCGAGCACGCTTCGATGCGGAAGCAGCGCGAACTTCTGGAACACCATGGCTGTCTGATGACGGCGGAATTCGCGCAGTTCCGTTTCCGGCATCTTCACCACGTCGACGCCGTCAACGAGCACTTCGCCAGCCGTCGGATCGATCAGCCGGTTGATATGGCGGATGAGTGTGGACTTGCCCGAGCCGGAAAGGCCCATGATCACCTGGATCGAGCCCGACGGCATCTCGATGTTGATGTCGCGAAGGCCGAGCACATGCCCGTAGCGTTCGTTGAGTTCGGTCTTGGTCAGGCCGTTCTTGACTGCCTCGACATGGGACTGCGCATTCGGACCGAAGATCTTATAGAGATGGCGGATCTGGATGCCGCCGAAAGCATGATCAGCCATGGACGACCTCCCGATGCTTCTGCAGCCGTTCGCCGTAGGCCTGGCTGACACGGTCGAACATGATGGCGATGCCGACGATCGCAAGCCCGTTGAAGATGCCAAGCGTGAAATACTGGTTGGCGATCGCCTTCAGCACCGGCTGGCCAAGACCCTGAACGCCAATCATCGAGGCGATGACGACCATGGCAAGCGCCATCATGATCGTCTGGTTGATCCCTGCCATGATAGTCGGAAGCGCAAGCGGGAGCTGCACCTTGAAGAGCTTCTGCCTGTTGTCGGCGCCGAAGGCATCGGCGGCTTCCAGAACGTCCTTGTCGACCAGGCGAATGCCGAGATTGGTGAGGCGGATCATCGGCGGGATGGCGTAGATGACGACGGCGATCAAGCCGGGAACCTTGCCGATGCCGAGAAGCATGACCACGGGGATCAGGTAGACGAAGCTCGGCATGGTCTGCATGACGTCGAGCACGGGATTGACGACCCGCTGGACCCGGTCGGAGCGCGACATCAGAATGCCGATCGGCAGTCCGATCGCGATCGACAGCACGGTGCAGACGAAGATCATCGAGATCGTCCGCATCGTGTCGTCCCACATGTCGAAGTAGCCGATCAGCAACAGCGTCACGAGACAGCCACCGACGATCCGCAGGCTCCTGGTGGCTCCCCAGGCGATGGCGAGGATCAGGAGCGTGATGATCGGCCATGGCGTCTTGGTCATGAAGCGTTCGGCGGCGATCAGAAAATGCTGCAGCGGCGTGAAAAATCCCTCGATCAGTTCGCCGTAATTGCGCGTAAAGCCGCGAAAAGTCTCGTCGATGACCTTCTTCAGATCTCGAAGCGCGTTGTCGTCCATGTGCGGAAATTGATAAAACCAGTCCATTCGGTTCCCCTTCTCGAAAGAGCCGATACGTTCTTGTTGTTATGTCGGCATGAACGGTGCGATGTGCGGGAAGCACACCGCACCGGCTTGTGGCAGTGCTAGTTACAGCGCAGCCTCGATCTTCGTGGCGGCCTCGGGGGAAACCCACTTTTTCCAGATATCCGGGTTTTCTTCGAGGAAGTGCTTGGCACCTTCTTCGCCGCTCGCCTGGTTGTCGGTCATCCAGGCCATGAGCTTGGCGATCGTCTCGTTGCTCCAGGAGCGTTTGTTGAGGTAGTCCATGACCTCGGGCCCGGCCTTCTCGGAGAAGGGCTTGGCGACGAGCGTCACGATCGTGTCGACCGGCCATGCACTGGGTTTGGGGTCGGTGCATTCGGCAACCGTAACGCAGCGCTTCCACTCGGCTGCATCGTAGGGTACGCCGGCTTCGAGTTGCACCATCTCGTACTTGCCGAGGAGGGCCGTCGGCGCCCAGTAGTAGCCGACCCAGCCTTCTTTCCGTTCGTAGGCCTTGGCGATCGAACCATCGAGACCTGCAGCGGATCCGGTGTCGACAAGCGTCCAGCCGGCTTTTTCAGCTTCGAAGGCCTTGTAGAGCTGCGCGGTCACGACCGTGCCGCCCCAGCCCTGCGGGCCGTTGAAGATCGCGCCCTTGCTCGGGTCTTCAGGATCCTTGATGAGATCGGGATGCTTCAGGAGGTCGGGAATTGTCTTGATGTCAGGATGGGCATCAGCAAAATACTTCGGGATCCACCAGCCCTGGACGCCGCCGTCGGGAAGCGGAGAGCCGACCTTCACGATGCGGCCTTCCTCCGTCCCTTTCTTGACCACGTCGGGAAGCAGATCGATCCAGGCCTCGGGCGCAATATCGGGTTCGCCTTTTTCCGCCATCGATGTGATGGTCGGCACGGTGTCGCCGATGGTGATTTCGGCGCTGCAGCCGTAACCTTCATTGAGAATGATCTTGTCGAGGTTGGAAATTACCTCGGCACTTTGCCAGTTCATGCTGGCGATGGTGAGGCTGCCGCAATCCGCCGCGTTGGCGAGCGACGAACCGGCGACGGTTCCAAGGAACAGGCATGTCGATGCAAGCAAGCTTTTCATTATCGTTCCCTCTTTTGGCGGCTTTTTCTTTGGAACGGGGCGCCGCGGACCCCGTCCTACGACGCTAGGAGGCTTCTCCCATGCGAACCGATTTCCTGAACGCAGCCGTCAACCCGCGTGAAACGGCGGCATCAAAGCCGGCCGCGCGCATCTCCTCGATCGCGGCCGCGGTGGTGCCGCGATAATCGAGGAAGGTCTGGACAATGTCGGTCGGACAGTCGTCGCGCTGCTCCAACAGCCGGCCGGCACCCACGATGAGGGTGTTGACGGCACGCTTGGCGATCTCGGGGGCCAGTCCATGCGAGACGGCGTCTGCCATCATCGCTTCGGCGAGCAGCGCCGGAAAGGCAGGCCCCGATCCGGTGAGACCGGTCAGATAGTCGATCTCCGCTTCTGAACGCACTTCATCCTGAGCGCCGCAGGCATTGAAGATCGCCCGTATGATCGTCCGATCGTCGTCCTGCAGCCCGGCGGCGGCGATCCACGGCGTATAGGACTTGCGAACTTCGGCCGCCGCATTGGGCAAGGTTCGGACCACGCGGTCGGTGCGGTGGTGCTCACTCAGAGCGCTGAGGCGTATGCCCGCCATGACGGAGATCAGTAGCTTGCCTTCGGCGACGACGGTCAGGCTGGGCCAGTCGGCCGGGCGGACGGAGAGAACGATAACGTCCGAACGGTCGGCAAGTGCCTGGTTGTCTGATGTCCAGAAGGAGCCGTTGAAACGGTCGGGGCGCTCGCTTCGAAAAGAGAGCGACAGGTCTTGAGGCTCGACGATGCCGGCATCGAGAATGGCAGCGGCGATTGCTCCGCCCAGCCATCCGGCACCACCAATTACGCCAACCCTCAAAGGTCCGCCCGTTTCCATTCTTCTCTCAATCTGATTTGTAGCCATGCCGGGCGAAGAAGCGATCGAGCTCCCTCTGCTGCGGCGTTTGTCCGGTGTAGATCGCGATGTATTCCGGAATGCGCTTCATGCGGAGCGCGAGGTCCTCCTTGGACTGCATCGAGATGTATCCGATCTGCACCAGGTAGGTCGTTCGCGCGCGGACGTCCGCCGGTCCTGCCTCGTAGCCGAAACGCATGAACATGCGGCTCAGCGCCTCCATTCTCGCCTGATCGGCCTCATGTACTTCGGCCTGTATCTCGGGCGATTGCAGCGCCCAGCTGCGAACGGCGAACTCGAACTGGGAGTCGAACAGATCCTTGTTCACCCAGCAGTCGAAAACGTTCAGCATCGCTTCGGCGAGGGACTCCGCATAGGCTTCGGACTGCTTGACGAGGTTACCCGTATTCTTCTCCCTCCAGCGCGCGATGAGAGCGTTCAACAGTTCCTCCCGGTCCTTGAAGAACCAATAGAAGCTGGTCCGGGAAAGATTGAGCCGTTTGGCCAACGGCAGGATCTTCACCGAGTCCACGCCCGACTCGAGCAGGGAATCGTAGGCGGCTTCGAGCCACCCCTCCTGAGAACCGCGCCAGCCAGTGTCACTCATCGACTGTTCCATGATTGCCTCCTAACAAATCCAAAGGGCCGTTTCAAGCAAAATGTACATGTGTGTCGAATAACCAAACTATTGTGTTTTTGAATATTGACACATGTGTACATTTCCGCTTACCGTTGCAATTAAAGTCCCATAAACCGGAGCCCGTCGCATGTCGAACGATCCCCTGCTTCAGCCATTTCAGTTGAAGCATTTGACCCTGCGCAACCGCATCATCGTCACGTCTCACGAGCCGGCCTATCCGGAAGACGGTATGCCAAAGGGCCGCTACCGTGCCTATACGGTCGAGCGGGCCAAGGGCGGCGTGGCGCTGACGATGACCGCCGGGTCTGCGGCAGTCTCGAAAGACAGCCCCCCGGTGTTCAATAACCTGCTCGCCTACAAGGACGAGATCGTGCCGTGGATCAGGCAGATGACCGATGCCGTGCACGAGGAGGGCGCTGCGATCATGATCCAGCTCACGCACCTCGGCAGGCGCACGCGTTGGGACAAAGGCGACTGGCTCCCGGTCGTTGCACCCTCTCACCATCGCGAAGCGTCACACCGCGCCTTTCCGAAGAAGATCGAAGACTGGGACATCGAGCGCATCATCAAGGATTTTGCGGACGCCGCCGAACGCATGAAGGCGGGCGGCATGGATGGTGTCGAGCTGGAAGCCTACGGGCATCTCATCGACCAGTTCACCTCGCCGCTTACCAACGAACTCGATGGTCCCTATGGTGGTTCGCTCGATAACCGTTTGCGTTTCTGTCTCGACGTCTTCAAGGCCATGCGCGAAAGGGTCGGCAACGACTTTATCCTCGGTGTACGCTACACGGCGGACGAGTGTCTTCCCGGCGGGACCGGAAAGGCTGAAGGCCTGGAGATCTCCCGTCGTCTGAAGGAAAGCGGTCTCATCGATTATCTGAATGTCATCCGCGGTCATATCGATACGGATGCGGGCCTGACAGACGTCATCCCGATCCAGGGCATGGCGAGCGCGCCGCATCTGGATTTTGCGGGCGATGTACGCGCAGCAACGAAATTCCCGACCTTCCATGCCGCAAAGATCCAGGACGTGGCGACGGCTCGTCACGCGATCGCTGCCGGCAAGGTGGACATGATCGGCATGACCCGCGCTCACATGACCGACCCGCATATCGTGCGCAAGATCATGGAAAAGCGCGAGGACGACATCCGCCCCTGTGTCGGCGCCAACTACTGTCTTGACCGGATCTATCAAGGTGGCATGGCCTTCTGCATTCACAATGCGGCGACCGGCCGTGAAGAAACGATGCCGCATCGGATCCCGACGGCCGCGGTTCGGAAGAAAGTCGTAATCGTGGGGGCGGGTCCTGCTGGCCTTGAAGCCGCTCGCGTCTCCGCCGAACGGGGGCATGAGGTCGTCGTTTTCGAGGCCGCGAACCATCCGGGCGGACAGATCCGGCTGACGGCCCAGAGCGAACGCCGGCGGGAGATGATCAGCATCATCGACTGGCGCATGAGCCAATGCGAAAAGCTCGGCGTCACCTTCCGGTTCAACACATGGGCCGAGGCTGACACAGTGCTTGCCGACGCGCCCGACGTGGTCATCATCGCCACGGGCGGATTGCCGCACACAGAGGTTCTTTCGAAGGGCAACGAGCTCGTTGTTTCCTCCTGGGACATCATCTCGGGTGATGTGAAGCCTGGAACCAACGTGCTCATCTTCGACGATGCCGGCGACCATGCTGGTCTCCAGGCCGCGGAATTCCTCGCCAAGGCAGGCGCCAAGGTCGAGATCATGACGCCGGACCGTTCCTTCGCGCCGGAAGTCATGGCGATGAACCTCGTTCCCTATATGCGCTCGCTGCAGAAACTCGATGTCACCTTCACCGTCACCTACAGGCTGGAGGCGGCAGAGAAGAGTGGCAATCAGATCATCGCGCATGTCGGCAGCGACTATGGCGGCGTGGCCAAGCAGCAGACCTTCGATCAGATCGTCGTCAATCACGGCACCATTCCGCTCGATGACCTCTATTTCGAACTGAAACCTGGTTCGAGGAATCTCGGCGAGGTCTCCTACGACGACTTGATTTCCGGAGCGCCGCAGTCGGTTGAACGCAACCCGGAGGGTTCCTACCAACTCTTCCGGATCGGCGACGCGGTCGCGGCGCGCAACACGCATGCGGCCATCTACGACGCGCTGCGACTTGCCAAGGATCTCTAGCGATGGCGCGGGTCGACGCTCTGCAGGCTTTTCTGGACACGGCTTTCGTCGCGTTCGACCAGTGCGTTCAGGATCTCAGAGCGCGTCGCTCCCTCATGGAGATATTTGCCCAACTCGAAGCGCCGCAACCCCAACGCTTGAACATCGGAGAGCGCCTTCCGGTCTGCAACCATCATATCGAGAGCGTTCTGGCAACGAAAACCGGGCGACCGTCCCTGGACGTACTGATTGAGCGCTTCGCGGGCCTTGAGCCGATGCTCGAATGGAAGTGCCGCTCCGTCTACGACCATACGGCAAGCGAGAATTTCCTGCCGGGCCACGCCAATGCGATGATCGTTGGGCCGGGCGGTCTGGAGGACCGAAGGGACCTCTGGCTTGGTGTGACGCTGATGGCGCCGAACGTGCGTTATCCCGATCACGACCATGCCCCCGAAGAAACCTACCTGGTTCTGTCGGAGGGGGAGTTTCAGCACGGCACCTCCGAATGGTTCTCACCCGGGATCGGAGGTTCCTTCTACAATCCGCCTGGCGTCCGGCACGCCATGCGTTCGGGCGAAACACCGCTGTTCGCCTTCTGGGCTTTGTTGCCTGATCGACCGAGACACTGAAGTGAAAGCGTTCGGCTACAACCGATCGCAGGAGGAAGGTTGCCATGAAAATACTTGTGACGGTGAAGCGGGTGGTTGACTACAACGTCAAGATCCGCGTGAAGGCAGACGGTTCGGGC
>NZ_JBBBBO010000010.1:0-285938 GCF_037120565.1 Ensifer sp. CCNWLY38
GGCGTCGTCCCGGCCGGAACCGTGCCGATGTTGATGCCCGGCGTCGTGTCGTCGGTCGTCGCCGCCGTGCTCGCCGGATCCTGGACCGAGCCGGCATTGTCGGCGTAGCTCGCCGGTGCAGCAGGTGCCGTCGGCGCCGTCGTGTCGACCGTCACCGAAAGCGCCACCGAAGGCGCGCTCTCGTTGCCGGCCGTATCCGTCAATGAATAGCTGATCTGGTGCGCGCCTTCCGGCAAAACGTTGACCGGCGTCAGCGTCCCGGTCGCCGCGTCATAGGTCGCGGGAACCTTCACGCCATCGACATAGAGCGACGGTGTCGTGCCGGCTGGAACCGTGCCGATGTTGATGCCCGGCGTCGGGTCATCGGTGGTCGCCGCCGTGCTCGCCGGATCCTGGACCGAGCCGGCATTGTCGGCGTAGCTCGCCGGTGCAGCAGGTGTCGCCGGCACCGTCGTGTCGACGGTCACCGAAAGCGGTGCCGACGGCGCGCTCTCGTTGCCGGCCGCATCGGTCAGCGTGTAGCTGAGCTGGTGCGCGCCTTCCGGCAAAACGTTGACCGGGGTCAGCGTGCCGGTCGCTGCATCATAGGTGGCATCGACCTTGGTGCCGTCGACATAGAGCGACGGCGTCGTGCCGGCCGGAACCGTGCCTATGTTGATGCCCGGCGTCGTGTCGTCGGTGGTCGCCGCCGTGCTCGCCGGATTCTGAACCGGGCCGGCATTGTCGGCATAGCTCGCCGGCGCAGCAGGTGTGGCCGGGGCCGTCGTGTCGACCGTCACCGCAAGCGGCGCCGACGGCGCGCTCTCGTTTCCGGCCGCATCCGTCAATGAATAGCTGATCTGGTGCGCGCCTTCCGGCAAAACGTTGACCGGCGTCAGCGTCCCGGTCGCCGCATCATAGGCCGCGGGTACCTTCACGCCATCGACATAGAGCGACGGCGTCGTGCCGGCTGGAACCGTGCCGATGTTGATGCCGGGCGTCGTGTCGTCGGTCGTTGCAGCCGTGTTCGCCGGATTCTGGATCGCGCCGGCATCGTCGGCATAGCTCGCCGGTGCGGCGGGTACCGCCGGCGCGGTCGTGTCGACGGTAAAGACGAAGGGTGCCGACGCTGGACCCTCGTTACCTGCCTTGTCGACGTTGGTCGTGGTGAGGCTATGCGCGCCTTCCGACAAAGGCGTCGCTGGCGTGAAGCTCCAGTTGCCGGAACCGTCCGCCTTCACGGACCCGATCAAGGCGCCCTTGTCGTAGATGTTAACGGTACTGTCCGGCTCGGCTCCCGAACCCGCCAGCCTTGGCGTCTCGTCGTTGGTGAAGCCGCCATTGACGACCTGACCTATGACCGGGGCTCGGTCGTCGCTCAGGCCGCCAATGGTCGGCGCCGTCAATGGGGAGGTTGCATCGACGGTGAAGGTGAGCACAGCGGAGGGCGAACTTACATTGCCGGCCTCGTCGGTGACCGTCGCTGTGATACTATGTGGTCCCTCGCGCAGCGGCGTCGTCGGCGTGAAGTGCCAGGAACCCTCGGAATTCACCCGAGCCGTGCCGATCTCCACTCCATTGTCGAAAATCGTGACCAACGCGCCCGGCTCCGCGGCCCCCTTGAGGGTCGGGGTCGTGTCATTTGTCGTGCCACCATTCGAAATAGGGCCGGTAATGGGCGCCTTGTCGTCTGTGCCGTTCACGCTAGGCACCGACGGGGCGATCGTGTCGACGACGATCACGAGTTTCGGAGATGCCTGGCTTGTATTGTTCGCCTTGTCGGTGGCCGTCACGGTCACTTCGTGAGCACCATCGGCAAGCGGCACTTGCGGCGTGAAAGTCCATCGGCCGTCAGCGCCGACGATCGTCGTACCGATCAGTTTGCCATTGTCGTAGACCTTGATCGTGCTTCCGGCCTCGCCGGTGCCCGACAGCGTCGGCGTGGAATCGTTGGTCTTCGAATTGTTCGCGATCGGGCCAACAACCGGAGCCTTGTCGTCCATTGCCACCAGCGTCGGCGCATTCGGCGCAGTCGTATCGCGCGGCTCAGGATCGTCGTCACCCCCGCTGACGGCGGCGATTGCCCCACCGGCAGCGGCCGCCCCCAGAATACCGAGCAGGGCCGCAGTGGAATTGCCTTCTGTGATCCGCTCGTAGGCAACCAGTGGATCAATAAGGCCGTCACCACCCGAACCCAGGGCCTGACTGAAATTCGTCAGCCATCGCTCGCCGTCATGGACGAACACCAGGTTGTTAAAATCAGCTCCATTGGCAAAGAAACCCTGGACGCGAAGTACCCTGCCATCGGCAAACTCTATGGTTAGGTCGTCGCCTTGGCGCACGTAGTTCGAAACGCTCTTCTGATCAGTTGAAAGAAGAAAGTTTGCTGGACCGTTCGGGGCCGCAATAGTCCCCGATTCCTGATTGATGGCGACGTTGGCGTGATTGTTCAGGACGGCAGAAGATACCATTTGCGAACTTCCTTATTACTTCAAATGCGCCCAAAGCGCGTATTTGCGATTAGAAATCGTGAAGAACTGGGGGAACTACGGGTCAGCCGAAACCTTCGGCCACGACTGCAATCGGTGTTTGGAGGGAGTTCATGAACTCCCGCCCCACCCGAGCCAGGCCGTGCCGGCGATCAGGGCCCAGAACAAAACTCCCAGGGAGATGGCCCACTGCAACCAGCGCAATTCGAAGCGGGGAGGCAAGGAAACGACCCTGGCGTCAACAGCAGATGCTGCAGGCGGCATCTCCACCACATATGCGAGTGCCGGCGGCACCGGCCGGCGGCCGAAGGCACCCCTCGTCTCGTGAACGGACACTTCAGTGCCGGGCTCAACCCCGGCATGCTGGGGTGGGTCAATGAAGAAACCCTGCTGCCAGGCCGCGCCCGCCTGCGCCGCTGCATCGCAATCAGCCTTCGTCTCAACGCCCTCGGCTACGACCGTCCCGCCAATCGCACGCGCAAATCCGACAAGGGCCTTGAGCGCCGCCTGCCCCCGCGAGGACCGTCTCGCCTGACGGACGAAGAAGGCGTCTATCTTTACGATATCCGGCTGCAGGGCGTAGAGATTCCGGATCGCGTCGCGTCCTGCACCAAAATCGTCCAATGCGATGCGGCATCCAAGCTGTCGCAGCCGCTGCGCGAATGCAATTGCAGCGGACATCGACGGGAAACCCGAGGTTTCCGTGATTTCAATGGTTATACGCTCGGCAAGCTCATGTTCCGCCTCAAGCGCTGCGCTAAGAGCTGCCCACCAGCCGTCGAGGCAGGCACTCTGCGCGGAAATGTTGACCCCGAGACGTCGCTCCGGCTCGACGCGGAGCTGCTCGATCGCGAGCCACATGATATGGCAATCAAGGACTCGAATTAACCCAAGTCGTTCAAGCGCCATGATATCGAGCCCTGGCCCGCGAGGCAGTCCCGCCTCTTGGGGGAGCCTCAACAAGCATTCCTCATAGAGCTGCTTGTCTTTCCGAAGAGCCATGCGAATTGGCTGGAAAGCGAGCGACAGATCACCGGCCTTCAAATCGGCCAATAGCCGCGCCGCGACGCGCATGTCATTCCGATACCGTTCCGCCCACCCCGTGTCATGGGTGACAGGCTCACCCGCAAATGGCGCGTCGCTGGCGATGGCGCTCAAAGCCTGGTCGCCGCCCGGCTCCGTCGACAGTCCCTGTTCGTTGCACACGCTCACTGAAGGAGCGATGTGAATGCACTGCTCGCCAACAACGATCGCTTCGAGAGCAAGCGCTCGCAGCAAGTCCTCCATCTGGGGAGATGATGCAGCCGGTGCTGTATTGACCCGCAACAGCCAGCCATCGGCAATCTCAACTGCGGCACTCTCCCCCGTATCGCGCCCCTCGCCACCGCTTGCGGGGCTACGGGAATTGCCATTCAGGAACCGCTCGATCCGTTTCGCCACCACCTGGTGGACCATCGCGGCGACAGGTTCTCCGAAAGCCACAGCAACGTGCGCTCCATTGAGAATGCGGACTTCCATCCGGCACGGCTGGCGCCGCTCACGCCCCGTGTGTTCGCCTCCGAAACTTTCCGGTAACAAACCTGTATTTCCCGTGCCACTGAGCAATCTTGCATCCCCAAAGAGCTCTTGTGCCTCTCGCCGTCGGTCACCAGAGCTTGTCGAGGTGCTGCGAGAAACTGGGGCCAAAATAGCCGCGGCATTCTGTGGCGTATTTTCGATTGGTATGGCGGCTTACAAATTCGGATCGAAATTTCGGAATTATGTAGCAAATGCCACCAACCGAAAGCGCTGCGGCGCTGGCAGCTTTGGGCCGAGAGCAGCCAGCGGTCGTCCGCAATGCGCCCCATTCCGGCCGTTCCGGCTGACTTTGACCTTGCCCAAAACGGACGTTTGAACTAGGGCTGCGGTTCGTGCGGCTACGATTCTTCCGATCTATTGGAGCAGCAGGGTTCTGGTCGGCATGTATGCTCGTCGCTATCAGTGATGAGACACACTCAACGTGATGGAAGGTTCCCGTGCCGGCTCGAACCCGTTCGCAAAAAATAGGCGACAAAGGCCAGAATCAGGTTCGTGAACAGGTGGATGCGCATCCCCATTGGATGTGTAGATTTCAGGACCTCGACTACGGGGTCGACCTTGAAGCGGAATACGCGCCCGCCGAAGGCGACGTTCAGCGCCCCGCAGGCAAGCTGTTAAAACTACAGGTCAAGGCGACCGAGTCGGCCGACGTGCGCGGACAGTTGGTCCACGTCGCACTTGAACGATCATTCCTAAGTTACGCGCTGCAGTTCCGGTTGCCGGTGATCCTTGTGCATGTGGACGTGACGACGCGTTCGGCTTGGTGGCTTTGGCTCCAGGCCTGGGCGCTGGAACACGAAGAGCGCCTTGCGTCATCGCCCGACAATGCAACTATCACTGTCCATATACCGCTTCATAAAACGCTCGAAACTGGCCTTGACCATGGACTTATCGATGTCGTAGCAGGCAAACACGCGTCGGCCGTGGTACTCGCTCTAAGGGAGCTGGCTGACGTTGCCGCTAGTGACGGCCAGCAGATCAAATTATTCAGGGGTGTGCTTGCACTGCTGGATGATATCGAAGCTCCGAATCGGCTCCGCACGGCAGAGAAGATCATAGAGCTTCTGGTCGGCCTGGGATCGAACCCTGGCTTGTGGCAAACGTCGCAGCTAATCCCGCAGATCGTTGCGACCGTCGAACGCCTTGGTGACATGTTTAGTCGGGACCAGGTCCTACGCCTGGTCCTGCGGTACGATTCCTACTCGCGGGCCGGCCTGGAAGGCTTAGCGACATTTTACGATCGCTGGCCAGAGCGAGCGAGGGCAATGGATTTGCCATCCGCTTTTCGGGATGCCGACGTAGAGGAAGTCGCATGGTATTGCTCTGCGCGTGAACATTACGTCGACCTTAGTGGCTATCAGCTCGTCATGCGTTTTAGCCACGGCAAGTTACCACAAGCTCGTTTCGGCAAACTCCAGCTACGAGACGATGATGACGTGTCGTACCGACTTTTCACAAAATATCCGACTCGAGGGAGCTCAATTCTTCTCGACAATCTGATGTGGGCGGAAGCCCAGGCGCCGGAAGCCTCTTGCTCGTAGTGTTCCGGCTGTATGGTCGTGGCGTCATGTGGGCACTATGCGGGCCACGCGGCCGAGGATGACCACTTTGACGGGCGATGATCTTTACGACTCCGAATATCATGGAGCGGATTCCTGCCCTCTCGCTTATGGGCGGCGGGACTGAGATAGCCGCCGTTCAAGTGGCGGCCGTGCTGCGACGGCAACGCGCCCTCATAATGGTCATCGCGCGACTGATCGCTGTCGCCGCACAAAGCGGACATAACGAAGTGACAACGCGGTTCCCAGATGCGCCAAGAGTAGACATCATTGCGCGATATGACCGATTTAGGGCCTACATGAAAGCGGACTGCTCACGGGTCGTAACTTTCCATAGACACTGCAGCCGATATGCGAACGTCCTATCGATCAGATAAACACTTGCACGCCTTGCATTTCATACGACTCTTCAAGATATTCGAGGAAAGCATTCTTCAATATCTCAAACCGACCTCGATGACTGACCGCGTCATTCGTACTTCTATTTAGTGTATCATACCGAGCATACTGTTGGTCTACGTCAGCAGCAGGGCCAATTGCTTTCTGCGCGTCCCGATGCTTTTGCCGTTCATCCTCAAATGATAAGAGAAACGGCCGAATGTCGTCACGGAAGTTCGGCAACACCGCTCGAACAAACCAATAATAAACAGGGAAAATTCCCGCTGAAGCAAGCAGTTGGTCGTGCGGTAGGAACACTTCATCCATAGCATCAAAGGTATCGAGGGCGCGGCGAGCAGCCAGCTCCAGCCGATTTTTATCTATCGCCTTGCGATCCACCTGTTGGCCGCGCGCAAAATCATCCAATGTTGTCTTCTTAGTCGTTACCGGCTTTTCTTCGTACTCGAAAATAAGCGCCTTTGCAGCGGCGTTTTGGTCACCAGCACGTTGAACGCTAAACCGAATTGATTCCTGAAATACCGAGTGCTCCGTCAAACGGCGAATAACCTCAGTAACGGGGCCAGCAATCGCATTTCGAACTTCGGCCCCGGTGAGGGCCTTACTTCTATTCAAACGAACAAACAGTTCGTTTACATCCTTTTCGTCATCTGCAACAACACTCATGATGTCGAAAGAAAAATTCTCAAACTCATCCGCGATTTGGCGATAATTTCTTCGGAGATCGCGAAGACTGAGTCCTCCGAGCTTCAGCGTTGGATCATCACGCAGCACAAAGTCAGCATTAAGTACCAACTTGTTGTCGAAAAACTCAAAAACGGTTTCAAGTCTTTGCTTCCCGTCAATGATTGCATATGGCAATTTCTTCTCATTGAGAGACGAGTTGCCATACTGAAAATCTGCAAGATAGAGTTTAGGGATATCGAAGCCATTTATGATGGAATCGACTAAAAAGCCTTTGTCCTGCGGAGACCACAGGCGTCCTCTGCGTTGATATGGAGGAGAGAAATCAATGCTTTCTCGTCTTCCGTACCACCAAATTAGAGTGCGAGTTTGGTGAGGTGTAATGCGGAGCTTGCCCATTAATAGTATCCGAAGCTTCGTTTTATTTCGAGTGATAGTCCAAAAAGGTCAGGATATATCGTGGATTCAGCAAATCCCTTACGGTGCAGAGACTTCAAAAACGGGTCAATATTCGTTTTTTGTATCACAAGCTTCTGTAGTGAACCGTCCGGAAAAGCTCCGTTGGTAAACACTTTTTCCATACCCTCTACACCCTTGCCAAAAAGTGAAAAAACACCTCGTTGAGCAACGATACGCGGGCTGTTATGCGTTCCATAAATCATAATAGGTATTGTCGCGCGCTGATCGATATCAGAACTCGGGCTATAGGCTTTTATTTCTTCGCAGTACTCGTCCAGAATATCCCCCGCGAACGAGATGTGATTTAGCGCTGTTCGATTCCAAGCAACTGGGTCACACATCCACAAAGCAACGTCACTGGCCGGCTTTCCTTTTGCATCCCGGCGAACGGACGTGAGGGCAAAATACAGTCCCACAAACGGACTTTCACTCCAGTCGAGCAGCCTAGTAGGAATGCCATAGTGCTGCATGTAAAAAAGCGACCGCCACTCATTAGTGAAATTCGCGTCCACAAATGGAGGCGATCGTTGCGCGAAACTATTCGCGATACCCTTTTCAATTCGGTTCAACTCGTCGGCCGATACGTTGGGGGTTCGTCGAGCTAGTGTCGGGACCAGAGAGTGGCTGACATTGCCGGAGCCCCGATACCACGCAAAATTTCTGCTTTCCTGAAATGTTTCAACTTGATCAAGCAGATCGCCGAACGATCCCGGTGTATGCTCAATTATTCCCGGCAATGACGCGCCCCCGCTTCCCCAAGCAATCTAAAATAGAACTTGTGCCTACGTGCCGTGAAAATGGATTTCGCGCAAGTGTTTCTGCCTGCAATCCTCTCAAGCCGCATGCCGGACTGACCGTTATCTCTTCCTTCTCTGCGGTGAACAGACCATTCGCGCCATTCAGCCACCAATAACCACCCATCGGAGGCGCAAAGCCAAGGTAAAAGCGAGCCCTTGGCGGCAAAAAGGCTCCGATGTCCGCTTCCCGTATTGGAAGTCCTAGCAGCGGACTGACGGCTGTCGGCCCCGAAGCGGATATTGGTGGCATTTGCTACATAATTCGGCGAAATTTCGTGCTTTGTCGCGTAGGCGCGGATAGCTAGGCGATCGCACGCCGGTATTCGCCGAGAGTTGCGCCAACAATCCGCTTGAACATCGATGCGAGATGGGCCTGGCTGGCGAATCCACACATTGCCGCTATCGACGAATAGTCGAATCGCTTGTCGCCGAGGAGCAGTCTTGCCCTGCGGATGCGGCGCGAAATCACATATTGGTACGGCGTCAACGACGTCGCCGCCTTGAACCGCCGAAGGAACTGCGCGCGCCCGAGGCCCACAACGGCAGCGAGTTCGTCGACAGTCAGATTCGACGCAAGGTTTTCCGCAACATAGTCGACCACGGCGCCAAGCTGCCTCGAGCTTAGAGATTCCGCGGCCTTGGGCACCGTGGTTCCAGGTCCAGCCGTGGAGTGACCGTGAAGAAGGTGAGAGGCAAGCGCGTGTGACAGATAGTCAATCTTGAGCGCGTTGGATTGCGGTGGCTCTTCCAATGACGCCCTGATCGCCGACATGAAAAGCCGCAGAGTCGGATCGTTCGCACCGAATAGCGACAGGATGCGGCGCCTGGACTCGCGATCGGTATAGAGTTCGCCAGCAACTTCCTCGAGGATCTCCTGTCTGAGGAAAACGTGCATCGCGTCGAGTGGTGTCGCAATCTCGTCGTGGACCGCTTCGCCCGACGCGGTGATTGAGACCAGATCTCGGGGCATCTGCTGATGTTGCTCGAGACCGGGTACCGAACGACGAACATCAATGGGCGTGAAAGTCGTCACAATCCAAACCGCCGGCACCGCGCCATGCAGTGCCTCGTGTGGTTGCTCGTCGGTCACCGCGGCAAACAAGCCTGTCCAACCGAATCCGGAACTCGACTTCACCAGTTTTACATTGGTGTCGATGCGAAGCGAAGTTTCCTCCAACCTGAACTCACTCAATGAGGAGACCCACTTGAGCGGAACGCCTGGCCGGGCACCTGTCGTACGCGAATTCGCCGCGGCAGGAGGAGCGTTCAAAGGTGAATCCGGAGGCGCCGTGTCCCCTCCTGCGCTTGACCTCCCCGAATGTCGGGCGTTCTTGCCCGCACGGTCGCCCCCAGATCCCCACTCAGACGAACTCATTTCCGGCACCGTCCAAACGGCAATCCCTGTAAAGTCTTCAAGCTTTCCTCTTTCTCCGGCAGCCGCCCTGGAGCCAAAGACGACACAGATTCCGGCGGGTTTGCCCCATACCAGTGCCCTGTCGCGGTGCTTCGGATTGGCTACAAAATCTGATGACGGTACGCCGACGGAGAGACCTTCATGAACCGGACAAACACCGTGGTGAGGTGCGCCGGGTTGGCAAATCCACTACGAGCGGCGACTTCCGCCAGTGTAAGCCGGGGGTCGCCAAGCAACTGCTTGGCCCTCTCGACACGCGCTGCCATCACGCGTTGATGCGGCGTCGTTCCCGTCGATGCCTTGTAGCGTCGCAAGAACTGTGCCCGGCTTAGACCGAGCAGGTGGGCGAGGTCGGCAATCGAGATTTCGCGAGGCAGATTGCTCTCGATATAGTCCCGAAGGAGTTGCATGTGCCGACCGGTAAGCCCAGGCAGAGATCGCACACTGCGCTCCATGCGTAACTCTCTGATCTGCGAGCGCAGGACATGGGCAGCAAGTGCGCGGGTGAGGTAGTCGACCTTGAGCGAAGCTTCACCCGGCGGATCATACAATGCCTGCTGTAACGTGCATAAAAGCGGCATCATCACGGGGTCATCCATGCAAAAGGCGGGCGCGACCCCGATGCCCTCGACATGCTCGCCAATAAGCTCCTGCGCCACTTCGTCAACAATGTCGGAGGACAGGAAGACGTGCAGGGCCTTGGCCGCGACTCCAACGACGTCTCGCGCCTCTTCGCCCGGAGGCGTGATCGTAATTGCACTGATTGGGATTGCGGGATCATAGTCCTCGCGACCGCGGATGATACGACGCAGACTGGTCTTGCCCAAACTCACGGCGAACCAGACAGCGGCTACGGGACGGCGCGCCGCCTCATGTGCACGCTCGTAAGTGATCGCTGCATACGCCCCCTCCCAGCCCGATAGGAGGCTGTCCTTGAGAAAGGTGACGGCGCCGGTATCGTCGAAAAAACTGCGATCAACTATCGCGCGAGGATTTTGGCGTTCCCTGGGCGCGGACGATTGATCAGCCTCCAGGCGTTGGGTTGATGCGAATACTAGGTCCATCAGACCTCCCCTGGCGCGCCCTTGCGCGGCGCCTGAGTTGTTCCTGGTCCCGATCCAACCCTCATAGTTTTTTACTTTAAGAAACGACAACAACAGATTGTTCTGCCGTTGTTTCCTATCGTACAGGGTCGCTGCGGAACATACCTTTACTTCCTACGCTGGCCCGCCCATTCGGCAAACGGTCATTTCGACAGGTATCTGGTCATTTTGGTGGGTATTTCGTCTTCAAGCCCATCTGCGCGCAGGCTTTCTCCAGCGCGCCCTACCAACACAATGGTTCGGCACGACCCGATTTTGATGCGGCGACATCGGCTGCCCGCAGCATCATCGCGAATTCGAGCGAAGTCACCGTGTGGTGCAAATGAATGAACGCCGGCAGAATCTCGATCGCCTGCCCACCGGGCGCGCGCACGACAAAGAGCCCTTGCTCTTGTCCTTTCTCGATCATGCGCCGGATATGCCCCCGCGACACCCCGAAGCTGTTTGCCATCTGGTTGTAAGCGCAAGAAACAACCGCCGGCTCCACCGGACCCTTGTTTGTGAGCGCAATCCACAGCTTGAACATCACTTCCCGGCCCGCGTTCTGCTTGCCGAAAAGATCGAACTCGGGGAGAGCCAAGAGGATCCGGCAACCGTTCGCATAAAGGCGAATGGATTCCGAATAATATCGACCGGCAAATTCCGGATCCGCACGCATGATCTGAAGATAGTCGTGCGTGTTTGAGAGCAATTGCATCGGCCGCAGCGTTGCGATCGTCATTGCCTCAGTAACGGCAAGCCCGCGTACCGTTGGCTCGATGCGCTTTATGCGTCGATCACAGGCCACACGAGTCTGATGGAGGTAGTTTGCATGCTTCATGATAGCGACAAGCGCAGCAACGCGGTTGGGCCCCGCCAAATCAAATCGTTCGGCAAACGCCTGCAAGCGCGTCGTGGTGGCGCCTGAACTCGGGTCGTGTGGATCTCTGGAACAATGCATCGCAAGCAATGCGATGCTGACCATATAACGGGCCTCCTCGCTGATGATCCTCGTCAGCGCGTAGGTTTTCTCGAAGTTATCGGTGACCAGCTCAGCATATAGGCGAAGCGCCGCATGAAACGATGGATGGCCCTGCAAAGCCTTTGCATCATCGATCAACCAGCACGGTAAATCGAGATCCTCGATTCTACGGCCTGCCGGTAACACACCGTTGATCCTCTGAACATTCATCGAACGGGTGCGCTCTTCTCGCCCCAGAATTCTCGGAATTATCATTCGATCTCCAAGCCTGTCGCCGCTCGGTTTCAGCTTGCCCGAGACGGTCATCATGCCTCTTGAATTCGATTGCCCTACGAAATCAGCCTGCGCCTCAAGGCTTCCGCGACCGCCTGAGTTCTGTTCGAGGCTCCCAGCTTTCTGGTGGCGGACTTCAGGTAGGTGTTCACCGTTTCGGTGGAATACGCGCTTCGCTCAGCTATCTCGTCACTCGTGAGCCCTTGCGAGGCCAAAGCGATGCAGCGCATCTCTCCAACGGTGAGGCGCAACCGCGTCCTCACTTCATCGGCAAATGGCTCCGCCGTAGCGTTGTGCAGGGGTTCGGCTAGAAATTGCAGATATTCCTGCTCCCCATCCGTCAACGGACGGCGGGAGGTTACGATGATCGAGCCATAAGCTCGTTCTGAGCGCGCGACCGGAACAACGGTGCGATGACCGATGTCGTAGCGCAGCATCAATTCGTGAAGCCGTCTCGATTTCTCATCGAACTTCTGTTCGCGCCAGGCTTCCTCGTCGGTCACGATTCGTTTTGCCGAAAGCGTCAGAGCCACGAGCGGATCGGCACTCAGGTGCCCTTCCGAGAAGTACGTGTGAAGATATTCCGCGGGAAAGCTGCTCGCCAGTAATGTTCCAGTGCCGAGTTCCATTCCCTCGACATCAAGTCCAGTGATGAGGATGTGCTCGAACGGAACGGTTGCTGCCGTCCTCTCTATCAGGCGCTGGCACTTGGAGAGCGTCGCCAGATTTACACTCCGAAACCAATAGGGCTGATGCGTCAAACTCATTGAAACGAATCTTTATGGTTGTATTGCCACTTAGATCTCACTTATCCCATTTTTGGGATATCGGAACCCCCATTTTTGTGACGATTTAATGAAGCGGCTCAAACAGCACCCGCCCTTATGCCCCTGCACCATCGCTTGAGTGTTTCATCTCTCAGATGCCACTTGGCTGAACCGCCGCACATACACGCTCGCCGAACTGCGACGTCGATGCAGTTCTCGTCGCACCGCATGTTCGGCCCTGCGAGTGCGCGTCACTGGCCATCCTCTCCGGGAGTCCTCAATGAATGCGTCCGCGCGCTCGAAGCCTGGCCCAGGTCCGTGCTCGGTGCCGAGATCGCCCGCACGCCCGCCCAGCACATCCGGGTGTTGACGTTGCAGTTCGCCGAGCGGGATGCCGTCATCGAAGGTCTGCGGCAGGAGTTGGCCCGATCTGTTGACGCCAGGGTTGCCCCCTGAAGCGCGCGCCGCGAGACAACGCCGGCTGAGTGCCACGCATCATCCCGACCGTTCCAGGCGCGCGATCGTGGTCGCCGCCTCCTTCAGCTCGCCCGTCGAGGCAGGGCTCGGGTGTGGCAGACGCTGCCCGCCCATCAACCCCGTTCCGCACCAGCACCGAGAACAGGGTGTGACGGGCCGGCCTCCCGCGCCTGCCCCTGCCGTCTCGCCCTCGACGGAGAGGGCGAGCTGAAGGAGGCACCCATGACCACAGATCGCAACCGCCAGACACCGACCGATATCTACGAGCGCGTCACCAGCCAGATCATCGCCGCCATCGAAGCCGGCGCCGGCGACTACCGCATGCCCTGGCATCACGACGGATCGGCCATTACCACGCCCGTCAACGTCGCCTCGAACAAGGCTTATCGCGGCGTCAACATCCTCTCGCTCTGGGCCGCAGCTCACGCGGCAGGCTATCCCGCCGGCATTTGGGGCACCTACCGCCAATGGCAGGCGCTCGGCGCACAGGTTCGCAAGGGCGAACACGGCCACCTCGTGGTGTTCTGGAAGACCATCGACCGCCACGGCGAGGCGGACGCTCAACCCGGCGACGAGGATCGAGACGAGCCCGCCCGGCGCCTGCTCGCCCGCGGCTATACCGTCTTCAATTGCGCCCAGGTCGACGGCTACACGCCGCCATCGATGCCGGAGCTGCCCGAGGCCGAGCGGATCGAGCGGGCCGAATGCTTCTGCGCCGCCCTCGGCATCGACATCCGCCACGGGGGATCACAGGCCTACTATCGGCCATCTACCGACCAAGTGCAGATGCCGGAATTCGCTTGCTTCCGTGACGCAGTCGCCTACTACGCCGTGTTGCTCCATGAATGCGGCCACGCTTCCGGAGCAAAGCATCGCCTCGACCGCGACCTTTCCGGACGATTCGGTTCGGCCGCTTACGCCATGGAGGAATGCACAGTCGAGCTCTTGAGCGCGATGATCTGCGCCGACTTGGGCCTCAGCGCAGAGCCGCGCCCAGACCATGCCCGCTACATCGCCTCCTGGCTTGAGGTGCTACGTTCCGACAAGCGCGCCATCTTCACCGCCGCGAGCAAGGCACAGGAGATCGCCGACTGGATGAACGCGCAGCAAAGCGACGCTCATAGAAGCGAGGTCCGGGGCGCCGCATAGGCGCCCCTCAACTCGATCAGTTGGCCGTTCGCTCCTGAAACAGAGTTTCGACCAGGAGCGGCCGTCTCCGCACTGCGCAACGACCTCATTGAGAACTCGCTCGATGCGCCTGAGGTCGACGATCTTCGCCCGGACGTCGGCAATGTGGGCGACAAAGACGTCGCGTACCTCGCCACAAGGCCTCACCTCCTCCGAGCAGGACCGGCGTTGAATCAGGGCCCATAGCAAGCCTGGCGGCAAGCACCATTGACTCCCGCCACCACGAGAACATAATAAGAACATTCGACGGCGATGTGTGCGCCAATCAAACGAACTGAAGAGGACCGGATAACCGTCTGGACGGTTCTGGAGGAGGAGTCATGCCTGCGGCCGAGCCGGAATTCGAAATCGAACCAGTCGAAGTCGCGGCGGCGCTGGCTTGGCACAACGGCGATGCCGAAGCCACTATCCGAACGCTGCTTGCCGATTGCAAACACCTGCGCGAGCAGCTTGCCCTTGCCGAAATCTCAATGAGCCTCGGATTTACCCGTGGATGGAAACCATCGCAGGACTATCAGAAATGTCAATTTCCCCAACGAAATCAACATTCAATAGGAAAAGTGAGGGGCTAGCTGTCCTCTTTGATTCCGTTACAGAATTTTAGACTTTCCCCTCACTGATGTTGGCGGAGAGCGCAATTTATTGCGGCAGAAACCGCATCAAGAACTCAGGCTGTCAGAAGGCAGACGAGCCGGCCTTATGGGTCTCGACCGGCCTCCTACGGTGATCACGGCGAGATGCAGCGGCGGCGGGAACTCCGAGAAGGGATTGCTTTTCGGTGGCCAACAGTTAATGCCTGAATCAAAGACATCTCAGTCTATTCTCCCCGGGCCTCATGAAGAAAACATCCCTACAGCGCCTTCGATGGTTTTTGCTCCGTGCGAAGAATGAGTTTCGCCGCAAGCACCGAAAAAAATATGAGATAGCGATCCGCGTTTGGCAGGGAGAAGACGTCGAGTTTGCAATCTCTGAGAGAGCACCGACATATCCACCTACGATTATGTGTCTGGATCGAAACACCGTTGAAGTAACAGGTTTTCTTGAACGGCTGCGACGAAGACTTCTTAGGAACACAGTAAATCCAGTTTGGACAATGAAGCGTGGGAGGGGCAAGAAGCTCCGGATAAAAGGCTATCTCGATTTTTCCACGATTGAGGAGATCTCCACGTCTGCGGCACTGGTTTTGGCGGCCGAATATGAAAGGGTGGTTAGCCTGATCGGCAGCCCTCCCCCGCTCATCAACTTAGATGAGTGGAACTTCGATGTTTTCAGCCGACTGCTTCAGCTTGGGTTTTTCACGTCAGTAGGGATTACCCCCAAGATCCCCGAACAGGTCATGACATCAAACCAAGATGTCATGACGCTGAATTTTCTAAGCGGGTCCAATGCGGAAGAGACTGAAGCAGCCAACAAAATGCTAATGGAGCTCGGCAACTTTATGGATCCCGACCATGAGCTTCCAGAAGAAATCACCGTGCCGCTGACCTCGGCGCTGTCTGAGGCGATGATCAACGTTCGACGCCACGCGTACCCATCCAATCATCGATTTACCCACAAGCACATTAATAGGTGGTGGCTCACAGGATCTGCAGATCGAAAGAGACGTAAATTGACGGTCGTGATATACGATCAGGGAGCCACAATTCCGATTACCTACTCGAAGCTTTCTTCGGCAACACACATTAGAGAGTGGATCTCGAAGCAAGTTAGTAGGCAACAGCCAAGCCCCTTCGCAATGGATGGCCTTCACATTGCCGCCGCGGCGAAGTTTGGCAACAGCCAAACGGAGAAGTCCTATCGAGGAAAGGGTCTGCCAGACATGCAAAACGCCATCGATCTATGCGAAAATGGTCGGCTCATGATATTGAGCCGTGGCGGAAGGTATGTTTATGAAGGGCCAAATAAAATCGAGGCTACTTCTTTTCCGAGCTCCATTGGAGGCACGCTCATTGAATGGACCCTTTACCTTCCCCCTGGCAATGGACCGAAGGTGCAACATGATACCAGTGAGAATCGTTGATTTTTCCGCCTATCCGGCGGGCAGAGACGAAAAAGATGGTCCGTTCAACGGAAAGAAATTTCGCGACGAAATTCTCGTTCCAGCGATCAGAAAGGCTATTGAAACACGCGACAAGGTACTGGTGATCCTGGACGACGTAAAAAGCTATGGCTCTTCTTTTCTGGAGGAAGCCTTTGGTGGGCTTGTTCGCGTATCGCATTTCAAACGCTCTGAACTAGAAAGCGTTCTTGAAATTAGAGCTGAACGGCCGGTCTATAACACGTACAAACGTCAGATAGAGAACCACATAAAAAAGGCGCCGACATCTGACCGCTGACGATCCCATCGCCAAAACCTTGATTGCACTGGTCCCGGCCCTTCTTTCTTTCGCGTTGGGGGCGGCATGGCAATCGTGGCGCGCTTCTTCTTCTGAAGTGGCGGCGCAAATCAATGACCTTTTGAAGGATCTAAAACAGCTCGAGGATCTCGCAACCGATTACTGGACCCAAGATGCCTGTGACGAGACCAAAATTCTCGAAGTCAAGATGCGAGGTCTCACATTTGCAATTGCTGGTTATGAGACCCTCGGCCATCTGCTCTTCCGCCGTGACCTCGACGCCTACAACCACAGAGTAGATACTCTGTTGATCGCGTGCACAGGCGGCACATTCGAGACGTCCGACAGAAAAGCCGACTTTGCAAGGGCTGTGGAAGTGCGCGAATGCGCCGCCGCGGTCGCGGCTCTTGCAAGGAAGGCCAGACAAGATAGCGCGGGAATGAGTGCCATAGTATGGACCGTCTACCGGTGGGGTAAGTCGTGTTTGAAGACTACAAGAGGGCTTCTCAATGTGATTGTTGATGGACTTCTCTGGCCGGTCGACTGGATCCGTAAGATCACCCTTCCCTTATTTTGACGCTTCACTTGAGATTTAGTCGGTCTTCCCTTTGTTTAGGAAAGTCGGAACACTTCCGCATCATTCATACGTTCCCTGATCCCCTTGAATGACGGATGCCGCAGCCTCTCATTCTGTGTCCAGGCTCGATACTCGACCTCAGCGACGAGGAGCGGTTCGGCGAAGACCTCTAGCCGCACCACGACTGCTTGAAGCCAACCCATCGATGCGCCAATCCTTCGTCAACAAGCTGGGAGCCGAGCGATTGCCCGTTGCGGTAAACGTCCCGTAGCTTGCGCCCGTATTTATCTTCGTCACGCATCCCCGCCTTGAGACCGAATGGGCCGGCATTGAGAAGCGATTGCAGACGGACCGTGGCTTGCTCACCCAGCGTCTTCTCTTCGGCGCAACGCGGCTCACTGATCTCAGGCGTGTCTATGTCCGCGATGCGGTACTTGATGCCGTCGAGCCAGAACGTATCACCATCCACGACGCACGTTGTCCGCGCGCCCGATGCGCATATGGGGAAGGATGCGGAAATGGTATCTTCCGGCGGCACGGTTGCCCAGCCGTAGGCTCCACCTATCACGACGCCAGCGAGAGGCAACACAACCACCCAGGGCGATAAACCCCTTCTCGGCGCCGCCGTGCGTTTGGTCGCATTGAATTTGGCGGACCTCCCCACGGCCTCACGCGACGCTCGCAGCTTGCCTGTCCCTTTTGCAGGCAGGCTTTTACCAAACACGGAATTGGCGACAAGTATCGCGCAAACTAGCACGCCACCTATCAGCAGCGCGAAAGGCGAGCGACTTCTGCCACCGCCTCCACCTCCCCATAGGCCGCCACGACGGCGCGCCTCGGCGTCATTTGGAAGTAGAAGCAGAAGTGGGCCGAGCACCAAAGCTCGGCGACTTAACTGGTATGGCTCGCGCACATCTGGTCCCCTCAAACCAAAACTGCAGATCCCCGCTTTTTGTATACCCCTGCGCCGGACGATAGCACACGTTAAAATTTAGAAAAGACTAAATAAGCCTAGACTGCAACCTGCGCTGTGAGAGCATCCCCTCTCTTTCGCCGCACGAGTGATCGGCAATTGGTTTGGAAAGCCTGCAACGAGGTAGACTCACTGCACTGCAGTTCGCCTTGGCTGCGCATTGAGTTCGTAGACATCGGATGGTCCTTCCATCTCTCGCACGCCTTTGAAGGAAGGATGCCGAAGCTTTCCATCTTGCGTCCACGCGCGATACTCGACTTCGGCTACCAAGAGCGGACGGGCGAAAACCGCCCCCTTGCGCTTCAATCCTACCGGCGGCTTCTCAGCCGGGATTGCGTTGAGCAATTCGCGCAGCGCGATGGATTCCTGATTGCTCCACCCAGTGCCGCACCCCCCGACGTAGACGAGATCATCACCCTTCCTCGCGGCCAGGAGCAGCCGGCCAATTGCGCCTGGCATGGTCGAAGGCTCATAGCCGACGATCACAAAGGTATCGCGCCGAGCGCATTTGATCTTGAGCCATTCCGGCCGGCGGCCTGAGTGATAAGGCTTGTCTCGACGCTTCGCGATAATTCCCTCGAGGCCTAGCTCGCACGCGGCACGGAAGAATTCGGCGCCGTCGGCGTCCACCGCCTCCGAGAAGCGGATAGCGCCAGTGCGACCGGCGACAATCGGCTCGAGCAGACGCCGACGCTCCGCCAGCGGCAACCCGCGAAGGTCGCGACCGTCGAGATAGAGAAGGTCGAAGGCATAGAAGATGATCTCGCTCGGCTCGTGCAGGCTCGGCTTCTTGCCGACCGCGCGCTGTAGCAGGCCGAAATCTGAACGCCCTTGGTCGTCGAGAACGACCGCCTCCCCATCGATGATCATGGAGGCATGGCCGAGTTCGCGCGCCTCGCCGACGATTCCCCCGAACTTATTGGTCCAGTCGTAGCCGCCGCGCGTGATCGCCCTCACCTCGCCCGGCTCGACGTGGACGGCCAAGCGATATCCGTCCCACTTCACTTCATAGGCCCACTCCGGACCCTTCGGCGGCGTGTCGACGAGGGTTGCGACGCATGGCTCTACGCGGCGCGGCATTGAATCGGCCGACGGCGCGGGAGGCAGTTTCTTCCTCGGTGTTTTAGCCATTCCGCATTAACGCACGACGGTCAGAAGTGTCCCATAGAAATTTAGCATTATCTTGCGCAATCACAGATTGGCTCTACACTTGCGGTCACAACAATACTCAGCGGGACGCTTCCGAACGCTGCTTTCAGAGGCCTTGATATGGATGCCTCGCTTTCATCGTGGGAATGGTTTCGGCTACTCTGCATGATCGTCTTCGTCGCCGGTGTTTTAACCGGCTTCGCGATTAGTCTACGTGCACAGATCCATTTCGACGTATGGAGTGCTTCCAACCAACCGCACCCGGTGCAAATGACAAAGGCGCAACGGGCCATGGAGCAGCTTTGGCATGGCCAGAAGTTCAGAACCCAGCGCAAGATTATAAGATTTTGCGCCTGGCTATGCATCGCTGCGCTCGTTGGCCTGATGCTAACGGATCCACGGCCCGATGTTCCGCATTCGGCGCCTCTGGTGGGAACCGAAGGCAAACAACCATGACTTCGCTTCTCTTGGCTTGCGCGGTTGTTCTTGCGGTTGGGTCGGCAGCCGCCACCTATGCGTTACACGAGCTGGGCACACCTTCGACAGTGTACGAATGGTTCGCGGTGTTCTGTTGGGTCGTTCTCTTTACGAGTATCGGGACCGCTTGGATCATGGGTCTCTGGTGGATCTTGCGGATAGACGCCGG
Organism: Ensifer sp. CCNWLY38; assembly: GCF_037120565.1. NCBI lineage: Bacteria > Pseudomonadati > Pseudomonadota > Alphaproteobacteria > Hyphomicrobiales > Rhizobiaceae > Ensifer > Ensifer sp. CCNWLY38. The sequence goes on from NZ_JBBBBO010000010.1 coordinate 19,806, forward strand.
CGTCGGGGATGACGAAGGATGGCAGCAAAGGTATCGCCAACAGACTCGGCTTTTCCACCGGGGAGAAGAGTTCAAAATAGAGCGATTGATTGTCATCATTTCGCTCTCCGTCTTCTTCGCAATGATTTGCGCCGGCAGCATCGCCAACCTGAAACGAACAGCTCCAATTCCTTCCTACTTTGACGTTGACGCTCTGCCCCGATGACGAGAAACGACGATGCCGAAACGGTCGATCCTCTCTACCCCGAAGCGAACCGGCTTGTATCCGCATCGAGATCTCGACTGCCAGTTGGCGATCGAAGACGTCTTCCAGACATTAGCGGAGCGCGCTGAGGCGGCCGGCTGGACCGATCGCGAGGTCGCCAACGCGCTGATCGAGCTTGCGCATAACCACTGGTTCGCGCTCGATGCGAAGGACCGCATGTTCGAAGAGGCAGCCGGCGCGATCATCCGCAAAGCGAACCCCTCAGCGATCCACTGATCACACTCCCTATTTCTGGGGCGTTGACTCTCCCGACCGACGAGAACATTGTAAGAACATCCACGGCGATGCGGCCGCCAACCTGAAAACTGAAGACTGAACAACTCCGGTGCCAACCGGGGAAGGAGAAGCCATGCCCGCGCCTCATCGGCAGATCGAAAGCGAAGAGAACAACGAGGTGGCCGACGAGGTCGCCGCGGCCGTCGCATGGCACGATGGCGATAAGGAAGCCACCATCCGGACACTCCTTGATGATTGCGAGCACCTGCGCAAACAGCTCACGCTGGCGGGCGCAACGATGAGCGTCGGCTTCGCCCGCGGCTGGCGCCCCTCCCTTGATCGGTCGACGGAGCACGAGGCATGAGCGACGAAGGCAGCGCAGCGAAAAAGACTGACAGCGGGCCGGTCACGCACCTTTGCGAGCACCCCGGCTGCAAGAAGTGGGGAGGTTTCGGCTTTGCCAACGGCAAGGCCGCGCCGAACTGGTTTTGCTTTGAGCACCGGCCAGCGACCTGGCCGCCATCGAAGCAGGCATAACAATCCGGGCGTCAGGCGGGGACGCTTTCATCCAATAGTGCGGCACAACACCAACCGGCAGCCCTGCTGCCAGGGAGAAAACCTGTGCCCGATCACGAGAGGCTCGATCAAGCCATTTACATCCACCTCACCATAGCGCGCGGGCCATCAAAGCGTGCGCTCGCAGGTACGGGACAATCGCGGAGACGCGAGCGACCGAGCGCTCACTCGATCGCAACAGCCATCCTCAAAGGAATCCGCATCAATCATCGGATCGAAAAGTACGGGACAGCTGTGCCAGATGCCGAGGTCATTGACCTGCTGGCGGAAGAAATTTGGAACGTGCCCGAGACGACGGCCAAGGATCTGGTGGGCATCGATGCCAATAAGCGCGATGGCGCCAAGCGAGCGATCACGAACGTTCTGCTGGCCGCCCTCACCCGCCGGTATGAATGCACCTTTTTCATGCCTGAATATCGCGGGATGGGTCCATCATCTCATTCGCCGGGCAGAAACATTGACGCTGAACGGTGACGCGATACCGTGCTCAACATGTCTGTGACCACCGCTTTCATCTCCGAGCTCGTATGGGCGGCCAACCAGGTCGAACACCTTACTAACTTCGAAAAGCGCCGGCTTCTCGAGCGCGCAGTCGTCACAATCCGCGAGATGCGCGACCAGGTTGGCATTCCCGAGAGCAAGACTGAAGCAGACCCTGTCATCGATCTTCAGTCCACCGCGGCGGGCATCGAACGGCGGACTGCCGACCAGTTAAAAGCCGCGCTTCTCGACGCGGCCGATATGATCCGGGTTTTGCGGATTATTCTTGATGGGAAGGAGTGAGCGTTTCGTGAACAACCGAAGGCGAACATGAACGGGCCGCTCCGCGTTGTGGAGCGGCCCGCCAGGCAAGGCGCTGCGTGAAGACATGCTTTAGCGGAACGTTGCGGTTTGAGGCACGGCGTGACGGCCAATCATCCTCTCGCGGAGCAAGGACCACTTTCTTTCACGTGTTAAAACACGGACGCATTGCCGGTCTTCCTTGCTCACCTTTGGCGTTCGTTAAGGCATCTCCAGCGATTGCGACCAGCCAACCGATGCGCGACGAACAGTTCAGGTCGATACGAATGGCGAGGTCCTGCGCACTACGCCTCCCGAGGCTGAGGCGCCCGCGTGTACACTCCGCCTTTGACCAACAATGCCCATATTATTCTGGCCAATTTGTTCGCCACGGCGACAGCCGCGACCTTGAAGGGGCGCCGCTCTCTCAGCCTTTTTGACCAACGCACAGCCGGACCGTCGTCTTTGACGGTACCAAGCACAGCCACAGCCGCCATATAGAGCAGCGATCGAAGCTGCCTGTTTCCGGCCTTCGAGATGCTTCCGAGAAGTCTTCTGCCTCCGCTCGAATGCGGTTTTGGCGTCAAGCCGATCCACGCCGCGAAATGACGGGAGGACTTAAACTCGGACGGGTTCGGAGCAATCGACTTAACGGCCGCAGCGACGATGGGACCAACGCCGGGAACCGTCATCAGTCGTCGCGCATCCTCGTCCTCTTTCGTGCGAGCGACGACGGCCAGATCAAGCCTTTCGATACGCTCCGACAGACCTTCGATTTGCTGTACGATTTCCTCAAGTGCAGCCCGAGCAGCATCCGGAAGGTGTGTGTCATTCAAGTTGCGGACAGTTGCCGCGAGTATTTTGAAACTCGCGTGTCCGGTTTCCGCTATGATTCCGAGTTCCGCCAAATGCGCGCGAAGGGCATTCGTGGCTTGCGCTCTTTGACGGACGAAGAGCGTGCGTGTGTTAAAGGTCATGATTGTGGCCTGTTGGTCAGCCGATTTGACCGGCACGAAACGCATGGTCTTTCGCGCAGCAGCCTCTGAAATGGCCTCCGCGTCGTTTGCGTCTGTCTTTCCGCGTTTTACGAATGCTTTTACGTAGGGGGCGTGGATCAAGCGAACATCATGCCCAAATGCTGCGATGCAACGCGCCCAATAATGAGAGGTGCCACAAGCCTCGATGCCGACCACACAGGGCGGCTGACGCTCAAAGAAATCCAATACTTCGGAGCGTCTGAGCTTGCGATTGAACACCGTTGCTCCGTCTGCATCGGCGCCGTGAACCTGGAAAACGTTCTTGGCGAGGTCTAATCCAATGGTCGTTACTTTGTGCATTTACCAATCCTCCTCAATGGTCGTCAGGGCGTGTCAATTTTATCAGCGCGCTGAAAACCAAGGAACCGAGTCGGAACGAGCGACCGTTGGCGCGAATTAGCCGGCCTCGCGCGGAACGATTTGCGCACGAGGTATCACAAGGTCGGTTTCGGATAATCCAGGCATTGCCAGAGCGTCGACGAGACTGCGGCGGCGGCCGGCTACGCGCACGTACTCATCATACGTCAGCAGCACGTGAGAGGGTTTGCCGCGGTCGGTGATGAGGACGGGTCCGGATTTTGCGAGTTCCTTCGCGATACTGATCGACCGGCACATCGCTCGGCTAGTAATGGTCGAAAGGGGCATGCGGTCTCCTCCATGCGCTAGTCCAAAGGGCGCGTCGATTTCTCCTCTGTCTTGAGGTTGAAGCTGGCCTGCATGTTCATCCAAAATTCCGGCGTTGTGCGGAAATATTTGGCGAGGCACAGAGCGATATCCGTCGTTATCGGCGCCTGTTCCGCCGCTATACCTTCAATACATGTGCTAGGAAGATTGAGCTTCGTTGCCAGTGCCGCGGCGCTAATGTTCAGAGAAAGTAGGTACTCCTCGCGGAGGATTTCGCCCGGATGTACCGGCGGAAGCAAATGGGTCATATCAAACTCCGGATTGCCCCCTTCGGCCCTCAATTGGTAGCGGGGCTGGTAGGCCTCGATCATGCACTAGAATGTGATCAGCCACCAGAGAAAGGCAAGCGCCACGGAACCTCCTCAGGTCACGATCGTTATTCGACTGGGCTCCGTTTGCCTTCCCCCCGGAGCCCGTTTGCACAGCACACTCTTGGCCCCGTCGTCGCCTTTCGGGGCCATTCTTTTTGGGGCTCACACCCTGCAGGCTGGGTAAAAAAACGGCCCCGCTGAAGCAGGACCGGTGAGGTGAACCAGCGCCCGGCTTTTGCCGAGAATTGCGAGCATCATTCACCTCGGTAGGCCCCACATCCAGCGGGGACACTGATAACAGGTGGGGCCTAGAGGCGCCTCGATCGGGTCGAGGATCGAGACATACCCAAACTTAGAGCGGCGCAAAAGGTTCCGCCGTGGGACCTCAGTCCCAGAGGGCAAGCGCAAAGGTCTTAGCTTCGTTGTCGCACCCTACCGTCGCGTTAGTTTTCTTCTTAGCCAAGCAGCACCAGCCCTCAACTGCCTTGGGCGGGCAACGGCGCCGGAGCGCCCATTGCGGTCAGCAGGGACCAGCTTTGATGTCGTTGCCCAATTGAAGGATTGAGGATTTGCGAATGTACGAACGACACACATATGGCGCGCCAAAGCGGAAGTTTGCGACAGGTCTACCTGTCGGGGTGATGCTGCTGTCAATGGTGGTGATCACTGCTTACCTGCTGGTCGGAGGTGCTTCGAGCGACAGCGACCGTCCGATCGTCACCGTCCTTCCGAAGCTTACTGTGACCACTTCGCAATAGCAGAAGGTACGGTAAGGCACTTCCATAGCGCAAAGGCTCGGACTTAGGTCGGATACTCCCCCGCAAAGGTCCTAATCCGTTGTCGGACCCAAACTCCTCTGCCATTGCTGGTTGAGTAATCAACCGGTATGCGATGACCGTAGATGACGTCGAATGAAATCCCGGATTTCGTGAATGAGTTGATCGCGGCTGGGTGCGAGATCACGGCCATCGGCCACAAGATGTACGTGATAGGCGAGGCGAAGGGCTCCGCAACCGAAGAGGTTCGTCGGATAACAGATAAATACAGGGACCGTGATCCGCTGAGGTTGGAGATTGTCGCTTACCTCTGGTCGATCGGCCGATACATAGAGCTTGCCTCCGAAGCTACGCGGCACTAGGCCCGATGGAGGCTTAGCATAACGCATGCTCGTTTCCTTCAATGTTGGGAGATTGGTTAGAGGCGTGCTTTGACTTCGGCGCGCATCCTGTCGTCGCATGCTTTGGCGCCGATGACTTTCGGCGTCAGGGCTTGGTGGCGCCAAATGTGAGAAAGGCCCCAGAATCCCACGAGGTGATCCGGAGCCTTCCGTCTGAGCGTTCGAATTCACAGACGCCGCAATATAGGCACGGTCCAAATCCAAGCACAATCAGATCAAATGCTCAGTGTCTTGAACCTGGCCGCCAGTAACGAGCAAGCTCGGGATCGAGCACCAGATGCTCCTGCCATGCGGCTTCTGGAACCTGCCCCGACCGATAAGCCTCGATCAGCAACCGCTGGTCGTCGGTCAACTGCGGCTCATCGACACGATGCAGATGAAACAGCCCGAATACCGCGTCGCCGATGTCGCGCATATGAATAGACATTTGAAACCTCGCCTAATGGTCAAGTGAGTAACGTGTGAGCGCCGATGATGGTTTCAAATCCTTTGATGCCTAAGCAAACCTGCTGAGCGGTGATGACGCTCAGGCGCTGGCAGCTGGCGTGCCCTACCATCACAAGCAAAACGGCGAATGGGTGCCTCTCCGCGAGAACGGCGATGGCGAGTGGCCGACTGACAACGGAGGCTTCTGACGCCTGGCCTTCAGCGGCGAAAAAGGCCGACGGCGGCTGGCCTAAAAAAGTGGGAACTCCGGCCGCCGCCTCGACGGTATTGAGCACAACGATTTCCCGGAGGTCGCGTGATGTCGAAGCGTCAACGTTTAGCGACTGCTCTTGGGAACCTCTTCGTCGAAGCGGGTCTTTTCGCGTCCCGGGTCGTCGTCGAGGATCTCCTCCTCGGTGTCTTCCGGCAGGGCCTCATCCGGCTCCATATTTGCCTCGTCGCGGCTCGGAACGGGCGGCACCCGGCCCTCGGCTGGCGGTTCGTCGGCATCTGCTCCGGACAAGTCTGGGGACGGAATCGGTTCGAAATCCATCTCAGGCGGCCGTGGGCTCGATATGGGCGCCGGCACCAGTTCGTCGCTGGCATTTTCTTGTTTCGGTTCGCTCATCATCTGGTTCCTTTCCAGTTGGAAAGTGAACCGCTTGACGATAGTAAAGTTCCGAATGGGGAGGCTCTCTGATGCGCACAGCGTCACCGAATGGATTGGCAAGACCGATGACGAGAAGGTGCCGCCCCGCGTACGCCTTCGTCTATTCGAGCAATACGGCGGCGTCTGCCAGCTTTCCGGCAGGAAGATCATGGCCGGCGAGGCGTGGGATCTCGATCATAAGCCCTGTGGCGCGGCGGTGAGCACCGGGAAAGCAACCCGCACCCGGTACTGAAGCAGCCTCACCGTGAGAAATCCGCCGACGAGCAGAGCATCCAGGCGAAATGCGACCGGACCCGCCAAAAGCACCTCGGCATCTATCCGAAATCGAATGCCAGACTCAAAAGCCGCGGCTTCGCGAGCACGCGGTCCGACGGCACAGTGAAAAGGGAGGCGGACATATGAACTTGTCCAACCTCCCCCACAGGCCCGCCGCCTCTTTCGATCATTGTGGCTGCATCGTCGGCGCCCTCAAGATGAATGATGCCCTCTCGGCGGTTAAGCACAGCGAATCCACCGATGGTGAGGGAATTCTGCGACACTCTTGCCACGCTCCGTCGCGGTGCATGGCCAAGAGGTCAACCGCTGGCTGGTCGAAGACTGGCAATGCCGTGGATTGGAAGAGATACAGCAAGGGCGCCTACGCCGACGCCCAACGGTCGGCGCGGTCGGGTCGCGCCGGCATCTGGCGCGGACGTTTTGTGCTGCCTTGCGAAGAGCGGGCCCGCCGTGCGAAGCAAGTGCCTTCCTGCTGAACACGAGATGATCAATGCCGACCAACGAGACGAAAAACGATTTGAGGTCGATCGACCGGGAGATTGGCGCGCGGATCCGATCCATCCGAGAGGTATTGGGTGTAAGTCAGCAACTGCTTGCCAATGACGTGGGGGTCTCATTCCAGCAGATCCAGAAATACGAGAAAGGCATCAACCGTCTGTCTGCGGCGATGCTCGTGAGGGTCTGCCAGTCGCTGCAGGTCAGTCCCATGGAGATCCTCGGCGCCTACTTCTCACATTCGCGTCCGAGCCTGGAGCGCGTCGATTGGCTGCAGGAGAAACTGCTGACGGCAGAGCGAAAACTCGCCGGAGTTCGACGCGCACTTCGGGACGAATAGCGCCGTCGCGGGACAAAGCGTGTCATTTTACGGCGCCCGATCGCAAGGCGCACGTCGTTCAGCATGGCCAATGACGACAGTCACCAGGTGACGTCAGATGCCCAGATCGCGTGTGGTATTCCACTAATCTTGCCATGTCGGGTGTACAAATGACGACGGCCTGGCGTGGAAGCGGTCGTTATGCCGAGGACAGCGTCGGTTTCTCGAACCATCGACCGTCTCCACGTCCTCCTCAAGATCAGTTGTCAGTCCCCCGCCCCCATGCGGCCTCTTCAATGGCCTGATCTGGCCGAAGGACGGCTGACGCCTCGACCGCCTCTCACGCAACGGCGCGGATGCGACTTTCTTCCCCTGGGCTACGCCCATTCCTCGCGAAACAACAAAGTCGCATCCGCGCCATCCTTCGCTGGCGCTGCGGTCGCAAGCGATGCGTCGTCGCTCGCCTCCAGCCGGAAGATCGCCATCGAGGCCGCGATGGGCGCGGGCTCGAAACCCCAACCCAAGGAGAACTACCATGGCGACCATCGGCACCTTCAAGAAGTCCGGCAACGAATTCGTCGGCGAAATCGTCACCCTCTCGGTCCAGACCAAGAACGTCCGCATCATCCGCGAAACCGGCAATCCTGGCGAGAACGCCCCAAGCCACCGAGTCTTCGTCGGTCGCGCCGAAATCGGCGCCGCCTGGGCCAAACGCTCCAACGAAGGCCGCGACTATCTCGGCCTCAAGCTCGACGATCCGAGCTTCACCGCTCCGATCTACGCCAATCTCGTCGACGACGAGGACGGTGAAGGCTTCTCTCTCATCTGGTCTCGCCCCAGCCGCCGTAATCGCGACTGAGCCACACCACCCTCGCCTCGCCCGGAACCGACCGGGCGGGGCGAAACTCCTAAACGACCGAATCAGATAGCGCCGAAACGGCTCATTCGCAGGCGAGCGCGCATTAGAATGCTTGCCCAAATTCGCGAAGAACGACTATTATAGCCGTAGTTCTGGCGCAGGCGCTCGCGTCAGTGGGAGGTGATCGTTCATGATCACCGCCCGCCAGACGCGGGCCGCTCGCGCGTTGCTCGGTTGGAACCAGGAGACGCTCGCTGACAAGGCCCGGGTATCCCTGACCGCGCTCAAACGCCTTGAGTCACTCGGTGACCTCAAGGTGTACGAGTCTACGCGTGATCAGGTTCGTCGCACGCTCGAGACTTCCGGCATCGTCTTCATCAAGTCCAGCGACGGCGAAGGAGTGATGCTTGTACGCGCGAAACATACGGGCCGCGACTGACTTCGGATTTGGCGAATTCTTCGGCTCAGACCGCAAGGGTTCGTTTTGGGGTAACGGCGCGACCCGGCAAACACCACCAATCAAGTTCTCGGTGGCGAAGAAAGACACGTACCCCCGCATGCATCGATCAGACGTCGCTGTCAGGCTTGACCAGTTCGACGTGACTGACATCGAGGACCTGAGCCAACTCGTAGAGCGTGATCACGGTCGGATTTCTCCGGCCGCGTTCCAGGCTGCTAATGTATTGCTGGCTGAAGCCGGAGCGCGCTTCGACCTCTTCCTGAGTCAGCCCCTTCTCCCGACGCAGGCGGGCAAAGTTGCGGCCGACCAGTTTGCGCATGTCCATGCGCCGGAGGATCGTGAAGCGGGCCGACTACGGCGACTAGGAGGATTGAAGTGACCGAGCCAGCTTTTCTGGACGAGCCACCGGAAGGTCCAATGCTGACGACCTACGATCGCGAGCACATGAAGCTCTATATGCGCCTCCTCGACGCAGCAGCGGACGGCGCCACCTGGCAGGAAGCCGTCGCAGTCCTGTTCGAGATAGATCCCGTCAACGAGCCGGAACGCGCGCGCCAAGTCCATGAACGACACCTGGCTCGCGCCCGGTGGATCAGCGAAAGCGGCTACCGCCAACTCGCGGGGGAACGCAACCGTTGAAGCATCGTGTTGCACGAAACGCAACACGTGGTCCCCTCGCGGGGACTTCCGCAAGGCAATCAGTCCGGGAATCATTCTCGCAGCGCCGGCGAAGTGGTTGCATGCGCTCGGAGAAAACGGATGCGCCCCGATACCTCACAATGGCGATCCTCATCGGCATACGACTATGTCGACCACCTTTCCGGCCCCGACCTCGCTTGGGAATGGCTACGCCGCAACACCGATTACCAACAGGACTTCCTGGCACTTCAACGAACCACCGCTGACCGCCAAGCGCTCTTGCTAGCGCTCCGTCGGCGATGGGGGTTGCGATTTCCCGGTTGCGCCGACACTCAATGCGACACAAACCATCGTGACGTGGTCACCGGAGCTGGATACCGGCGCAGTTCTGCTGACATCCGCCGCCACACCCCTGCCTACGGAGCGGAACCTCTCCCATCTGCTCGACCAGACCCAGGCGCAGACAGACGAATTCGGCTCCTTCTCCCGCCACGTCTTGCCTGACGGCGACGCGGTGCAACTCCTGCGTCTCGCCGGCGTCGGCGCCGATGAGCCGCTCGCCGCCCTAATTCCCCTCGATCCAGACGCGCTTGATCGGACAGAGGCACTGCTTCGGTTGGTGCAGAGTCTAATGGGCCGGCGTGTCGCCGAGGACACGCGTCTCACGCACCAGAAACGTCGACGCGCGCGACACATGCTGCAAGCCGTAGACGGACGCGCAAACAGCGCCAGTTACCGCGAAATCGGTGGCGTCATCTACGGACGAGAACGCGTGGCCTCCGAGCCCTGGAAAACCTCCGCTCTGCGTGACGCGACCATGGATCTGGTCAAGGACGGCCTGGCCATGATCGCCGGTGGCTATCGAAATCTTCTGCGCCACCGCCGCCGGTAGTGCCAGCCCCCGAAGGGGTGGGATTTTTGGCTCGTCTATCTTCGCACTCCCCCCTTCCGGCTCTTCTTCGCCACCCTGCCCTTCGTCCGCCGCTCACGTCCGGCGCGCCCCACCGACAGCCACGGAGGCTCCACATGGCATCGAATACCGCCGGCTTACCCCCTCGCTACCTGCGCACGCCCGAAGCTGCGCGTTTTCTGAGCCTGTCCGGCCGCACACTCGAAAAACACCGAACCTATGGGACAGGACCAGCCTACAGGAAGCTCGGCGGCCGGGTCGTCTATTCGATCGAGGATCTGCAAGCCTGGGCCGATCGCGGGATGTTGACCTCGACCTCCGACCCAGGAGGCAGCGTCCTTCCGGCGAAGCGCCATAGCGCCGTCGGGCAAGCACACACCGGCCGCCAACAGCGCTGAGGTCGCCCTGTCATGAAGCGACCGCGTATCATTGCCCTTAGCGAACGAGCGAAGCTCGACCCCTTCATTGTCGCCACAGGCGCCGCCAGTCCGCGCGATCAGCGCGACCTCATGGAGCGCCCCTTCTTTTCTTTGGCCAAGGCCAAGCGGGTTGCACCAATCCTCTACAAATCCGGTGACGTGCAAGTGGAAGTCTTTGCCATAGCCGAGCACGGCATGGCCACGATTTGGGACGCCGACGTTCTCATCTGGGCCGCGAGCCAGATCGTCGAGGCCGAAAACTTGGATCTTAGAACGTCCCGCTTTCTTCGCTTTACGCCGTATCAGCTCCTGACTGCCATCGGCCGCAATACCGGGGCTCGGGAATACAAGCTCCTCAAGGGCGCATTGACGCGGCTTCAATCGACCGCGATCCGCACGACCATACGGCAGGGCGAGCATTGGCGACGCCACCAGTTCTCCTGGATCAACGAATGGGAGGAATGCACGACACGTGACGGTCGGACGGAGGGCATGGAATTCGTCCTGCCCGACTGGTTCTACCGGGGCGTCATCGACCGCTCACTCGTGCTCGCGATCGACCCGGCCTATTTTCGCCTGACCGGCGGCATTGAACGCTGGCTCTACCGCGTCGCCCGCAAGCACGCTGGCCGCCAGACCCGTGGCTGGGTCTTCGAGATCGCCCACCTCCATGCGAAGTCCGGCAGCCTCGCTCGTATGTCCGATTTCGCCTTCGATCTCCGGCGCATAGTCCGGCGACAGTCGCTTCCGGGGTACCGGCTTCGGATAGAGCGGCATGGCAGGCGCGAGTTGCTGCGCATCCTCCCCGCCACCCTGCCCACGGGCCCTGTGGACGACGCTGTGGAAACACTCGGGACTTCGGGCGCAACGACCGTCGGGACTTCAGGCGCATCGGCATCGGGATTTCGGGCGCATGGATCGCAACTAACCCTTTGGCCTGAAACGACCCTTCCCGGGCTTAACCTAGAATCTAACAGAGATTCTAACTTTCTTTCTGGCAGCGGCGATGTGGAAAAGACGTCCCTCGAGCGGCACCCGGGCCGCCGTGGAGACCCACGCGACGTTCAGACCCGTGAATTCCCAGCATCTATCGGAGACGACTCATGACCGGCACCGCGAACCATCGCGGGCGTGGCATCTCCACGCCATCCACCCGCGCATCCGACAACCTGACCCGTGTTGAACTGACGTGGATCGAGAAGAAGATCGAGAACTGGATCCGCTTTGGCGAGGCCGCGCACGAAGAGATTCTGAGCCGTAGCCGGCGCGTCTTGTCCTTCCGCCCGGAGACAATCTTCGCCTTCGTCCGCTGGGCATCGAACGACTTCGGAACCATCATCTCGCGGATTGACATCGTGCGCGCTGTCTCATCAGGCGAGGCCTACCAGACGCTACCCTTCGTGCGGCCCGGCGGCGAGATTCTCCTCAAGGTCGAGGGCTGGCCGAAAGTCGAACAGGTGCTGCGCACGATCGATGCCATAGAGGCGCTCGACATCGCCGGTCCCGACGTTTCTCCGGATCATTGGCGTCACATCCATAACCGGCTCGCGGCCGGTCACGAGCCGCGCGCTTACACGCACGAGCAGCATCAGGCATATCTTCTGCGCCGGAAAACGACGTCATGACCCGCTCCGGTTATGTCATGACGGTGCATCTCGCGACGATTGCGATTTTCATCACGACGGCTGTGCCGGTCCCGGTGAAGCTTGTCTGGAACGCGTCGGCCAGCGCGCCGATCGGCCTCTACGCGATCGAGGCTCCAGAGCGGCTCGAGGTGACTGACCTGGTTCTAGTCTCGGCACCCGAACCGCTCGCGACCTTACTCTCCGACCGTGGATATCTGCCGCACGGCGTGCCGCTGATCAAGTACGTCGCCGCCTTGCCGAAGCAACGGGTCTGCCGCTCCGGTCGCCAAATCATCGTCGATGGCGTGCCCATCGGCGCCGCGCTCGATCGCGACCGCCTCGGCCGCGATCTGCCCGCTTGGCAAGGCTGCCGGGTCGTCGCTGACGGCGAACTCTTCCTCATGAACTGGCAGGTCCTGGACAGCCTGGATGGCCGCTATTTCGGACCAATCCCCGCGAGCCTCGTCCTCGGCCGGGCGGTCCCGCTTTGGACCAACGAAAGCAGCTCCCGCGACCTTTGATCGCGCCCTGAACCTTCCCTTCACCACGCACGCAAGGAGACTTTCGATGCCTCAGATCGGTCAGTTCTCACGCACGAAATCAGGCTATGCCGGAACGCTGCGAACCCTCTCGCTCAACGTCGAACTCGTGCTTGAGCACGCCGAGTCAAGCGATGCCGAGAACGCTCCAGACTTCCGCATCCATCTCGGCGAGGACGGACCGGAGATCGGCGCCGGCTGGAAGCGGACCGGAGAAAATCGTCCGGCGAGGACAGAAGCGTCTGGGGTCTCTACTGGAACCGACCTCAAAGACGCGCCAACCGGGATTAGGCCGATGCGTATCGCCCCACCGGCTCGCGTCGCCCCAGCCACGCCCGGACTGCCACGTGCAGTCCGCCTCTCAGCGCTTCTCCTCCTTTCCGGCATCTTCCTGGCTTCAATCGCGAATGTCAGCCTGTTCGCGCAAAGCAAACCAACGGTGCGTCCAGCGACCGGTGGGCCCTATGCTACTCACGTCAACGACGCGGCCCGGCGGTTTGCCATTCCGACGTCGTGGATACGCTCGGTGATGCGCGTTGAAAGTGCGGGTGAGGTCCACGCGCTGTCGCGCTCCGGCGCCATGGGCCTGATGCAGATCATGCCTGACACTTGGGCCGAACTGGGCGCGCGCCATCATCTCGGCGACGATCCTTACGATCCGCGCGACAACATCCTGGCGGGCGCCGCGTATTTAAGAGAAATGCACGACCGCTATGGCGCCCCAGGCTTTCTCGCAGCCTACAATGCGGGGCCGGCACGCTATGACGAATACCTCCGATCGGGACGGCCTTTGCCGGCTGAAACGCGCGCCTATGTCGCCGCGATCGCTCCTCTTCTTGGCGTTGGCGATCTCCCGAGCGCCACCACGCCGCGGGCGTCAGATGAAACGACCTGGTGGCAGGCTCCACTCTTCATAACACCGGCCAGCCTTACGAAAGTTGGCAAGCCACGTTCGCGGCCATCGCGCGCCGGCGGCGCAGAAATCGAGCCATCATCACACAATTTCCCTGCACTGAAAACGCACTCGAACGGCCTGTTCGTTGAACGAAGTGATCCACGTGGTGAGCAATGAGCACCACTTCAGGCAAACGTATCCCGGCGGGCTTCCGCGCATCCTGGAGGATAGTGGGGCGGGCAGCCGGAGACACGACCGGAGGATGGCAGGATAAAGGGCCGCGATGTGCGGCCGAGGACGGTTGTTTCTTTTCAATGACTTGCAGCGTGATTTCGCGAGGTGTGCCTAGGAACCGCACCTCGCATAATCGACGATTATTACGCATTTTCAAAACGATATGACGATGTTCGCAACTATTTCATGAGCGAAGAGATTGACTTCCGTATCCGCCCTGGCCGCGTCCGCTCATCGAGAGCGCAACGCGCCCGCCCCTTCATCGCCCAGGCGCTTGCCGCCGCTGAGCGCGCCGGCGGATCCGTGTCACAGCGTGGTACGATCAGCCCCGGCAATCGCTCTCGCTTCGGGCATGGCCAGCGCGCCTCCGTTCAGGCCAATCGCCTGATCACGTCTCGCTCGCGTGGCGCCGTCGTCAAGGCGCGGGTGGTGAGGCTCAGCGGCCGCGGTGCACCGCTTGCCACTCATCTCACCTATCTGCGGCGCGAGGGCGTGACCCGCGACGGGGAGAAAGCCCGGATGTTCGGTCCTGGTGGCGATGGGGCGGACGCGAAGGTCTTCACTGAGCGATGCGAGGGCGACCGGCATCATTTCCGGTTTATCGTCTCGCCGGACGATGCGCTTCAGATGGCGGACCTCAAGGGCTTCACACGCGATCTCGTCAGCCAGATGGAGAAGGATCTCGACACCCGCCTCGATTGGGTGGCGGTCGACCACTGGAACACCGAGCATCCGCACGTCCATCTGATCGTCCGCGGAGTGCGGGACGATGGCGAAAACCTGGTCATCTCGCGCGACTACATCAAGGAAGGAATGCGCGATCGCGCACGCGATCTCATCACTCGGGAGCTCGGACTGCGGACCGATCAGGACATCCGCCAGACACTCGAACGTCAGATCGAAAGCGAGCGCTGGACCAGTCTCGACCGCCAGCTCGCGCGCGATAGCTATCGCACAGGCGTAGATCTCGCGCCGCATCCCGACCGTCAGCCCGACGAATTCCACGCGGTCAAGATCGGTCGCCTGCGCAAACTCGAGTCTCTCGGCCTCGCAGATCAGGTGGGCCCGGGCCAGTGGGTGATGGCCGAGAATGCCGAAGCAGTCCTTCGCGAGCTTGGCGAACGTAATGACATCATCAAGCGCATTCATCGCGGTCTGTCAGAACGCGGCACCGAACGCAGCACCGCCAGCTATGTGCTCGCGGGTGAAAGCCTGGACCTGCCCATCATCGGGCGCCTGGTCGTTCGGGGCCTGGATGACGAGCTCAAGGGCACGGCTTATGCGGTAATCGACGCCGTCGACGGACGTACTCACCACATCAAGGTTCCCGATCTCGACGCGGCAGGCGATGGACCATCCGGATCCGTTGTCGAGCTGAGAAAGTTCGAAGACGCACAGGGGCGGCGTCGTGTTGCCCTCGCCGTCCGATCGGACTTGAGCATTGAGCAGCAGATCACGGCGAGCGGCGCCACATGGCTCGACCGTCAGGCGATCGCGCGCGAACCGCTCGGTAGCGGCGGTTTTGGTGCCGAGGTTCGCGAGGCCATGGACCGGCGGGCGGAAGAGCTCATCGAACGCCGTCTCGCAGAGCGCCAGGGGCGCGGCGTGGTGTTCGCGCGCAACCTGATCGAGACCCTGCGCAGGCAGGAGCTCGAGGCGCTTGGGCAGAAGCTCGCCGCCGAAACGGGGACGCCATTCAACAAGTCCGCCTCAGGCGAGTATGTCGCTGGCAGCTACCGCCAGCGGTTCGCGCTTGCCTCCGGCCGCTTCGCCATGATCGACGACGGGCTTGGCTTCCAGCTCGTGCCGTGGTCCCCTTCGCTGGATAAGCATCTCGGACGCCATGTCTCCGGCGTGGCTCGCGGTGATGGCGGGGTTGAATGGAGCTTTGGCAAGAAACGTGGTCTCGGCCTCTGACGCGAATTCGATGGCAGCGTCCTGTCATGGGCGACTTTGACATTGCGGGCCGAGAAGGTCGCGATCCGACCCGTTCCAGAAGTACGCGCCCGGGCGCAGTATGGCGCAAGAAGGTCCTATTGCCAACGTTCCCGGGCAATTTTCGATAGCGTCGAGACATTCCAAAAATAGCGTGGCGGTTATCTCCTAGACCGATCGTGGGTTTCGGCCAGAAGCGGTGCGGAAGCGGAAACGAATAATCGTATGCATTTATCATTCCTAAAATATTTTTGAGAAACCCTTTTCTCATGACATAGATTGCGGTATATCAGCCTGAGAAACCGATTTCTCAAACCAGGAGTGGCAGATTGTCTGGCCTCAACTTGTCCGAGCGGGTTACTATCTACGACGTCGCCGCGGCGGCAGGCGTGAGCGTCGCGACGGCGTCAAAGGCTCTCAACGACACTGGCCGAATGTCAGCGGAAACCCGCGCCCGGATCAGACAAGCTGCCCAAGAGCTAGGATTCCGGCCCAACTCAATCGCCCGCAGCTTGCTTAGCAAGCGCAGCTTTACAGTGGGGCTGCTCACGGACGACACCTATGGACGTTTCACCCTGCCGGTCATGGCCGGCATCTCCGAAGGGCTGATTGATCATGGCGTGTCGGTGTTCCTGTGTGCTGTCGAAGACAATCCAGCTCTCGCCAAGGTCCACGTGGATGCCATGCTCGACAAGCAGGTCGATGGCATCATCGCCACCGGAAAGCGTATCGACAAGCCGCTGCCTGTTGATCTCTCGCACCTGCCCGTTCCGGTTGTCTACGCATTGACTGAGGGTCCCGCAGACGCCGTGACCTTGGTCCCGGATGACTTAAGAGGTGCGCGTGAAGCGGTCGGACACCTCATTGCCAATGGCCGCAAGCGTATTGCCCACGTCACCGGGCCTGGAAGTTTCAGAGTGGTTCGGGAGCGTGCGCGCGCTTTTACCGATGCACTCGATTCCGCGGGCCCCTTCGTATCCGAAGCGGGAATCCTGCACGGTTCCTGGTCTGAGCGGTGGGGACATGAGGCGGTGGCGGCTCTCTGGTCGGGTGGAACTCGTCCCGACGGCATTTTCTGCGGCAACGATCAGATCGCGCGAGGCGTGGTCGATGCGCTTCGGGAGCGTACGGTCGACGTTCCGCGAGATGTCTCGGTGGTGGGGTTCGACAATTGGGAGATCGTTGCCGAGCAGACGCGCCCGCCCCTGACGACGGTGGACATGAATTTGAAGGAACTCGGACGGCAGGCCGGGCAAGCGCTCGTGCGCCTTGTGAATGGCGAAGCCGTCGAGAAAGGACTTTGGAAGTTGCCATGTACGCTGGTGGTTCGTGGCTCATGACGACTTGGCAAAGGAATAGCAGGCCAGATCCAATCCAATAACAACTGCTCTAGAGGGAGGAGACCCAATCATGAAGCTGCTTAGAATCGTGGCGCTCACCGCCACCGCGTTGGGCGTACTATCGACGTCGGCGCTTGCGCAACAGAAACTGACCATGTGGTCGCGCTCGGCGAGCGAAGCGTTCATGCCGACGGTGATCAAGGCGTTCAATGCATCCCATGAAACGCAGATAGAACTGCAGATCGTGCCGTCGAGCGAAATGGTGCAGAAATACGCCACCGCCGCGGCCGGCGGTTCCGCTCCTGACTTCGTCTCGCTCGACCTTGTCTACGCTCCGGCATTCGCCAAGTCCGGCGCGCTGGAAGACCTGACCGACCTCGCCAAGAGCCTACCGTACTTGGAACATCTGTCGAAGGCTCACGTCGGTACCGGTACTTATGAAGGACGAATCTACGCCCTCCCGATGTCGGCCGACGCCTCTGTTCTGCTGTGGAACAAGAAGCTGTTCAGGCAGGCCGGTCTCGACCCGGAGAAGGGGCCGACCAACTGGGCCGAGATCGAAGCGGCCGCAGGTAAGGTCAACGCGCTCGGCGGCGACA
Organism: Ensifer sp. CCNWLY38; assembly: GCF_037120565.1. Classification (NCBI taxonomy): domain Bacteria; kingdom Pseudomonadati; phylum Pseudomonadota; class Alphaproteobacteria; order Hyphomicrobiales; family Rhizobiaceae; genus Ensifer; species Ensifer sp. CCNWLY38. The sequence continues at coordinate 37,492 of NZ_JBBBBO010000010.1, forward strand.
TCAAAGGCTTCTATTTCTCGGGTGCGTGCGGCGGCTGCAACGCCTTCACCTTCATGCCGCTGGTCTGGGCTTCCGGCGGCGACATTCTGGTCGATAACGGCAAGCGCGCCACCTTGGACACGCCCCCGATGCATGACGCGATCAACTTCTATCGCGACCTTGTCGCCAAGGGCTACGTCCCTGAAAGCGCCAAGACGGATTCGGGCAAGAACTTCTTTGGCGGTTTCGCAACCGACAAGATCGGCCTGTCGCCCATCGGCGCCTTCGCCATCGGCAATCTGGTCAAGAACTACCCGACGGTCGAGTTCGGCGTCACCTTCATCCCCGGCAAGGACGGCGGCAAGGCGTCTTTCGCCGGCGGCGACAACTTCCTGGTCACCGCGGGCCGCGACAATTTGAAGGCCGCGAAGGAGTTCCTGGAGTTCGTCTACTCGATCGAGGGACAGACCCTCCTTGCCGACGGCGGAAGCCTGCCCACCCGATCAGACATCGCTGGAGAAGCGATCAAGTCACTGGATGAGCGCTACCAGATCGCGACCGAGGCCATGATGCTCGGCCGCACCCCCTCCTCGCCGGTCTACAACGACATAATCAACAGCAGCACCGGTCCGTGGAAGCAGATGTTGAACGAAGTCTTCTTCGGCGACGACGTCAAGGGCTCCGTCGCCAACGCCCAAGCGGCCATGCAGTCAATCCTCGACTCCTCGAACTAGCAAAGCAACGGCATTCGGAGTTCGTCGCTGACTTCGGATGCCGGCCCGGACGGCTTCCCACCGTCCGGGCCAGCCTAGGCTTGCGCAATGGACCTGATCTGATGACCCACCAACAGCAACTCCATAATGCCACGCTCACCCCTCGAAGGAGCGTCAGGCGGCGCCGCAACCAGCTTGCGGGCATTCTCTTCGTAACTCCAGCTTTCCTGCTGGTGCTGACCTTTTTTGTCATCCCTTTGGGGATGGCGTTCTGGATGTCGCTTCACAATTGGCCCCTGCTCGGCAGGCCCCGGTTCATCTGGTTCGACAACTACGCCAGGCTCGCACAGGATGCACAGTTCTGGGCTTCGTTACGCTTCACTGTGTACTATACGCTGACCGTGACCGTTGCGATATTTTCCGTGGCCTTTCCGATGGCACTCTTTGCCGAGAAGTCACGCCCGCTCACGAAGCTATACCGCACCGCGTTTTTCCTGCCGGTCGTCGTCGGCTTCGGCTCAGCCAGCCTGCTTTGGGCATGGTTGCTCGATGTTGACTCAGGGCTGTTCTCCCCTGCCGCCCACTACCTGGGCCTGACCGACAAGCGGGTTAACCTTCTCGCCGATTTCAATACGACGTTCTGGTCGATCATCATCATGGTTGTGTGGAAGACCGCCGGCTTCAACATGATCATCCTGCTGACCGGCCTGCAGGGCATTTCAACCGAGGTGCAGGAGGCCGCACGCATGGACGGTGCCTCTCCCTGGCAGCGCTTTCGGCGAATCACGCTTCCCCTCATGCGCCGAACGATCGCGCTCGCGCTCATTCTTTCCGTGGCAGGTTCGATGCTTGCTTTCGACCAGTTCTACATCATCGCTGACGGCGGTCCACAAAACAGCACGGTGACGGCGGTCTACTGGATATTCAGTCAGTCCTTCGTTTCCTTCCATCTCGGATACGGGGCGGCGCTATCCATGGTCCTCCTGGCCATCCTTGTCGTCATCAGCGTCGTGCAACTGCGGCTGCTCCGCACCCCGGAGGGCATGTGATGGCCCGCAACCGCACTTCTCCGACGCGCCGATTGTTCGAGGCCGTTCGATATCACGGGTTCGGGTTTGCTACGGCCCTCCTTTTCGTCGCGCCGCTCGCCTGGAGCGTTCTGGTCAGCTTCAAGCCGTCCATCGAGGCCAGGCAGCCGCCGCTGCCGCCATGGCCCGTCGAGGGCTTCAGCGTGCAGAGCTACGAAAACCTCGCGCAGTACGGCTCGGGCCTCTGGACTTATACCGGAAACAGCCTGGCGGTGTCGGCTGCAACCGTGGTGGCCTCTGTGATCGTCAGCCTGCTCGCCGGCTACGGCTTCTCCCGCTTCCAGTTCCCCTTAAAAAACGTGCTGTTCGTGCTGATCATCTCGACCGTGATGATCCCGTTCCAGTCTATTCTGACGCCACTCTTCCTGATCCTGACGAAGCTCGGGCTGCAGAACACGCTGACAGGGATCGTATTCGTCTATGTGACGCTGCAATTGCCTTTCTCGATCTTCATGATGCGCAACGCTTTCGACGCGGTGCCGAAAGAGATCGAGGATGCCGCGCGCGTGGATGGAGCTCCGATCTTCGCCGTCCTCTATCGCATTATGTTGCCGCTTGTCCTGCCGGGTGTCGCGACCGTGGCCATCTTCGCCTTCCTGGCTTCCTGGAACGAATTCCTGGCCGCACTGATCCTGCTCACGGACCAGGATAAGTACACTCTGCCCGTCCTGATGGCGGCGGTCCGCTCCGGCCAGTTCGGCACGATCGACTGGGGTGCTGTGCAGTCCGGTGTGACGTTGATGATGGCACCCTGCCTCGTGATCTTCCTCGCGCTGCAGCGGTACTACATCCGCGGTCTGACTGCAGGCGCTGTGAAATAACTCCAACTACTGAACTAAATGGATTACGACACATGACAAACTTTGATTCAGCCGCTGCAAGCGGCTTCCGCCCCCCCGCCGTCCCCGATGTCGATGTGCAAGGTTTCTGGGGCGAACGCATCGACGCGGTTGCCGACAAGACCGTGATGATCCTCTACGATCGCTGCGTCGCGGCCGGCATGCTGGACCAGATCGATCCCGACAGGCCGGTGCCGGAACTGCGCCTGCCCTATCACACGCGCCCCGACGGCTCGCCGGATACGGCCAATGTTCAGATGTTCTGGGACTCGGACGTCGCCAAGGTGATTGAAGCGGCCGCCTATGTTCTTTATCGCGAGTCCAATCATGACCTTGAAGCAAAGATCGATGCGATCATCGACATGTTTCAAAAGCTGCAGCAGCCTGACGGTTATCTGAATTCCTGGTTCATCCGCATGCAACCCGGCAAGCGTTGGACCAATCTGCGCGATTGCCACGAACTGTACTGCGCGGGCCATCTCATGGAAGCTGCCGTTGCTTATTTCCATGCGACCGGCAAGCGCAAACTTCTGGACGTCATGTGCCGCTACGCGGACCATATCGACAATATGTTCGGGCCACGGCCGGGGCAGCGGCCGGGCTATTGTGGCCATGAAGAGATCGAACTCGCGCTTATTCGGCTCGGCCGTGCAACAGGCGAGCAGCGATATCTCGATCTCGCCCGTTTCTTCATCGACCAGCGCGGGCAGCAGCCGCACTATTTCGACGTGGAAACCGCAGAACGCGGCGACGATCCGAAGCAGTACCGGCACCGTATTTATGAATACAATCAGTCACATGTACCCGTTCGCCAGCAGACGAAAGTCATCGGCCATGCCGTGCGGGCCATGTATCTCTACTCCGGCATGGCGGACGTCGCGACGGAGTTCGGCGACGACAGCCTGACCAACGCGCTGAAGGTTTTGTGGGATGACCTCACGACCAAGCAAATGTATGTCACAGGCGGCATCGGCCCCGCGGCGAGCAATGAAGGGTTCACGGACTATTACGACCTGCCCAACGAAAGCGCCTATGCGGAAACCTGCGCGGCCGTTGGCCTGATCATGTGGGCAAGCCGCATGCTGGGGCGCGGCCCCGACCGGCTCTATGCGGACATCATGGAGCAAGCGCTCTATAACGGCGCCCTTTCGGGCCTCGCGACCGACGGCGCAAAGTTCTTCTACGACAACCCGCTGGAAAGTCGCGGAACGCACCATCGCTGGACATGGCATCGCTGCCCCTGCTGCCCGCCCAACATTGCCCGGACTGTCGCCTCGATCGGAAGCTATATGTATGGCGTGGCCGCGGACGAGCTGGCGGTCCACCTGTACGAGGACAGCACCGCGCGGCTGGCCGTGGGCGCAACGTCCGTAACCCTCAAGCAACAGACGCGATATCCGTGGGATGGCCGGATCGCGATAACCGTCGCGGTCGATGCACCTGCAACCTTCAAGCTCGCCCTTCGCGTGCCGGGCTGGTGCCGCGAGGCAACGCTTTCCATAGACGGCGCGGCCATCGATATCGCAGAGATCGAGCACAAAGGCTATCTGAAGATCGACCGTCTCTGGCGCGGCGGCGAAACGATCGTTCTGGACCTCGCTATGAATGTTCGTGCCTTGCACGCTAATCCGGCGGTGAAAGCCGATCTGGGTCGTGTCGCCCTTGCGCGTGGCCCGATGATCTACTGCGCGGAGGAAGTCGACAACGGCGAGGGCCTCAACGGCCTTGTCATCCCCGACAATGTGACGGATGCCGGAACGGCCTCTCTGGAAGGACTCGGCAAAGCCGTGGCCATCGACGTCAGGGCAAAGCGCGAATGCTGGGACGATTGGGAAGGCAAACTATACGGCACCGCGAAACCCACGCTGAAAGACACCACGGCGCGGTTCGTGCCTTATCATCTTTGGGACAATCGGGCGCCGGGCGAGATGCTCGTATGGGTGAGGACGCAAAGATGACGAAAGCCGCACATGAAAAGGCGAAGATCGAGCTTCGCAGCGTCCGGAAAAGCTTCGGCGGCCTGACTGTCGTTCATGGCATCGATCTGACGATCGAAGGCGGTGAGTTCGTCGTCTTCGTCGGCCCATCCGGATGTGGCAAATCCACGTTGCTGCGCATGATCGCAGGTCTCGAGGATGTAACTTCCGGCGACATCTTCATCGCCGGTCGGGACGTCACGGACCTCGATCCGTCGAAGCGCGGAATTGCGATGGTGTTCCAGTCCTATGCGCTTTACCCGCATATGAGCGTCCGGGAAAACCTCGCCTTCGGACTGGAGATGGCAAAAACGCCGCCGAACGAAATCGAGCAGAGGGTCAACGCCGCAGCGCAGATCCTCAAGATCGGCCCGCTGCTTGATCGTCGTCCGGGGCAGCTTTCCGGTGGACAGCGCCAGCGCGTGGCGATCGGCCGCGCGATCGTGCGCAAGCCGCTCGCCTTCCTCTTCGACGAGCCGCTCAGCAATCTCGATGCGGAGCTGCGCGTCAGCATGCGTATTGAGATCGCCCGCCTGCACCGCGAACTAGGCAACACGATGATCTATGTCACCCATGACCAGACGGAAGCCATGACGCTTGCCGACCGCATCGTCGTGCTACGAGACGGGCGCATCGAACAGATCGGCACGCCGCACCAGGTTTACGAGGATCCAAACAACCTTTTCGTCGCAGGTTTCATCGGGTCACCGCGAATGAACATCGTCGATGCGACTTATGTGGACGGAAATTGCATCAAAGTCGCCGATACCGTTATTTCGCTGCAGCAGTCGCTTTTGGGCGTGTCGGCGGGAGAGACCATCAAGCTCGGCATCCGCCCCGAACATCTGCGACTGGGAGATCGCAACGCGGGGTCATTGCGCGCAACGGTCGACTTTGCCGAATATCTCGGCAGCACCCGCTATCTGTATTGCTACCTCCCCAGCGGGGAGAGCATCACGGTCGAGCAACGCGACGGACGCGACTTTTCGCCGGGCGAGGCGGTCTGGCTGAACTGCGATATTGAATGCCTCCGCCTGTTTGCCCCGAGCGGTGAGCGGGTGCGTCCGGCTCCGGCGGAAATGGTTGCAGCCTCATGAACTCGACCATTGCCAACGCGACAGACGGCCGGCCCCTCATTGCTCTCGCCATGGGCGACCCGGCTGGTATCAGCCCCGAACTCGCCGCTCGGTTGCTCGTGTCCGAAAGGGCCGGCGCGGCCGCGCGCCTGGTCGTGATCGGAGACAGGCGCATTCTGGAATACGGAGCGAGGACTGCGGGTCTGGCACTGGATATCGAAACGGTGGAGCACACCGCAATCGGCTCCGCCAACAAACCGGTCCTGATCGATCTGCGCAATCTCGATCCCGCGAACGCGCCGGCCGGCGGAGCAACTCTGGAAGGCGGGCGCTTTGCCATCGAGAATTTCTCGTTCGCCCTGCGGCTTGCGGAGGCAGGAAACGTAGCCGCAGTCTGCTACACGCCGTTCAACAAGAAGTCGATGCGCCTTGCCCATCCTGGTTACGACGACGAGAGCCGCTTCATCGCTGACCTCCTGCACCTAACCGGCAGGGTCAGGGAGTTCAATGTTCTCGATACAGTCTGGAACGCCCGTGTCACGTCGCATATTCCTCTGAAGGAGGTTGCGGGCAGCCTTTCGAGGCAAGCGATACAGTCCGAGATCTGCCTGACCGTAGAATGCTTAAAACGCTCCGGCATCAAGGCGCCGCGCCTTCTCGTTGCGGGCCTCAACCCGCATGCGGGCGACGGCGGTAGCTTCGGCATGGAAGAGATCGACATCATCGGCCCGGCGGTCGAGGCGGCCGTTGCAGACGGTTTCGACGTCTCCGGCCCGCACCCGGCCGATACGGTCTTCGTGGCGGCCCTCAAGGGCGGATATCACGCTGTCCTAACCATGTACCACGATCAGGGGCAGATCGCGATGAAGCTGATGGGTTTCGACCGCGGCGTGACAATGTTGGGCGGCCTCCCTTTCCCCGTCTGCACGCCGGCGCATGGCACGGCCTACGACATCGCCGGAAAAGGTGTCGCCAATCCGCGCGCCAGCGAGGAAGCGGTACTGCTCGCGGCGCGCATGGCCACTGCGGCTGCAACAACACGGGGCTGAGACGGCATGAGCGATATTGTCATTGAAGATCAACGTATGATGAAACTGGTAGATCCTAGCGCCCGGCTGGAACGGCTTTGGACCGGCGCGGTCTGGAGCGAGGGCCCGGTCTGGTGGGAGGACGGCAGTGTCACCTGGAGCGATATTCCTAACAATCGCATGCTCCGGTGGCATCCCGACGCGGGCGGTTCCGTCTTTCGCCAACCGTCCAACCACACCAACGGCCACACGCGCGACCGCGAAGGCCGCTTGGTCTCCTGCGAGCATTCGGGCAGGCGCATCAGCCGCACCGAGCGGGACGGCACCGTTGTCACGCTGGTAGACCGCTACCAAGGCAAGCGGCTGAACTCGCCCAACGACGTCGTGGTGAAATCCGACGGGACAATCTGGTTCACTGACCCGTCCTACGGCATCCTATCCGACGACGAAGGCGTCAAGGCCGACAGCGAAATCGGCGCATGCCATGTGTATCGCTTCGACCCTTCGACAGGCGAACTGGAGATCGTCGCAGACGATTTTGAGAAGCCGAACGGACTGGCGTTTTCACCCGACGAAAGCCTTCTCTATATTTCCGACACGGGTTTTTCGCACATACCGGGCGGCCCGCGTCACATACGCGTTTTTGACGTCATCGACGGGCGCTACCTCGCCAAGGGCCGCGTCTTCGCCGACATCAGGCCAGGCGCCTCCGACGGTTTCAGGATCGACGTTCACGGCAACATCTTCACCTCCTCGCACGACAGCATCCAGGTGTATGCTCAGGGTGGCTGCAGGCTAGGAAAAATCCTCGTGCCCGAGATCATCGCCAATTGCACGTTCGGTGGGCCCGACCGCAGACGGCTGTTCATAACCGCCTCGACGTCGCTTTACGCCATCGACTTATTGACGCAGGGCGCGATCCAGCCATGATGAAGGAAAGTGGAAAGTCACGCGGTCAGGTACTGATGCTCGTCGAAAAGAGCAGCCATTGCCTAAGCTTCTACGACCGAAAAACGACGGAACGGCTAAATAGCATCGCTCTGCCGCGCTTTTCCCATGAGATTGCGGTCACCGCAGACCGCGGACATGCCTATGTGGCCCACTACGGCGTTCGCACGTCGGCCGATGCTGGCGACGGCGGTACTTCCATAGCGGTGGTGGACCTGGCTGCGTGCAAGGTTTCACACCTAATCGACTGCCGGCCATACGGTCGCCTGCATGGTATCGCGCTTGACGGCCACGGGCGCCTGCTCGTCCTCAGCGAGGCGCAGAATGTGCTCCTAAGTTTCGATGATCCGCTAACCGCCACGGCGCCCTCGCGCGCCGTGGCGAGCGGCGGCCTGAAGAGCCACCTTTTTGCGGTGAGCGGCGATGGCACGGCTGCCTATTGCTGCAACCTGCTCAGCCATACCGTGACGAAGGTGTCACCGCGCGATGCAACGATCGCGCCGATCGCCATTTCGCCCGGCGAAAGGCCCGAAGGCTTATGGCTCTCCCCGGACGGCGACATGCTTTATGTTGCCAACCGCCTGTCCGATACGCTGGTGGCGATCGAAACCGCGAGCATGACCATCGTGAAGAGGATGGCCACGCGCAGAGATCCGCTGCGGATCTACGGTATGAGCCGCGGACGGCTGCTGGTGGCGAACTGTGGCGACAGAAGCATTTCCGTCGTTGACGCCGAGACTATGCGGGAACTGGCTGTGATGCCGCTTGGCGGCATACCGCTAGCCGCCCACATCCGGGGCGAGACGGCTTTTATTTCCCTGACCGGAGATACTTGCGCGGAAGTAGACCTGTCCCGCCTCGCAGTCGTCAGCACATTCTGGACGAACTGCGAGCCGGATTCGTGTTTCCTGCTCGACCCGTCCATGACAGGAACCGCCTGATGCTGCTCGGAGCCATTGCCGACGATTTCACCCGAGCCAGCGACCTCACGCATTTCGTAGGGCCTGGCACCGGCAAACCGGACTGCGAGGCGGGCGTCGTGGCACTTAAGACACGCACCGTTCCAGTGAACGAGGCAGTGTCCCGTTCGCTGGAAGCTGTGCGCTGGCTTGTTGCCCAGGGCTGCTACACAAAATGAACGAGGGCGCCATCGATCCGAAGAGCTTCCTTGCGTCTCTGTTCGACGCCGCGGTTGCCGCGGCTGATCCCTCCAGGGTCATCGAGCGGTACCTGCCACCCGTACCGAAAGGCCGCACGATCGTTGTTGGCGCCGGCAAAGGTGTGGCCCAGCTTGCTCGAGCCTTGGAGGCAGTTTGGCCGGGGCCGTTGGAAGGAACCGTGGTAACCCGATATGGCTACGGCACCCCCTGTAGCCATATCGAGGTCCTCGAGGCCAGCCATCCCGTTCCGGACCTGAATGGGCTTGCCGCGTCGGCAAGGCTGTTCAAGCGCGTTCGAGATCTGACACCCGACGACCTCGTTGTGGCTCTCGTCTGTGGCGGGGGTTCCGCACTTTTGCCCGCGCCACCGCAAGGGTTCGATCTTTCCGATGAAATCGCGCTCAACGAGCAACTGCTGAAATCCGGCGCACCGATTTCGGTGATGAACCCCATCCGGCGGCGGTTTTCCATAATCAAAGGTGGGCGGCTTGCCGCCGCGGCGTATCCGGCGAAGGTGGTCAGCCTGGTGGTTTCCGACATTCCGGGCGACATGCTTTGGGATGTCGCTTCCGGCCCGACAATCCCGGCCGGCGAAGGCGATATCAATCTGGCCACGACACTGGAGGCATATCGCATCGTTCTTCCGGAAAGAACGCGCGATCACATCATCAATTGCGCACATACCCCTTCGCCGGACGATGCGCGCTTCCGAGAAAATGAGACGCATTTGGTGGCATCGGCACGCTTATCGCTGGAAGCTGCCGCCGAAACAGCGCGTGAACATGGCGTCGATGCGGTGATCCTTTCTGATGAAGTCGAAGGCGAAGCCCGTGACGCCGGGCTTTTCCACGCGGCGCTCGCCCTGGAAGCGAGCAGGCGGGATCGACCGTTCCGCAAACCGGTGGTGCTGCTCTCGGGCGGCGAGACGACGGTGACCGTTCGCAGCCCCGGCAAGGGTGGTCGGAACACGGAGTTCTTGCTTTCTCTCGCCATCAAGATTGCCGGGTTCGACAACATCCACGCAATTGCAGCCGATACCGACGGCATCGATGGCACCGAAGACAATGCCGGGGCATTCGCCGACAGCACCACCGTAAGCCGCTTGCGGCAGGCCGGAATCGATCCCCGGGATGCACTTACGCGCAACGATACCTGGACCGCGTTCAACGCACTTGGCGACCTGTTCGTCCCCGGGCCGACCGGGACAAACGTGAATGATTTTAGAGCGATAGTCATTTTGTAGGAGGAACCACCGGCGGGCAATGGCACGGCTTCCAACGCGCCATTGCTGCCGCCGTCGCTTTTGGTGGTGTCTAATCGGCAGAGCAGGCTGAAAACGTCCCGCAGGGTTTCCTCGTCGAAAGTCCGCAGCTTTTCGATGGACGCGATCAGCAAATCCGCCGTGGTCGTGGTCTCGCCCCAAAGATGGGGCGCAGCAGGCGATTGAAGCTGCTCCGGACTAGAGCCCAGGACCTCGCAGAGATGGACCAAGCGACTGACGGTGAGCCGCGAAACGCTATTTTCATAGCGCTCGTAAACCCGCTCGCTGAGACCAAGCAGGTTTGCCTTCCGGGCGAGTTTTCGCCTGTCGCGCGCTCCCCGGATGCTGGTGCTGATCTGAGCCCCCCAACTGCCTCAAGGGTCAGCGCGCTACCGCTGTGTTGGGGCCTCACCGCGCACAGCCCAGAACGAGGTGGCAAAGGCACGTGGACCGTCCACCATGCCACAAAGGTACGCTGCCTTGACATGGCGCTCCAATTCGCTGCGTTGCGCGCCTTCGAGGTTCTTGACATAGCTGCCAGTCTTTCCCTGCCCCGTGAGAAAGCTGGACCAATAGTCTTCGAACGACTGGTACTCGAAGATCGCGCCGAGTTGTTCTTCCACCACATTCGCGAAACCAACCATACCGAACAGTCTTGCGAGCCCGCCAGGCCAACCCAGCGGCTTGGATACCATTTCATCGCGCATCGCTGCGCCATCAGGATCGAGCACCGCCGCCGCGTCCCAAACTAAGCTGAACGGCGTCCAGCCGCAGCGGAAGTTGTTGACGACCACTGCCACAGTGCCTCCCGGCCGCGTGACCCGACAAAATTCGCGTAAGCCTCGGGCCGCGTCGGTAAGCAAATCTAGAGCGAGCATAGACAACGCGCGTTCAAAAACGCCATCCGAGTACGGCAGATCTAGGGCATCACCAACGTCAAAAATGACCTTCTCGTCGGCAGTCGCGCGTCGCGCGAAATCGACATATGACATTGACACATCGATACCGGTCGCACGTGCGTTCGCTGCCGCGATTGCACGTGTCAAATGCCCCGTGCCACAGCCGACGTCTAGAACTCGCTCGTTGGCTGAAACACCGGCGAAGCGCACGAAAGCAGGGGCGAGACCCTGACTGCCCCGCCCAACATACGCTTCATAGGCTTCGGGGTTTGTCGCCACGAACGTAGCCATGTCACACTCCTCATCGGGAACGCATAATTGTTTCACTGCCGCCCGCTTGCCGTCAACATCCAACGCGACAGGGCCTGTGGGGTGGCGCGACCGTGTCCCCCACTGCCAACTGGCTCGCTCCGGGCCAGCGAGTTGGCAGCGTACGTATCACGTCGGCGACCCAGCGCCTGCAGCCGCCATCGTTGACGGTCTCGAATCCCCCGACTTTCCAGATGATGTACGGTTCAATAGAGATCGCCAGCGCAGATGACCGCCATTGAGAAGCGCCGAACGTCGGGTATATGGCGCGAACCAGACCTGAGCCGAGCGGCTGCCGAACTTCCGCTCCCCACCCGTTCCGGTCGTTCAGGCCAGAGCACGCAACGACGCAAGTTGAACCCTGGGCTGACCTGTAGAGCTCATTTCGCCGCCGGACAGCGGACGTTCGCCATCGTGGTTCCGGCAGACCGGATAGAATGCGCGCTGCAGCCGGGTCTCAGTAACTCCAGGTATTGCTCGGAAGTGGCATCCGACATGGGATTAGCCTAACATTGGCGATGCACGGGCACTGTCCGTGTAGAGGGCCTAGCCATGGACCGCCGCCTTGTCGCCATTCTAGCCGCCGATGTTGTCGGCTATAGCCGCCTGATGGAGACGGATGAGGATGGTACGCTGGCCAAGCTAAAAATGCGGCGCAGGACCATTCTTGAGCCGCTGGTCGCGCAACACGGCGGTCGTATCGTGAAGCTGATGGGCGATGGCGTGCTGGTTGAGTTTGCCAGTGCGGTGAGGGCTGTCAGTTGCGCAGTCGACCTGCAAAAGCAGATGGCTGAAGCTAACACCGACCTCGCCGACGACCAGGCGATTGTGTTGCGCGTCGGAGTCAATCTTGGTGATGTGATCGTCGAGGGAAACGACCTTTATGGGGACGGCGTCAATGTTGCGGCACGACTGGAAGCGATCGCAGAACCAGGCGGGGTCTGCGTCTCTGGCAGTCTGCACGACCAAGTCAAAGGCAAGCTGAAAGTAGCATTCGAAGATCTCGGCCGTCAGAAGCTGAAAAACATCGCCGAACCGATCCACGTCTACCGCGCCCGGCTGGTTCAGCCTTCTGCACCAGAGGAATGCCGACGCTGGGAAAGCACGCTGTCGCTCCCCGCCAAGCCGTCAATCGCCGTGCTGCCCTTCGACAACCTGAGCGGCGATCCAGAACAGCAGTACTTCAGCGATGGCATCACCGAGGACATCATTACCGAGTTGTCGCGCTTTCATTGGCTGTTCGTCATCGCGAGGAACTCGTCGTTTCAGTACCGGGGCATGGCAGCCAATGTTCAACAAATCGGGCGCGAATTGGGCGTGCGTTATATCGTGGAGGGGAGCGTGCGTAGGTCCGGCGATCGGCTTCGCATTACGGCCCAGCTACTCGATGCCCGTACCGGGGTCCACCTATGGGCAGATCGCTACGACCGAACGGCCGGCGACATTTTTGCGGTGCAGGACGAGGTTACGCAATCCATCGTCTCGATCCTGCCCGGAAGGCTCGAGGAAGCGGCCGCCGAGCACGAGCGTCGGAAGCCGACCGAAGACCTCACCGCTTACGATTTTCTTTTGCGCGGCGAAGCGCACCTCAGGTCCGGCGGTTTCGGAGATCGAGAAGCATTTGAGCTGTTCCAGAAAGCCCTTGAGATCGACCCCCACTGCGGCCGCGCTCATTCGCGCATTGCCTACATGTATGCCTACAATGTCTTTCGTTGGGGCGCACCTACCGACGAAGCGCTGGCGCATGCACGGCAACATGTTGAGCGTGCTTTGGCGCTCGACGACGCGGACGCGTTTGCGCACGCGACTGCCACTTGGGTGTATCTGGTCTCGGGCGAACACGACCTTGCCGATATCCACTCCAAGCGGGCGATAGTCCTCAATCCGAACGACTGGTTCACGGTCATGGGACGCGGCGAAGTCCTCAACTATCTCGGAGATCACACCCAGGGCATAGAGTGGGTCTTGAAGGCGCTTCGCTTGGACCCCCACTATCCAGCGACCAGACTCGAGGTCCTGATCGACGCGTGTTACATGGCTCATCAGTACGAAAGAGCCATTGAAGCGTTCAAGCGCTGGCCGAATCCCCCGGCGCATATGTGGGCCGAAGCAGCGGCCTGCTACGCCCAGCTTGGTCAGATGGAAAGAGCTCGGGAAGCGCGGCGCCGGTTTGAAATCGCGCGACCTGCTGATTTCGAATTCGCCAGGTTTGCAGCGGCGCACATTGCCATGTGCAAGCATCAGGATGACCGCGACCACTGGCTTGACGGTTATCGCAAAGCTGGGCTTTCCGTTTGACCATGCCCGACGCGACAACGTTTTCTGACGCTGTGGCCGGCGATCCTGTCAGCGGGTCCAAGGAACTCGGCCTCCGGTCATTGCGCGAATGTCGGCTTCGGAGAAACGTCGAGAATGACCGCTCTCGGCGGGTTCTTGGTCGTTTACATCGACAGCAGCAATGTGAGCTTCCCACCCGGGTCGGACCTTAGTATCCCCTTGTACGGCCTCCGGTTCGGAGCCGAATCGGGACGGTCCCTTCTAAGCCACCGGCAAACACTCTGGGTCGGATCGTGACCTCCGCGGCCCCGTATCAATGCCCGCTATCAGGCACCCGAGAAATTTCCACGGGACCGCATATCGGAAAAGCGCCCAGAACCACGCCTGAAGGTCGCCCCTGCTCGGCGTTGCCATTTGCCCCGTGAAACCTGCAACGACTCAATCGCGCCGGCGGCCTGTATTTCTGCGCCCTGCCCGCCGCTTATTCGCCCCCCGCGCCTGGCGGCTTGAACACGCACATCGTTATCCCCGATCGTGTCGCATTTACTGCAACGAAGGTCGGAGCATGTCCGCGACCAAGATCCTCTGGGGCCAGATCCTCGCCGTTCTCCTGATCGTGCTCTTGACGACATGGACCGCGACACAATGGACGGCGTGGCAGCTGGGATTCCAGGCTCAGCTTGGCCGCCCCTGGTTCGAGCTTGCGGGTTTGCCCGTCTACTCTCCACCCTCGATCTTTTTGTGGTGGTACTTCTACGACGCCTACGCGCCCGACGTCTTCTGGAAAGGCGGGATGATTGCAGCCTCCGGCGGGTTCAGCGCGATAGCGGTTGCGATCGGCATGTCGGTCTGGCGTGCGCGGGAAGCAAAGAACGTCGAGACTTATGGGTCCGCGCGCTGGGCAGGCCCTGAAGAAGTGAAGTCGGCCGACCTCCTCGGGCCCGACGGTGTGGTTCTTGGCAAGCTGGGTTCCGACTATCTTCGGCACGACGGTCCCGAACATGTGCTGTGCTTCGCGCCGACCCGGTCCGGCAAGGGCGTGGGTCTCGTCGTTCCGTCGCTTCTGACCTGGCCGGGCTCGGCCATCGTCCACGACATCAAGGGCGAGAACTGGCAACTCACTGCCGGCTTTCGGGCCCGATACGGCCGCGTGCTGCTGTTCGATCCGACGAATTCAAGATCCGCCGCCTACAACCCGCTGCTCGAGGTCCGCCGCGGTGAATGGGAGGTGCGCGATGTCCAGAACATCGCCGATATCCTCGTCGACCCGGAGGGTTCTCTCGAAAAACGGAATCACTGGGAAAAAACCAGCCATGCGCTGCTGGTGGGCGTGATCCTCCACGTTCTCTACGCCGAGCCGGACAAGACGCTTTCCGGCGTCGCGGCATTTCTCTCCGATCCTAGACGTCCGATCGAGTCCACCCTCGCCGCCATGATGAAAACCGCGCATCTCGGCAAGGCAGGGCCCCATCCCGTCATCGCCAGCGCCGCGCGCGAGTTGCTCAACAAGTCCGACAACGAGCGCTCCGGCGTCCTCTCGACCGCCATGTCTTTCCTCGGGCTCTATCGCGATCCGGTGGTCGCCGAAGTCACGCGACGCTGCGACTGGCGGATCGCTGATGTCGTCGGCGGCGATCGGCCGACGACGCTTTACCTCGTCGTCCCGCCATCGGACATCAACCGGACAAAGCCGCTGATCCGGTTGATCCTCAATCAGATCGGCCGGCGGCTCACCGAAGACCTGCAAGGAAAGGCCGCCCGTCACCGGCTCCTCCTCATGCTCGACGAGTTCCCGGCGCTCGGCCGCCTCGACTTCTTCGAAAGTGCCCTCGCCTTCATGGCGGGCTATGGGCTCAAGAGCTTCCTGATCGCGCAGTCGCTGAACCAGATCGAGAAGGCCTACGGGCCTAACAATTCGATCCTCGACAACTGCCATGTGCGCGTCTCCTTCGCGACGAATGACGAGCGCACGGCCAAGCGCGTTTCCGACGCCTTGGGAACGGCCACCGAGATGCGGGCGATGAAGAACTATGCGGGGCACCGGCTTTCGCCCTGGCTCGGCCACCTGATGGTTTCGCGCTCGGAAACCGCGCGCCCCCTGCTGACTCCCGGTGAAGTGATGCAGCTACCACCCGCCGATGAGATCGTGATGGTTGCGGGCACGCCACCGATTCGCGCGAAAAAAGCACGCTACTATGAAGATCCCGTTTTTAAGGAGCGCCTCTTTCCGCCGCCCGAACTCAAGATCAGGACCGGCGGAAGCGCCGACGATTGGAGTGCCTTGTCCGTTCCGCAGAGGGCCGTTTTTGAGCCAGCCGAATTGGATGCGAATGTCGACGACGAGGATCCGACCGGCTCGGAACGGCGTCAGCGGCCTGAGTTGAACGTGACCGATGTCATCGAGAAGAAAGAGCCAATCGACAACGAGTTCGACTACGAGCCCCCGGAGGATGCCGAAGAAGACGCCCTTCGCAACCGCCGTATGACCCGGCTCATGCAGGGTGTTGCCCGTCAAGTTGCCCTCGACCCAAATGACGGAATGGAGCTTTGACACACACCCGATGACAAAAGCAGCGAAGAAACAACGCCTCTCCGTCTATCTCGACCCGCCTGTCATGAAGGCCCTCAGCGAGTATGCGGCACGCCGCGATCAGTCGCGTTCGCTTGTCGCTGAAGCCTCCATCGCCTCCTTCCTTTCGCCCGATGCGGCGGAGCGCCAGGAGGCGACAACCACAAAACGGCTCGACCAACTCGATCGACGCATGACCCGCCTGGAACGCGATCTCGGCATAGCGGTCGAGACACTCGCCGTCTTCGTGCGCTTCTGGCTGACGACCAATCCGCCGCTGCCCGACCCCGCGCAGGCCGCTGCCCGCGCCAAGGCCGGCGAGCGTTACGACGCTTTCGTCGCTGCCCTCGGCCGCCGTCTCGTCAAGGGGCCGAAGCTGCGGCAGGAGATTTCAGAGGATGTCGCGGCGCTACCGACCGATGATTAGGCCTAACCCGTTTACCGTGGCGACCGAGGCCGATCCGGTGCCGAATGGCGGTTCCGGAGTGCGGCTGGCAATAGCTGGCAAGCCGTCTTTCTGAGCCCTTCAAACGAAGCGGGTGCCCATCAAACAGCGCCTAACCGCTGAACACTGCCAAAGTTATCGCACAAGGCGCAACAGCGGCAATTGATCCCCTGGCCATATTAGGAAATTCGCCTCATCGCCACGCGCCTCACACGACATCGCATTCATCCCGCTCATACTATCGCATGGTCACTTTGGCGAAGAGCACGTCAGGCCGGTGCCCAACACGCTCATCTCAAATCAAAAATGCAACGGTAACGATAGGGTGCATCATTGCAGAAATGCCCACGGAACCCCAACTAGTGGTAAGCCGCTCCTCAAATCGCTATGTTCAAGGCTTGAATAACGGCTTCGATTGGAGAGACGATGGTGTATTCTCGCCCCGCGTCCTCGTTTTTCCCCCACAAAAGGCCCATCACACGCAGGTCGCCGGCAAGGTCGCGAACAAGAACGACGCTGCCGCTGTCTCCGTGATCGCTGAAGGGAGTGTGGTTGTTGCTCTCGATCGCGAACTGATTGAATGCTTCGGGCGAATCTATCGATATGTATCTTACTGTCCCGGCAGTGATTCCAGTGGTCAAGCCAGACTTGATCACTTGATCCCCGATCTGGATTTGTGTGCGAGGAATACTGCCTACAACCAACTCATCTGTACCGAGAACCCTCGTCGGGTCGGCGGTCCGCGTGTCAAGGACAGTAGCGACCGCCGCGTCGATAAATGTCTGCCGGCCTTCGCTTCCGGAACCCAGTCCCTGAGATGTAGGTGCGGCATCATGGTCTCCACAGCTCTCTGATGCTTGAGATACTGCTCAGACCACGGGACTGGGCGAAGTGGTGCAGCCGTCCGGACTCTGCTACCGTTGATGGACAGCTTGCTTCTTGGGCAAAAGCCAACACGTGGATTGCAGATGATAAAGACACCCTTTCTGATCTTCGGCGTCTTCCTGCTTGTCGTCGGCGCGTCGGTCAGTGGCGGGACCGCCCTCAGTTTCGGGATCACCGCGGACGCCACCCGCCCCGGCGTGGGCCTGATGGCCCTGAGCCTCTTTGATCTTCTGATTGTATACGGCTACGGGTCGCTGGCATTGCAAGCCGCGGGGCTTGGCGCGGCTGCCGGACGCCTACAATGGATCGTCGCGCTGGTCGCGGGCGTCTTCTGCATCTTTGTGGGCATTGTTTTGGTCATTGCCGCTCTGGCCCTGCTTAACATGATGCTCGCACTCTTTCTGGCACTCCCGTTCGGAACCGCGGTATATCTTGCGGTGTTCGGCTCGTTCGCGACCGGCGCCGTGCGGGCGATACTCGCCATGGTGATGACCCTGAAGTTGGCCGGGCTGGGGATGATCGTGTTTGCCGCTCCGGGCGTGCTGAGGAACACGCGGCAATTGGTATTAACCGGCGTATCGCTGTTGTTCACGTTTGGCCTCGGTTACGTGTATGCGCTCGTGCCGGTGTTTCTGGTTTCGATCGTCGACGCCATCGCCGCGATCGTGTTCGGCGTTGCGGCAGTGATCTGGTTCGCCCTGCTGGCGCTCAGCGGAGTCGGGTCGTTGGTGAGGACCGCGCGGGGACTGGCTCCGGGCTGACAGGATCAGTCAAAGCGCGGCGGCGCCGGATTGGCGCCCAGCGCCAGCCAGGAAAGGCAACCGCCGTGGCGGCCGATCGGCAATGTGCCCTCCGGTTTTGCCCCGTTAGAAACGTCGCACCCCTGCGGAAGCGACAGCACCGATCCGGTGGCCCTGAGACAGAGGATATAAGGCAGCGGGCCGCCATCCTCGCGCGGATCTTCGGCAGCAAATTCCAAGCGTCCAGCCTCGGCACCAGGCGCCAGACTGACGCGGAGAACGCGATAGTGGGTATCCGACTTTGGTACGAAAAGGGGGCAGCCAGACGCCTGCGGCTCCGGTGTGACCGATGGCGCGAACGGGGAGAAAAAGCGTCCAAGGAAGGCGATGAAATCGGGGGGACCTTCCCGGGTGATCTCCTTAACGAGGCTACGGGCATCTTCCCGCGATAAAGGCTCGTTCGGCATGAACGCGATCATCGCAACGAAGAGCACGCCGATCACCAGGAGTGCGACAAGGACGTAGCGCATGTTACTGGCCCCGGAGGAGGATATTGGGCATTTCCCGGAGAAGGTCCCAATCCGGCCGAAGGCGAAAACACGGTGGCGACGTCCTGGTTCCCTCTTTCAGCTTGAACGAGAAATGCGTGCCGGTTTTGTAAAGGCTCGCGCTGCCGGGGTTGGCGTCCGCCAATGGGGTCTGGCTGTTGACGCCCGTCGTACACGACTGCGGATCCTTTATCGTCACCGGATCGACAAGCGCCGAAGCCTTGCCGGCAAGACGGCCGAATTCTTCGACGATTTTCGAGAACGGTTGCCCAACTAGGTTTTTAACGGTCACGCCCTCGTCGTAGGTCAGCATGATGCGCTGGTGGGGGTCAAGATCGTCGAGCTTTGCCGCTATGACAATGCCGGGCTCAGACTGGCCGTCCGGCGCGTTGACGAGGCCCGGCGTCAGCCCCCATTGTCCGGCGAGGGTCTTCGCATGCTCGATCGCCGTGCCCTTGAGCCCGGCGACACCCGGATCGTAGTAAAGGATCATCTTATTGGGGTCGCCGGGGTCGCGCCGCGCCTCATATACCTGATTTACCGGGATGCCGTCGCGCTGGCCTATTCTGGGTACGGGGGTCAGGCCGGCTCCGGTCACTACGCCCTTGGCATAGTCGAGGGTTTGATTCTTGAGACTGTCTTCAATTGCGGTTGGTGGCTCTTCCGTCTGTCCTCCGCCCAGTCCAGGAACGATGAAGGCAAGGCCCACGCCCACGACCGCCAGGATCAGCACGGCGGCGACGGCCAGCGCAATCCAGGGAAAACCGGGTTTCGGCGGCGCCGCTACCGCCTGGGCGGGCACGGTGAAGGCAACGGGCCGGCTCTCTGCAACATCGTTGTCGGGGTCGGTTTCCAGGGTAACCCGAAGCCGGAATGCGCAGGACGCGGGTTCGGCACCACGTTTGGCGGCAATGCCGACCCTCACGTTCTGCGTCTGGCGCGGCGCGAAGTCGAGGCTGACGGCGGTGGGGCCGGTCGGGGTCGCTCCTTCGATCCTGTAGTGCTCTGCGTCGGCCGCGCTTTCCGGCGCGACGGCAACCGTGGCGGTCCGCTTCAGGGTGGTGAGGTTCTCGACCGCGAAGACGACGTTGCCTCTGGAGACGGCTTGGCCGCCCTCCTCGGCATCGCTCAAGCTGACGGCGGCGGTCGGGTCGCTGATCTGGAAACTCGGCATGGCAGACATTCCCCCGGTTGTTCGGCCCTATTCCGGTCTGTCGAGCGTGGTTATATCTCTCGAATCCGCCCATCTGCTGAGGTCGCGAATTTTCTGGCGCCGTTCGTTTCTTGGATCGTCGGACTGGCAAGGAGAATCAAGTCTCGTTCCGATGAGGGCGACATAGATCTGCTTGCCCGTGCTGTCGGAGGCGATGGTGCCATCGTCCCGCACTTCGGGCTCGACCTTATCCAGCCCGTAACAGACGTTCTCATCGTAGTGGAGTTTGAGGGACCCAATCTCGTTGAAGCGTCGCTCGAGGAATTCGATGATCTCCTCGATGGTGAACGGCTGAATGGAAGCGTAAATGTCCGGATTTCTCGCCGCCCATGTGCGGTAAGCCTGGAGTTTCGGGTGGATTTCGCCCCGCGGTTCCGCCCGAGGGCAGTCACCGTCGACCTTCGACCCGACGCCAGCCGAAATCGTCGCCTTGTCCCCCTCGCCCGGCGCCGAGGCCTTGCGTCTGATCCAGTCGCCCCTGACGATGCACGATGACGGGTCGACCGTTACCGTCAAGGCACCGATTTCCCCCTTCCGCCTTTCCAGGTATTCGATCTTTTGCTGCGTGGATACGAGACCAGTGAGGTCCTCCTCCTGCGCAGGCGGCGGGGGCGGATGGCGACCAGACCAAACGGTCAAGGCCGTCAGCCCGCCGACGACGAGGACAACCGCGGCGCCGGCGACGAGCATCCACCAGGGAAAGCGTGCCGGGCGCGGGACGGGGGCAGCCGCTGCCACGGAACCGACGGAAAATGCGACCGGCCGGCTGTCGGTGACGTCGTTGTCCTCGTCGCCATCCAGGGCCGCCCGCAGCGACAACACGCCATTTCGCGCCACCTCGCCGAGTGGCACGGATATCATGACGGTCACGGTTGCCACGCCGCGCGGCGGAAGATCGATGCTGGTTGTCGTCGGACCGGTCGGCGACGCGCCCACAATCGAGAATGAGGTCCTGTCCGACTCCAATCCGGGCACCACGCTGACGGAGGCGGTGCGCGCGACGGCGGTCGTGTTGGTAACGACGAAGGCGACGCTGCCGCGCGCGGCGCGCCGGCCGGCGTCATCGACCTCGGTTAGGGTGACTGTCGGGGCGGGGTCGCTGATCTGAAATGTCGTCATGGTCTATGCCTGCTCCACCGTCAGTTCGAACGTCACGAAGGCCGGGCGCTCGACGGACACGATCCGGCGCACCAGGTCGATCTGATCGCCGGCCGAAGCGGGGACGCGCACCCGAATATGGAAGGGTCGAGGCTGACCGTCCGCCTGCGCCGGATTTTCCTCAATGCCAAAGCCCGGGACGGCCGTGGCGCGTTCCAGCATGCCGATGATCGCACCGCTGGTCCCTCTCGAGCGAGCCGCTTCGGCAGCATAGGCGACAAGATCGCGCAAGGCGCCGGGTCGGACCGCCCGGCCGCGCTGCTCCGGCCTGCCGTTGTCAAGATAAGGCTCAAGCGCCAGCCACCGCGCCATCAGCTCGACGAGACCGTCCGGCGCGCGGCGCGGATCGAGAAACGCGTCGAAGCGCGCGATGCGATCCTCGATCGGCGCGTGCAGGTGCTCGATCACCGCGAGGATTGCGTCGAGAACGCCGCCCATGCGGAGCGTGTCGCGGTAAAGCTGAGGCAGGAGCTGGGCGATTTCGTCAGATCGCACGATCAGCCCTCCTCGCCATTTTCCGAGAACACGTCGAGCTCGATGCTGCCGCTGCAGAACAACCAGTTGCGCGGTAGCGGCACGCGGTCTTCGAACTCGTTGCAACCGTTCGCGACGTAGTTCATGCCGAGGTCGTCGCTGCGATAGATGCCCTCGTCGCCACCGAAGAACAGCGACATGCCGTTATCCGTCGGGCACATGACGGCGCCTCTGGCAGGAGGAAGGCTCCGACGTTCGTCGACCGGCGGCAGGCCGCAACCGATGGTCGGGGGATTGCTCCACTTCTTGTCGGCGCCGATACGCCACAGGAGGATGCCGCTCCGGTTGGTCCCGGCAGCAACCAGATCGTCGTGAAAATCAAGCGTTTCACAGGAACCGCCCGACCAATTTTCCTTGAAGGCCGTCCAGCTCGTCGGGTCATATCCACCATCGATGCGCACGCCTATGCGTTGAGCACCCTGCCCTTCCTCGCCTTTCTCCGCGGAAATGCCCGCCCACAGGAAGGTGTCGTTGCCTTGATGTTGGAAGGCAAGCACCCGTATATTCTTGCCGGCCGTATCAGGCAGCAGCGCGAAAGGGCCGCCGCCTGCCGAAAGGTACACACCCAGCCGCTCGCGCGCCGCGACTGCGGTGAACTCGAGGCCAGAGACATGGCGCGCGACAGCCACCGCCTCGAAACCCCGCTGATCTTCGGCGCTCTCGCTCGCGCCGGTGCCCCGCACCGGCAGGATTTCCACGATCACCGGAACTGAAAACCGTATCTTCTGGAGCGCGGCACGGCCGGCTACGAGCAACACCGGCACGCCGTCATGCGTGTTCCAGGCGAGATCGCGGATTTCGAAATTGAATGCGAACCGCGCCATCCGCTCCTCGGGATCGATCGCCGCCGCGCGCCGCGGATCGTCGAAACTCTCTCCACCGTCCAGGGAGACATAGACGACATGGCTCGGTCCCGCCTCCTGGCGTGAAAAGGCGGCGAGCCAACCCGGCAGGGCCGGGTTGGTCCGCACCCCGAGAAAGGTTTCGTTCGGCCTTTCAAGAATGCTCGCCCAGCTTTCCCCTGCATCGAGACTGCGGAACACGGACCGGCCCGCGGCGTGGAGCGTTTGGGGCTGGGCATGATCGCGTGTGAGATCGGCAATTGCCTCCGAGGGAGCGTCGGCAATATGGAAGGAAAGCCGGTCCACATAACGCAGGCCGCGCTCGGCAAGCAGAACCTCGTAGACGTCGGAGGCCCGAAGCGCGCGGCCGAATTGCCACGCGCCGTCCGGTGCGAGCAACGCGTGCAGCCGACGGGTCAGCCGGGCCTTGACGGCCTCCCGTTCTTCCAGTTCCTGAACGACGATGCGCGCCGAGATGTCAACCGGCCGGCACCTTGTCCAGGCGAGGCGTGCCTCGACGCCGACGGGCCGGCGGGCGCGCACCAGTTCGCGCGCGTTCGCGAGCAGCTCGGCTGTCTGATGGGCCGCGAGCACCTCTGTGGTGATACCATCGGGCAGCGAGGCAAGGTCGAAGTCGGGCACGACCAGGACGTCGACCGTGCCCGGCCGGCCAAACGCCCAGACGTCTCGCTGGGCATATGCCCGGGCACGGGCGATTCCCGCCGTCTCGCAGGCGACATCCTCGAAGTCGCGTGCCGTGACGGCCGAACGCAGGACGCGGACGGCTCCGCGTCCGCGCGCGATGGCCCGTTCGAGCGGCTCCATATCCTCACCGCCGAAGGCGCGCGCCCTGTTCTCAACGGCGACGCCGTTGATCGGCGACTTCAGCATTGTGATCGCGCCGGCGCTCAGGTTGCCGAGCCGCCCGCCGCCTCGCCTGTACCACACCCGTATTTCGCGCCCCTTCGCCGGCGCGGCCCCCATGCTTCGCGGCGAGGTTCCGCCGATATTGGCGGGACCGAAAACGATGGTGCCTCGCGCCCGATCGGCGAAATAGACTCGATCGGATGGGCCGCAGCCGACGAAAGCGGATACCTCGCGCCAGAGCGCGAAAGTCTTGCCTTCAAGGCTGCGGAAGTCCCCATTGTCGGGTTGATCGGCATCGGTAACCTCCACGCCGACCACAAGAGCATGAGCATCGGTCAGGCGCCGCAGGATCGGTCCGCGCCGGACAGTGTAGAACTGTCCCGGCTCGCCGGTGCCGCGTCCTACCGGCTCGCCCTCAACCTGTTCGGCGTTGATTGCAGGCACGTCGACGCTTTGAGGCGGATCGGTGCCTGCTCCGGGGGGCAGTGCCGTCAGTTCCGCATCGACCAACGTCGCGAAGACTGTCGAACCGGTGCGGTCGGAAGCAAGCGTGCCCGCCGGGATCCTTATGGCGGGCAAACGGCCGTCACCTTGGGAAGTTCGCGTGAACGTCAGCGTCACTTCCGCCGCGGCAGGCGCCAGCGGTGCGACACTAAGGAGGTCGAGCAGAGCGAGGTGCGCCTTCGCGGGAAACTGGTTGACACGGTAGATCAGCACTTCCGTCAGGTGGACAAAGACCTCGATGAGCGTCATGCCCGGATCCGACGGCGACCTGTCCGACCATTGCGGGCAACGCTGATCGATGATCGCCTTGGCCTCGCTGAGCAGGTCGTCGAAAGTGCGATCGTCAAGGTTCGGGATTTTCAACGTCATGAGGCGCCACCGGCGAGATCGATCGAAAAGGTGAGGCTTTCGGTTCGCCGCGTGCTGCGGACGCGATAATCGAGCCGGATGAACAGCACCGTATCGGTACCTCCGTCGCCGGTGGCCGCATCGCGGCCGGAACCGGCCTCCAGCCGCAAAATGTCGATGCGCGGCTCGAAGCGCAGCAGCGCCTGCCGGACATAGTGAATAGCGAGGCCGGCGGTCGTCGCATCATTGGGGTTGAAAATCAGCCGGTCGATGGGACATCCGTAATCCGGGCGCATCACCCGTTCTCCGGGCCGCGTTGCCAACAGTGTGAGGATCGATTGGCGGACATGGTCGTCACCGGAAGCGAGAGCGATCGAGCCAGTCGGGGCCACCATCGGGCCCGTCGCGCCGTCCGTGCCCGCGATCGTTTGCGTCAGTCCGCCAAAAGCCCAGCCGGTCGTCATGTCATTCCTCTTCGATTGCGACCCAAAGCTGACCCGGGTTCCCCAGTGTCCAGCGAGCGATCGCGACGCTGCTCCAGTCGGTTGTGCCGGAGGCGGTGGACAACACGACCCCGCGGCCGTCGATGGCGACGAGATGCGAATGGCTGAGGTCATCGTCGACGGTCGCGATCGAGCGACAGCGTGTGACACCGACAACTTCCGCGCCTCCCCTGCACAGGACGATCGGGCGATGATCCAGGTCGCCTTCGACCAGAAGCAATCTGCCATCGATCGTGACCCAGTCCTGTGAAGGTCGAATTTGAACCCCCCCGCGATGTTCGCAGTTGCAGCGAGCTGTTTCGATCCCGATTAGCACCATTTTCACAACGCTCTTGTTCGGCGGCGATGGCCGCGTCAGATCCTTTCGAAATTCACTTTCTGTGCCTTGATCGTGATCGTGCCTCCGATCGCCGCAATCTCGAGATCACCGGCCACGGTCAGTTGCGACCGTCCGCCGCCGAGTGACAGTCGGTCACCGCTGGAGGTTAAGAGCGACGCGGTCGCACGGGCTCCGCCCAGCACGAGGCGCTGGTCGCCGCCCGAAGCAAGGACGAGCGCGCGAGGATGCTGTGTCGTCGTTCCGCGCGGCAAACGCGCGGCCCCGTAGATCCCGCCAAGCACCAGGCCATGCGCGAGGTCCGACGACGGAAACAAAACGATCACGTCGTCGCCGACATCCGGGAGTGCAGCAGCACCCTTGCCGGCGCCGGCGCCGGCGACGACAAGGCTCAGGAACCCGAGCTCTATGTCGCCGAAAGCGGGCAAGGCGACCTTGACGCGCGCGCCACCGTCGGGATCGGCGATGTCGATGACCCGCCCGAGAGTCACGACGGGCACGCATTCGGCCTTGAGCGGCGGCGGCGGCCGGCTGGAAAACTCGGTGACGTTTCCCTGGCGCGCATCGAACACGTGGGTGGCGGTTGTCATGACGACGGTCGGTGGCGCGCGGAAACCGAGACCGGCCAGGCGGAGCCGAACGCCGGGCCTGAAGTCGGCGGATCCGCGCAGCGTGCCGGTGGCAACGGTCTGGTTCGCGGCCGACCGGTCCATCATGTCCTGTGCGGCGGCCTGGACTTCACCCTGCGAGCCGGACGGCAGATTTGCCGCAAAGAGGTGACCTTCATCCTCGTGCAGACCGGAGAGTGCGAAGGCGGAAAGCTCGATCTCCTCGTCCTGGCGTGCGGTGGGGGCCGTCGCGGCGAAGGTGCCCGCGCTTGCGGCGCTCCAGCCATAGGCGCGTCCTAGACGGCTCACGTCTTCACCGGCCTCCTCGACCTTCACCGCGATCAGGCGCCCGCCCGGGCTAACCTCTATCGTCTCGCCGAACCCGGCGAGGGAAACAAGCCGCACCGCTTCGCCGTCGAGCACGGCGTGAATGCCCTGGGCGCGCGCCAGCGAAACCAGGAACGTCAAGTCGCTGGTTCCGGTCTGGACCGAGGTGCAGGGTGTTCCCTCGACGGTGGCGCGCACGTCCAGTCCAAGGCCCGAGGCGGCCTCGCTCCAGGCGTCGACGGGCGAAACGCCTTCGACCACCCGAAACCGTCGCTTCGAGCGCAGCGTCTCCAGCGCATCATGGGCGCGGACCTTCAGGACGCGCCCGCCGTCGGCGAGATAGTGATGCTCAAGGCCGGCCACCGCGCCGGAAAAAAGCTTGCCTCCGGTGCGAAGGTCGACGCCAAGCGCGGTGCCGGCTGCGAAACGCTCGCTTAGACCGTCGAAAGGATCGACGATCGTGATCTCGGCGAGCGCCGGGGTGTCCAGGCTCTGGCGCACCACGACCTGGGTGATCCGCTGGGCCAAACCTGTCTCGATCGGCTGCCCGGAAAGGCTGATCTTGGCGCCGGCCGGCTTGTAGGACATGTCGTTCATGCGACGCCTCCGTTGCCACGTGACGGGAGCGCCAACACGGTTCCGGGTGCGAGACGCAGCGGGTCGGTAACGGCGTTGGCGTTGGCGATCAAGCGCCATTCGGCCGGATTTCCATAGATGCGCGCGGCAAGCTGATCCAGGCGCAGGCTCGGCAGGCCCGTGTCATCGGTGGGAATTTCGAAACGCTCGGTGTATTCGAACGAGCCGGCCGAGCCCGGTGCCGACAGTTCGAAGAACGGAGTCGCATTGGAGCCCTGGAACAGCAGCGTCGGACTGTTGCTTCGGCCCGGCGACGCTTCCGGTTCATTTGCCCGCCGGAGGCGAGCTCTCAGGAATGAACGCCTTGGGCGCCCCTCCGGATCGAAGCACTCGAAGCGCTCCGCGATCGCCGTCACAACGCCGAGAACATTCCACGACTGTCCCCAGATGAAGCGAACCAGCGGCGGTGCTCCGCGCTGGTGATTTTCGCCGTGATTTTCCGCAAGTGCCCAGAAGGGTCGCGTCAACTCGCGAACGTCGGCGACCGGGACGATCGCGCCCTCGCCGCCTTGACCGCCACTCCTCGTCATGCCGCCTAGCGGTTCGATGAGGTCGACATCGAACAAAAGGTCAAGGACCAGTTCCGTCGACCCGCCGCCGGTCGGCCACAGCGGATCGTCCGACAGGGCCGGCCCGGTCACTGAACCGGTCGCATGCCTGAGTGTCCGGACGCCGCTGCGGCGCGTAAACTCGAGGCGTTCCGGGTTGACGAGCGCCGTAATGCGTTCACCGCTGCCTTCGACCAGGAACAGGACCCTCTGCATCACCGTCGCTCCTGGATGCGGGCAAGGTGAGCGAAGCGATCCTCGTCAAACCAATCCGACCTGGCTACCTCGGTGGAGTCGGGTTCGGCATCCGGCAGGGTCGGCCAGAGGTCCCCCCTCGGAACGTCGTGCCACGCCGGACGAGCCGGCTCCTTTGTTTGCCATCGACCAAGTCTCGCGCCCTCGGTCAGGGCACGTTCCGCCTCGCCGGACGACCCCGCCGGCAGGGAACTATCCGGAGGCGGCCGCTCTGCTTTCGTCGCCGGGGCGAAATTCGCTCGCTCCCCGGTGACCGGCCCGGGTGCCGGAGATCGCTCCCTGAAAATCGGATCCGGCTCTCCGATCGACGCAGGCCGTTCCTTTTCCCGGATTCCGACGAGGTCGGCGGCGGCCGACGGAGAAACCGACGCGGTGGCATCCCGCGGTTCGGCAAAGGCTCGCTTCCCAGAACGGGTCGGGGGCGTCCGCTCCGCCGGGGGCGCAAATCCGCCTTCGCGTGTGGCGGGGGTCTCTGCGATGTATTCGAAATTCGGACTCGGCCGAACCGCTTGGCCCGCAACACCCGTCCTTTCCGGTCGTTCACCGCAGGGTTCGCTTTCGCGCGGGTCGATCCATCGCAGGCGGCCCGGTTTGGCGGCTTTGCGAACCGGCGCGGGTGCGAACGTTTCAGACTTGACGAATTCGAGGCGTGCGCCCCTCGAACGCTTTGGCCAATCGGTCCCGGACGCCCCTTCGGCGCGGCCCGGCCGGCTGCCGAGGTTCTCCGGCGCACTTTCTGCAAACGCCGCGCCGGCGGCGAATTCCAGCCATACCCTAGGTGCGTCGGGATAGAGCCTGGCGAGGCGGGCGATCTCCGGATTTGCCGAACCGCGGACATCGCGTCGCAGCAACGATCGGGCGGAACGCAGCAGTCGGTCAAGCCAGCGCTTCACTCGCGCAATCAGCCATGCGGGGTCGAGGATTGTGAGATCCATCGCGGCTCACTCGCGCTGCAATTCGTCGTATACCAGCTTGAGCTCGGCGATCGCGATGCCGCGCCCGAGCCCGCTGAGCGAGGGGCCGTGCCATTCGCACGGCCAGGCATTCATGAGATTCCAGCGAACGACCTCGGTGGCACCATCGACATCGAGCAGCAGGATCGAGACGTTGCGCCTTTCGACCCGACCTTGAGCGATGCTGCTGATCCACTGCCACATGCCGACGGAGCGCGTCACTCCGTGGCGGAGCGTCACCTCGGCATGTTCGACGGGACCGGGCAACGCGCGAACCACCTGTCCGGTGCCGGCCTCGCGAAACCGGATCGGGTGGACGCGCATCGCGATGCCCTCCACCGAAAAGAACGCGGCCTCGGTGACCCCGCCCATATCGAGGCGGAAATTGAAATCGCGGTATGGATCGACGAGAACGCTCGTCGCTGCCTGCTGTTGCGCCATAGCTCGCCCCTTTGTCAAAACAGTCGGAATCGTCCGCGGCGACGGTCAGGCGGCTGCCTGGCCCGCCATCTGTCCGATTTCGAAGATCACGAACTCCGCCGGCTTCACCGGCGCGATGCCGATCACCGTGGTGACAATTCCAAGATTGATTTTGTCCTCCGGATTGGTTTCCTCGTCGCACTTGACGAAAAAGGCATCCTCGGCCCGCGCCCCGGCAAGCGCTCCGGAGCGCCACAGCATCATCAGGAAAGCCGAAACGTCGCGCCGGATCGCTTTCCAAAGCGGGCGGTCGTTGGGCTCGAAGACCACCCAGCCCGTGGACCGGTAGATCGACTGTTCGATAAACAGCACTAGGCGGCGCACGCTGACATAGGTCCAGTTCGAGTCCTCCGGCGCTAGCGTGCGCGCGCCCCATACCAAGATGCCCTGCGTGGAAAAGAACCGGATGGCATTGACGCCACGCTTGTTGAGCTTGCCCTGCTCGGCATTGGTAAGCGGCTGCGTCAGGCCCGTGGCCCCACGCACGACTTCGTTGGCCGGCGCCTTGAACACGCCGCGTTGCGTATCGGTCCGGGCGTAGATGCCGGCGACATGTCCGGACGGCGGCACCGTGACCAGTTTGGTTGGATCGAGGGCATCGCGAACCCTGAGCCAGGGGAAATATTGTGCGCCGAAGCCGCGAGGCGAAGCGGGTGCGCGCAAGCCCGCCTCGGGGTCGTCCTTGCCCGGTTTCGCCGCCGGATCCAGCTCCTGACCGACACGGACAAGGGCATCGAGGTCCACACGATCAGGCCCGGGCGCGTCAAGGATGGCGAAGCGGTCGCCGAGATTTTCGCAAAACGACAGGAGGCGCGCCGTGGCGGCGATGTCGGCCCGTCCCGGCGCAGCGATCATGGCGATCTCATCGATCGCCTCGATCGCGGCGAGCGCCGGGTCGATCGGGCGGCCCTCGCCGCCGAGATTGACGACATAGCAGCGGGATCCGCCGTTGATGAAAAAGCCGTAGACCGCGTTGGCCAGAATGTTCGGAGACGGCGACTCCGAACCGAACATCGACGTGAACTCACCGAAGCTGTTGACGGCGACCGCGGTCATCGGCCTGGCATCGGCTTTCGGCGCTGTCCCGACAAACGCGGCCGTCGTTGTGGACACACCCTGGATGGGGCGCGCACCGGTGTCCTTTTCCTCGACATAGACGCCGGGGTACGTGTAGCTCAAACTCATAGACCCCTCCTCCGCTCCGCCTCGCACTCCGGCGATGCGTCAGTTGAGATTGTTCATTGGAACGACCAGTCTGACCCCGCTGCGCTTGCTGACGGACACGCTGTGGGTCAATCCCTTGGCACTGACTACCAGCGACACCGGACCCTCTGGCGGCAGGCCGGCAAGGCGAAAACGGCCATCGTTGTCGCTGACCGTCGTTCGTCTGAAGTCCGGAGCCGTGACGCGCGCTTCGGGTAGAGGACGAGGCTCGCTACCGGGTATCTCGCCGACCACGGTTCCCTCCATCTGTCCGATTTCGCCAATTTCGAGTTCAAGGGGCTTCAGCACCGGTCGGACGGCCCGCCGCTCGCGTTCCCGCACAAGCGAGAGCCTCACAAGCGTTGCGAGCGCACGGGGACGCCCGAGCGCCGCCAGCGCCGCGTCTACTTCAGTACCGGCGACAAGCTCCACCCGATGACGCTTTCCGCTTTCGTCAATCCACTGTCCCTCGGACAGGGCAAAGACCACTTCCCCGGCAAGATTGGCCGCCTCGGCCGGTTCCCGGTGATCGACGACGAGAAGCACCGACACATCGACGGCGAGGTATTCTCCGGCTCTCCTGTCCTCGGTGCCGCGTTCGACGCGCGTGACGAATATTGAGATGCCCTCGTTGGGAACGGGCTCGGCAACATCGAGGCGAACCGTTGCCGGAGCGAACTCCGACGCCAGCCACGATTGAAACGCGAAAAGCAATCCGCCAACTGTATCGGCCATAATGCCTCCGAATAAAGTTAGGCAATAATCCACACTCTCCGTGTCCAGCGAAGGACCGGCGTGACAATCATTCGGACGATATGTGTCTGGCTGCTAATCGTGTCTTACTTTATATTATTGGCAACTGTTTTGTTCTTTCGTCAAGTCCTATTGGCGGGCCAGCAACTACTTCGATCTCCGTTATCAATGTGAAGCTATGGCCGATTGTTGGGGAAAGAATACCGGCCGGTCTCCGTCGTCCCCTGCCAAGGGCTGAAATCGCGAGACGAGGTCATAGGCGAGCAGAAGCGCGGCGGCACTCAAGATGTGCCAGTGGGCGTGGGCCTGAAACAGCGAGTCCGGGCTGCAGAGCCATCTGCGTCCTCCGGTCTTTGTGTATCCGTCGAGAAGACGAAAAGCGAATCCGGGAACGACAGCGGCCCCTATCAGCGCCAGTTCGAGCCCCACTACGCTCCAATCAAGGGAACGCGCGCTCGCGCACAGCACCACAAGCTGCAGGACAAGAAGAATGATCATGATCGGAAAGACGGCATCGGAATCCCAGTGGAGTTCGGCCCGCATCAGGTATCCGAAAACCGGCACGAAAAGACAAACGACCGGTGCGACGACGAAGATCAGGGCCGGAAATTTCTTCCGGGCCAACCAGCACAGACCATTGACCGACACCACGAACGCCATCAGGTCGACAAAGGCAACCAAGGTGACCAGTGCATTGTCGCGAAAAACGAGAGGCAGGATGATGAAACTTGCGGCGAGCACCGTGCCGCAAAGAATCCACCACCAGATCGCCATCCCATACGGCCGCTCAGCCTGAACATGGACAAAGCTTATGTAGATCGACAAGGACAACAATGCCGCATAGACCCACGCCACGTCGAGCACTTGAGGCAGTTCGGCAAGTACTGCGTGATAGAGGCCGCTGAAGATCGCAAGAAGGATCAGATTGATTGCAAGAAGGTGTCCCGCCCAGGAACGAACGCAAAGCAGAATGAGCGTGCCGGCCAGGGCATAGGCCATGTTGGAAAGCGTATTCTGAATTTCTACAATCGGGGATTGGTCCGCCGGCATTTCGCATTGGCCGGAATGGACGAGTTGGCGAAGCCCCTCATCGTCACGCGGATAGATCGTCGAATTATCGTGAAAAATAGAAACGACAGCAAGAAACAATAAGAAAAGCAATGCGCTGATAGAAGCACCCGCCACCCACATCTGGGGTTTGTGCAGGACCAAACCGATCATATTGGGCTCCATCGCGAAGAAAGAACGCACGCTTTTTTGGGAAGAACCAAGATAGGCCTGCAAAAACATAGGCTGAGAATGCATTTTGCGCAACCAAATATTGCGCCAGTCGGAAACTCACGCTTTGGCTGCGCCAAAACCGCAATCAGTCGGCGGTGGGTGGCCGGAATCGGGATCTGGCTGCCCCGCCTTCGGGAGGGCCATCTTGCGTAAGCCCCCAAAGTCGGGACGCCCTACGATTTCGCGCTTTCGATCTCTCGACTCGGATTGGGGCGGCCGCGAGTGGTCTGCGGCCCACACTGCCCCGCCCACCGCAAACCGAAGCTCTACCTATCACCTGTTTTTCTACGCCGTGGCGCTACTACGCCACCAACCTTGTTGCAGCCGCTGAACTTCTGGCTCTTTTAATCATCCCCGGTCCAGGGCCGCGCGTCGTGCGGCCCGTGAGAGAGCGGGGACAATATGGCGACTTCCCATCCGAAATCCGAAGCCGTGACGCGAGGCGTGCGCATGCTGCGCACCGCCCTCGGTCCCTCCATCGCGAGATTTCTGGAGGACCCCTCGATCGTCGAGGTCATGCTCAACCCCGACGGACGGCTCTGGATCGACCGGTTGTCCTCCGGCCTCGCAGATAGCGGCGAGCGCCTCTCCGGCGCCGACGGCGAACGGATCATCCGCCTCGTTGCGCACCATGTCGGTGCAGAGGTTCACGGCGGGGCACCACGTCTCTCCGCGGAACTCCCTGGAACCGGTGAGCGCTTCGAGGGGCTGTTGCCGCCGGTCGTCGCCGCGCCGACCTTCGCGATCCGCAAACCAGCGGTCGCCATCTTCACGCTCGATGACTATGTTGCCGCCGGCATCATGTCGGCAGGACAGGCCGAGGCGCTGCGCGAGGCAGTCGCGTCACGCGCCAACATCCTCGTCGCTGGCGGTACGTCCACCGGCAAGACCACGCTCACCAATGCCCTTCTCGCCGAAGTCGCGAAGACGGCCGACCGCGTCGTGATCATCGAAGACACCCGCGAGCTGCAATGCGCAGCGCTAAACCTCGTCGCCATGCGCACCAAGGATGGCGTCGCGTCTTTGTCCGAACTCGTGCGCTCGTCGCTTCGACTGCGCCCCGACCGCATCCCGATCGGAGAAGTACGCGGCGCCGAAGCCCTCGATCTCCTGAAAGCCTGGGGTACCGGCCATCCCGGAGGCATCGGCACCATCCATGCTGGCAGCGCCATCGGCGCCTTGCACCGTCTCGAGCAGCTCATTCAGGAAGCCGTCGTCACCGTCCCCAGGGCGCTGATCGCCGAAACTATCGATCTCGTCGCGGTCCTATCCGGACGAGGTTCATCGCGCCGTCTTTCGGAACTCGCCCGCGTCGAAGGGCTCGCTCCTTCAGGCGACTACCTGATCAATCCCGTCACCTCCACCGTACCAGGAGCTCTTGCATGATTCAGCGTTTGCATCACCTTCGCCGTCGCTTTCTGACGACGGTTTCTGTCAGCCTACTGATCCTTGCGCTCGCTCCCGCGGCCCACGCATCAGGCTCCTCCATGCCCTGGGAGCAGCCGCTTCAGCAGATCCTGAAGTCCGTCGAAGGTCCGGTCGCCAAGATCGTCGCGGTGATCATCATCATCGTGACCGGCCTCACGCTTGCCTTCGGCGACACCTCTGGCGGCTTCCGGCGCCTCATCCAAGTCGTCTTCGGCCTCTCGATCGCGTTTGCCGCGAGCTCCTTCTTCCTCTCCTTCTTCTCCTTCGGCGGCGGAGCGCTCGTCTGATGGCAGCGACCACCTCTCCCGCCGAGGATGTGCCCGGCTTCGCAGTTCCCCTTCACCGGTCGCTGACCGAACCGATCCTGCTCGGTGGCGCTCCCCGTGCGATCGCCATCCTCAACGGAACGCTCGCAGCTGCACTAGGCCTGGGCTTGCGCCTCTGGCTGGTCGGCCTCGGTCTCTGGCTTGTCGGACATCTCGCCGCCGTATGGGCGGCCAGGCGTGATCCGCAGTTCGTCGACGTCGTTCGCCGGCATCTGCGCATCCCCGGTCACCTGTCGATCTGAGGGGCGCGCCCATGATGAACCTCGCTGAATATCGCAACAAAAGCACCCGCCTCGCCGACTTTCTGCCCTGGGCAGCTCTCATCGGCGAAGGCATCGTCCTCAACAAGGACGGCTCGTTCCAGCGCACAGCACGCTTCCGTGGTCCCGATCTTGACTCGGCCGTGCCGGCCGAACTCGTCGCCGTCGCCGGGCGCCTCAACAACGCCTTCCGCCGTCTTGGTTCCGGATGGGCGATCTTTATGGAAGCGCAGCGCCATCCCGCCGCCGCCTATCCGGCAAGCCGTTTCCCCGATCCCGCTTCGGCTCTTGTCGACGCCGAGCGGAAGGCGGACTTCGAGGAAGCCGGCGCGCATTTCGAGTCGAGCTATTTTTTGACCTTCCTCTACCTGCCGCCCGCGGAGGAGGCTGCCCGCGCCGAAAACTGGCTCTACGAGGGAAAGGCCGAGACCGGCGTGAATCCACACGAGATCCTGCACGGCTTCATCGACCGCACGAGCCGTGTGCTGCAACTCGTCGAGGGTTTCATGCCAGAATGCGCCTGGCTCGACGACGCTGGGACGCTCACCTATCTCCACTCGACCGTCTCGACCAGGCGTCACCGGGTGCGCGTCCCCGAGACCCCAATCTATCTCGATGCGCTCCTCGCCGACCAGGCGCTCACGGGCGGTCTTGAGCCGCGCCTCGGCGACGCGCATCTCAGGGTGCTGACGATCGTCGGCTTCCCGACCGCAACGACGCCCGGCATTCTCGACGATCTCAATCGCCTTGCCTTTCCCTATCGCTGGTCGACGCGCGCAGTTATGCTCGACAAGACCGATGCGACGAGACTGCTGACGAGGATCCGCCGGCAATGGTTCGCCAAGCGCAAGTCGATCGCCGCGATCCTCAAGGAGGTTATCACCAACGAAACCTCTGTTCTCGTGGATAGCGATGCCGCGAACAAGGCCGCGGATGCCGATCTCGCGCTGCAGGAGCTCGGCGCCGACCATGCCGGACAGGCCTATGTGACGGCGAGCGTTGTGGTTTGGGATGCCGATCCGCGCGCCGCCGACGAGAAGCTGCGCCTCGTCGACAAAGTGATCCAGGGCCGGGACTTCACGGCCATGACGGAGACCATCAATGCCGTCGACGCCTGGCTCGGCGGCCTGCCGGGGCACGCCTATGCCAACGTCCGGCAGCCACCGATCTCCACCTTGAACCTTGCCCACATGGTGCCGCTCTCCGCCGTGTGGGCAGGGCCGGAACGGGACGAGCACTTCCAAGCGCCCCCCTTGCTGCTCGGCAAGGCCGAAGGCTCGACCCCGTTCAGGTTCTCCATCCATGTCGGCGATGTCGGTCACACGCTCGTGGTCGGACCTACCGGCGCCGGCAAGTCCGTTCTGCTGGCGCTGATCGCGCTGCAGTTCCGCCGCTATGAGCGCTCCCGGATCTTTGCCTTTGACTTCGGCGGTTCGATCCGCGCCGCGGCTCTCGCGATCGGCGGCGACTGGCACGACCTCGGCGGCGGGTTGACCGAGAGCTCTGTCTCCCTACAGCCGCTCGCCCGTCTCGACGACGTCGCGGAACGAGCCTGGGCGGCGGACTGGATCGTCACCATCTTGCACCGGGAGGGCGTCGCAATCTCCCCGGACGAGAAGGAGCACATCTGGACGGCGCTCACCTCGCTCGCTTCCGCGCCAACCATCGAGCGTACCCTGACCGGCCTCACCGTCCTTCTGCAATCGAACGATCTCAAGCAGGGGCTGCGCCCCTATTGTGTCGGCGGTCCCTATGGCCGCCTTCTCGATGCGGAAAGCGAGCATCTGGGCACGGCCTCCGTCCAGGCCTTCGAGACCGAGGGACTGATCGGCACCGGTGCGGCCCCCGCCGTGCTCCAGTATCTCTTCCACCGCATCGAGGACCGGCTGGACGGCAGCCCCACTCTCATCATCATCGACGAGGGCTGGCTCGCACTCGACGATCAAGGCTTCGCCGGACAGCTTCGCGAATGGTTGAAGACGCTGCGCAAGAAAAACGCCTCCGTCGTCTTCGCCACCCAGTCGCTCAGCGACATCGACGGTTCCGCGATCGCGCCGGCGATCATCGAAAGCTGCCAGACGCGCCTCCTCCTTCCGAACGAACGCGCGATCGAGCCGCAGATCGCGGTGATCTATCACCGCTTCGGCCTCAACGACCGGCAGATCGAAATCCTCGCGCGGGCCACGCCCAAGCGCGACTACTATTGCCAGTCGCGGCGTGGCAATCGACTCTTCGAACTCGGCCTTTCGGACGTAGCGCTCGCTCTCTGCACCGCATCGTCAAAGACCGACCAGGCCGCCATCGAGAAGATTGTCGCCGAGCACGGCCGGGAGGGTTTCCTCGCTGCGTGGCTGCGCCATCGCGGCGCCGCCTGGGCCGCCGACCTCATACCCGACCTCACCAACCTGATCCCTGAAGCCCTCGAGGTACAATCATGACCAACCGTTACCGTCCGCATTTTCGGGCCCTTCGCGTTGCCGCAGCCCTGCTTGCCGCATCGCCGGTGATTTCCCTGCTCACGGCGCCGGCGCAGGCGCTCATCGTCTTCGACCCGAAGAACTATGCGCAGAACCTGCTCTCGGCAGCGCGAGCGCTCAACCAGATCAACAACCAGATCAACTCTTTACAGAACGAAGCTCAGATGTTGCTCAATCAGGCCCGCAATCTTGCGAGCCTGCCACACTCGTCCCTTCAGGAGCTGCAGCAGTCGGTTCAACGCACCCAACGGCTCCTCGCCCAGGCGCAGAACATCGCCTTCGACGTCCGCCAGATCGACCGTGCCTTCGAGACCACCTATGGCAGGGCCCCGATCTCTACGAGCGACCAGCAGCTCGTCGCCAACGCGCGCACGCGCTGGCAGAACACGGTTGGCGGTCTGCAGGATGCGATGCGTGTGCAGGCGACCGTCATCGGAAACATCGACACCAATCGTAGAGAGATGTCGGCACTCGTCGGCAAGAGCCAGAGCGCCATCGGCGCCCTGCAAGCCACCCAGGCCGGAAACCAGCTGCTCGCACTGCAGGCACAACAGCTCGCCGACCTGACCGCGGTGGTTGCTGCCAACGGACGGGCCACGGCGCTCAGCGACGCCGAGCGCGCGGCCGCCGCCGAGCAAGGGCGCGAACAGCGTCGCCGCTTTCTCGCCCCGGGCACCGGCTACCAGCCGGGCAATGCCCGGATGTACCGGTGACGGAGGCGGGCATGGACGGAACGCGGTTGATCAGGGTCGCCGCCGTAGCCCTCGTGGCCGTCGCATTTCTTGGAGCGGCGATCGCGATGAGCCGGAAAGGGGACGGGCCGCAGGAGGCAGCAATCGGCGGTCGGGGGCCGGCCTCCTTGGATCCCCTGCGATCGGAGCTCAGGCGCTGTGTCGGCATGGGAGAGGCCGGTGCCCGCGATGCCTCGTGCCTGCGTGTCTGGGCTGAGAACCGGCAGCGCTTTCTCAGGCCCGGACACGCA
The DNA here is from genome assembly GCF_037120565.1 of Ensifer sp. CCNWLY38. Taxonomy (NCBI): domain Bacteria; kingdom Pseudomonadati; phylum Pseudomonadota; class Alphaproteobacteria; order Hyphomicrobiales; family Rhizobiaceae; genus Ensifer; species Ensifer sp. CCNWLY38. The sequence continues at coordinate 75,055 of NZ_JBBBBO010000010.1, forward strand.
GAGCGTCCGGCCTTTCCCGACACCTCGCTCAGTTCACCTGCGCAAGCCGTGCAGCCCGGGGCGCCCGTCAGGGTGACCGCGCCGCTCGCCGGGCCGAACGCGGACGAGGTCCGGTGAGAATATGGGCGGCACCGGCGTCATCGACGAGTTCCTCGAGGTCTTCACCCGATACATCGATTCCGGCTTCGGCCTCCTCGGCGCAGAAGTGGCTTTCATCGCCACGACGCTGATCGTGATCGACGTGACGCTCGCCGCACTCTTCTGGAGCTGGGGTGCTGACGATGACGTCATCGCTAGGCTGGTGAAGAAGACCCTGTTCATCGGCGTCTTCGCCTATCTGATTTCCAACTGGAACAATCTCGCCCGTATCGTGTTCGAGAGCTTCGCGGGCCTCGGCCTCAAGGCGTCCGGGACCGGCTTCTCGACGGCTGATCTGCTCCGGCCGGGCAAGGTCGCCCAGACAGGCCTCGACGCCGGCCGCCCTCTCCTCGAATCCATTTCCGATTTAATGGGTTACTGGAGTTTCTTCGAGAACTTTATCCAGATCGCCTGCATGATGTTCGCCTGGGTGCTGGTGCTACTCGCCTTCTTCATCCTCGCCGTCCAGCTCTTCGTCACACTCATCGAGTTCAAGCTGACGACGCTCGCCGGCTTCGTGCTCATTCCATTCGGGCTCTTCGGAAAGTCGGCCTTCATGGCCGAGCGGGTGCTCGGCAACGTGATTTCGAGCGGTATCAAGGTGCTCGTCCTCTCCGTGATCATCGGTATCGGCTCGACCCTCTTCTCGCAATTCACTCAAGGTTTCGGGGGCCAAACGCCGACCATCGATCAGGCCATGGCGATCGTGCTTGCGGCGCTGTCGCTGCTCGGCCTCGGCATCTTCGGACCGGGCATCGCCAACGGCCTCGTCTCAGGCGGCCCGCAACTTGGAGCCGGCAGTGCCGTCGGCACCGGGCTCGCCGCCGGAGGCGTCGTCGCGGCCGGAGCGGCGACTGCCGGCGCCGCCATCTCCGGTGGCGCGGCGCTCCTTGGCGCCGCCGCTGCAGCCGCTCGCGGCGGCGCGGCCCTCGCCGGTGGAGCCTCCGCCGCCTACAGCCTCGGTGCGGCCGGCAAGTCGGGTGTCACCGGCGTCGCATCCGGGCTCGGCAGCACGGCCAGATCGGGCGCGGCCGCCGCGGTCTCACCCCTGAAGCGCATCGGCGCTCGCGCCGCCGAAAGGCTGAGCTCAAGCCACGCCAGTGGAGCCCAGTCCGCCTCCGCAGGAGGTGACGGCGATCGTCGGGCTGCCGGCGATGCCTCGCAATCCACCGGTCCGTTGCATGGCGACAGTCCGCCCGACTGGGCCAGGCGCATGAAGCGCGCACAGCAAATGTCACATAGCGTTCAGGCAACTGCCCACGCAATCCGCTCCGGAGACGCCCACGGCGGCGGCTCCTCCGTCAATCTCTCCGAAGGCGACCGCTCATGAATCCCTTCCGACGACCCTCCACGCATTACGGCAAGACGCCAGAGCCCGAGACACCCTATCAGCGCGCCGCCCAGGTCTGGGACGATCGCATCGGCTCGGCCCGCATCCAGGCGAAAAACTGGCGGCTCATAGCATTCGGCTCGCTCATCCTCTCGGCCGGCTTTGCGGCAGCCCTCGTCTGGCAGTCGGCCCGCGGCACGGTCGTCCCCTGGGTCGTTCAGGTCGACCGGCTCGGACAGGCGCAGGCAATCGCCCCGGCAGAAGCGGATTTTCGCCCGACCGATCCCCAGATCGCCTGGCATCTCGCGCGCTTCATCGAAGAGGTGAGGAGTATCTCAGCCGACGCGATCATCGTGCGGCAGAATTGGTTGCGCGCCTACGAGTTCACCACTGATCGCGGCGCGCTGGCGCTGAACGACCACTCACGCACCAGCGACCCGTTCACCAAGGTCGGCAGAGAGCAGATCGCCGTCGACGTTTCCTCCGTCATCCGCGCCTCGCCCGACTCCTTTCGCGTCGCCTGGAGCGAGCGCCGTTATCAGGATGGATCGCTCTCGGAGACCTCGCGCTGGACCGCGATCCTGACGATCGTCGTTGAGCCCCCGCGCGATGCCGAGAAGCTTAAGCGCAATCCGCTCGGGATCTACGTCAACGCCATCAACTGGTCGAAGGAGCTGGGACAATGAAGCCGCCGTCTGATCATCGAGCCGTGCGACCTGCTTTCCTCACGCGCGTCAGGTCGCGGAAAGGCGGAAACGCCGCCGCATTGTGCGCAAATGCCGTCCTCGCGATACTGTCGACCGCAGCACTCGCCGGATGCGCGACAGCGAAGAAGCCTCCGGCGATCTCCTACGACGATGCCGCGCCGGCGGTGCGGACCATCGATCCTCCCGCTCCCGTGCGGGTCGTCGAGCTTGTGAAGCCCCTGCCCTTGCCGGGACAGATGAAGCCGATCGAGATCAGCCGGTTGCGGCCCGAGCCAGCCGACCCCGCTGCCAGGATCCACCAGGCCAATGCGGCGGCCCGCGTGCAGCCGGTTCGCAACGGCTTCATTAATGCCATGCAGGTCTACCCCTTCACGCAAGGCGCGCTCTATCAGGTCTACACCGCCGTCGGTCAGATCACCGACATCGCCCTTCAGCCGGGCGAGCAGCTCGTCGGCACCGGGCCGGTCGCCGCCGGCGACACCGTGCGCTGGGTGATCGGCGATACCGAGAGCGGATCAGGTACGACCAGGCAGATCCACATCCTCGTGAAGCCCACGCGGCCTGATCTGACGACGAACCTGATCATCAATACCGACCGCCGGACCTATCACCTGGAACTGCGATCCGGGGAGCGCACCTACATGGCTTCGGTGTCATGGCAATATCCCCAGGACCAGTTGATCGCGCTTCGCCGTCAGAATGCCGAAGCTCAAGCCGCTCAGCCCGTCGCCCCGGGTGTCGATCTGGCGCGCCTCAACTTTCGCTACGCGATCGAAGGCAACCGCGCCCCGTGGCGGCCGCTTCGCGCCTTCGACGACGGCCGGCAAGTCTTCATCGAGTTTCCGCGCGGCATCGGTCAGGGCGAAATGCCGCCACTCTTCGTCGTCGGCCCCGACGGCAACGACTCCGAACTCGTGAACTATCGGGTTCGCGGCCACCACATGATCGTCGACCGGCTCTTTGCCGCCGCTGAGCTTCGTTTCGGCGCCGGCCGGACGCAGATGAGGGTGCGGATCCTGCGGACCGACGGGAGACGGGTGTTGTGAGTGATCAAGAACCCCGGAAAGAAGAAGGTCTGGAACCGGATGAGGCTCGCCCGCTGACGGGCGAGCCCGTGATCTCCATGCGGCTGCGCCCCGAGGCGCCGCGCGTGACCCGTCTGTCGCGGAAATTCCTGGCCGGCGTTTCCCTGATCGCTGGCCTCGGTCTCGGTGGCGCGCTGATCTACGCTCTCCAGACATCTGATGGGAGCGGGCCCGCCGAGGAGCTCTACTCGACCGAAAATCGCACCACGGCCGACGGGCTTTCCAACTTGCCGCGCGACTATACCGGTCCGATCCTCGGACCTCCGCTCCCTGGCGATCTCGGCCGCCCTATTCTCGACGCGCAGAAACGCGGGCAGACCGTTCCCGCACCAGAGGTCGTCGTGCCCGAGCCGAGCCTCAGCGAGGAGGAGCGGCGCCGGCAGGAAGAGATGGAGGCGGCACGCACGAGCCGGCTGTTCGCCAGCACCGAAACGACAGCGGCGGCAGCCGAGGCGCCTGGCTCGGATAGCTCCATGCCGCCGGCCGGTAATTCAAACGCCCTGCCCGATCTTGCAAGCCTTGGCATCGCTCCTGAGCCCGCGACACCCACAGCGGAGGAACGGCGGCTCGCGTTTTTGAACGCCACCCCTGACAAGCGAACGATCGCGCCGGATCGTGTCGCCGCACCGGCCTCCCCGAACATTCTCCAGGCCGGCGCCGTCATCCCGGCCGCGCTCATCACCGGCATCCGCTCTGAACTTCCGGGCCAGATCACCGCGCAGGTGACCGAGAACGTCCATGACAGCCCGACTGGCCGCATCCTGCTGATCCCGCAGGGCGCGCGGCTCATCGGCCAGTACGATAGCGGCGTCGGCTACGGCCAGAGACGTGTGCTCCTCGTCTGGAACCGACTGATCATGCCGAACGGCCGCTCGATCGTGCTCGAACGCCAACCCGGCGCTGACAGCGCAGGCTACGCCGGCCTAGAGGACCGCGTGGACTATCATTGGGGCCAACTGTTCAGGGCCGCTGCTCTCTCGACATTGCTGAGCATCGGCGCCGAAGCGGGCTCTTCCAGCGAGGAAAGCGGTATCGTCCGAGCTCTTCGCCGAGGCGCATCCGACAGCATCAGCGAGACCGGCCAGCAGATCGTTGAGCGCCAGCTCGACATTGCCCCGACACTGACGATCCGGCCCGGTTTTCCGGTTCGCGTGCTCGTCACACGCGATCTCGTACTCGAACCCTATGGAGGATCCTGATGGTGAAGCTGAAACTCGGGCCGATTGCGGACGACAAGCCGGTGAAGGTAACCTTGGAAATGCCCGCAAGCCTGCATCGCGATCTCACGACCTATGCAGAGGTGCTCGGACGTCAGACGGGGCAGCCCGTCACCGATCCCGTCAGGTTGATCGTACCCATGCTCGAGCGCTTTATCGCCACGGATCGTGGCTTTGCAAAAGCCAGGAAATCTCCATCCCCGCCAAACGCAAAATTCTGATCCGTTTCTGAAGATCGAGACGCCATCTTGAAAGACGGGCTTGCGCCGATCCGTCATCATGCGTGCACAGGCGTTCAGCACGAAAGCGAGCGCTGTCAGTTTTGGGATCTGGCAATATGCCTCCGATAAGCGACCTGACGCGAAACCTCGCAGCAAATCTGCAAGCCATCTTCAAGACCGGCAAGTTTACGTGCGATGCGCTGGTCGTCTCGACAGGGCTCGGAATAACGGAAATCAACGACATATTGGAGCTGAGAAAGGATCCGACACTCGAGGTTCTCGAGCTGATCGCGCTGGCTCTCGACTGCGATCCGGGGGTCCTGCTGGACGGCAATCCCGTAAGGGCGCGCGCAGCGTTTCTCGACGGAGATAATTCTCCGAACCAGTCGTTTCATTAGCCTTCGACGGTGACATCCTCCGGGCGCCGGGCGACTCTCTCTTAAGTTTTATAATTGCCAGAAAACAATTTGTAAGGCATAGTTTAGGGCTAGGTGAAATTCAGGTTGTGCAACGCTCCGACGGGGGACTCGGACCATGCGGCATGAACTGGACGCGCGCGAATACAAGCTCCTCCTCAACCCTAAGCGGTTCCTGGAGGCACCTCCCGACACCGTCGCCGACAGCGGTCTGATCACCGTCCATTCTCAGGGGCGCACTCCACGGCGGAGCCAAATCTGCTCGTACGTTGGCACGCATCCTTGGTTTATCCCAGTCGGCGACTTTCAGGCATTTGTATCAACTTTCGACATCCGGATTGCTGATTTCAGAAACCAGAGCCAATCGTTCAAGCTGGTTTACCATTGCACCTGAGCACGAGGCGGCGCTGCTCGCACTCTGTGAGACGCTCGTACTGGTATCTCGCAGGGACGTGTCAAATCCGAAAATCGTCAGGGCGATTGCTGGGCGTGAGCTTACCGACGGTTGGAGCCAACCACCTCGGCAGTGATAAAACCGACATCAGGTAGCAAAAACCACCAAAAGTGGCCTACACTCCTGAATTCAAAAGCAATTCCCACTTTCCCGGAATTGCAGGTCAAATGCTCCACAGATGTTGACGCGCACTAGCTTGGGATAGCGGCATAAGAGGACGGTGCTGGGGCTTGGGTTAAGGTCTACCTTCGGGATACGAGGGCAGCCTTGGATCAATGGCGGACCACTCTACCTTGGATTCGCACCAGGTTTGACTGGCTGGACGAACCAACGACGGCTGGTCGATAATCCCGGCCCTCACATAAATCCGACCCGGATGCTGGGGGGATGTTCCGAACAGTGGGGAACCGCAGTTGGGGCAAAAGTGTCGTGTCAGGTCGTTGCCGCTGTCCGCAGTCTTGGTGAATGAGCGAATCTCGCCCGAAATGATCCGAAACTCGCTCGCCTCAAATGGAATATTGACCCCGAAGGCGCTACCGGTTGATTTGCGGCAATCTTCGCAATGACAATACCCGCCAGCGCCCGCCGGTTCGCCGCACGAAATCCTGACTGCGCCGCAAAGACATGTGTCGGTAATTTTTTCAGACATTACCGGCCCGTTCTTTCCGCGAATACGATGGTTGCCACCGATAGGTATGATTAGCAGCGTTTCGAAGGTCCGCAATGGGGCAAACTTTATGCAGCCAGTCAGGTCGACTGGCGGAAGGTTCGTACGCTACACCCATCGAAGCTCCGTTTTCACCGGAGCCAGGTAGTCGGGATGCCATTTCAGGTCTGGTGGTCTTTGCTACCTAATGCCGGATAAAACTGCGAGCGCTGTGGGTACCGGATCGGAGACTGCTCGAAGGTTCATCGCCGACATGCCGAATTCGGCTACTGGCCGGCCGCGCCATATTGCGGCGAAACGCCATGGCGACCTGGCCAAACATAAAATTAGAAGTCAAATCCTGCCGGGTTTTTAGAGGCAACTCCACTTCGTCGGTCGTGGCCATGAAGCGCGAAGTTGTGTCGCCTATATCGCGCGCCCGACCACCCAGATCTATTTTTGCGTGCGCAACCTATTGACGAAACTTTTCCGACTCGCTAGCAAGCTATGATTGTGACTACCTACTGTAAAGGATAGAACATGACCCATGCATTCATTGAGCTTACTGAAGACGAAATTGACGCGGTTGGTGGAGGCTGGAGCTGGGGCGGCGCTTTTGGCGGTGCGGCGACCGGTTACGGAATTGGTCGCACCCTTGGGCGTGATATCGCTGCGAGCCGGGGCTACGGTGGCAAACGCGCGCAGCATACTGCGGGCGTGATGGGTGGCGTGTTTGGCGGCGCTATCGGCGGCGCTGCGGGCGGCCATGGCGGCGGCAAATAGCAAGCCAAGGTGCTCCCCTTTAAATGCGAGGGGAGCACCCTGCGGAGGTGGGTAAAATGAATTTTTCAGGTCTGCTGGCTGTCCTATTTGATGCGGTCGTCTTCTCGCTAAAGATGCTAGGGTTGGCGGCTCTCGCATCTCCCTTTAGTCCGACCATTAAGAATACCGATGGGAAAAAGATATACTTATTCGCTGTTGGTTTGGTGGTGTTGTATCTCGCGATCCAGGCGGTGTTGCTGGTACTCATTTAATTAAAGTAAGCTACACGAGATGCAATCGAGCAATCGCCAGTATTTCTTAGGCATGCTTGAGGCCATACATGGCAAGCGGCTGTCGATGCGCGTTTTTGTAAACAAGATGCGCAAGCAGTTGGCCATTAATGATGCCTACATTACCTCGCCTGAGGTGCCTTGTGAGGCAAAGGCGACACTAAATTGTTTCGATGCCATTGAAGGCTGTGGACGCAGCCTGTGTTTTATTGCTCCCCATTGGGGGAATTATGCAATGTCGTTTGAGCGGATAGCATTCTCTCTTCCTCAGGATAGTCGATTTATTGCCTTGCGAGCAAATCAATGGGGAGAGAAAGAAGATGCTTTTTGGCGACGCATAAATACACGTAGCGGTCGCGCTGACTTCGTGAAGGTCTTTAGAGCAGACGAAAAACGGAATATGATCTCGTTACTTCGTGACATGAAGCAAGGCGCACATCTGTTTGCGCTTTTCGATTTGTTCGCGGAATTTGGTGAGACATCTCCCGTGAATATATTCGGTAATGAAGTAAATTTAACAATGGGATGGTCCAAGTTATGCTACATGGCGGATGCTGTTGTGATCAGCGTCGCGCCGGTTTCTTTGGAGCGAGAAGAGATTCAAATCTTCGACGTCGTTGATCCAAGAGAATTTCGGAACCGCGATGAATTCGTACGCCGATGCACAGTTATTGCAAGACGTAGCCTTGAAGGACTTCTCAGAGAACAGCCCGCCTTCTGGTTTATGTGGGAGCACTGGGAAAAGTATCAAGCTCGCGCGATTGACAGGAAGCAGCCTGTTGAATGACTAGCCCATTGTTTCGTACTGAGGCGACCGTCACCCTCACAAACACGCTTTCAACAAGCCTCCAACATCCCAGCCTCAAACATCCGGCAGGGGTCACTGCTTTATTAGGTGCGATTGTCGTAGCGACCATCGCATTTAGCTTCGTTCATATATCTCTCGGAGTTACGGCTTCAGGAGTCTTAAGAACAGCTGATGGTTCAGGAAGAATCGTAGCTGAGCGTAGTGGCATCTTGACGTTTGTTACATCCGAACGACAGGAACAGTTGCTGGCTGCCGGGACCACTGTCGCAAGAATCCGCAGTCTTGATCTCCCCACCAAGCGGAATTCACCTAATCCTGCCTTTAGCATGGATGAGTTGAATAGACGGCAGCAAAGACTCGCCATGCGATTGGAGGAAATTGGCACTGCGGAGCGGCAGCAGGAGCAAGAACTCGCGGCCACTCAGGCGTCGGTAAAGTTGCTTATGCGGCAGGTGGAGGAACTCAACGTAATTTACGAGCGGGAATTGAAGCGCGTCAACGCCGACCTCATGAGCCGCAGACAAGCCCGAGACCGGGGTTTAGTAAAGGGAACGGAGGTTGCTGAATATGAAAATATCCTGACAGATCGGACCATTCAATTTCGGGACAATCACATCCGGTACTCTGAGCTGCAACGTCAGGCGGCCGAGTTGCGAATGCGCCAGTATCAAAATCAGGAGGCCTTCAACCAAGAGAAATCAAAAATTCTCGACGCGCTTTCCGATCTGAAAATGTCGATTGAAACCGAAGCCAGGATAGCCCCATTTGAAATTAGGATGCCGGAAACGGGAATTCTTGTACCTCGCGGTTTTCGGGAAGGGCAAAGCGTTGCCGCCGGGGATATCTTGTTCGAAGTAGTTGGAAGAAGCGAAGAGATATTGTTTGAGGCCGACGTGGACGCGTCTCAGATTGGTGAACTAAAACAAGATCTACCTGTCAAAATTGCCATCACCGCTTATCCGTATTTTGAGTATGGTTTCCTCAACGGCCAAGTCAAATTTTTCACGCGAACTCCTAATCGGTCAATTTCGTTTAACGAGGACATTGGAGATACGCCAAAATTCCGCGTCGTGATTTCTGCTGACCGAGATTCGCTTCACGATTTTAAGAAGGGTAAAACGCTGATACCAGGTATGGGCGCAACTATACATATCCGAAAAGAGCGTGTTCCTTTTTGGCGTTTGGCGCTCTCCCCGCTGCTGCGTCTCGGAGAGCGTATCTGACGATGAGGTTCTTGCAGAAGAAAAACCGTGTTGTTCCTATTCGGCAAGAGGAAACTCACGAGTGCATTCTTGCCTGTGTGGCGATGCTGTCCTCTTATCACGGAAAGACGCGGACCTTGGCGGCGCTGCGGTCTCGGTTTCCCGGTCTCTCAAGGGGGGGTACCTTGCGAGATCTTATGGGAATTTCGAGGATAATTGGACTTGGAGCGAGGGCTGTTCGGGCCGAACTCGATAATATTAATCAGTTGGCGCTCCCTTGCATATTGCACTGGAACTTCAACCACTTTGTGGTGCTCGAAGAAGTCACCAAGAAAGGGGTAGTTCTTCTTGACCCCGCTAACGGGCGACGCAAGGTCGATCTAGCGTCGTTTTCACGACAGTTTACCGGGATTGCAGTCGAGCTGGCTCCTCTTCCCACGTTTTTCGAAAAGTCTCCATCCTCTGATGAGGAGAAAAGTCCACAACGTCTCCCGCTTATTCTTTTGAATACTTACAAAGCACCGATCACTATTTTCGTGGTGATCGCGTCAATTTCTATGATCTTTTCGCTAGTTACACCATTAGCCATACAAATAATAGTCGATGAAGTAATCGCAAAAGATGATCGCGACCTCCTCGTAGTTATCGCAGGGGCCTTTTTGCTCGCAAACTTGATTAGTGCCATCGCAGCTTACCTTCAAGGCCGCCACTTGGCGCGGTACTCTGCAAAGGCCCGAATCGCCATCACGCATAGCTATATCGATCGCCTCTTAGCTCGCCCTCTTGTTTACTTTCAACGCCGCAGCCTCGGAACCTTCGTTGCGCAGTTCAACTCGCTGTCGTATTTTGTAAGCTTCTTTATAGAGAGCGTCGGTTCGCTGATTGCGGACTGCCTGTTCGCAGTGATCTTGTCCTTAGCTTTGCTAGTGATTGACCCTAGAATTGCTGCACTCACCATCGGGGTTAATATTTCTCTTATAATATTGCGTATTGCAATTTTGCGGACGGCGCGGCGATTGCAAGATGAAGAGGTGATAGCGAGGTCGCAAGAAGAGGCTTATTTTGTTGAGACGATGCGGGGAATCGCGTCTGTTAAAGCAAATATGTTGGAGACGAGCCGAATATCAGGAAATCTGGACAAAACAGTTCGCTCGGTAAACGCCTCTTTCTCGCTCGGCTTGCTAAATCTGAACTATAATTTTGCGCTTCAAACGATAAAATCTATCGAAACTATTTTGTGTTTGTACTGGCTAGCGTTGTCTGTCGTATCGGGGACGATAACCGTTGGGGTCCTTTACACGTTTCAGACCTATCGGCAGGTCCTAGATTCTCGCCTTACTAGTATTACAAACCATTTAAACGAGCTGTTGAATCTCAAGATCCACCACGCGAGGCTTGGTGACGTTTTGGAAGGGTCAGGGACTGATTCAACGAAAGGTACAGATTTAGGGCGCTTTTTACGCTTCAATGGTGAGATCTCGTTCGAAGGTATCGTATACCGTGCGGACAATGGCGCTAAAGAAATCCTGAGCGGTTTCACGGCCAGCGCCAAGCGAGGTGCCTTTATCCATGTTTCGGGTAAGACTGGTGCCGGGAAGACAACACTGCTGAAGATTTTTTTGGGAGCGATTCCCCCGAATTCTGGTCAGATTTGCATTGACGGCATCCCGATAACACAGCAGAACCTCTCAATTCTTCGCAATAGCGTTGGTGTTGTTCTCCAGGAGGACACCCTATTTCGAGGTACAATTCTCGAAAATGTTGGGATGTTTGACTTTGATATTGATTTCAAACGAGTTGAGGAGTGCTGTCGCTTGTGCTGTATTTCAGAAGAAATTGATCGATTTCCGCTGAAATACCAGAGTGAAGTTAGTGACATAGGGGCCAATCTTTCTACCGGCCAACAGCAACGTCTTCTTCTTGCGCGTGCGCTTTATCGGAAGCCAACCATCCTTGTTTTAGATGAGGCGACAGCTAACCTCGATTCGGCCGTCGAAAAGCAGATTTTGGAAAACATTAAAAAGCTAAATATTACGGTGATATTTGCGTCACACTCAAGAAATGTACGCGACGCGTCAGATCTGCAGTGGCAAATATCGCCTAACGCTGAAATGGCGCTCTCTGAGTGTCAGTGATGCGACGTTTTTTGGGGTTTCGAAGTAAGCGGCCTGCATTTTTAAGAGACAGCCTTGTCATCCTGTCTCCAGACACAGAGATTGCGCGCATCCACTTGTGGGTTCCCGTGGGTTCCGCCCGAGATACGATCAGCGGCACAGCGCATTTCTTAGAGCACGTTCTATTAGATTTCTGTCAGCAATCGGCTCACTCGAATAGAATCGACGGCAGTTTCAACGCTTTTGCGTCTTACTACTGGACTGTGTTTGTTTGGGAGGGGCCACCTGATAGTGCATCTTCTGTAATTGAAGTTTTGTATGGTTTATTTTCTTTGCCCTCTGCTCTTAATAATACGATAGAGCGGCAAAGAAGGATATTACGGCAAGAAATTCTGGAGCTGCAGGGCGGCGGACCAGAAATTAAAGCGTTGGAGCGAGTGTGCAACACCGTCTATGAAGGAACTGCGCTCGCACGCAGCCTGGTGGGCACGCTCCAAGATCTAGATTCGATTCAGCGCGAGCATTTAGTAGATTTTCACGGCAACTACCGTTCAAATGACGCGCTTTTGATAGTCTCCTGCCACCAGAGAGCATTCGCGCGGATAAGGCGTGCTACGCTCGGCAATAGCATTGTGCTGCCTATGAATGGCTCGGTTAAATCGAGCCGGGTTTTCCCTATAAAGAACAAATCCATCGGAGTCGGAGACCTGATTGGTGAAGCGGCGGCAATGTTGGCAACGGAGATAGTACCGGATGTCGGCGTTGCCTTTGCATGCGTATCCCAGGTGCTCAAAGAGGAAGATGACGGACTGCTACTTCACGCCTCTCGTATACTTGAGCATCTTGCTGTTCGGGATATTCCTGGAACACTCCGGTTTAATCTGAGGGACTTTGTCGTCAGTTCAAGAGGCATCGAAATTAGCTCATTCTTGCTTCCCTCGCGGAGGTTCACTCTCCGTGGCTTAGTACGAGGGAAAGTCGGACACGACCCCGCCCTCATAGAGGGCATTGTGCGGCGGACGTTGCCTACTTTAGGAAGTGCATTATCAAGCGAATCGATTTTCCGTGGTCTTGCGCTAAGAGAGAGCAATTATTGGGAGGCAAATCCGAGGTGGTCAAGTTCTGGTCAATTTCATTTGGGCTCTGCGGCGTCAACCTACGGTATTGCCACTGCGGTTTCATTATCTAAGTCTACCTCAATTTCATGTCTTAGCTGGGCTCGTCTTCGCGAACTGTTGTCGTGTCTTGGTGAGAGTGCAGAAACTATAGCGCCCAAAGGAACGGAATGATGCAATTTCTGCAAAAAATATTCTCACGTCGCCGGACGACGCTGGAATTCCCGCCAGCAATGCAGCGCACGTCGCCGGACGGTATTCGCTATATTTTTCAGTATGCACCGCACGACGATAATGTGGCGGTCGGTTTTTCGTTCAAGGGCGGATATTTCGACGATGCGGCAGGTTCTCCGCCAGCTGCGCTTGGCATCTCGCAGGCGCTAATCCGCCAAGCTTTTCTACCGCCGTCGCCCTTGAAAGAAGATGATTTTGTGGATCGAGGAGGAGCATTCTACTTGGATCCAGAACCCTTCTCCATAAAGGGGGGACTGGCTGCTCCCTTGAAAGCAATCGACAAGATTGCGCAATTTAGCTCTCGGTTTCTCTGCTGCTCGGATTTTGCCGAGGAGGCGGTAATTGCCGGTCGGGAGAGTGGTGCAGATTGGATAGTGCATCAGCAGTCCGTGCCGCTAAGGCGTAATTTTAACTCGCTTGTGGAAATGGCACTCCAGCCGGGCCCCTATTTCAGTCCGGCCCGCCTTGATGTTGCTGACATGAGGAGTGTCACGGCAGACGATCTTTTGGAATGGCGTGATCGGCATTTCTCTCGCTCACGCTTGACCGCTTGTTTGGTGGGGCGGCTCGATGCGAGTGCAGCAGACAGCGTGATTGATGCAATCTTTTCTCGCCTTAAGGTTGGCTCAACGGTTGACGTATTGATGCCACCGTTGGCTCCATTTGTTGGAGCTAGACAATTGCGGTGCGATGGAAATGAGGTCCAGGCGGCGTTGACAGTGGCCTCCATCGAGGCGAGGAAGTCTTCCCCTGTGGAATATCTCGCCGCTAGCTTATTTGCTTATATCATTGGCGGCGATGAGCAATCTCGCCTTTTTAAAGAGGTGCGCGACCATTTCGGCGCTGCATATGATTTAACCTGCTCGTCAAATATTAATGCGGAGAGCATCTCGTTCAGCATTGATGGCATGGTGGATCGCAACTCCTGCGACGACGTTTTAGAATGCATTCGAAGGATAGTGGGTCAACTGGCGGAGGCCGGACCCACTTATGAAGAAGTGTGTCGAGCGAAAAAAGCCTTTGGTTTAAGCTACAGCCGCATTCTGATGGATCACCACTCTGCCGCGAGGGAAGTGGTTCAATTGACGGAGGCAGGGTGGTCACTAAGCGCCATCAATGATGTGCGAAACCTGGCGGAACTCACCGATTTGGCGTCAAACAGGCATCTCCTTGAACCACTGTGCGCCTCTCCTTTTGTGGTGATAGACGCATAATTGCTCGCAGTGTTCAAAAAACGAAGTTCTCGCTTCTGACAACTTGCGCCTTGCCTCGCCCACCCCGTGTCCCTTTCATTGAAACAGTGCGCCCGGTCGCTTTTAGTCGAGGTATTTCGCGGCAGTCTCCGCAAGATCATAGTTTCCTGTCCGCCCACCGAGCGTCCGCGCGAGGAAGTCTTCGAGAATTCGAGCACGCTGAACCTCCGTCTGCCAGCGACGGTAGCCATGCCCTTCCTTCTCGAAATAGACAGCTTTCACATTCTTGCCAGCGGCTTTGAGTGCGCGTTCGAATTCCTCTGACTGCTCGAAACCGACAACGCGGTCCTCTTTTCCGGCTGTGAGAAGGATCGCGCCCTCTACCTTGTCGACGTGGGAAACGGGGGACCGATCCACCATCTCGTGTAGGTCTTGGGCGTTCTCGGGGTCGCCAAAATAGCGCTTGACCCTGTCGAGGCTCAGACCCCAGGCGAACGGATTATTTTGCATTTGATATTTGACGTCCATGACGCCGTATTCGGCAATGGCGGCTTTAAAAACACCAGGATCGCGCGTCATAGCCAACGCCGCAGCATACCCGCCATAACTCCCGCCCATCACAGCAAGCGCTTGCCGGTCGGCAATGCCAGTCGCGACAAGCCAATTGGCCGCGTCGGCAATGTCGTCCTGCATTGCTTTTCCGTACTGGCGGTATCCCGCCTCTTGAAAGGCCCGGCCATAGCCGGTCGATCCTCGGAAATTGACAGACAGCACCGCGTAGCCCCGGTTGGCAAGAAACTGCTTCTGATAATCAAACTGCCAAACGTCCCGGTCGCCTGGGCCACCGTGCACGAGGACTATGGTCGGAAGGCCATGCGGATCCACTCCGCGCGGCAAAGTCAATAAGGCGGGGATCATTCGACCGTCGCGAGCGGCGAATTGGACTGGTTTTGTCCTGGCAAGTTTCTCCTTGTTTCGTTGAAACGAGGAGTTCCCGATCTGCGTTGATTTTCCCTTCTGTAGATCGAAGAGGAAATACTGGAACGGGGCTTCATCTCTCGATATCGAAAGGGTCACGAAACGCCCGTCTGGCGTTGTGCCGCGAATGTTGAAGTCAACTGGGCCTTTACTCACGTCGAGCAAACGCAGGAACGTCTCGCCCTTCTCGGTTAGGCCGACATAGCGCGGGAAACCGTCTCGAACGATTGCTAGGTCGGTCGCCCCTGAGTTAGGAGACAGCTTAAGTACCTCAACATCGGCATTGGGATCGGAAAATACAGCTGTTTTGACGCCGGATTGGACGTCGATTTTCACCAGGGAAACGAGGTCGCCGCCCCGATTGTCCAGCGCGTCGAGCGTTTTTCCGTCGGCAGAGATGCCGCTTACGTCAAGGGTGTCAGATGGGGTGGTCCTTGCAAGTTCTTGCCATGGAGCCTCCGGCGAACGGCGCACCATATAGATGCGGTCGTCGTTGTCAGCCTTGTCGACGCGTACACGCGGCATACCATCGATGCCGATGATCCAGTTTTCCGTTTTGCCCTCGTTTTTGGCGAGAAGTTCCTTTCCTCCTCCATCTGGACGCGCAGTGTAAAGATCGACAAGTGCGGGATCACGGTCGTTGGAAACAATGAGGCTGCGGCCCTCGCGGGCACGGGCCTGCGTGAAGATGTCCCAATTCTGAAAACCACGCGGCGTCACATCGCGCCATTCGCTTCGAGCAGAGTTGCTGGGGTCCACCAACCACAAACGTCCTTCATTGAGAACATGAAGTTTGTTTTCGAAGGCGGACCAAAAGATTGTGTCGGCAGGCGCGTCGAGCACGGTGACAACCTCGGGACCGTCGCCGCCGATCCTGTCGGTGCGCCCCACGAATACCCTTTCGCGGCCCCATTCCACCCCCCACCAAGCGAGCAAGGTGCCGTCGTACGATGGAATGTGACCCCAGGTCGCGTCGATGTTCGCGTAGAATTCCCGGACCGGAATCAGTTCTGGCAGGTCACTGCTTATCAAGGCTGGGTGCGTGGGGCCGCTATCGCTGCTGATCCACGCATACGCCCCGAACGATGCGACCGCGCCGAATAGGAGAACAGCAAAGAAACGTAGAAGGAATTTGGACATACTGGAATGGACCACCGACAACGATACGCGTGAAGCATGTGCAGTGCAGGACGTACACCACATCGTTGCGATTGCCCAGAGGTGGAGCCTCGGTGCCGGATCAATACACCGACGGGGCTCAATCGGTCCGGTCAGCGACTGGAAACTGTTCAGATACTCTCCCGCCGAAGGTCGTCAACATCCTCGTGGGCGGTAAGGCCAGGTCGGCTCGAACGTTGGCGCGGATGCTCGGTTTGTCGCAGGCGGCGATCTTCAAACATCATGATCGACTTTCGGCCTGCGGTTTGGTGACCTCGGAGAGCCGGTGAACCGCACCAGTTGGTTCTCCGTTCCGGCCCATCGTGCGGAAACATTGCTAGCTCTCACGACAGCCTTGGCTGACCTTTCCGGCCACATTGACGACGAGGGACTGCGGAGAATGCCAGCTAGAGACCCAACTGTTTCAGTCGTGGGTGCTGCTGGATATCCTTCACAGAATTGAACGTCGCCGCGTCCCATCCGGCACGCTTCGCCAGTTCGACGATTTCTGGCTGATCATCGAAAAACAGCGGTCGCTCTCCCGGTTCGATTTTAAGTATGCGATTGATCGATTCGAAAAAGCGTAAATCCTTTGTCAATCAGCGTCCAAAATTCACCACAAGGGGCTCAAATTTGCACGCCGAAACACACCGAGGGCTTCTTTTGCGCAGGCTTCACTTGCCGTTCAGTTTTTGATTTTTCGACGGTGGCACTCGCCTTTTGAATTGCAAACGCGACGTAAGAATTAGAGGAGTGTTTGATCCCTCCTATATGCACCGTCTCCAGCCCAGGGTTCTCTATCTGCCAAAGGGGCGTCTTCGTCGCCGGCTGGCCCGCTTCCACCTTTGCCCAATAGCCGCGCCCGGGCACCGGAACGTGGTAACGCTGGCAAGTCTTGGCCAGTCCCCTATCAGAAATCTCAAACTGCTCAGCAAGCGTGGCTATCGGAGTCGACCAAACAAGGTCGTAAAGCTCTTGTCTGGTGAAAGTACGCTTCATTCTCACAGTCCCCGATGATTGCTCATTCCACGCCTTTTTGCATTTTCGGCCGCTATTCTACCTTTGAGTCGCCGCGACCGGTCAATCGGATCGGTGGATATTCAGTGGCGTCTACAGCGATTGCCACTTTCAGCGGCAGTCCGGCTCACCGGATCGGCCACTACGGCCAGATCGCGTTTGCTGGAGCATGGTTGACGTCGGTCAATGCAGTGCAAAGATCGTCACGGTTTTCAATTCGCGGAGACGGATGAGCGAACAGCCTCGTAAGAAAATCCTGTAGCTGTTGGATCAGCACCGCAAACGCCGGATCGGCATTCCCTCCCCGATCCACGGTGAGCGAATGCGCGAAAGGCTCGCGGCCCCATGTCGCAAGGCGCTTGGCACCAGGTACTTGGACGAGGCCGGACGGTCGGCGGCCGAGCAGGCCACGAAGGCAGTCAGCAAAGGGCACTCGGGAAAGGTGGGCGCTACGGAACCTGCGATGCACGGGATGGCAGCACAATGCAGCTCTTTTCTTTCAACCTGCCATTGTCGACAAGCATCGACGCACTACCATAATGTCAGCAATCACAACCTTTGGAGGAGCAACATGGGCAACGAAGTCAATTTCTTGTCTAACGCAGCAGACGCGGCCAATCAGGCTGTCAAAGATCTCGCCGCTTTTCAGGCGAACAATGGAGGGGGTGCTAAGGAAGTTGCCGGCGCCCTTATTGCGGGAATCGCTGGTGCCGCGGCAGGGTGGTCGAATGTCGGAATCGGCTTATCGAATCTGCTGACAGGTGGTGGAGCCAGCGGAGATGCCCTGCAAATTGAGGTAACAAATTACTCATCACAACCTGTTGTCCTTTATAATTATACGCCCCATTCCGGTAACGTCTCGAAGATCGTTGGACCATTGACCCAGGGCGAAAGTGACATTTTCGTTCTGGACCGCCTGGAGGATAAATTCAGCACCGAAACATCAATCCTCTTGCAGTTCAAAGTAGGCAATGTGGATGCCACCGTCACGTATTCATATACTGACGTAGGCGACCCCGGCAGATGGAAATTGACTGTGGAAATCGACGGGAAACAGCACACATTCGATACCGAACTGCAGCTCATGGGCGCCGTTTTCAAAAGCGGTGGTGGCGAATACGCGAGCTTTAGCCTTTACACAGCTCCGATCGAAACCGGGAGCGGGCAGATAGACTTGCTGTTCTATGATTATGCGAGTTAGCCCCAGCGTGGCCAACGGCTTACGATGACCCAGGGTCTGGACCGTTCTAGCTAGGCCACATCGCCGTTCAGACAGATCGCCTCGATTGGATACGCAGACGGAGCCAAGATGGCTACGATAAGCGGTGCCTTCATCAAGGAGGGCCAGGGGGCCGTGCTCAGTGCCCGCGATTTCGAACGTCTTCCGTTCTTCTGGTCCAGTATCGAAGACACCGATGGAAATGAGAGCGATCGAGAAGCTGCTGCCAACGTTGCGACGCTCACGTGCGAGCCGGCTCCGGGCCGGGAAGCGAGGCAATTCGCCATGCTTTCGCACGCCGCTGGCGCTGCATTCGTACTTCGAGGGCAAAAATCTTTGCAGACTAACCCGCCGCGGAAGCAGCCGGTCAATTCCATTAGCGGAGAGCGACGCTAGGAAGAAAATCGACGTCGCCGCGATCGAGGCGGCGCGGCGCGGTTGACTGCTTCATCGCGTCTAGCGGCGCAAAAATGCTGCCAGAGCGTGTCCGCTCGCCCCCCCAATTGAAGACGTCCGGGTCCAGTTCCGACCTATGGCCTTGTTTCAGTTATGCCTTTCTGGGGCTGTCTACTTCGGATTGCTCTGTTGCGCAGGGACTGGCTCGAGGCGATCGTCCCTCTCCGATGGGCGGGCGTATATGCGATCCAAGCCTGTTGGCCATCCGATTTCTATCCGACGATATCCTCGGCCACTACTATTACTTCATGGCCCTTCCCTTCTCAGAGACTAACTATCATTCCTATCCATGCGAATGGGTGAGCCAGAGTTCAGCTGCGGTCCCGTGCCAGCTCAGAGGCGTGCATTGCTGAGCCCTGGTTAACCACTGTCGCGACCGTCAAATGTGGAGAGACCGATGGATGAAAGGATCTATCTGACCGACGAGGAAGTATCGGAACGCTATCGCGGCGGCATTTCGGTAGGAACGCTGCGCAACTGGCGAGCAATGAGGATCGGACCAAGCTTTATCAAAATCGGCAAGGCGGTGCTCTACCCGGTCGCTGACCTTGAGGAATGGGATAAGAGAAACAGGGTGACGTGCCGCGCGTCAAATCGGCTCACCGAGGACCCGCGTGAGGGAGCATGACGCTCACACTCAGTCATTTCGGCCCGCGCGCGTCGATTTTTGACACGCACGACGGATGGCTTACGGCTTGCCCGCATCCCAACGCCTCGGCGCTCATAACTCGTCGAGTTAGTCGTACTGCGCGTCATTCAGCGCCTTGGCAG
The DNA here is from genome assembly GCF_037120565.1 of Ensifer sp. CCNWLY38. Classification (NCBI taxonomy): domain Bacteria; kingdom Pseudomonadati; phylum Pseudomonadota; class Alphaproteobacteria; order Hyphomicrobiales; family Rhizobiaceae; genus Ensifer; species Ensifer sp. CCNWLY38. The sequence continues at coordinate 94,586 of NZ_JBBBBO010000010.1, forward strand.
GGCCCAGCGAACTCCGCTGAAGTCAACGGTTCGCGTGTTTCGGGCATTGCGAGGAAGAACACCGCGAAAGCAACGAAAGCGGTCGCCGCAAGAACAAGATACGCCGTATCATATCCCGCGACAGTTACAATCATGCCGGCAACAACGTTGCTCAACGAAGCTCCACCACCTTGGACCGTTCCAACGGCACCTTGACTGAGATTGTAACGTCCGGTGCCTCTCATGAGATCAGCGAGAAGTAGCGGCGTCAGCGCCCCGAACAGTCCCGCGCAGACGCAATCGAGCAGTTGCGCCCCGACGAGCCAATAAGGGTTATCCGAAAGCGTGTAGAGAACGCCGCGCAGAGGGAGAATGGCAAAGGCCCGCGAGGAGGAGCGGCTTGCGACCCCAGCGGTCGGCCCTCGAGGCGATCTCAAAACTCAATATGCACTGCCCGCGCCCCCAACACCCGGTCTGCGGTAACATCATCCGCATGTCGTTTTAAGGCTCTCTATTGGCGATCACCGCCGACATTCCCCAACTGTGGACTGGCCACGAGTCGTCGGCTTCATCCTCCAAAGTGAAGTGAAAATCCTTTAGACGCTTTGCCTCCAGTATCCGCAGCATGTCCGAGAACTGCTCGCGCGTGACCACTAGCGACAGGTGCAGCGAAGGAAAATGCTTGCCTTTGAACAAACAGCCTGCGTCCGGAAAATCGGTTTTCATGGGAGTTGGCGTCATAATCATGATGACGCCAGGCCAACTGAACCGCACCTCCTGCATGGTAAAAAGGCCAGGCATCACCATGTAGGTGAATTCGACCGACTGCCGCGGTGGGCCGGGCTGAACAACTTGTCCAAAATTGACCGTGCAGCTTCCAAGGATCTCGCCGTGCCAGTTGCCCGGCTTTATCTCCGGCAGCTTGAGCTCGGGCTTCCTTCTCCTCGTGTTTGCCATTGGCCCCTCCAATCCACGCAGCCGCTGGCTCCGCTAGAACTTTCTATGTCGGGTTGCTGGTCCCTTACGCATTCGGCTAGGATGCTGGGCGCCTATATGGTCAATCTCTGTAGGTCCAGTCGGTAACGGCGGCGACCTGCTTGAACACGCCGTCGACGCCGCCGGCCGTCGGGTCAGCCCGCTGGAGCCACTCCTCCGCCCATGCGATCCACTCTTCAACGCTGCGACCATCGATCTCGGCTGCGGACGTAGTGTCCATTGATCGCATCGCCATCAGGAAATCGCGTACAGCGGCAAGCTCGTGCCAGTCCTCCGCTAACTCTCGGAAGCGTCGCCAGCGGTTGGCGTCGCGTTTGCGCCGTCGCTGCTCTTCATAGCGGCGTTGCTCGGCGAGTTGGCGATCGCGCTCCGCCGCCTCTCGATCCTTGTGCTGTTGAACGAGCAATGGTCCGGCTGCGACAAAGGTGGCCAGGATGTCCGACAACATGCCCTCCATCGGCTGCTTTTCGGATTCAAGCCATTGCCGCGCAAGACCGCTCGGCCATTGCCAGGTCTTGATTTCGAAAACGAGCCTTCCTGTCGGCACCAATTCCTTCTTCCAGTCATTGCCGCCGGGCGAGCGCCATCGCTTCTCATCGTCGGTTAGGGGCCGCCGTTCCTGCTTTTGCTTCTCGCGGACCTGAAACTCCACCTTTTCGCCCAAGACCTCGGCAAACAGGACGCCTCGCTCTCCCTGCTTGACCTTTCCGCCCTGGCGCTCAATCGCCTTGAACAGCGCATCCAGAATGCGATGCTTGCGACGATCCGTTTCGGTGAATTCGCTCGGGCGGTATAGATCGCGCATCCATGGATCGCGTTCGCTGCGGGCCCGCCGCTTCTTTTCCTCATGCTCCGCAAGCCACGACGCGATGACTGCATGGGGTCTCAGCAGTCGCTCGGGCACCGCAAGGGCGGATTCACTCGCACGGGCTTTGTCCGCCTGTTGCTTGATTTCCGGCGGCAGATCGATGGGAGGCGGCGGCAACGGGGTTGGGCGAATAGTGATGGAGTGCGTGCTGCTCGATTTTGGCAATGGCGCCTGTTTCGGCGCTTTGCCAACGGCATGCTTCGCCCAATAGCCGCGCGGCGGATACGGGATATCTTCCCGATCGCAAATCTTGGCGAGACCATTGCCGCTGATCCCATAGCCTTCAGCCAGTCGCGACATCGGCGTGGTCCATACCGTGCCGTAGAGCTCCTCACGTGTTATCGTCGTCGGATGGGTCGGACGCGGCTTTGGCGCGACCTCCGCCGGATTTTCAACAAGGGACGTCGGGGCCTTTTGTGCCGCGACGAAAGCCGCCGCGGGGTCCGCTTCGACTTGCTTCGGTTTGCGCTTGATCCCCTGCTTCTCGGTATCCAGCACCAGCGGTTCAACACATCCAGGCGGCATCGGCGGTAAAGGCGGCTGCTCGACATGCTTTCCGAACTGCTTCCGCATCCAATGCCCGGACGACGGAGTTGGAATATCGGCACACCGCAGCAATGCGCTGAGAATCCCCGTGGTAGTCCCGAGTTCGGTCACTAGATGCGATATCGGCTTCGACCAGACGCGGTCATAGAGCTCTTGGCGGGTGAAATGATGTTCCATGGAAATCAGACAGAGCGGCTATTGTGAGGTACGGACAAAAGAATAGGCGCAATTCAAATAGAACATAATAAGAACCCGCGATAGCCTGAAGGGTTTGATTTCTTCTTATTCCCTTCATTCTGGCACTGGGCGCGGGGTCGCCTCAGTGGTGACGCGAACCTCTCCGTTGGCCGACGACCGGGTCCAATCCATAGCGAACGAAGAGGAAGCGCACCAGAACGCGCCGCTAGGTTCGAGCGCGACCGCCGCCCTACCGAGGCATTATCGCATCGCAAAATTCGAGACCTTTCCTCGCAGCTTCGGTTTGGAGCGCATTGGAATCGACCTACGTACGGCGGGTATAGAACTTGTTTCTCAAACCAATAGAAATCGACCGTCGTCGATCAGATGAACTCAGCCACTCTCTTTCAGCGAAGAATAATACTACGAACTACTTGTTCGTCGCGATTTCCATTTCAGCCTTGAGGAGGGAGCACAACATTATCTTCGACTTCCACAGAACAAGCCGTAACAATTTTCAGAAAGCCTTCTCCCAACCACTCGCGGATGACGAGCCTCAACCCGTGCGTTCCTCGCCCGACAATCTATTCGTTTCGCATACAAATCTGAGGCGGTAGTTCGCCGGACGGCGACATCGGTCTCGTCATTTCTAAGCCTGTACAGGATACATCAATCTGGTGAAGGTGAGATTGTGAGAGTAGCCGAATCACAAACGCCCGAAGAAGCGCCTGATCGGGCGAAGAGAAGCGCCAAAGTATTGACCGGGATCGCCAATGACCAGCGCGTTACGAGGGGGATCGGCACTGATAGGAGCTGGGAGCGGCGCGTTAAATCGATCCCAATTGCCGGAACCAGTGAAAAGACAACTAGAGATTATTCATATATTTCAATTACTTACAGATGCCATCGGTTGATCCATAATCATCCGTCCGGCGACCCGACGCCATCGCGCGCCGATATCGACATGACCAAGCTGATCGTCGAAACGGCAAAGCCGCTCGGCATCGCCGTCCACGATCACATCATCATCGGCAAGGACGGACATGTCAGCCTGAAGGGCCTGCGACTGTTCTGATCGCTCCGGTTGTCACAGCCGCTTCACACGAAGGAAGGACCGGTAGAGCGTCCTGGCTTGAGCCCGGTGGAGCTACCGGAAAACACACGACAATGAAGGCCAATATCTAGAAAGGGCTATCTCCTTCAGACGTCGCCGCCGCCGAACGTGCGCCCTCAACAACCATATGCACGAACTGTAGCTTGGCCACTGAGGGTTTCGACATCACGAAGGGGTAGAAGTCCGGCTGGCCCATGCTGCGCGCCAGTTCGTTGAGCACCATAGTCATTTCGATCCAAGAGTTTAGCAGCGAAAGAAAACCGTCAGCGCCGGCGTCGTCGGGCGCATACAATGCGTCACGTTCGAACGGTTGGATGGCAGCCTCCATATCCCCAGCGTCAAGCCCAAATCCGAATGCAGTTCCCAGGCTGTCGATCATATGCAGGTAGTGCGCCCAGGTTTCGGCCCAGTCTTCCCAGGGATGCACGGAAGCATAGGAGCTGATGTAGCGATCAACCCAGTCTGCGGGTGGGCCGTTTTCATAGTTGGCCTTCAATGCCTCCGCATAATCGGCGCGCTCATCTCCGAACAGCGTGCGAAAGGGCTCCAGCCAAGGGCCGTGCAGAACGAGCCGATTCCAATAATAGTGGCCGACCTCGTGTCGAAAATGGCCCAGCAACGTTCGATAGGGTTCATACAGTTCGAGCCGCATCTTTTCCCTCTGGACCGAATCCGCCTCCTCGATGTTCACCGTGATCAAACCATCGGCGTGCCCGGTCAGCACGCGCGGCCCTTCCTCAGGCGAACGCAGGAAATCGAACATCAAACCGTGTTCCTTGTCCTCGTCGACCTTTGACCTCACGGGCAAGCCGAGCGCCAGCAACTGCGACACGAGCCTTCGCTTCGCCACCTCAATCAGTCCCCAATGGCGGGCATTGTCCTCGCAATCGAGGTTCGGAATCGTCCGGTTGAGCCGGCAGGCAATGCAAAGTGACCCCGGTTCACTGGCCATCAGCATCCAGTTGCACTGCGCAGGCGTCTCGCGGTTGCCGCAATACTTCAGCAACGGCCGTTCCTCGCCTGCGATCCACGTGTCTGGCTGCGGGCCGGGTTCGAGCGGCAACAGCCGGTCTTCACCGGGCAGATATCCAAGCGGCGCCTGACAGTTGTTGCAAAGGATGTTGCCGAAGAAGATGTGACTGCCACAGCGGCACAAAAAGGTGCGCGAGTACCGCTTGGCCACGTCGCGACGCTTCCAGTTCGTGCCGATCAAGTCGCCGAGTGTTTCCAAAAGGGTTGCCATCGCGTCTCCGAAGTCGGGAATTGGCAATGTCGACCGATTGGCGCTCCGCGCCTACAACCACTTCGCGCGGCGGAAGAAGCGAAAGAGCGTCAGGCACAAACCGATGATCACCGCCAGCACGACGAAATAGCCGTAGCGGAACTTCAACTCCGGCATGTCGTCGAAGTTCATACCGTAGATACCGGCAATCGCCGTCGGCACGGCGAGTATCGCCGCCCAGGAGGCGAGCTTGCGCGAAATCTCCGTCTGTTCGGATTGCCCGACCATCAGGCTCGCCTCGAAGGTGAAGGCGAGAACCTCGCGCAGCGCATCGATATCCTCCTGCACCCGGCGCACGTGGTCCGTCACGTCGCGAAATAGCGGCTGCAGCGCCGCGTCCATTCCGGGGAGATCGATATGTTCGTGCCGGCGGCAGACATCGACGAGCGGCACCACGGCATTGCGCAACCTGAGAAGATTGCGGCGCATCAGGTAGAGCCGTTCGATGTCACCCTTGACCAGTCGCTCCCGCAGCAGCCGATCTTCCAGTTCCTCGACCTCCTCATGAATCGCCTCGATGACTGGCATGTAGTTGTCGACGATGAAATCGAGGATCGAATAGAGGATATAGTTTTCGCCGTGGGCGAGTGCTGCCGGGGAAGATTCGCAGCGCTGGCGGACGGCCATGTAGGAGGTCGATGCGCCGTGCCTGACCGAGACGACATAACCGCGTCCGACGAAAAGATGGGTCTCGCCGAAAGCGATTTCGTCGCCGACCATGTGGGCAGTGCGCGCCACGACGAAGATCGAGTCGCCATAGATCTCCAGTTTCGGCCGCTGATGCGCCTTGCAGGCGTCCTCGATGGCCAGGTCGTGCAGGTCGAACTCCTGCTGTATCTGGCGCAGCAGTTCCGCATCAGGCTCATGCAACCCAATCCAGACCACGGCGCCCGGCCGCGAGCGCCACTTGCCGGCATCTTCAATGCGGATATCGCGTACCCTTACGCCGTTCTCATAGACCGCCGCCGCAACGACACCCGGCCGATGCTCCGGTTGCGGGATGACGCTCTCGCCCTCAGACTGCGGCACCGCCCTGTTCGTCAGCTCCAATCCCATCGCCACCCTCCCAGGCAAATACGACACCGATGGGCCCGGCATGTCGTAACGAAGCCAAGCATACGCACATTCCCTTATATTCTCATCCAGCTGTTTCGGCTATGAAAACCACTTCATTAAACCGTGCCATTGACGGTATAGACGCTTGCAAGCGAGAGTTTTTGCGATGCACAACGATTCCTCCCTTCAAACGGAAATGCCCATGACTCAGTTCGATCTCATCGTCGTTGGAAGCGGGCCCGCCGGCCGCCGCGGCGCCATCCAGGCCGCCAAGCTCGGCAAGAAGGTCCTCGTCATCGAACAGGGAAAGCGGGTCGGCGGTGTTTCGGTGCACACGGGCACCATCCCCTCCAAGACGCTGCGGGAGACGGCGCTCAATCTTTCCGGCTGGCGCGAGCGTGGTTTTTATGGGCGCGCCTACCGCGTCAAGCAAGAGATCAGCGCCGACGATCTCAGGCAACGGCTGATCATCACCCTCAATCACGAGGTCGAGGTCCTCGAGCACCAGTTTGCCCGCAACCGCGTGCAGCAGATGCGCGGCAAGGCAAGCTTCGTCGATCCGACCACGCTCGAGGTCGTCAAGGACGACGGCGAGACCCTGCTCGTTTCGGGCACCAGCATCATGCTTGCCGTCGGCACGAAGCCATTCCGTCCGGACTACATGCCCTTCGACGGCAAGACTGTGCTCGACAGTGACGAACTACTCGATATCGCAGAGCTGCCGCGCTCGATCGTCGTCATCGGCGCCGGCGTCGTCGGCATCGAATACGCGACGATCTTCAGCGCGCTCGATACGCACGTGACGGTGATCGACCCCAAGACGACGATGCTCGATTTCATCGACAAGGAGATTGTCGAGGATTTCACCTACCAGCTGCGCGACCGCAACATGAAGCTGCATCTTGGGCAGAAGGCCGACAAGGTCGAACGGCTCGACGATGGTAAAGTGCTGCTGACGCTCGACAACGGCCGCAAGATCGTCACCGACATGGTGCTCTTCGCTGCCGGGCGCATGGGCGCGACCGACACGCTGAACCTGCCTGCGGCCGGGCTCGAGGCGGACAGCCGCGGACGCCTCAAGGTCAATCCGGAGACGTTCCAGACCTCGGTTCCGAACATCTATGCCGCCGGCGACGTCGTCGGATTCCCGAGCCTTGCCTCGACCTCTATGGAACAGGGCCGCATCGCGGCACGCGTTGCTGTTGGCGCGATTGCCATGGAACCGCAGAAGTATTTCCCCTACGGCATCTACGCGGTGCCGGAAATCTCCACTTGCGGCCTTTCGGAAGAAGAGGTGAAGGAACGCGGCATCCCTTACGAATGCGGCATTGCCCGTTTTCGAGAGACCTCGCGCGGTCACATCATGGGTCTCGAATCCGGTCTTCTGAAGATGATCTTCTCAATGAAAACCCGCCGTCTGCTTGGCGTGCATATCATCGGTGAAGGCGCGACCGAGCTGGTGCACATCGGCCAGGCCGTGTTGAACCTCAAGGGCACGGTCGAGTATTTCGTCGAGAACACCTTCAACTACCCGACGCTTGCCGAAGCCTACAAGATTGCCGGCCTCGACGCCTGGAACCGCATGGGCGAAATCAAGCAGGAACTGCCGAAAGCGTAAGCCGCTAGCGACATATCTCAGCACGCATCAAACGACGACAACGGCAGTCAAAGGGATCCAATTCGATAGGTGACGAGCAATACCGCTTCGTCACCTATCGCGGAGATCGGCGTTCAAAATTGCGTGCACGCCACCATGCCAGCGAATCGGGTAGCCTTGCCGCTCCTGATGAAGAGACATGAACGCCATGCGCATCCTTTCCCTCAATGCCTGGGGCGGCAAGCTCCATTCCCCGTTGATGAGATATCTGGCGGAAGTCGACGCCGATGTCCTGTGTCTGCAGGAGATCGCGCGTTCGCCGACGACCGACGCCGAATGGCTGACCTATCGCGATGCGGATGTCGAACTGCCGCAGCGCGCCAACCTCTTCGATGAGATCGTGACAGCGCTTCCGGGGCATGACGGCTGCTTCTGCCCGACGGCGCGCGGCACGCTCTTTGACGGCGACAGGCCGGTGGCCTCGGAATTTGGGCTTGCGACCTTCGTCCGACGCTCCCATTCCGTCATCGGTCAGGCGCTCGGCTTCGTGCATGGCAGCTTTTCATCCGAGGGCTGGGGGCCACATCCACGCGCCCGCAATGCGCATTGCATCCGCCTGTTCGACCATGATGCCGGCACGGCAATCACCATCGCCCAGATGCATGGCCTACGGGAGGTCGGCGGCAAGAACGACACACCGGCGCGGCACGCGCAGGCAGACGCACTGGCAAGTCTCATCCGTCAGGTCTGGCCAGGCAACGAGCGGCTTGTCGTGTGCGGTGACTTCAACGTGCTTCCCGACAGTGCGATCTTTCAGGTGCTCGCAGAGCTTGGCCTGACTGACCTGGTCGTTTCCCGTGGCCACACGAACACTCGGACGTCGCACTATCTGAAGCGCGGCCGCTTTGCCGATTACATGTTGGTGAGTGGCGAGGTTGATGTCGCCCGGTTCGATGTCGTCGAACAGCCGGAAGTCTCCGACCATCGCGCCCTCCTCCTGGACATCGGCCAGGCCATTTCGCCACGCCGCTGAGACGGCGACGCCACCGACGCCCCTCGAACGAAAAAAGCCCTGCCGCAAGCGGCAGGGCTTTCGATTCCTAAGGCTTCGGTCCGATTACTCGGCGCTGTCGTCAGCGGCCTTCTTCTTGGCCGGAGCCTTCTTCTTCGGAGCTGCAGCTTCTTCGCCTTCGGCGGCTTCAGCCTTGGCAGCGGCCTTCTTCTTGGCCGGAGCCTTCTTGGCAGCCTTGCCTTCGCCCTCTTCGTCGTCAGCCGTCAGCTCTTCCTTGGAAACCGTCTTGTCGGTTACCGAGATTTCGCCGAGCAGGTGGTCGACGACCTTTTCTTCGAACAGCGGAGCGCGCAGCGAAGCAGCAGCACCGGGGGTGTTCTTGAAGTAGTCGAGGATCTGCTTTTCCTGGCCCGGGAACTGGCGGAGCTGTTCGAACAGCGAACGCTGCAGTTCGTCGTCGCTGACCTGGACGCCGGCCTTTTCGCCGATTTCCGAGAGAACCAGGCCGAGGCGGACGCGGCGCTCGGCGAGCTTGCGGTACTCGGCGCGGGCTTCTTCTTCGGTGGTTTCTTCGTCAGCGAAGGTCTTGCCGGCCTGCTGCAGGTCGGTGTTGATCTGACGCCAGATGTTTTCGAATTCGGCTTCGACGAGGCGCTCCGGCGTTTCGAACTGGTAGAGTTCGTCGAGCTGGTCGAGGATCTGACGCTTGACCTTCTGACGGGTCAGGTTGCCGTACTGGCTTTCGATCTGGCCGCGGACGATTTCCTTCAGCTTGTCAGCCGATTCGAGGCCGAGCTTGGTGGCCAGTTCGTCGTTGATTTCGATGTCCTGGGCAGCAGCGACGTCCTTGACGGTGATGTCGAAGGTCGCTTCCTTGCCGGCGAGGTTTGCAGCCGGGTAGTCAGCCGGGAAGTTGACAGTGATGGTCTTTTCGTCGCCGGCCTTCAGGCCAACGAGTTGCTCTTCGAAGCCCGGGATGAAGCGGTTGGAGCCGAGAACCAGCTCAGCGTCTTCGTCCTTGCCTCCGTCGAAGGCAACGCCGTCGACCTTGCCGAGGTAATCGATCGTGACGCGGTCGCCGTTGGCGGCCTTGCCCTTCTTCGATTCGTAGCTGCGGGCGCTTTCGGCGATCTTCAGGATCTGCTCGTTGACTTCCTCGTCAGCGATCTCGACGACTTCGCGGGTCACCTTGATGCCGCTCACGTCCTTGAGTTCGATCGCCGGGATGATTTCGTAGGCAACGGTGAACTCGAGGTCAGCTTCCGCGTTGAGGATCTTGTCGGCTTCGGCCTCGTCCTCGGTCATCGCGACTTCAGGCTGGGTCGCCGACTTCTCGCCGCGGCCCGACAGGATCTCGGTCGGCTTCTCGCGGACGATCTCATTGACGAGGTCAGCCATGATCGACTTGCCATAGACCTTCTTCAGGTGCGCAACCGGCACCTTGCCCGGACGGAAGCCGTTGATCTTCACACGGTCCTTCACTTCGGCCAGGCGCTCGTTCATCCGAGCTTCCATGTCCTTGGCCGGGATAACGACCTTGAGTTCGCGCTTCAGCCCTTGAGCGAGCGTTTCGATAACCTGCATGTTCAAACCTTCATTTCACGTTGACTGTGCTCTTCCCCTTCGAAAGGTCTGGCGAGCACGTGAGCCGATCCATTTGCCGGGAGTGGCTTTACGCAGTTCTGCAACCGTTTTGCAAGCAAAATGGCACTCCAGCCCCCTTCATCCTCGCAGAATCCGGACTTTAGGCGCGATCGCTGTCTGGTGCGGGTAGAGAGACTTGAACTCCCACGCCTTGCGGCACCAGAACCTAAATCTGGCGTGTCTACCAATTTCACCATACCCGCGTTCAGACAATCGCACCGCCTGACCGTATTTTCCGCAAGTCCAACCAGCGGAATACCGCGGATACAATGGGCATGCTGAAAGTTCAGGGCTTTCCCGAGCGCGGCGTCTCTATATCACTCGTTTTCGCGGGATCAAAGGGAAAATACGGTATTCCACGACGGATCGGAGCGCGCACGCAAGACCTCAATAAAGCGGCTCTTCATAGACCGGGCTTCCGTTGACCGCGATCTCGCGGATCTGCGCCCTGCCCTTGCCATCAACGCGGATGTTGACGGAGAGCGCCTCGGCATTGCGCGCCTCCTCCAATGTGCGCCCTTCACCCTCCGGCACGTAGAAGCGCTCGATGCCGTAGTCCACAGTCAAAGGCAGCGGCGACGACGACGGATAGTAGGAGAATGGAAGTGAGCGGAGCACGACGCTGTCGCCGGTCACCGGCAGCGGCTGAAACGATGCTTCCGTCGCCGTCCAGAAACCGTCGGGCTGCTTCTCCAGCCGAACATAGAGCATCACCTCACCCGATTGCGCCGGAAGGGCACCTTTAAGCAGCTCCGGCTGCAGCCTGGAAATATCGTAGCTCAGAATCACATAGTCGCCTCTGAGCAGGTCGCGCGGATCGACGGGCACGGTCTTCAGAAGGACGTCCCGCCCGCTTCTGAGGATCGAAGCCCTGCTTTCGATCATGTAGCCGAGCGCCGCCGTCTGGACGCCGGCCACGAGCAAGGCCGCGAGCAGCGGGTTCAGCCAACGTCTGGTCGATGCGCCACTACTCATTGAGAAACCTCCGACTGGCGCGTTCGCGCCATGTGCCCCTCGATCCGAATGACCAGCCAGGCGATGCACGCGACGACAAGGCCCGAAATCAGGAAGAATCCCGATGTGCCAAGCATCGATCCCAAGGTTTCGAACGCGAGATAGAGAAGCTCGCCGGCAAAGGCGATGTAACCGAGATAACGCACCGCCCCGTTCTGCGCACCGGCAAGCGCAATGCCCAGGAGCGCAACCAACAGCGTGCCTGTTCCGGTCGCGACCTCCGTCGTCAGCCCAACCGCCTCGTATTGAAGTCCGGTGAAACCAAGCAGGGCGAGCGCGAAGGAATAGAAAGCGGGCGCTGAGCCCGCCTCGAGCGCAAGTTGGCGCACGGGCGAGCCTGGCAGGGTCGCCACCAGAAAGGCCGCAAGGCCGAGGACTGCGAGGCCGACCGCGAAAGCAAGTGACGGACTATCCAGATACAGCCAGCCGAGCCAGGAAAGGACGAGCAGGTAGGCCAGATGCCGGGCGCTGCCCGCCTCCGTGAAGCGGACCAGAAGAACGACGATCACGGCCAGAACCGGCACGGACCACAAGTGCCAGTCAGAAGCCGTGCTGAAATCACTTTCAGTCAACATGGTACCGAAATAGAACCACGCGAGCCCGCCAGAGACCGTTGCCATCGCTGCAGAGCGAAACGCGAGCGCCGAAAGGCAGGCGCCGACGAACCAGAGCAGCGCTGCATCCGCCGCATCGCCCGACAGATGATACATCTGCCCGACGAGCGCGATACCGCCGCCAAAGGCCGCCGCGCCCAGAACCAGCGCCGCGGCGGCAAGTGTCGTCCTGCCACTCCGGATCAGCCAGGCAGCAGCGAAGTGGAAGCCCCAGATCAATGCGACGATGCCGGCGACGCGCGCGAGGCGCGGCAGCTCCTCCCAATTGGCGGCAACAAGCAACAGAATCGATGCGGATAACAGGAGGGCCGCCAGCATAAGCAGAACGCGCCCTGCCCGGAACGTCGACTCGCGTCCGTCATACTCGGCAAGCATGGCGCGCGCGGCATCTTCCTGCAGCAGCCCCTTGTCGATCCAGTGCCTGAAGTCTCGTTCGAGACGCGCGCGATACATCCTGCCCCCAGCCCTAAGAATCCAATGCTTGAAATGATCCCGTTGCGTCACCAACTAACCACGTATCGGCGCGGAAACACAATCGCTCTGTCGCGACTGCGGTCCCGAGCCGAGAGGGACTGATGAACGGCTTGCGCGATGCGCATATCTTCCATGCGGATATTGCACTGCACAAATCGATTTAAAGCCCCTATATTCAAATCATCAAAAGCGAACGACGGCATGAAGCCAGACGGTCGCCGGCGGAAACGGCCAACCGCCTCAGTTTACTGAGAAAGGCCCGACAGAATTCGGTCGAGCGTACTCCTCCTCCCAACGCTCTTCCGATCAGACTGGCAACACTCCTCCTCCCAGTTGCCAGTCACTCCAAATGACGCTCGCTGGACCTCCTCCCCCAGCGGGCGTTATTGTTTTTCGGCCCTCCCCCGCACGAAAGCCTCCACCTTTGAGCAATTGCACAATATTCGTGCACATTTTCGCTATTCCGTTCGCAGTCATGCACTAGGCGCATAGGTGCCATTCTGGATCAGCGCTACCCCTCCGCCCGGCTCTGTACTATCTTCAACTCATCGATCGGGGCGGCGCACTCCTCCTCCCAGCGCCCCTCGATTTGGATCGGCGACACTCCTCCTCCCGGTTGCCGATCAGAACAAAGCGACGCTCGCTGGATCTCCTCCCCCAGCGAGCGTTGTTTGTTTTCCGGCCCTCGATTTGGGTCGAAAGCTTCAATCATCAGAACCTGATTGCAGGTGCGTTTCGAACGCCATCCGACATCTGTCCGCCGCGCTCAGGCTTGCACGTGCTGCATGGGTGCGATGCAGCATTATCTCTGTAACTTCTGCTCAAAACGATTATATTCCAGAGCATCAGATGACGGCCAGCAAGAGAGATGAGCGCTGGCACACGACCCTAGAAAGGATAGGATCATGAACCTCGCACGTTCTTTCAACAATTGGCGCAAGTATCGTCAGACCTGCAACGAACTCGGCCGCATGAGCGACCGTGAGCTGAGCGACCTCGGCATCGGCCGCGGCGACATCCCCTACGTTGCTCGCCAGGCGATCAAGTAATTCAGGCTGCGCTTCAAGCGCGCCCGACCTCCAGTAAACGCCCTCCGGTTCATTCCGGGGGGCGTTTTCTTTTGCCTCTTGCTCTGGCGTCACCGCCGCCCTTTCGCACGTGCGAAATGCTGTTGCGCACCTGGCCGGCGACATCGGAGCGAGCAGCGAGCACCACCCTCGTGGCACGCATTGCAACCGCTCGCGCTCCAATTCCAAAAAGATATGAAAAACAAAACACTAGAGCGTAGTGATCCGCATTTTAATCAATCGTTAATTGATGCCGCCTTTTGAAGCGGTGCCCATCTATGCGGCGATGCACTGCACAAATGCATAGCAGCTGCATTTTCTTTGCACTCCACCTTCTAATTAGACAAGCGTATAAGAACCTCAACGACGCAGACAGATGGCTGTCGCGACAACCTGATTTGAGGAAAAGACCATGAACCCGATTCGTATCGCAAAAAGCTGGATCAACTACCGCCGCACCGTCAGCGAGCTCGGCAACCTGTCGACCCACGCTCTCAATGACATCGGCATCACCCGCTACGACATCCGCAACATTGCGGCCCGTTCTTTCCGTTAATCGGAACGAACGACCAGACTTCCAAGACGGCGCCTTCGGGCGCCGTTTTCGTTTATTGACGTTGGAACCGAGGGCCGAGGCGTGATAGGAAGCCGGCCATGAGCAAAGACACCTCTCCCCACTCCCCCATCCATGTCGTCGGCGGCGGCCTTGCCGGTTCGGAGGCTGCCTGGCAGATCGCCGAGGCCGGCGTCCCGGTCGTGCTGCACGAGATGCGCGGTGTGCGCGGCACCGATGCACACAAGACCGACGGTCTCGCCGAACTCGTCTGTTCCAACTCGTTCCGCTCGGATGATGCGACCAGCAATGCGGTCGGCGTTCTGCATGCGGAAATGCGCCTTGCCGGCTCGCTGATCATGAAGTCCGCCGATGCCAACCAGGTTCCGGCCGGCGGCGCGCTCGCCGTCGATCGCGACGGCTTCTCTGACGCCGTCAGCGCTGCGATTGCCGCCCATCCGCTGATCACGGTCGTGCGCGAAGAAATCACCGGCCTGCCGCCGAGGGAATGGGACCTCGCGGTCATCGCGACCGGCCCGTTGACGGCACCCGATCTTGCAGAAGCCATCCGCACGGAAACGGGCGCTGATGCGCTCGCCTTCTTCGATGCCATCGCGCCGATCGTCTACACCGAGACGATCGACATGGACGTCTGCTGGTACCAGTCGCGCTACGACAAGGTCGGCCCCGGCGGCACCGGCAAGGACTACATCAACTGCCCGATGACCGAGGAGCAGTACAACGCCTTCGTCGACGCGCTGGTCGCCGGCGACAAGACCGGCTTCAAGGAGTGGGAAGGTACGCCCTATTTCGATGGCTGCCTGCCGATCGAGGTGATGGCCGAGCGCGGCCGCGAGACGCTTCGCTACGGGCCGATGAAGCCGATGGGCCTCACCAATGCCCATAACCCCACGGTCAAGCCCTATGCCGTCGTGCAGCTGCGCCAGGACAATGCGCTCGGCACGCTCTACAACATGGTCGGCTTCCAAACCAAGCTGAAATACGGCGCCCAGGCGGAAGTCTTCCGGATGATCCCGGGCCTGGAGAATGCCGAATTTGCGCGCCTCGGCGGCCTGCACCGCAACACCTACATCAATTCGCCGACGTTGCTCGACCGAACACTGACGCTGAAGTCGCGCCCGGGCCTGCGCTTTGCCGGTCAGATCACCGGCTGCGAAGGATACGTGGAGAGCGCCAGCATCGGCCTGCTCGCCGGGCGCTTCGCCGCCGCTGAGCGCAAGGGCGAGACTTTGGCCGCACCGCCAACGACCACCGCCTTCGGCGCGCTGCTGAACCATATTACCGGTGGGCACATCGTTTCCGACGATGAGCCGGGCAAACGTTCGTTCCAGCCGATGAACGTCAATTTCGGTCTGTTCCCGCCGCTCGAACCGGGCGCAATCACCAAGCCGGAGGGCGCCAAGCGCTTCCGTGGCAAGGAAAAGGCCGCTGCCAAGAAGCAGGCAACGGCGTCGCGTGCGCTCGCCGATTGCGCCGCATGGCTCGGCAAGTCCGCCTGACGGCGAATACAAGACCAGAACGACGAAACGGCCCGCTCGCGATGATGCCAGCGGGCCGTTTCTTTTGAATGGATCTGTGAAGTCGCTACTCGCTCGCCTGCGCTGTAGGGGACGGTTCCGAGTCCGGCTGCGTGAATTCCGATTTCGGGTTGAAGCTGCCGAGCAGCCACAGAGAAACTTCCGCCGCCTCGCCGGCGTTCTGGAACTCGAAAGCATTGTCCAGATAGGCAAAGTCGGGGAAATGCACGATCAGCCCACGGCCGCTCTCCGAGCTGTTCACCCGGACCTTTCCAGGCTGGATGACGTGGCAGACATAATGCGTGCCATGCGATTGGATGAAGCCCGCCTTGCCGTCGTGCAGCCTCAGGAAGATCGCCTTGCGGTCCGCGGTGGAATGCAGCGCCCGGATCGCTTCATCCGGAAACGCGCGCCCGAACTCCACCATCGCAGAGCCTGCATCGGGATTATCCCAATCCCGCTCGGCACGGGCGTTCATCCACATGTAGAATGCGCCGGCCAGAACAATGACGGCGATGAGCAATAACCAAAGCATCCGCGGGCGCTCCCCTTCGCTCGGCATGACGCCGATAAACCGCTTCTATACGCCGCGAGGCTTGTGCCAATTTGGCGTCCCGTAAGGCGCGCCCGTGCTGAACGCATCGGTTTTTTACCGGGCAGCCGCTCCGCTACAACCGGCTGCCTTGCCGCGTTAGATCATTTCATTGTTTCATCGAAAAACTGAAGTGATCTAAGTCTTTGAAATTACGCAAATCCGGACGGAAAACCGTTTCACACTTTTCCTGGAATTGACCTAGAAGCGACGACGCCGCGCGGCGCGCCACATCCACCATTGCCGCCGCCATTGCGCCGGACGGATTGGCGTCTTCAAAAGTCCAGCGCCAGCCGCCTCGGCGCGATCGAAGATCGGCTCGGCCAACGCAAGCGGCACGAAGGCGGCAAAATTCGACGGCGAGATAGTCGCTATCTGAGCCCGTGCCTTGGCCAGATGATCCCGCCCGAACCCAGAAAATGCCCTGATCGCCCGGCCGATGCCGTCGCTCTCTTTCCCGGCAATAAGCGTTTCCCGATCAATACCGGTCGCGCGCAGCAGTTCTGCCGGCAAATAGACCTGGCCGCGTCTCAGATGCAGCGGCAACAGCATCAGGAGGCCGGCGACAGTCTGCGCCACACCGGCGTGACCGGCGGCTTCCGCCGATTTTGCAGCATTCTGCGGGTCAAGCACCAGCGACGAGAGCTGGATCAAGGCCGAAGCGGTCTCGCCGGCATAACCCTCGAGCGCCGAGCGGTCTTCCATGGGGTCGTCGTAGAGATCGAAGATCCGGGCATCGATCATGTTCTGCAAGACCGAGACCGGCAGCCTGTGCTCGCGAATGCACTGCAGCAGCGCTTCAGCAAGCGGATGCCCCTCACCGGACGCGGCATCGTTGCCGATGAGATCGCGCCACCACTGCATGCGGATTTCGCCTGGAATCGGCTCATGCACGAGATCGCGAATTCGCGCGATCTCCGCGTTGAAGGCATAGAGCGCTGCGAGCGAGCGCTGTTTGTCGGCGGGGGCAAGCAGGCAGGCGAGATAGCGGTCGCGGTCCGTATCCCTGAGGTCGGCCAGGATCTGAGCGGAAATGTCTTGCACGTGGTCTTCCCCGAATGCCCGATCAGACAGCGATCAGCGCGACGGCGACAGCACGCGATTCGGCCAGCATCACATTGTAGGTGCGAACCGCAGCCCCGGTGCTCATCGGATCCGACGATACATTGACGGCACGCAGCGCGGCCTTCACGTCGGCGGGCAGCGGGCGGATGTCTTTACCGGTGCCGACCAGCAGCACTTCGATGTCTTTCGCCTCATCGATGACCCTGCGGAATTTCTCGACGGCCAGGGGATCGCCTTCGGCCACGTCCCAGGCATAGACGCCCGAGGGCAGCATCAGGATCGAGCCGCGATGCGACATGTCCGCAAAGCGAAAGCCGCCGTTGCCATAGGCATCGATCGGTGCGCGGCCCGGAAAATGCGCTTCGCGAATTTCAATACCCTTGGGCATTTCAAACTGTACCCTTTGCCGCGCCGGCGGCACCCGTATCCGCGCCGGACGCGTTTTCGTCCCCCGGAATGTGGTCAGTCCGCTTCCTGAAGAGGATGAGGATCGGGCCGGCGATATAGATAGAGGAGATCGTCCCGACGACGACACCAAACAGCATGGTGATGCTGAATGAGCGAATGAGGCCGCCGCCGAAGAGATAGAGCGCAGCAAGCGCCAGAATGGTCGTCAGCGCCGTCAGGATCGTGCGCGAGAGCGTCTGGTTGATCGATGTATCGATCAGTACCGACAGCGGCATGCGCTTGTAACGGCCGAGATTCTCGCGAATGCGATCGTAGATCACAACTGTATCGTTCAACGAGTAGCCGACGATGGTGAGAACGGCGGCGATACTGCCGAGATTGAACTCGATGCCCGTCAGCACCAGGAACCCGATCGTCAGCAGCACGTCGTGCACGGTCGCGATAATCGCACCGACGGCAAAGCGCCACTCGAAACGCAGCCAGACATAGAGCAGGATCGCCACGAACGAGATTGCGAGCCCAAGCGTTCCGGCGCGCGTCAGCTCGCCCGAAACAACCGGGCCAACCACTTCGACGCGGCGGAAGTCGTATTCGTCGGCCAGCTCCGTCCTGATGACGCTGGCTGCGGTCTGCTCGGCATTGTCGCCTGCTTCTTGAGACGGAACCCGCACCAGCACGTCCTCGCCCGAGCCCAGTTGCTGGACCTGGACCTCGCCAAAGTTCAGCTCGTCGAGGCGGGTGCGGAGGTCGGCAACGTCGACGGGACCGCCCTTGGAGTGCAGCTCGATGATCGAGCCGCCCTTGAAGTCCACACCCAGATTGAGCCCGATACCCGCAAGCAGGAGCACCGAGGCGGCCGACAAGGCGGCCATCAGGATGAACACCGGATTACGGATCCGCATAAAGCGGATGTCCAGATCGCTGAAGCGCCCGGTTCGAATGCCCTTCGGCAGGCGTTCCGACTTCCACTGCCGGAGCCAACGCTTCACGATCAGACGTGTCACCGTATAGGCGGTGAAAAGCGTCGTGACGCTGCCGATCGCGAGAGTGACGGCGAAACCGCGCACCGGCCCGGAACCGAGATAGAACAGGATGGCGCTGGCGATCAGCATCGTCAGGTTGGCGTCGAAGATGCTGCTGAACACGCGAGAGAAGGCGTTGTTGATCGTGCGGCGCAACGGCTCGCCACCTCGAACCTCCTCGCGAAGGCGCTCGTAGATCAGCACGTTCGAATCGACCGCGACGCCGATCGTCAGGATGATGCCGGCAATCCCGGGCAGGGTCAGCGTTGCCCCCGACACGGAAAGAGCCGCAAGGATCAAGACGATATTCAAAGCGAGCGCGATGACGGCAAAGACACCGAAAACGCCGTAGAAGAAGATCATCGAGGCGGCGACGGCGATCGCCGCGACAAGCCCTGCCTTGAGCCCATCGGCGATCGCGTCATCACCGACACCAGGGCCGACCGTCCGCTCCTCGACGAAAGTCAGCGGTGTCGGGAGCGGTCCGGTCCTGATGAGGGCGGCAAGATCCGCAGCAGAGTCGGCCGGAAGCTCGGCAGAAATGCGCGCCGTGTCGCCCTTGACGGCATCCGAAAGATTGGGCGTTGCGGCAACCTGGCCATCAAGAACGATCGCAATCTTCGCCTCCGGCTGCTGCGCCGTGACGGCAGCAACCCGCTGCTGCGCGGCCGCATCGAGCTTGACCGCGACCGTCGCCGTATCGGCGCCGGCATCGGCTTCCGGCTGCGCGGCGGCAAAACTGGCCGCCGCCAGCAATGCTTCCTTCTGGACCAGATAGGGAACCGGCGGATCGTCATAGGAATAGAGGACTTCTGCGCCCACTGGCACCTGGCCATCGACGGCTCGCTCAACGGGCACGGACGTATCCAGCAATCTGAAAGTCAGATATGCGCTTTGGCTGAGCAGATCTTTCAATCGTTGTGGGTCGTCGAGCCCCGGCACCTGGACGATGAGCCGATCTTCGCCACGGCGCTGGATCAGCGGCTCCAGAACGCCAACTTCAGCGACGCGGCGACGCACCACATCGATAGACTGCGCAAGGGCCAGTGACAGCCGGTAGTCGATGCCTTCGTCGGTCAGGCGCAGGCGGACGAGTTCATCCTCGTCGGCGCTGTCAAACACAACTTCGGAAATCGACCCGGAGTCAAATCCGCCAGCCTCGACCGGCGCCGTCAGTGTCTTCAGCTTATCGCGAGCGGCGGGGAGTTGCGCACGGTCCCGAACCCGGAACGAAATCGACTGACCTTCGCCCGACAGACCGATATAGGCGATATCGGCATCGCGCAGGGACTTGCCGACTTCGCTGGCGACCGCTTCGAGCCTCTCGGCGACGATGTCGCTGCGCGCGGCCCGCAGCATGAAGTGCGAGCCTCCCTGGAGATCAAGGCCGAGCGCCACCTGGCGATGCGGCATCCAGGACGGTAGTCCGGCTGCCTCTTCACGGCTCAGAACATTCGGCAACGCGAAGGCGATGCCGGCGAGAGCCACCAACCAGACGAGGATACGTTTCAACGGCGGGATTCTGCGCATGCCTCAAACGCTCCAGTTGTTCGTCGGATGGTGGCTGTCCGCGTTCCTTATTCTTTCACAGGTTCGCCTTTGACGCGAACTTCAGATACGCCGCTGCGAACGACGCGGATCTTCACGCCTTCGGCAATTTCGACTTCGAGTTCGTTGTCATCGACGACCTTCGTAACCTTGCCGACGATGCCGCCGCCGGTCACCACCTGATCACCGCGACGGATGTTCTTCAACAGCTCCTCGCGGCGCTTCATCTGGGCGCGCTGCGGACGGATGATCAGGAAATACATGACAACAAAGATCAGCAGGAACGGCAGGATGGACATGAGAATGTCCGCGCCACCGGCGGAAGGGGCACCGGCTGTCTGCGCAAAAGCTTCGGTAATGAACATCGATCACTCCTTGAGTTCAAATATCGGCGGTTCCTCCGCACCAAATCGGCCGGAATATAGGGGCGCGCGGCCGCTCTGCAAAGCGGCGGCACCCTTACCCGTTCCTGTGCCTCTGACACAATTTGGACAAGAGGAGAACCCCCCGCACGGGGCTCTGCGGCCTTTTCCAGCGCAAACCTGCGTGCTACCGGGTGTCTGTTAACGGTAGCGTCGCAATTGCGGGCCAATCGCGTGCCGTTTCAGGCGCCCCGTTTTCATTGCAGCGCGACCAAATGATTGATTCAGTTGTTGGAGATAGACATATGCCGGAAGCAAAGATCGACGTTCTCATCAGGGAAATGCAGAAGCTTTCTGCGGCGATCGAGCGCATGGCCGGTCCAGCCGCAGCAAGCAATGAGTGGGACGGCGCCGAATGCTTCGTCTGGGCTCCGGCCACACATCACCTGCAACCGGTCGCCAAGCCCAACCGTATCGAGTTGTCGCTGATATCAGGTGTCGATCACGTCCGTGACATCCTGCTCGACAACACGCTGCGCTTCGCCGAAGGTTTTCCGGCCAACAACGTGCTCCTCTGGGGCGCCCGTGGCATGGGCAAGTCTTCGCTGGTGAAATCCGTGCATGCGCAGGTCGCCCGCGATACCGGCGTCGCGGTCAAGCTCGTCGAGGTGCATCGGGAGGACATCGCCACCCTGCCCGCCCTGATGGACATCCTCAAGACCGCACCGGTGCCCGTGATCGTCTTCTGCGACGACCTGTCCTTCGATCATGACGACACGTCCTACAAATCGCTGAAGGCCGTACTCGACGGTGGCGTCGAAGGTCGGCCGTCGAACGTGCTGCTCTACGCGACATCGAACCGGCGCCATCTGCTGCCGCGCCACATGATGGAAAACGAGCAGTCGACCGCCATCAATCCTTCCGAAGCGGTCGAGGAAAAGGTGTCGCTGTCCGACCGCTTCGGGCTATGGCTTGGCTTCCACAAATGCAGCCAGGAAGACTACCTTGCCATGGTCGATGGCTATGCAAAGCACTATGGCTTCGCCGTCGAGGCCGAAACCCTGCATGCGGAAGCGCTCGAATGGGCGACGACCCGCGGCGCAAGGTCCGGCCGCGTCGCCTGGCAATTCATTCAGGATCTTGCCGGACGCATGCGCCATCGGCTGGACGCATAGGCCCTAGCGATCGGATCGCTTACCAAATCTGCTCGACCATAGACAAAAAATACCGCCCGCCGAAATCCGGCGGACGGTATCAGATTCCTACGCTTCCTACAGCGCCGCGCGTCTTATCAGACGCGCAAAGGTCGCTGTAGCACTTTGATTTTCTGCATGTCTTTGTCCTTAAATCGAGGTCGATTTAACGAGACATGCAGTAGATCCAATCAGACCTGGAGGCCGGACTATTCGAGGAAGGTCGAAGGGTTCACCGCGGTCGCATTCTTGCGCACCTCGAAGTGCACCTGCGGCTGGCTGGCGCGACCGGTCATGCCGGAAGCCGCGAGCGTCTGGCCGCGCTGTACCTTCTGGCCGCGCTGAACCTTGAGTTCGGAAGCGTTGCCGTAGACCGTGACCGTGCCGTCATCATGGCGGACCAGGACAGCGTTGCCAAGTTCCTTCAGGCTGCTGCCCGAGTAGATGACGACGCCGTTCTCGGCCGCCTTGATCGGCGTGCCCTCAGGAACCGAGATGTTGATACCGTCGTTGCGGTTGCCGTCGACGTTGGCGCCGTAGCCGGCAACCACTGCGCCGCGAACAGGCCAGCGATACTTGCTGATCCCGGTCGACTTCGGCGAGTCCTCATCGACATCCGCCTTGAGCGCAGCAACGTCCGTAACGCTCTGCTTGGCGGCCGGTGGCTGGTATTCTGCCGGTTTACCTTTTTCGAGTGAGGCAACCTGCGGCTGCTCAGTCTTCTTGCTCGGAACCGATGCGGTTTTGACCTGGTCCGGCGCGGCGCCCGTTGCGCCTGGCAGCTGCAGCGTCTGGCCGACGCGGATCGATTCTGCGCTCAGACCGTTCGCCTGCTTGAGGGCTGCGACAGACACGCCCGTCGTCTTGGCAATGCGATTGAGCGAGTCGCCGGGCTTCACGGTGTAGGTGCCGCCGCCACTGCCTTCGCCGTTCGTTGCCGGCTTGCCGGCAACGACATCCGTCTTGCCAGCGTTCTTGTCGCGAGACTGGGCGGAGCCCGGCAGGATTGCGACGTCGCGCTGATCGTTGGGCAAGGGCGAAGGCTGGCGCTTGCTACCATCGAGACCGGCGATCGAGTTGGTCGCTGCCCCCTTCGCAGGGCTACCGACGGAACCAAAGGTCGGGATGACCAGGCGCTGGCCGGTTTCCACCTGAGCAGCGGATTGCAGACCGTTGGCCTTCAGAATTTCCTTCTCGGGAACGCCGAAGCGCTTGGAGAGAACTGCGACGTTGTCGCCGGGCCGAACCATGATCGTCGGGGCATTCTGCGTCGTCCAGCCGCTCTTGCTTGCGGTTTCGTTGACGGCCGCCGGGAGCGTCTGCTGCGTCGCGATTGCCGCCTGCTGACGAGCAGCGGGGAACGGCTGCGCTTCTGCGGGCTGACGCGTCGTCGCGCTCGGATCGGCCAGGGTCGTGCGCTGGACGGAGATCGGCGTTGACGCACCACGGGCAGCCGATACCGGAGTGGAAGCGGTATTCACCGGATCATAGCCGCCCTGCGCGCTTGCAGTCGGATAGGGTTGGCCGAGAGCACCGTTATCCGCCGGAGAAGCTGCCGCCATCTGACCGACTGCCACGTCGCCACGCGGAACCGGCGTCGCATCGCGCGGAATTGAATTTGTGGTGATGTTGTCCGACCGGGAGAACAGGCCGTCAAATCGGCTGGCATCCGAACTGCAGCCCGTTGCGGCGCCTGCTAGCAGGACCGCCACGCACAGGCGGATCGTGGACTTTCCAACCCCGGGAGATACAAACTGACGCATGACGCTTACCCACTCCGAACGCAACTCGATGTGGGATGATTAAAGCGTATTAGAGTTACCGCCCGGTTAAGGTCAGCACCACCAAAGGACTAATTTGACGAAACGCTAACCATAGGCCCGGCCCGCCATCTGAAAATGCCGATCGGCCTGGCACCGTGAGCGTCCCGCAACGTTTCGCGGGCGCAGAAGCCCCGCGTGCGGCGATCGCGAGAACCTAGCTCAGTTCGGAATAGAGACGCTCGATTTCCGAAACGGAACGCCGCTCCGTTGGTTCATCTTCATAGCTGATGCTTGTCAGATCCCAGGCAAAAATCGGACGCCCCTCGGGACGGACCGGGGTTTCGGACTGAGCGGTCTTGTCTTCTTCAAGCAGGACACTCACCAGCGTCTGGAACGTGGTGTCGCCGTCGGCGCCGCTCGCCTGTTCATATTCAAGCGACCGCAGACCGGCGACGGCGGCCTCACGCGTCCCAAAATAGCGCAGGCTGTCCTGATCTTCGGGACGAAGGCTGTCGTAGTAGTCGATGAAGTTCTTGTAGTAGGCCTCATGATCCCCGGCATCGAGAAATTTGCCGAAGGCCTGGTATTCGCGTAGCGCCAGCTGCGGAGACAGCCGGTTGTTCCACTCGTCGCGGCTGAGCGCCGGCTGTCCGTCCGATGCCTTCTTCGTCTGGCTGAGATAGAGCAGAGCATCGGCGGAAAGGGAGATGCGCGGAGTGGGATCGAAGAAACTCGCCGCGAGCGCCTGTGCGGCCTGTTCGTCCTTGCCGGCGGAATTCGCCTGGCCGGCGTTGCGCCCTGCAAGATTATTCAGTCCGTCGCCCGATGCTGCGGCCGTCAGCCTGTTCGCGATCTGCATTTGCCGTCTCCGTCAAACTCACGATCCGGCAGCAACATCCCGGTCGCGCAAGAGCGACGACTCGTGGGCGGAACCTATCGTGCAGTGGAGGGGTATGGCGCGAAGCTTGCGCCAGGCTGGACGCAGTTAAGAATTCCTTAACACACCAAAGCGCCGGCGGAGATGTTCGGCAGCGGCCGTATCACAGGAACGACGCGAGCTGCGGCACGATCGGAAGGTAAGGCGCATCGAACAGATCCTCGCGGTCGAAGCGGCTTCCCGTTCGGTTGACCCGAACGACCCGGCAATGTGTCTCGCTCATCATGATCGGTACCACCAAGGTTCCGCCTGAGACGAGATGATCGGAAAACATGCGCGGCAGGCTATTGAAGGCAGCGGTGATCAGGATGCGGTCGAACGTGCCCTCGCCCGGCACACCGGCGCTGCCATCGGCATGGCGCACGATAACGTTGCGAACGCCTGATTTCTCAAGGTTTTTCTGCGCCGTACCGACGAGTGTCTGATAGCGGTCGATCGTCAGGACACGCTCAGCCACCCGCCCCATCACCGCCGCGGTAAAGCCGCTGCCGGTGCCGACCTCGAGGATGCGCTGTCCTGTCTTCAGGTTCAGACAATGCAGCAACCGCACCGCAAAATCATAGCCTTCCATGAAGGAGCCGCACTCGAGCGGAATCGTCCGCTGCGAGTAGGCCTCGGCCTGATATTGCGGCGGCGCGAACTGACCGCGCGAGGTCTGCTCGACCGCCTTGAGGAGGTCATGATTGATGATGCCGGCGGCGCGCAGCCGCAGCACCATCTTGGCAAAGCCTTCCTGTTCCGAAACGCGCACGCTCAATCAATGAGCCCCTTCGTTCAAAGCCCGCATCAGACGGTCCTGGACGCTATAGTCCGTCAAGTCGAGCTTGAGCGGCGTCACCGAGATGTGATTCTCGCGCAGAGCGTGAATGTCGGTTCCGGCGCGAAAATCGCCGAACCGCTCGCCGAAGCGCAGCCAGAAGTAGGGAAAACCACGGCCGTCCGTCCGCTCATCGATCGACAGGCCAAAGTCGAGCTTGCCTTGCGACGTTACCTCGATCCCGGCCACGGTGTCGGCTGAGCAGTTCGGGAAATTGAGGTTGAGGAACGTGCCATCGGGCAGGTCCACGGCCATCATTTTGCGGATCAGGCCCGGCGCATGCGTCTCAACTACATCCCAAGGCACGGACTTGCCGACGACGTGGTGATAGGCTTGGCTGAGCGCGATAGAGCGAATGCCCTGCAACGTACCTTCGATGGCACCCGCAACCGTGCCGGAATAGGTCACGTCATCGGCCATGTTGGCACCAATGTTGACGCCGGAGAGCACGAGATCAGGCTTCCGGTCCAACACCTTGCGAACGGCCATGATTACGCAATCCGTCGGCGTGCCCCGGAGGGCAAAGCGCTTCTCCGCGATCTGCCGGAGCCGCAGCGGCTCCGACAGGGTCAGCGAATGCGCCAAACCGCTCTGGTCCGCTTCTGGTGCCACGACCCAGACATCGTCCGAGATCGTCCTGGCGACCCTTTCGAGCACAGCGAGACCTTCAGCGTGAATGCCGTCATCGTTTGTCAGCAGGATCCGCATGGTTGCCGTCCTTCCTTGACGTCGGCTCAGACGGCCTTCTCGATGCGCGTCTGGCCGCCCATATAGCGCACCAGCACATCCGGCACCGATACCGAACCGTCTTCGTTCAGATAGTTTTCGATGACGGCGATCAGCGCGCGCCCGACGGCGACACCGGAACCGTTCAACGAGTGAACGAAGCGCGTGCCCTTGTCTTCCTTGGTGCGGTAGCGGGCATTCATCCGGCGCGCCTGGAAATCGCCGCAGACCGAGCAGGACGAAATCTCGCGGTAGGTATCCTGCCCCGGCAACCATACTTCCAGATCATAGGTCTTGCGCGCGCCGAAGCCCATGTCGCCGGTGCAGAGCGTCATCACACGGTAGTGAAGACCCAAGCGCTTCAGCACCTCTTCCGCACAGGCCGTCATGCGCTCGTGCTCGTCGACCGAAGTTTCGGCATCGGTGATCGAAACCAGTTCGACCTTGTTGAACTGGTGCTGGCGCAGCATGCCGCGGGTGTCGCGACCGGCCGAACCCGCCTCCGAGCGAAAGGACGGCGTCAGCGCGGTGAAGCGCAGCGGCAACTTTTCGCCTTCGAGGATCTGCTCGCGAACGATGTTGGTGAGCGGCACTTCCGCAGTCGGGATCAGCCAGCGACCGTCCGTCGTGCGGAACAGATCTTCGGAAAATTTCGGCAGCTGTCCCGTACCGTACATCGCATCGTCGCGCACGAGGAGCGGCGGCTGCACTTCGGTGTAGCCGTGTTCCTGGGTGTGCAGGTCGAGCATGAACTGGCCGAGCGCACGCTCGAGCCGCGCCAATTGTCCCTTGAGGATCGTGAAGCGCGAGCCGGAAATGCGGGCGGCGCCTTCGAAATCCATGAGGCCGAGCGTCTCGCCGATCTCGAAATGCTCGCGCGGCTGGTGATTCCAGGTGGGCTTGTTGCCGACCACGCGCTTGACGACGTTGCCGGTCTCATCCTCGCCGACTGGAACGTCCTCGAGCGGGATGTTCGGAATGCGGGAGAGCGCGTCGTTGAGCTCTGCCTCCACCTTGCGGCTGTCTTCCTCAAGCGCCGGCATGGCGTTCTTGAGTTCGGCCACCTCGGCCTTCAGTTTTTCGGCAAGTTCGGCGTTCTTTTGCGCCATCGCCGCACCGATATCCTTCGAGGCGGCA
Source organism: Ensifer sp. CCNWLY38 (assembly GCF_037120565.1). Lineage (NCBI taxonomy): Bacteria > Pseudomonadati > Pseudomonadota > Alphaproteobacteria > Hyphomicrobiales > Rhizobiaceae > Ensifer > Ensifer sp. CCNWLY38. The sequence continues at coordinate 121,687 of NZ_JBBBBO010000010.1, forward strand.
TTGCGGCGCGACTGCATGTCCTGCAGCGACTGGAGGATCGTGCGGCGGCGTTCGTCGAGGGCGATCAGCGACGCCGACAAAGGCTCCGCGCCCCGCTTCGCCAGGGCAGCGTCCAGCATCTCGGCATTTTCACGGATCCATTTGATATCAAGCATTGTCGTTCCACGCGTTGGTCAACTCACGGCGCGAAATCTCGAATGCTCAGCCCTTTGCGGGGCCGACCTCTCCGGAAGATCCTTCCTGCGACTCGGCAACTTCGCTCTTGAGCGCGTCCGCTGCCCGCTGTCTTTCGATGAGTCGCGCCGTATAGATCGAAATTTCGTAGAGAAGGATGGCTGGCAGTGCAAGGCCGATCTGGGAAACGGGATCGGGCGGCGTCAAGATGGCTGCGACGAAGAACGCAATGACGATCGCGTACTTTCGCTTATCCTTGAGGCCCTGGGAAGTGACGAGGCCGACGCGCGCAAGCAACGTCGTCACCACCGGCAACTGGAAGACGAGGCCGAAAGCGAAGACCAGCGACATGATCAGACTCAGGTATTCCGATACCTTTGGCAGGAGCTGGATTGCCACCTGCCCTTCGCCGCCGCCCTGCTCCATCGCCAGAAAGAACCACATGACCATGGGCGTGAAGAAGAAATAGACCAGGGCGCCCCCCATGAGGAACAGTATCGGCGACGCGACCAGGAATGGCAGGAAGGCAGCGCGTTCGTTCTTGTAGAGGCCTGGGGCGACAAACTTGTAGATCTGCGCGGCGATCACCGGAAAGGCGATGACCATTGCGCCGAACATCGCCACCTTGATCTGGGTAAAGAAGAATTCCTGCGGGGCCGTATAAATCAGCTCGATATTGCGATGGTTGAGGCCGGCCCAACCCACCGCCCATTTGAAGGGCAGCACTAGGATGTTGAAGAGACCCTTGGCGAAATAGAAGCAGACGAGGAAGGCAACAAAGAACGCTCCGACGGCCCAAATGAGCCGCCTGCGCAATTCAATCAGATGCTCGATCAGCGGCTGCGGCCGGTCCTCGATATCGCCGCTCATGCTTCACCTTTCTTGCGCGTGCTGGCGCGCGGCTTGGACGTCTTGGTAGCAGGCTCGGCTGGAGCGGGCTTCGACGACTTCTTCTCGGCCACCGCCTTTGCGGGTGGCTCTGCCGGAGTTTTGGGCGCAGCTGCCTTTGGCGTTGCGGATTTCTTTGCCACCGGTGCCGGATCGGCCTTCGCCTTCGGCACCCGCTTGGGCTTGTCAGCCGGAACGGCAACCTCGGCGCGCTCGAGCTGGCGAGTGGCAGAGCCTACGGCCGCAGCGGCGACCGCATCTGCGGGCTTCGCTTCCGCGACAGCTACCGGAGCGGCCATGACCGGCTCCGCAGCCGCGGGCTCGGTGGTACCCATCGTGGCGGGCTTGTCAGGCGTCGTAGCCTTCTGCAGGTCCGATTTGATATCGTTGCCGATCTGGCGGAGCGGGTTCATCGCTTCGCGCAACGCGTTTGCCGGGTTGAGACTTTGCGCATCGCTGATCGTTTTTCGGACGTCGTCCAGATCCGCTTCGCGCAACGCTTCATCGAACTGGTGACGAAACTCGGATGCCATGCCACGCAATTTCGTGGTCATGCGCCCGAATGCCCGCAGCATCGGCGGCAGATCCTTCGGCCCGACAACGACAATGAGAACGATTGCAATGACGACAAGCTCGGTCCAGCCGATATCAAGCATTTGATATGTCCTGCAAATCCATGATCCAGCCCGCCTGGCATCAATGCCAGCCGGGCCCTACGGACGCTTGATCGTTAGCGAACTTCGTCTGACTTGTGGTCGACCGTCTTGTTGTCGATCGTCTTGTCAGCCGAACCGGCTTCGTCCTCGCTCATGCCCTTCTTGAAGTTCTTGATGCCTTTGGCAACGTCGCCCATCAATTCCGGAATCTTGCCACGGCCGAACAATAGCAGGACCACCGCCAAAAAAATTAGCCAGTGCCAGATGCTTAAGGACCCCATGCTCTTACTCCCTTGAGGCTCTCATCAAAATTAAGAGCCTGCCACATGTCAAATTTCAGGCGTGCCGCGGACAATCGCGCCTTGCGATCGACCCTAAGACGTTGATGCGTCTTTTTCAAACAGCAATATATCCCGCTCGTTAACCGAAAGCATTACGTCACGCAATCCTTGCGGCAATTGGTCCGCGCGGATACGGGCGCGCACAATGTCCTCGCAGCCCGGCACGGCCAGTTCCAACAACTCCACCACACCGATGAACCGGCGGGAAACGATGCGCGCAGGCGTGTCGCCACTCTCCTCGCCGACGCGCACGCCGGAAAGCCGCACCGCGACCGAAACGCGTTCCCCTTCACCGTGACGCCCGGCCGCGACGGTACCGACCGGCGTATCGACGCGGCCGTTGCGAACCTGCGCATTGAACACATTGATTTCCGAGAAGAAACCGGCAGCAAAGAGGTTTCTCGGGTGGCGGTAAAGCTCGTCTGCCGTACCGACCTGGACCAACCGTCCGTCTTGCAGCAGCGCAATTCGGTCGGCCATGCGCATCGCTTCTTCCGCGTCGTGGGTGACGACTATCGCCGTCGCCCGGGTCTCTCTGAGGATAGCGAGCGTATCGGCGCGGATCGAATCCTTCAGACGCGAGTCGAGGCCGGAAAACGGTTCGTCCATCAAAAGTACGGCAGGACGCGGCGCAAGCGCGCGCGCAAGCGCCACACGCTGCTGCTCGCCGCCGGAAAGCACGTGCGGGTACTGGTTAGCGTAGTGGGAGAGCCCCACACGCTCGAGTGCCGCGTCCGCCTGGTTCAGGGCTTCCTTCTTTGGAAGCGCCGTCAGGCCAAAGCGGACGTTGTCGCGAATGGACATGTGCGGGAAGAGTGCGAAATCCTGGAACATCAGGCCGACACCGCGTTTTTCGGGCGGCAGGAAGACCGTGGGGCCGGAAATCTCCTGGCCATTGAGCAGAAGGCGTCCCGCGCTCTGCTTCTCGATGCCTGCGGCGATACGCAGCAACGTCGTCTTGCCAGACCCAGACGGACCGAGCAGGCAAAGGACCTCGCCGGCCTTGGCCGCCAGGCTGACGCCCTTGATCGTTTCCTTGGAGTGATAGTTGTGATGAATATCTTCGAAGGTCAGGCTCGCCGCGAAGGATACGCCCGCCGTCCGTCGCGTTGTCATGACGGGAGCGTCCTGCGGATCTGAAACCATGCTTGCATTCCTTGACACCAGTCGCGCCCACTGAAACGGCCGGGCGCCGGGGAAAGCCGATATCCCCATTCAGGTTTTAATCAGCTTCTTCGCCCTTCGGTGTCAAGAGCCCCAGTTCTTCAAGGTCGAGCTGGGTGATGGGGTCTTCGTTCTCGGCAAGCTCGTCTTCGCCCACCGGAACGGGAATATTGAGATTGGACGGCACGCGGCCGGAAAGCAGCCCCGCCCCCTTCAGCTCCTCGATACCCGGCAGGTCGCGCAGTTCTTCGAGACCGAAGTGATCGAGAAAATCACGGGTGGTGCCGAAGGTAACCGGCCGGCCCGGCGTGCGCCGGCGCCCCCTGAAGCGGACCCAGCCCGCTTCCATCAGCACGTCGAGCGTGCCCTTCGACGTCTGGACCCCGCGGATATCCTCGATCTCCGCGCGGGTCACCGGCTGGTGGTAGGCAATGATCGAGAGAACTTCGAGCGCAGCGCGCGAGAGCTTGCGGACCTCCTGTTCGTCGGTCTGCACGACGAAGGAGAGATCGGCAGCCGTGCGGAAAGCCCAATGGTCGGCGACCTGAACCAGGTTGACGCCGCGTGTCGCGTAGAGCGCCTTCAGGCGCGTCATGATGCGACCGACATCGGCACCACGCGGCAGTCGACTTTCGATATAGGTCTCCGACACCGGCTGCGCCGAAGCAAACACCAGGGCTTCCGCGATCCGCTCGGCTTCCTGCTCCAACCGAGGATCGAAGGTCGGCGCCGCTCCGATCTCGTCGTCCTCGTCGGAAGCTGCGGGCACGTACTTTTGGGCTTCAGCCACGGGCTGCCTCCATTTCGGCAAGCGTCTCCGCATCGATCGGGTTCGGTCCGCGCCGAAGGTAGATCGGCGCGAAGGCCTCTTCCTGGCGGATCTCCAGCCGGCCCTCGCGGACCATCTCGAGCGAAGCAGCGAAGGAACTGGCGATCACCGTTGCCCGCTCCTTCGGCGTCGTCATGTAGCGGATGAGAAAATGATCGAGCGCTGTCCAATCGTCGAGACCGCCGATCATGCGCGCCAGTATCAGGCGCGCATCAGCGAGCGACCACACATGGCGCTTCTCGATCGTCACCTGCGTGATCGCCTGACGTTGACGCAGGCTCGCATAGGCGCTCAGGAGATCATAGAGCGAGGCATCGAAACCGGACTTCTTCTCCGTGACGATATGTTCCGGGGCACCGCGAACGAAGACATCCCGGCCGAGCCGGTTTCTATTGATGAGCCTTGTTGCCGCCTCACGCATCGCCTCCAGGCGTTTCAGCCGGAAAGCCAGCGCCGAAGCCATTTCCTCGCCCGTTGGACCGTCGTCCTTCGCCTGTTGTGGGATCAGCAGGCGCGATTTCAGATAGGCAAGCCATGCCGCCATGACGAGATAGTCGGCGGCAAGCTCGATGCGGATGCTGCGCGCCCGCTCGATGAAGGCGATATATTGCTCGGCGAGTGCAAGTACGGAGATGCGCGAAAGATCGACACGCTGGCTACGGGCGAGATGAAGCAGGAGATCGAGCGGGCCTTCGAAACCGGCAAGATCAACCACCAGCGCTTCTTCATGCAGCCCGCGCTCTGCAGTCTCTTCCTGCCACAGGGGCTCCATCGGCGCCTTCGACGCAGGCTTGCCTTGTCTTTCGCCCGCATTGCTCACTGACAGTCCGATCCTTTCCTGCCGGCCGCGCCTACCTTACACCGTCGCGAACAGGCCGTTGAACTCCGTCCGTAGATCGCTTTCGTTCGCATCGTCGGGCGCCCGGAATGCCGCTTCGGCAGCCTTCGCCCGACGCAGGCTCTCACCGGCGAGAGCCGGCACCACGTCGGCGACGGCCTTCATTTCTTCCATTATGCCATGACAATGCAAGACGAGATCAAGCCCCGCGGCAATGATGTTGCGCGCGCGGGTCGTCATGTCGCCGGCCAGCGCGTTCATCGAGACGTCGTCCGACATCAAGAGACCGTCGAAACCGATGTGACCGCGAATGATCTCGCGGACGACCTTCGCCGAGGTCGTCGCCGGATTGTCCGGGTCGATCGTCGTGAAGACCATGTGGGCCGACATCGCCATTACCTCGTCCTTCATCGCAACGAAGGGCAGGAAGTCGCTGGCAGCAAGCTCTTCGAAAGTAGCACTGACCACCGGCAGATTGTGGTGCGAGTCGACGAAGGTGCGGCCGTGACCGGGCATGTGCTTCATGACAGGCAGCATGCCGCCGGCCTTCAACCCCTCGCCCATCGCACGGCCGATCGCCGTTACGGTCTCAGGGTCGTGACCATAGGCACGATTGCCGATGACGTCGTGGCTGCCAGGCACCGGCACATCGAGCACCGGCAGACAATCGACAGTGATGCCGAAGCGCATCAGGTCGAAGGCGTGGAGGCGTCCCATCAGCCAGGCAGCGCGCAGACCGAGCTCCCGGTCGCGGCGGTAGATTTCGCCGATCGCCGCGCCATTCGGGTATTGCTGGACGAGCGGTGGCCGAATGCGCTGCACGCGTCCGCCTTCCTGGTCGATGAGCACAGGCGCGTTCGGATTGCCGATGCTGTCGCGAAGCGACGCCACCAGATCGGAGATCTGCTGCTCCTCGCCGATGTTGCGCCCGAACAGGATGAAGCCCCATGGCCGCTCGCCGGCAAAGAACTGGCGTTCGTCTTCGTTAAGAGAGAGGCCCTTGCAGCCCGAGATAAATGCTTTTGATTCGCTCATTGAGAGAGCATAGAGCGGGCGTCGCCCGGCGCGAAGCCACAAAGACGAAGCCCCGTCGTTCATGCACAAGGCCATGGGGCAACCGAAAACCCTGAAATGCGAAGGGCGCGGCCTATGAGCCGCGCCCTCCTCAACTCTATCCGTTGTGTCCGGCTTACTTGGTCACCAGGCAGCTTCCGCCAGCGCCCTTGTACTTGGAGCACAGGGCATTTGCCTCTTCCTTGGAGCCAGCCGGGATACGGACGCGATAGTAGGTGCCCTTGCCGGCGATCTCAGCCTTGCGGATATCGACGCCGCGGCCGCCAATGACGCTCCCGAACTTGCTGGAAAGGCTGTTGTAGGACTTCTGCGCCTCGGCCTCGGACGGCAAGGATGCGACCTGGATGAAGTATCCGCCGGCCGGAACCGATGCGGTTGCGACCTGCTGCGCCGGCTGCGCTTCTGCAGCGGCAGCCGCCTGCTCTTGGGCCGGACGCACGTTGCTGCGCTCGGCAGCAGTGCCGGCAACATTAGCCGGCTGCTCGACCGGACGCGCCTGCGGCGTCGGCGCCTTGTCGCCTGTTGCCGTCGTCGTCACGCTGCGAACCGGAACCTGTTCGATATCGGCATTGCCCGTTGCGGCAAGCGCCACCTGATCGACATTGGTCGATGCCTGACCGGCAGCAGTGACATCAGCCGAAGCGACTTCCTTCGAGGGCGCTTCCGGCAGCGGCTGTGTCGCGCCGGCAACATCGGTCGCGGGTGCTGCGGCAACCGGCTCTTCACGAGCAACCAGCGTGCCATCCGGCTTGACGATCATCGTGCGCACCTTGCGCGGCGCGACGGCCGGTGCCTTGTCTTCTTCCTGAGCGGCAGTCTGGGCGCCGCCATCCGGCAGCAAGCGAGCGCCGTCCTCGTCATCGGCCGGCAGGTTGGCCTGCAGGCCATCCGAGTCCTCGCTGCCTTCGAGCGGCAGCGTTTCCGGCGTCAGCGTCTTCTGAACGACGTCCATCGGCTCTTCGGTCGAAGAAACCAATGCTTCCTGCTGCGGCGCACCGGCTTGGGCTCCAGCGACGCGGTCGTAAACGGCCTTGTCCTGGTTCGGGACAGTCTTGCCGCCCTTTTCTTCCGGCACGACCTTAACCGGCCCCTTGTCGGCGAGAATGATCTTGGGACCCTCGGCAGAGGTTACCGCACCACTGCCGCCCATCCAGGCGTAGACAGCCGCGCCGCCGAGAATGATGACGCCAGCAACGCTAGCCGCGAGCAGCATCGTGCGCTGCGACCGCCGACCCGAGCCGTAGTCGCGATAATCGCCCGCATCGTCCTGGCTCTGCACCGGGGAAACTCGCTCGGCATCACGCGTCGGGGACTTCCGTTCGGTGATGGATCGGCGGAAATCCTCTTCCATCGCCTTCTCGAATTCGTCGAAATCGTCGAGCGCGCCGCCTCCGAACGACGGATTTGCATTTGCTGCCGGGGCCGGACGAGCCGCCTCGGCCTTTTCAACCGCGGCCGGACGGGCATCCTTGGCGGCCGGAGCCGGCGTGCCGAACAGCTGCGCCATTTCCGCGTCGATATCGAGATCGTAGTCTGCCGGATAGGCGACCGGCTTTTCCGTTTCGATAACGGGAAGCTGCGGCACGTCCATGTCGGCGATCGGCGCAACACCATTCTCGGCTTCGGCGATCATCGAGGGATCGAAGGGCAGCGTGCTTTCAGGCTGCACGTCCTGCTGCTCCACCGGGGCCGGAGCCACGAAGGTTTCGACAGAACGTTCCGGTTCGCGCTGCGGAGCAACCGCCTCGATGACCGGCTGCGCAGCAGCCTGCGGCACGACCGCAGGTGCGACGGCAATCGGTTCGGTCGGTCCGAGGTCCGCAAGATCGAGCTTCAGTGCGGCATCGGAGAGCTCCATTTCGAAGTTCTCGATGTCGAAGCCCGGCTCGTTCTCCGGCTCTGCAACGGGCTGGACCGGCTGGGCAGCCTCGACCACCGGCGTAACGGCAGGCGTGGCGACTGCGGCAGCTGCCGCAACAGGGGCCGCCTGCGTCACGAGCGGACCGGCAAAGGCGCGCTGCTGGCTGGCGCCGGAGGGCGAAGCAACGGGCGTCGCGCGGCTGAAGGTCGGCGTAAAGGGATAGGGGCTCTTCTTCACCGGCGTCGCAAACGTATTTACCGGGGCGGCGGCGGGAGCAACGACCGGCTGTTGCGTGGCGTGAAGGGCCGGATGAGACTGCACGGCAGCGGCAACCACGGCGGTCACCGGCGGAACCGGGAAGCGCTCGATATCCGCAAGAAGATCGTCGCGGGCATTGTCATGGCCAGCCGGCTCTTCCGGGATTGTCTCGTTCACGTATACGGCCTCGTCCACGCGTTCCTCAGGAACGGCGTCAAGGCTAGCGACGTCAAGGTTGGCAACGTCAAAGTTGGCAACCTCAAGGCTCGGCTCGTCGTAAACCGGGAACGGTTCGGCGACAGCAGCGGGCTCGGCCCAAGCCGTCGACAAATCTGCGGCCGGCGCCTGCCAGTCGTCGACGACCTGTTCCTTCGCCTCAGATACCGGCTCTTCTTCGAACGGCAACAGATCGGCTTCGCCGAGCGACAGTTCGAGCTCGCGCTCCAGATCGAACGCCGGCTCATCGGCGACGAATTCCGCGCTATCGACTTCGGCACCCTGAGGGACGGCCGAGAACGACTGCACCTCGACAACCTGCTCCGGCTCCTCTTCGGTGACGGCGGCCGGCGCTGCGACCGGCTCTGGCTGACGGAATATCGGCGCCTCGTCCTCTTCCGCGAAATCGGCTACCGGCTCAATCCGGGCCTCTTCGACCGGTTGCGGCGCCGAAACCGACTCCACAGCAGGCTGCTGTCCAGCACGGGGTGCATCGTAGCTGTCGAAAGCGCGAAGGAGTTCGTCTTCGAGATCGAAGGCGGGATCCTGACGGACCGCCTCCTGATGTCGCTGCAACTCTTGCAATTGCTGTACGGCCGGACGGGCATCGTAACCGACGATCCGGGCGAGTTCGGCCAACGGATCATCGTCTGCCAATACATCGAATTCAGCCGGCCCGCTTCGTGCGAATTGTTTGTCTGCCATGCTCTCCACTCACAATTGCCTGTATTTATGTGCCAGTGCATTGTGGGAAAATGGTGACAATACTTATCGCATTTCCTCCGGTGCGGAGGTGCCTGTAATAGACAGGCCGGACTTCAATACCGAAGCGACAGCATGCACCAGCCCGAGTCTGGCAGTACTTAATTGTCTATTTTTATCGTTAACAAAACGTAATTCCGGATTCTCTTTACCTTTGTTCCAGTGTCCGTGGAAGGCAGCGGCAAGATCATACAGGTAGAACGCGATGCGATGCGGCTCCTGAGCCAGTGCCGCGGCCTCGATCACGCGTGGATATTCTGCGAGCTTGGCAACGAGCTGAAGCTCCGTCGGATCCTCGATCTGTCCCTGAACCGCACCGGCGAGATCAAGCGATTCGATGTCCAGACCCGGGAAGGCGTCCGCCGCCTGGCGGAACACAGACCGGCAACGCGCATGCGCATACTGCACGTAAAAGACCGGATTATCCTTGGACTGTTCTGTAACCTTGGCAAAGTCGAAGTCGAGCGGCTCGGAATTCTTCCGGTAGATCATCATGAAACGAACCGGATCACGGCCGACTTCATCGACGACTTCGCGCAGCGTGACGAAATCGCCGGAGCGCTTCGACATCTTCACCGGCTCACCGTCGCGGAAAAGCTTGACCAGTTGGCAGAGCAGAACCGTAAGTTTCGACGAACCGCCTGACACGGCGCGTGCCAGAGCCTCGAGCCGCTTGACGTAACCGCCATGGTCAGCGCCCAGCACATAGATCATCTCGTCGAAACCGCGGTCGAACTTGTCCTTGAAGTAGGCAACGTCGGCGGCGAAGTAGGTGTAGCTTCCGTCCGACTTGATCAGCGGCCGGTCGATGTCGTCACCGACCTCCGTCGAGCGGAACAGCGTCTGCTCGCGATCTTCCCAATCCTCCGGAAGCTGCCCCTTCGGCGGCGGCAACGTACCCTTATAGACGTGCCCCTTGAAGGTCAGGTCGTTGATTGCCGTACGAATCGCAGCCGCCCCATTGGCATGAAGCGTGCGTTCGGAGAAGAAGACGTCGTGAGTAACGTTCAGCGCCGCGAGATCCTCTCGGATCATCACCATCATGGCATCGATCGTCCGGTCCTTGACGAGCGGCATCCACTTGTCTTCGGGCATCAGGCGCAGGCTCGTGCCGAATTCATCGGCGAGCGCTTCGCCAACCGGAACGAGGTAATCACCCGGATAAAGACCCGGCGGGATTTCGCCGATGTCTTCACCAAGCGCCTGGCGATACCGCATGAAGGCAGAACGTGCGAGAACGTCGATCTGCGACCCGGCGTCGTTGATGTAGTATTCCTTGGTCACCGCATAACCGGCAAAGGCCAAAAGGTTGGCAAGCGCGTCGCCGACGACGGCGCCGCGGCAATGGCCGACATGCATCGGTCCCGTCGGGTTGGCCGAGACATATTCGACGTTGACCTTGCGGCCCGAACCGACGGTGCTGCGGCCATAGTCGACGCCGGTGCGAACCATGTCCGACAGCAGCTTCTGCCAATAGGAAACCGAAAGCCGGACGTTGATGAAGCCCGGGCCGGCAACGGTCACTTCGGTGACTTCCGGATCCTGCTTGAGCTTCTCAACGATGAGTTCAGCGAGCGCCCGCGGGTTCAGGCCGAGGGGCTTGGCCAGCACCATGGCGGCATTGGTGGCGACATCGCCGTGGCTTGGATCGCGCGGCGGCTCGACATTGACACGGCCGAAGTCAAGTTCGGATCGCTTTTCTCGAACGCTTTCAAGCGTTTCGAGAATGTCCTTAATTCTTGATTCGAAGTCCGTGAAGAGATTCATCTGATCCGTCCGCTTTTCCCGACCACATGTGGCCGGCGCAAAACTCAAAAAGGAGGCTCGGTTCGGTTGAACCGTAAGCCTCCGGGCGGGGCGTCCCTACCGCAAATCCGGCGTGTGGTCAAACAAGCGCTTGTGCACGCTGATCGCGAAGGTATCGGTCATGCCGGCCAGATAGTCGCCGACATGACGGGCCCGCGCCGGCTCGGCCATGCCCGAGATCTGATCGATCCAATAGTGCTCCCGCATCAATTGCGGGTCGTCCATGAAGGCATGATAGAGATCGCAGACGATCGACGCCGCACCTTCCCGCACCCGCATCACTTCCGGGTGGCGATAGATCCGGGTCATCAGCAGACGCTTGATCTGCTTATCCGTCTCGCTCATCTCCTCGGAGAACGTCGCCATGACCGTACCCGCCTGACGTACGTCGGTTGCGCTCTCGGGGCGAATGTCCGCGATACGCTGCTGGGCGACGCCGATCACGTCCTCGACCATTGCCGTGATCTGACGGCGCATGATTTCGTGCGTGAAGCGGCTGCTTTCAAGGCCGGGATAGCGATCGTGAACCTCGCGCATCAGACGAGCAAGGAACGGCACGTCTTCCAGCATCTCGAAGGTCAAGTAGCCGGCCCGCAGGCCGTCATCGATATCATGGGTATTGTAGGCGATATCGTCGGCGATGGCCGCGACCTGCGCCTCCAAGCTCGCGTAACTCGCCAGTTCCAGATCGTGAAGAGCACAGTAGTCCAGGATCGGCTGAGGCACCGGTCCGTGCGTGCCCTGCCCGTCGGGCGTGAGTAACGGCCCATTGTGCTTGACCAGCCCCTCAAGACTCTCCCAGGTCAGGTTCAGCCCGTCGAACTCGGCGTAGCGCCGCTCAAGTTTGGTGACGATGCGCAGCGACTGGGCATTGTGGTCGAAGCCGCCATAGGGCTCCAGCATCTCGTGCAGGGCATCCTCGCCGGTATGGCCGAACGGCGTGTGACCGAAATCGTGAACGAGAGCGACCCCTTCGGCGAGGTCCTCGTCGAGCTTGAGGGCACGCGCCAGGGCACGGGCGATCTGCGCCACTTCGATCGTGTGCGTCAGCCGCGTCCGATAGTGGTCGCCGTCGGCAGCGATGAAGACCTGCGTCTTGTGCTTCAGCCGGCGAAAGGCCGTCGTGTGCACGATGCGATCGCGATCGCGCTGGAAATCCGAACGTGTCGCGCTCGACGCTTCCGCATAGAGCCTGCCGCGCGTTGCCCAGGGGTTCGACGCGAACGGTGCGTGTTCACCATAACCGAAGCCCAGCGCATTTTTGTCGAATGTCATTTTCCACCCAAATCGTCATCCCATTGACGGGACATTGAAGCCTTCATACCTATAGTGAAAGCCACGGAAACGCGTCGCGCAAGCATCGACCGATTCCGCAAGCGAAAGCAACGGCTTGGCTGCGGGGGTTAAAACGACCTCCGGCATTGGCCGAGGCGATGCTGCAACGACAATCAAATCTCTCCGTTTCTTGACCCCGGCAGGAGGCAGATATGACGCAAGAAACCGTGACCCTTTCGGACGCTGCTGCGAAGCGGATCGCCACGATCCTTCGTTCGGACAGTCACAACAACGCGATGCGGGTGTCCGTCGAAGGCGGCGGCTGCTCGGGATTCTCCTATAAGTTCGACCTGGTCGATAGTGCCAACGACGACGATCTGGTGCTGGAGAAGAACGACGCCAAGGTGCTGATCGACAGCCTGTCGCTCGTCTATATGGGCGGCTCGGAGATCGACTTCGTCGACAACCTGCTCGGCCAGTCGTTTCAGATCAAGAATCCGAATGCGGTCGCAAGCTGCGGATGCGGAACGAGTTTTTCCATCTGAGCCGACGACCACCTGGCCTGCCCGCGGTCGCCGTCAGAGATACGGCGACCCCAGCCAAAGCACACGGTTCGCCAACCGGTCGATAAGTGGCTCGGCGCGCAGGGCCTCGAGCGTGACCGGTTCGGCCGAAGCCAGAACATCCGATATCATTCCGCTGATCGTACGGGCGAAACCGTCGTCCAGCACTTCGAGATCGAATTCGAAGTTGAGACGCAGGGAACGCGGATCGAGATTGGTCGACCCAACATAGGTCCAGCGCTCATCCACGATCAGAAGCTTCGAATGATTGAAGGCGCCCTCGGCGCGCCAGACCCGACAATGACCTTTCAATACCTGATCGAACTGCGCGGTCATTGCGCGATCGACCAGAAGCAGATTGTTGACCGCCGGCACGATGATGTCGACCTCGACGCCCCGGCGCGCCGCGGTCACCAAGGCGCTGATCAGTTCGCGATCCGGAAGAAAATAGGGCGACATCACGCGGATGTTCTTGCGCGCCACCGAAAACGCCCCCATCAGCATCTTGTGATTGGTTTCGTTGGTGGCGTCCGGCCCTGAGGGTATGGCGCGCATCAGCACGGAAGGCGTTTCTGCCGGCAAAGGCATTTCTTCGAGCGTCCAGGCGCCGCCCGTCAGCATCTCCCCACTGGAAAACTGCCAGTCCTCGGCGGCGACCTGAAAGATGTCGGCGACCACCGGGCCCGTTACCCGAAAGTGCGTGTCGAGGGCCGGCACCTCGCCGGCAATCTCGCTGCTAAAGCCCGCCCGGATGTTCATGCCGCCGGCAAAGGCGACGCGGCCATCGACCACGAGAATCTTTCGGTGCGTGCGCAGATTGGCATAGGGCAACCTCAGCCCCATGATGATATTGCCGTTGAAGACGGCCGTCGGAACGCCGGCCGTCTTCAGATGGCCGACAATGCTGGGGACGGAGTAGCGCGCGCCGACTGCGTCGATCAGTACGCGCACCTGGACGCCACGCGCGATCGCGGCGATCAAGGCGTCGGCGAAGCGAAGGCCGACCACGTCGCGATCGAAGATATAGCTCTCTATCAGGATGCTGCGCTGCGCACCGGCAATGGCCGCCAGCATGGCCGCATAGGCAGCGTCCCCGCCGGCCAGCACCTCGATGCCGTTGCCGGAACACATGCGGTGCCGGGAAACACGGTCGCCGAGGATTTTCATCGCGGCAAAACGATTCCCGAAACGTCCGGCAATGTCTGTTTCAGAGATATCGAACCTGCCGAACTGATCGGGGCCTTGCCCGCGCAGCAGTGCGCGTTGCGAGCCGATCGAGGAGCGCCGGATGCGGTTGATGCCGGCAACCGCATAAAGCAATGCCCCGACGATCGGCGAGAGCAGAACGACACCGACCCAACCGGCGGCGGCGCGAACGTCGTCCTTGGTCATGGCGGCGTGAATGGCAGCCGGGATGCCAAGCGCGAAGGACAGCAGCGCCAGGATATGCGGCCAGTAGTTCTGCACGAGATCGATCATGCGCCGGACTATAGCCGGCCATGGATCGGAATCAATTCGAGCAGCCGCACCTATACCGTATATAAACTGCGCGCGGCGCCGCACGTCGTCGTTGCCGCTCCGCCGCAGGGCTGAAAGTCCGCAGGTATCGGATTTGTCAAAAGAATCCGGAGCAGCTAGAAGAGTCCCGCCGTAAGGACTCACCTATATGGAAGGGCGTTTCGAGCCATGAAGATTGCCACCTGGAACATCAATGGCGTCAAGGCGCGAATCGACAGCCTGTTGGCATGGCTGAGGGAAGCCAATCCGGACATCGTCTGCCTGCAGGAGATCAAGTCTGTCGACGACGGCTTTCCTCGTCTGGAGATCGAAGCGCTCGGCTATCATGTCGAGACCCACGGCCAGAAGGGCTTCAACGGCGTCGCCCTCCTCTCCAAGCTGCGTCCGGACGAAGTCAACCGCGGCCTGCCCGGCGACGACTCGGATGAGCAGTCGCGTTTCATCGAAGGCGTGTTCTCGGTTGCCGGCGGCGTGATCCGCGTCTGCTCGCTCTACCTGCCGAACGGCAATCCCGTCGATAGTGAGAAGTACCCCTATAAGCTCGCCTGGATGCGCCGACTGACCGCCTATGCCGAGCAGCGCCTTCTGCTCGAAGAGCCCTTCATCCTGGCCGGCGACTACAACGTCATCCCGGAGGAGCACGACTGCTGGGACATCAAAGTCTGGCAGAACGACGCACTTTTCCTGCCGGAGACGCGCGAGGCCTATCGGCGCCTACGCAATCTCGGTTTCACCGACGCGGTGCGGGCCACCTCAGACGCGGTGCCGCTCTATACGTTCTGGGATTATCAGGCCGGCTGCTGGCCGAAGAATTTCGGAATTCGCATCGACCATCTGATGCTGTCGCCGGAGGCAACCGATCGCCTGGTTTCGACATCGATCGACAAACATGTTCGCGCCTGGGAAAAGCCCTCGGACCACGTCCCTGTTATCGGCGAGTTTGCTTTCGCGGCCGCCTGAGGCGCGGATCTGCCGTTCGGCTATTCAGTGCTGGCTGAGGGGTAGCCGCGCGGCGAACTCAGTCGTCGTCACCCTGCATATGCAGATTCTGCGAAAGCGAGATCGCCGTACGGCGATCATCTTCGGTGGCAAGCGAGAATGCCTGCTCCTGCATCGACTGGAGCCAGGGCCGATCCTTCGGCGAACACTGGTCGAGCGCGGCGGTCATATAGGCGAGACCGCGAATGGTCTGGCCTTCCTGGAAGATCACGTTGCCGAAGACACCCATGGCACCGGCATGGCCGCTCTTGCGGGCACGGTTGAGCCACTTCTTGGCTTGCTGAACGTTGACGCTACCGCCTTCGCCCGAAAGCAGCATGCGCGCAAGCTGGAACTGCGCCTCAGCGACACCAAAGGTCGACGCCGCCTGGAAATAGAGTTGCCGCGCCTGGGCCATATCCGACTGGATCGGGCTGTCGGGAATGCCGCGTCGGTAGTAGCCGGCAAGAGAGATCAACGCGTTGACGAAATAGCCGGTATCCTCAGAACCCGGCTCCACACCCTGCTGGGCGATCTCGCTGTAGATCTTGAAGGCCTCGAGGTCGTTTTCGGCGACGCCGTCGCCATAGGCATACATATTGGCCAGAGCCCAGCGGGAGCCGGTATGCCCCTTCTCCGCAGCGTATTTGTAGGCCTCGACGGCCTCGTCCTTGCGGCCGTTCTTATAAGCGGAGAAACCGAACTTGAAGAGCGCGAAGGGACCGGATTCCTTCGTGACGCCTGCCCCCGGATCAAAGGCAAGGGCCGGCATGGTGCTGGTCCCGCAGACCGCCAGCGACACGCCGAGTATCGCAACCTTTAGTGACTTCAGTTCACCCGCAAGCATCACAGTCTAATTCTTCCGTTCCAGCCGGCCACGCCGAACTCATCACCGCTGCAAACACAAACGCCCGGACGACACGACGCCGCCCAAAACTTCACCAACTCCGCCGAGAACATCGACGCACCCATTCCAGAACGAAACTTCGACACGTGCTTCGAAAAGACCATTTCAGTCGACCACTTGCACAAAGGTGCCGAAGGCCACATCTGAGATGAACATCGACAGTCCAAGTTTCACTTCACACCAAACGCCGCAGGTTTCGTTTTCACGGTTGCAGGTTTGTCTCTACTATCGCTGCTCCCTGTTTGTGGCGGGAAATGGACATAGCCGGGACGAGTCCGATGCTAGCAAACTCTAGCATTAAATGTGTTGCTGAATCGTCACATTAGCGAACGGTGCAAAGGCAACAGCGAACAGTTCCACATCAAAAAGAAAGGCCCGGTCGAAACCGGGCCCAAACAGTCAGATTGGCGAAGGATCAGAACTTGACCTTAAGGGACGTCGATATGGCGCCGAAGAAATCGTTACCGTAGTCGTAGGACACATCGCCGCCGATAACCTGCCCGTCGAAGTTAACGGGGCCCGAACTGCCGCTCGTCAGGATGCCCACTGCACCAGCCAGTCGAAGCTCGATATTCTTGTTTGGCGAATAGGATACACCCGAGCCAAGCGACCAAGTATCGGACTGAGTGCCATAGCCGTGGCTGGTACCGCGGTCCCAGGTCAGGCTAATAGCGCCGTTCCACTGATCGTTGAACTTGTGACCAAAGCCGCCTGAAATCGTCCAGCCGTCTCGATAAAGCAGGTCAAGCGAGGTGCAGGGCTGAGCCAGGGTTCCGCCCGACGAAGGGCAAAACTTGAGAACCTGGAGTTGGCTCCAATCCGTCCATTTGACCGAGCCGAAGGCGACCCAGTCGGGCGCAATACCGGACTGAATCTTCAATTCGAGTGAATCCGGCATCGATGCAAAGCCGGAGACCCCATAGAAGTTAACCGGAGCCGGCCCGCGAACGTCACGCAGGTCGATCGTTCCCGCAAGGTTGTCGAGGTCCACGGCACTGTTGTAGACGAGGCTCGCCCGCACTGCGTATTCAGGAATTTCGTAGCCGACGCCAGCGCGCCAGCCCCAACCATCCCCCTCGAGATCCAGCCGACCGATGCCGGTACGCCCGGCGGCCAATACCGGTGGCACGCCCGTGAAATCCTGAACCAACCGCTCCTTGAAGCCGCTGACCTCTTGGTAGAAGACGCCGCCGATGATGCGGAACTGACCTTGGCCGACGTCCCATTTATAGGAGCAGGTTGCGGCGTAGTTGTCGCTTTCGACCTTCGTCTCGACGTTGTTGTTTGCACCGGCCCAGTTGAGGCCCGGGTTGGTATGCGCACCCCAGGGCTGCGAATAGTCGGCCATACAGTCGATATCGTCAGCAAAGCGCGCCTTGACCCCAACGCGCGGAACCCAATAGCTCTCGGTATCGTCGGCGGTATTCGGTCGGGAATTCAAGTTACCACCGCCAGCACCCGGCCCCGTTCCATTAAACGGGAAAACCGCAGACGTCGTATCCGTGTCTCTGACATTCTTCAGTTCGCGCTGCGGATTGACGTAGGTCGCCGAAGCTTCACCGGCGTAGTCCGACGGGTCGAACAGCAGATCGATGTTGTAACCACCGCGCTCAAGACCGCCGGCGTGGGCCGCCGACGCAAACAGCAAACCAGCCGCCACCGTCAGGACGCCACGCTTAAAATTCATGTGAGCCATCAAGCTCCTCCCCTGCACTGCAATCTGCGACATTCCACCTCATGCCGCGTGTGGCGGAAGTATTCTCACGAACATGTGAAATCGCAAATGCCAGATGCAGAGGCGGTGCGGCACTATGCGTCACATAATTTACGTAAGATTCTCATGATTTAGACACATTCGCGCATTTCCGAAATGATATTCCGGAAAATAGGTAAATAACCCAATAAAATAGGAAAAACTTCCAACACTCGCGAAAGCTGTGTCGTGGAGACAACAATATTGGTTTTTGCTGGAGATCAACAAAAATGGCCGTTGAAACTCCGCCTGCCCATGCCAAGCGATTTCGTGAACGGTCGACAGTATTCAGCTCAGCGATTCGATCGCGAAGCGCGCCTCGGCAAGTATATAAAATCATACTAAAATAAAAAATCCGCGACGGACCTGTCGCGGATTTTGACTTCCTTGGTCGATCAACCCTGTAGGCGGTTGCACCCTTAGCGTGCTTCCTAGCCGGCTTCCGCCACGCGTGTAAGCGCGACGCCAAGCGAATCTTTCTGAAGATCAAGCTCCACCAGGCGCTCACGCTCTGCTTCCACCAGTTCCGGTTTTGCGTTCGCGACGAACTTTTCATTGGCCAATTTGCCAAGAATACGCTCGCGCTCCGCATCCACCTTGGCGATCGCCTTCTCCAGGCGCGACTTCTCGGCAGAGAGATCGATCAGGTTGCCCAGCGGCAGGCACGCGGTCGCCTCGCCCACAACGATCTGGGCACTGCCGCGCGGGGCGACAGTCGCATAGTCGATGTGTTCGACACGCGCCAGGCGCGCGATTGCCGGAGCATGCTGCTGCAGGCGTTCGCGCGTCAGATTGTTCGCACCGACGACGATCAGCGGCGCGGTTGCTGCCGGCGGAACATTCATCTCCGAGCGTACGGAGCGGATGCCCGAAACGAGGTCGATCAGCCAGTTGATCTCGTCGGCGGCCGCATCATCGGCATACGAAGCCGCCGGCCATTCGGCGTGGCAGAGCAGCGTCTCGCGCTCGCGGCCCTCGCCTGCCGTCTGCCCCCAGAGCTCCTCGGTCATGAACGGCATGAACGGGTGCAGCAGCTTGTAGATCTCGTCGAGAACATAGGCGACGCAGGCCTGCGACTCGCGCTTGGCCGCCTCGTCCTCGCCGTTGAAGACCGGCTTCAGCAGTTCGAGATACCAATCGCAGAACTGGTTCCAGACGAAACGATAGAGACTGCCGGCCGCTTCGTTGAAACGATAGGCCTCGATCGCCTCGGTGACGTCGCGGATGGTGCGCGAAAGCTCCGTCAGGATCCAGCGGTTGATGGTGAGCGACGCGGCTTCGGGGATGAAGCCGTCGCTGTCGACCACGCCGTTCATCTGGGCAAAACGCGTCGCGTTCCAGAGCTTCGTGCCGAAGTTGCGATAACCGGCGATGCGGGCGGGATCAAGCTTCACGTCGCGGCCCTGGGCAGCCATGATCGCCAGCGTGAAGCGCAGTGCGTCAGCCCCGTATTCGTCGATGAGTTCGAGCGGGTCGATGACGTTGCCCTTCGACTTCGACATCTTCTGGCCGTTCTTGTCGCGAACGAGCGCATGGACGTAGACCGTATGGAACGGCTCGACCGGGGTGCCGTCTGCATCCTTCATGAAGTGCAGACCCATCATCATCATGCGGGCGACCCAGAAGAAGATGATGTCGAAGCCCGTCACCAGAACGTCGGTCTGATAGTACTTCTCCAGTTCCGGCGTCTCGTTCGGCCAGCCGAGCGTGGAGAACGGCCAGAGCGCCGACGAGAACCAGGTGTCGAGCACGTCTTCGTCGCGGGTCAGGATTTCGCCCGGCTTGAAGTTTTCGAGCAGGTCCTCGACATAGGCCTTCATCGGGCCTTCATGCGCGAGATAGTGCTGGATCGCGGCGTGCAGCGCCTCTTCCTCGGTCTTCTCGACGAAGACCTGGCCATCCGGGCCGTACCAGGCCGGGATCTGATGCCCCCACCAGAGCTGGCGCGAGACGCACCAGGGCTGGATGTTCTCCATCCACTCGAAGTAGGTCTTTTCCCAGTTCTTCGGAACGAAGTTCGTCCTGCCTTCCTTGACGGCGGCAATCGCAGGCTTCGCAAGCGTCTTGGCGTCGACGTACCATTGTTCCGTCAGGCGCGGCTCGATCGGCACGCCGCCACGGTCGCCATGAGGGACCATGTGTTTGTGCGGCTCGATCTTGTCGAGCAGGCCAGCTTCTTCGAAGATGCGGACGATGATCTTGCGAGCCTCGAAGCGATCCTTGCCTTCGAGTTCGTCCCAAGCACCATGCAAGGCTGCCGGATCGGAAAGCCCTTCGAGGAACTCTTCGTTGTCCTTGATGGTGATGCGACCTTCGATCGTCATGACGTTGATCGCGCTGAGGCCTGCACGCTTGCCAACGTCGAAGTCGTTGAAGTCGTGCGCAGGCGTGATCTTCACCGCGCCGGTGCCGGCCGTCGGATCCGCATAGCTGTCGGCGACAACGGGAATGCGCCGGCCGACGATCGGCAGGATCACATGTTTGCCGAGGAGCGGCTTGTAGCGCTCGTCGTCCGGGTTGACGGCAATGCCGCTGTCCCCGAGCATCGTTTCCGGGCGGGTGGTCGCGACGACCAGGTAGTCGCGCTTCTCCCATTCGGTCGCCTTGCCTTCCTCATTGAAGGCAACCGGATGTTCATAGGTGACACCCGGCTCGAGCGGATAGCGCAGATACCAGAGATTGCCGTTGATCTCGTGCTGCTCGACCTCCAGATCGGAAATCGCCGTCAGAAGCTTCGGGTCCCAGTTGACCAGGCGCTTGTCCTTGTAGATCAGCCCTTCCTTGTAGAGCGAGACGAAGACCTCCAGAACGGCTTCCGAGAGGCCGTCGTCCATGGTGAAGCGTTCACGCGACCAGTCGCAGGATGCACCGAGCCGCTTCAACTGATTGAAGATCAAGCCGCCGGATTCGGCCTTCCACTCCCAGACCTTCTCAATGAAAGCCTCGCGCCCCATCTGCCGACGGTGCTGCTGGGTTTCCATCAGCTTGCGCTCGACGACCATCTGGGTCGCAATACCCGCATGGTCCATGCCCGGCTGCCACAGCACGTCCTTGCCGCGCATGCGCTCGAAGCGAACCATGACGTCCTGAAGCGTGTTGTTGAGCGCGTGGCCCATGTGCAGCGAACCGGTCACGTTCGGCGGCGGGATCACGATGCAGAAGCTATCGGCGCCGGGCTTGGCACCCGCACCTGCACGAAACGCGTTTTCTTCGTCCCACTTCTTGGCGATACGCGGGTCGACGGATGCGGAATCGTAGGTCTTATCAAGCATTTTGGAGCCAATTTTGGAGAGTGATGTCTGTGTCTTGTAAACCGGAACGGCCGGTGCAAGTCAACACGAACGCAAAAAGCCGCGACGGTCGCCGCGGCCCCACGCATCAAAAGATCTGAATTTCAGCGACGCGGCCCGCGGGCAACACGCTCGATTTCCTCGCGAACCAGCCGTTCGACGAGTGTCGGCAGATTGTCGTCCAGCCATTCCTGCAGCATCGGCCGCAGCATTTCCTGGGCAATTTCGTCGAACGAACGCCTTGCGCCCTGATCCACCGCGAGAGCGAGATTGTCGAAGGATTGCGCGACCTTCCGGCCGACTTCCGGAGAGACGATGGCTGCGATCGCCTTCTCGGGGACCACCGTGTCGATCACGGGCGCCGCCGGCGCTGGCGATTCGACGGTGTCGCGACGCTCCGATAGCGCCGGAGCAGCGACGGCTTCCGCATCCTCGTGTGTCTCTGGGGCCACGATCGGCTGAACGGCCGGAGCCTTGGGCGCTGATACCGCGGCCATGCGCGACGTTACGACGGGGCTGTCCTGGATCGCCGGCGCTGGCGCGACCGGCTGCGTTTCGCGCGGGGCAAACCCCGTCGCGTGGCGCTCCGACGCTGCACGAACGCGTGCGGCGACATCAGCCAGCGAAAGCGGCGGCTGCGCAGCCGCAGTGCCAGTCTCGGAGGAGACGATGGAAAGCTCTACGGCAGGAGCCGCTGGCGTGGGCCGCGATGTTTCGGCAGGTTCCTCGCGCCGGCCGAAGGCAACGGTCTCGATCTCGCTGTCGATCGTCAGCTCGATCTCGTCACCCGCCTCGTCCTCGAAATGCTCCTGCGGTGAAAGCCCGGCCTGCCCAGGCTCATTGCTCTCGATGATCTTGCGAATGGATGCCAGGATCTCATCCATCGAAGGTTCACGCGCGACATTGAGCTGTGCCATTTCTATCCCCGTTTGACGCGGCCGGCATGTGTTTCAAAACAGGACATGCGCCGATTTCCGACAAACCTTATGTGAGTTCGCGGACGAAACATACGCCACGAATCAGCCACTCAGATCCTTGCACAGATTTGTTTTCAGGGGAAAAAATAGAAACGCCCCGGGGAGACCGGGGCGTTTTCTTTAGCGACCGTCGACGGTTCGAAGACCGAACCATTTATCCTTGACCGCCTCGTAATGTTCTTCGGCGCGATATTCGGCCACCTGCAGACCCTGGCTCTTCACGGTCAGCCGCGCGGAGGCTGCAAGCAAGGTATAGCTCGCGACGACCGCGTCGCGCTGCGCAAGCGCCAGGAGTTCCTGCGCCTGCAGCACGTCCTGCTGCGAATCGAGAACGTCGAGGGTCGTGCGCTGGCCGACTTTGCGCTCTTCAATGACGCCATCCAGTGCCAGCTTGGCGGCAGAGATCTGCGCCTTGTTGGCGGAAATGCGCGCGATCGCCGCCTCGAGCTGAGCATAGGCCGAAACAATCGTTTCCTGGATCGATGCTCGCGCCGAATCAACCAAAATGCGCTGTTGTCCGAGGCGTTCCTTCGCCTGCCTGATCTGGCCGTATTCGAGGCCACCCTGATAGATCGGAACCTCGAGGCGAGCCGTTATGCTCGATGTGTTGCTGTCAATGCCGTCACCGACATTGCCGGTGGTCCGGCCAACCTGCCCTTGAAGCGTGACGCCGGGCAGCATCGTGCCCTCGGCCGACTTCACCTGGAAACCTGCCGAATCGACCGAGTACTGCGCCGCCAGAATGGTCGGGTGGTCGCGCAGGCCGCTTGCGACCGCCTGGTCGAGCGAGCGCGGCAGGTTCTTCGATGCGGGAGACGCCTGCTTGATGTTCTTCGGCAAGTCGCCGACGATCCGCACATAGGTCGCTTCGCTCTGCTTCAGCTGCGCAACGGCGACGATAAGCTGCGACTGCGCGTTGGCGAGCGAAGCCTCTGCCAGACTCACGTCCGTACGGGTGCCCTCACCCACATCAAGCCGCGCCTTCGCCGCGTTCACCTGTTCCTGAAGGAAGGCGATGTTCTGCTTGCGGATCGACACGAGCTGCTGATCGCGGGCGATATTGGAGTAGATGGTCGCCGCCGAAAGCAGGATCTGCATCTCGTTGGCGAGCAGCGATTCGCGGGTGGCAAACACGTTCGATTCGGCCGCGCGAACATTGTTCAGCGTCTGAAAGCCATCAAAGACCATCTGCGTTATGGAGACGCCGACCTGCCCCTGGTGAACGTCCTGACTTCCGGAACTCTCCCTGTCGATGGTCGAAAGCGTCCCGCTGGCGAAAGCAGCCACCTGGGGGCGAAAGCCGGACTTGGCGATCGGCACGCTCTCATCGGTGGCGCGCAGGCCCGCCCGCGCAGCGTTCAGATCCGGGTTGTTTGCGTAGGCTTTGGCCATTGCGCCGAAGATCGTCTCGGCCAGTACTGCGTGCGGGGCAAGCAGCACACTCGTCGAAACGGCGGCCCACAGGGCCGCTTTGCGGACAATCGACACCATTACTTCTCTCTCCGATCGGGGGCGGCAAAGCCTGCCCTCATTTCCCGCAGCGCTGTCCTCGTTACAAAACGGCGCTGCCTAGACACGGCGATGAGCGCTCACACCGCCCACTGGTGAGCAAATCACTACCACTGCACTCTTTGAAACCCGGATTCCAAATTCCGACAACTGCGCAGCCCTACTCTGCGCAGGCATTTCAAAAAGAAACAAGTACCGCGTTGCGAATTGGCAACATTGTTATTTTAGCAGTACATTCAAATGTTGATATCCCTCAATAAGCGGGACCTCAAAAAACAAATTCCTGCTCGCGGCGGAAGCCGGGAAGCGGCTTCACCGCAGTGTTGAAGTCGGCACGCTCGGAGGTTTTTCCGTGCTCGTGCACATAGAGTTTAGCGCGCGAAGCGTTGCCAAATCCTTCAACCACCACGAGTCGGCCGCCATCACGCAACTGCTCGAACAGGCCTGCTGGCAGAACCTCTACCGCACCGTGCACGAAGATGACGTCATAGGGCGCTTCGGCAGCGTAGCCCTTCTCGAGTTCACCGGTGACGACCGCGATATTGTCATAGCCGAGACGCGCTAGCGTTTCGGTCGCGGTGGCGGCAAGACCCTGATCGCTTTCGAGCGCGACGACGGAACCGGCAATCAGGGAAAGCAGTGCCGAGGCATAGCCGGTACCGCAACCGATCTCGAGCACGACGTCGGACTTGGAGATCTCGGCAAGCTGCAGAAGCTTGGCAAGCGGCGAAGGCTCCATCAGGAAGCGCGGCGCTCCGCCGTTGGCGGCGTCAAGCGCGATGTCGGTGTCGATATACGCGAGCTCCTTCATCTTCGCGGGCACGAACTCCTCGCGCGGCACGGTGAGGAAGGCGGACAAGACCGAGTGAGACGTCACATCCGTGGTCCGGATCTGGTTGTCCACCATCTTGGTGCGCGCTGCTTCGAAATTCATGCTGGTGCCCTCGTATCCGGATAGGCGCGGCGCCGCTTTTCGGAGACGCCCGCGCGATCGTCTTGTGGCTCTCAACGGAAAGCCTTTGACGTAAGCTCTTAAATCGCCGCCCCGCGGGATTCAAGCGACAGCGGCAAATTGCGCCGGAAAAACGGGGAAGAAGAGCCCTGATCGGTCAAGGCGGCGGCGCGCGGACACGTGCGCGACGCATTGCTGGCACGTGGACCGCGGGCAAACTCAGCGCCCGGGTGCGCCTTCCAGGCCCACGAGGGCGATCTTGGTGTAGCCGGCGTTCTGGATGAGGTTCATGACCGTCATCAGCTCGCCGTAGTCCACGGCCTTGTCGGCCCGGAGCAGGACGCGCGTCTCCGTGTTGCCCTCGGTCAGGCGCTTCAGCTCGTCGGTGAAGGTCTCACGCGCCGTTTCCTCGTTGCCGATGGCAAGCGCCAGATCGGTTTTCAAGGTCACGAAGACCGGCTTGTCGTCGCGCGGCGCTGGCTTTGCCGCCGATTGCGGCAGATCCACCTTCATATCCACCGTGGCAAGCGGCGCCGCCACCATGAAGATGATCAGCAGCACGAGCATGACGTCGATGAAGGGCGTGACGTTGATTTCGCTGTTCTCGTCCAGATCGCCGCCGTCCTGGCTTACTTTTCCGGCCATGGGTCACCCGATCCGTGCAATGGCCGTTTCGGCATGGACGAAGCCTTCCTGCCGGCGGGGCTGCGCCTTGCGGACCATGCGGTGGTCGAGGTCGCGGCTGACGAGCCGTTCCACGGCGGCCGCAGCATCGGCAAGGATCACCTTGTAGCCACCCACTGCACGGGCGAAATAATTGTAGATCACCACCGCCGGAATGGCCGCAACAAGGCCGATGGCAGTGGCGAGCAGCGCTTCGGCAATACCGGGTGCGACGATCGCGAGATTGGTCGTCTGCGCCTTGCTGATGCCGATGAAGGAATTCATGATGCCCCACACCGTGCCGAAGAGGCCGACGAACGGACCGACCGAGCCGATCGAGGCCAGAATACCGGTGCCGCTCGTCATGCGCTTGCCGGCGCGAACCTCGATGCGGGTCAGCAGCGAAGAGACGCGTTCCTTGATACCGCTCGCAGGCGCATGGTCGACAACCGCTTCCGAACGCACCATCTCGTCGATCGCCGCAGCCACCATCTCGGGTGCTGGGCCCGACTTCCCGTCGAATGCAGTATTGACATCAGCCAGACCGTTGGCGGCTGACAGGAGACGCACCGCCCGCTTGAGGCGCGCCTTGGCGCTGAAAAGCTCGAGTGCCTTGACCAGGAAGATCGCCCAGGTGGCAATGGACGCCACCGCCAGGCCGACCATAACGCTTTTGACGACCAGGTCCGCCGCCATGAACATGCCGATCGGCGACAGATCGTGCGGCAGCACCGGGTTCGCCGCACCTTCGGTCGCAACGGCAGTGCCCTCGACAGCAAGGGGGGCAGTCTCCGGCGAAGCGGCTTGTGGTGCGGGCTGCACCTGAGTGATCGGCGTCGCCTGGTTTACCGGTGCGCTGCCGGTTGCCGTCTGGCCCTCTACGACCGGCGTCGGCGTGGGAGATTGTGCGACAGTGCCCTGAGTGCCGTTCGTAGCCGGGGCTGACGATGCCCCTTCACTCGCTGACTGAGCGAACGCAACCACGGGCATAGCAGCCGATGACAGACCCAGCATTGCGGCTGCCAGCAGATTGATCGTCGATCGAGCTCGGTTCGGCATCTTGTTCCTCACGTACTGGTCCGTTTCGTCATTTCAGAGCGAAGGGATTGCCGCCACCCGTCACATCCCTTGCGTGCTTTCGGGCTCTTTACGCAAAGGGGAGCGGAATGACAAGGATTTGTGGAGTTTATCAATCAAGAATAATTTCGCAACCCGCCCACTCAGGGCGCGACGGGTGTCTGTGGTCAGAAGCCTGGCGAAACTTCCATGAAGGAGCCGGTCCGCCAATCATACGCGCGGTGCCGTTCCCATGGGCGGGCAAGGGTCGTGAATGCCGTTCGAAACTGCATTGCGGGCGGCGCGTGCTCCGTATCCGACCGCGCTCGAATTTCGATTGCGCCCGTGCGACGCAGCGTCTGCGCATTCACAATACGGGCGCGGTTGGTCGGGCACGTCGCGCCATCGACCCGCACCGCAGTCACCACAAGATCCGCCTGGTCGCACAAGGCCGGAAAGAGGCGCGGGTTCTCGAGTGCAAGGATCGTCCAGCCGTAGCCGTTGCGCGCCGCACACCATTGCTTTTCCCGGCAGATGAAGACACCCGCAGCATTCGCCTCGATCGCCGACGACAGATCCGAGCGGATCGCGGCCACTTTTTCCTGGTCGAGCGGCGGAGCGCCCTTCCCGGCCGGCTCCGTAGCCGGATAAGGATCGACAGCTGACGGGGGCGGAAGCATCGCCGGCTTGAGGTGGTCTTCCACCGCGAGGGCCCGTTGCCATTGCGAAAACACGAAATCCGACGGGCGCGTCCTGTTGGTCGCTATCGTACCGTTCGCGATGATGCCGACGAGGCGACCATCCTCGGCAATTACGAGATCGGGCAGACGATCGCGCTCGACTGCGAGGCTGACGAGACCGGCGCTGATCAATACCGCTCCCGACAGAGCCAGCCAGCTCCGCAACACACAGACGAGGACACCGCCTGCGGCAATCAACGCAAAGCCGAAATGCCCGATGCGGCCCGTGACGATCTCGCCGTCGAGAGAGGTTACGAAGCGGGCGATGTCGAGCATCCGGTCGAGGCCCCACGCCATGGCCATCAATGGATAGTGTTCAAGTCCCAACGGCATCAGAAGCATGGCGAACAGGCCGAACGGCATGATCACGATGCTGATCACCGGCATGGTGAGAACATTGGCGAGCAGGCCATAGGCCGGCAACCTGTGGAAATAGGCGATCGAATAGACCGACGTCGCCAAACCGCCGATGAGAGAGGTGATGACAACACCGGCGATCACGCCGGTGACCAGGCCCCTTCGCTTGCCCTGCCTCTCCGCCGCCGGTACCTCCGCCTCCCGTCGCTCGCGCCAGCGCGCATAGCCGGCCACGAGCGCAAGCGTCGCGGCGAAGGACATCTGAAACCCCGGGCCGGCAACCGCCGATGGCGTTATGGCGACGATGACGATCGCCGCGAGAGCAACGTTGCGCAGGCTGATCGACATACGATCGAAGAACACGGCCACGAGCATGATGGAAATCATGATCCAGGCGCGCAGTGCCGACACCGCACCGCCGGAGATGAGAATGTAGAGGCAAACCATCAGCAGTGCGCCGGTCGCCGCAACCTTCTTGATCGGCACACGATGCGCCAGGCCTGGGATCATGCTGAGAACGGTGCGGGCGCCGATCAGAAAGGTTCCGGCGGCCAGCGCCATGTTGAGGCCGGAGATCGCCAGCACATGCGCAAGCCCGGCTTGCCGCAACACCTCGACCGTCTCACGGCTGATTGCCCGCTCTTCCGCGGTCACCAGCGCTGCCGCAAGCGCTCCGGTGTCGCCGCCGATCGATGCACGGATGCGCTCTCCGACAGCCTCCCGCATCGCGGCGATGCTGGTCGCCAGGGATGAAGCGAAGGAAGAGGCCTCTTCCTTTCCTCCGGTCGCAGTCGCTATTCCGCCCGTAGGTGGACCGTAGAAAAACCCGACTGCACCGATCCCCCGAAAGTAGCTGTCAAACGCAAAGTCGTTCAAACCCGGCAATGCCGGACCGGAGGGCGGCGACAGCCGCGCCCTGCCCTCGATGGTCGCACCTATTGGCAGCGGATCTTCCCGGCCCCGCGCCACCAGCGTGACTTTCGTCGGTTGACGGCGCAGGTGCGGCCTGGTCGTCTCGTGAATCTCGACCCCGTAACGCCACTGGCCGCGGTCGTCCTGCTCACGCGAAAACACCACGCCCCGCACGTTCGTTGTCACCGGTGCGTCGAGGATGATCGTATCGGTCCGCGCCGTCTCGGCCGCGACCAGCACCATTCCGGCCACAAACAGTATCGCCCCAATCAGCGGTACCCGCAGCCGTGCAAATTTTCCGATGCATGCCACCGCCGCCATGCCGAAAACGCAAAGCAGCAGTGCAAGTTTGACAATTCCGACGCCAAAAGGGAGCGACAGCCAGGTGAGGACGCCTGAGACCAGCAGCACCGGTATCAACACAAAACCGTGACCGAATGCGCGTTCTTCCTCGATTGCGGAGGCGACCGATGCCTTGACCGTGCGCGGACCGAGGCGCGCCGAGAGCGTCGACATGCCGCGGCGCACCTGTGTCGAAAGCAAGCCGCGCGGCGCATTGGGAGCAAACACGGTAACGGCAGTGGCGGCATCGGAACCGGGCAACATGAAGCTGCCGCGCTCAGCGTCCTGCGACGCCTGCCGCCTTTCAGTATCGCTCATTGCGCCAGCGCTCTTTCCCCCGAATACCCCGTCGATCATGCAACCAAAGGCACATAACCGCAACCGATGCGCTATCTGCTGAAAAAAGCGGCAAACCTATATAGAATGGTACCGCACCATCATCCGACGAGATTATTGATCTCCTTGGACTTATTGCCGTAACATGCCATTGTTGCGTCGCCATATGCACATTTTCGCATCGCACAATTTGCCTTTCGTACAGCTTGGCAGTCGAAAATAAATCATATAGCAAATTCGCAACGTTCATTGTCGTGGCATGTCTCTATGCCACGTTGCCATAAGACGGAGGGTCCGATGACTGAAAAAACCGCGGTTGTAACACTCGATGGAAAGTCTGCGGATCTTCCGGTGCGATCGGGGTCCATCGGCCCTGACGTCGTGGACATCGGCTCGCTCTACAAGCAGACGAAAATGTTCACCTACGACCCGGGCTTCACGTCGACGGCGTCGTGCGAATCCAAGATCACCTATATCGACGGCGACGAAGGCGTGCTCCTGCACCGCGGCTACCCGATCGAGCAGCTTGCAGAACATGGCGACTTCCTCGAAGTCTGCTACCTGCTGCTCTACGGCGAACTGCCGACGAAGGCACAGAAGGCCGACTTCGATTATCGGGTCACGCACCACACCATGGTGCATGAGCAGATGTCGCGCTTCTTCACGGGCTTCCGCCGCGACGCGCACCCGATGGCTGTCATGTGCGGCTGCGTCGGCGCACTTTCGGCCTTCTATCACGACTCGACCGACATCACCGATCCGCATCAGCGCATGGTTGCCTCGCTGCGCATGATCGCCAAGATGCCGACGATCGCGGCAATGGCCTACAAGTACCACATCGGCCAGCCCTTCGTTTACCCGAAGAACGACCTGGACTACGCCTCGAACTTCCTTCGCATGTGCTTCGCCGTTCCGTGCGAGGAATATGTCGTCAACCCGGTTCTGTCGCGCGCCATGGACCGTATCTTCATCCTGCACGCCGACCACGAGCAGAACGCGTCGACCTCGACGGTCCGTCTGGCCGGCTCGTCGGGCGCAAACCCGTTCGCCTGCATTGCTGCCGGTATCGCCTGCCTCTGGGGCCCGGCCCACGGCGGCGCCAACGAAGCGGCGCTCAACATGCTCGCCGAAATCGGCACGGCCGACCGCATTCCGGAATTCATTGCGCGCGCCAAGGACAAGAACGATCCGTTCCGCCTCATGGGCTTCGGCCACCGCGTCTACAAGAACTACGATCCGCGCGCCAAGATCATGCAGAAGACCACGCATGAAGTGCTGGCGGAACTCGGCCACAAGGACGATCCGCTGCTCGAAGTCGCGATGGAACTCGAGCGCATCGCGCTGACCGACGAGTACTTCATCGAGAAGAAGCTCTATCCGAACATCGACTTCTACTCCGGCATCACGCTGAAGGCGCTGGGCTTCCCCACCACCATGTTTACCGTGCTCTTCGCGCTCGCCCGCACCGTCGGCTGGATCGCGCAGTGGAACGAGATGATCGAAGATCCGGAACAGCGCATCGGCCGGCCGCGCCAGCTCTATGTCGGCGCCCCGCAGCGCGATTACGTCCCGGTCTCCAAGCGCTGATCGGTATCAGCCAAGAAAAACGAAGCCCGGTCAGCGATGACCGGGCTTTTATTTTGTCGGTCCGGGAACATCGGTTCGAACCCCGTCTCCCATCGGGCTGGCCGCAAGCAATGCCGGTCGCAAACCGGCTCCGCCGGCGGGATTCTTGCCCACACTTACGACGACGTCGACGCATCGAGCGAGCATCGCGCTCGCTCAAGGATCTATGAAGCTTACCTATTGTTCTTCTTGAGATAGCCAAGAACAATCTCGGCTGCCTTCTCACCGGGCGGATGAATTGTCGCCATGCGCTGTTGCACCAGTGCATAACCATCCAGCATCGAGGCGCGCTGCGCCGTTGCACCCGAAAGCCGCTCCATCCAACGCGTCAAGGCACCAGGGCGGATGGACTCGCCGAAGTATTCCGGCACGATGGGGAAGTCTGCGATCAAATTCGGCAGCGCGCCGCTCCAGATGCGGATGCGCTTGTGCAAGAGCTTCACCAGGAAATCGGGATCGTAGGTTGAAACGACGGGAACGCCGGCGAGCGCCAGTTCCAAGAGAACCGTTCCCGAGGCAGCGATCGCCGCATCGGCCCGATCGAAAGCGGCCCATTTTTCCGCCGCCCCTACGGTGATCTCCGGCTGGATGGGCCAGGATGCCGTAATTTCGCGCACCAGCTTTTCCTGCCGCGAAACGGTTGGCAACAGAAAGCGAATGCCGGGATGTCGGCCGGCAAGCTCCTCGACCACCCGGCCGAAGGTGGGCAACAGGCGGCCGACCTCACTCGAGCGGGAGCCCGGCAGAAGGAGGCACGTCGCGACCCGACCATCGATGGCGCCGGCAAGGCGCTGCTGGCGGCTCGCGCGAACCGCGAGCACATTCGCATCGCTTGCGAGGCGGTGACCGACATAGGTCGTCGGCGGGCCCTGCAACTTCTCCATCGCCTGCGGTTCGAACGGCAACACGGCCAAGACGTGATCAACATAGCCACGCATGCGCGGCGCGCGTTCCGGCTTCCAGGCCCAGACGCTCGGGCAGACATAGTTGATGACGGGCACATCCGGCAGCGCCGCTCGGACCTTGCGTGCCACGCGGTGGGTAAAGTCCGGGCTGTCGATGATCAGCAACGCATCGGGGCGCGCGGCGATGATCGCCTTTGCCGTCTGGCGAATGCGCATGATGAGCTTCGGCAATCGTGCCAAGACCTGGGTGAACCCCATGATGGATAGTTCGGAATAGTCGAAGAGCGATCGAAGGCCCTCGGCCTCCAGCGCCTCGCCGCCGACACCGACGAGCTCTATCGTGCTGCTGCTTTGCGTTCGAAGCGCCCGGACGAGATCGGCGCCCAGGAGATCGCCGGAAACCTCGCCTGCGATGACTGCAAGCTTGTAGCTGGATGCACTCATCGCTCGGCTCCTTTGGCCGATCGTTCGACACCGGCGACAAACAGACCCGCGCGATTGGCGACATCAATCACGTTGCCGCGCTCCAGGACCAGAGCCCTGCCTGCTTCGACCGCGATGCCGGCGAGACCGGCCTTTTCTGCAAGTGCAACGGTCGACGGCCCGATCGACGGGAGATCGGCGCGCAAATCCTGCCCGGGCTTGCAAAGCTTGACGAGGACCCCTCGCCGGCGAGAAGAGACACGGCCCTCGGCCTTCAGGGCGACGACACGCTCCAGCATAGAATCGGTACCTTCAGCGCCCTCCAACGCCACGACGCGCCCGCCGACGGCCACAGCACCCTGCCCCACATCGAGCGCGCCGAGCGCGTTGGCGGCAGCGATGCCCGCCTCGATGTCACGGCGATCGTCGGCATCAGGTGTCACCGCCCCGATCGGTCCCGGTTCTGCCAGGAGATTGGGCACCACTTCATGAACGCCGATGACATGGGCGCCACTGGCTTCGATCAGTGCCATCGCCATGCGCAAGACGGCGTCGTCTCCACCGGACATCAGCGTCTTCAAGACGGCCGGGATCTTTGCCAGCGTTCTCAGCGTCGGGCGAATATCACGCCATTCCGGCCGGCGGCGAACCCAACCCGACAGGACGACGCGATCGATCCCCTCTTCCTTGAAGGTACGGCTGATATTGGCGAAGTCGCCGATCCCGAGCACGGAATGATCGAAGCCGACCCAATCGGCTTCTTCCGCCTCTCGCGACAATGCGATGATGAAAGGATCTTCGCCGCGCGCGCGCACAGCTTCGGCTACGTGGTGCGGTAGCGCGCCACCGCCGGCGATGATTGCGAGCCGACCGCCGGTCGCTGCGTGGCCCGCAGCAGCCGACATCACGCTCACGCCTTGCCGCGAGACGGCGACGATAGTGCCCGGTCGCTCTCGGCCGCGATGAAATCGAGAATTTCGACGACCGGTGCGCAGTCGGCATATTCTTCGCGAATGGCCGCCGCATTGGCGCGGATCGACTCCGGGCCTTCAAAGATCTGCTTGTAGGCGCGACGAACGACATGGATCGTCGCACGGTCGATCCCGGCTCTCGTCATGCCCACTACGTTCAGCCCGCTCAGTATGCCCGGATTGCCGTTGAGCATACCGTAGGGAATGACGTCGTAGCTGACGGCGGACAGGCCCCCGATAAACGCCTGACGGCCGACACGGGTAAATTGATGCACGGCGCAGCCGCCGCCAAGAATGGCGCGGTCTTCAACCGTGACATGGCCCGCCAGCATGACGTTGTTCGACAGGATGATATGGTTGCCGAGCCGGCAATCATGCGCCACGTGCGAATAGGCCAGGAAGAGATTGTTGTCGCCAACGACCGTCTGTCCGCCATGTTCGACAGTGCCCGTATTCATCGTCACGCCTTCGCGGATCGTGCAATTCGCGCCGATCAACAGTTCCGTATCGACGGCACTATGATGAACGCTCTGCGAATCGGCGCCGATCACGGCCTGCGGGAAGATTTTGGTTCCCGTGCCGATCGTCGTACGGCCGGTGACCACGACATGACTGTGAAGCTCGACATCGTCGCCAAGAACGACTTTCGGCCCCACGTGGCAAAAAGGGCCGATCTTGACGTTCTCGCCGATCACAGCGCCGTCTTCGATAATCGAGGACGGATGGATCTTCGCTGTTACTGCAATCATGTTCAGGCGTCTTCCTTGCTGACGATCATCGCGCCGATATCAGCTTCTGCGACCAGTTGCCCGTCAACTTTTGCATCACAGTGAAATTTCCAGATATTGCCGCGCTGCTTCTGCTTCACGACATGGAATTCGACGCGATCGCCGGGAACGACCGGCTTGCGGAAGCGCGCATTGTCGATGGTCATGAAATAGACGAGGTTCGTTCCGCTACCCACCTTGCGGGCACAGATCGCACCGGCCGTCTGGGCCATGCCCTCGACAAGCAAAACGCCAGGCATGATCGGCTGTTCGGGGAAGTGACCGGTGAAATGCGGTTCGTTCGCCGAGACGTTCTTGATGCCGATCGCCGAATTGTCACCGTCGATCTCGATGATCCGATCGACGAGCAGAAATGGGTAGCGATGTGGGAGCAGTTTCAGAATTTCCTGAATGTCCGCCGTACCGAGAACCGTTGCTGCCTCACTCATTCGCGCCGCCCTTCTTCTTTTTCTGTCTGTCGCTTGCCCGCATCGCCATCTCCGCGACATCGCGCAGGAAATCGCGCATCGGGCGCGCCGGAATACCACCATAACGTTCGCCGGCGGGAACATCGCTCGCCACGCCGCTCATCGCCGCGATCTGTACGCCATCACCGATCGTGATATGGCCATTGACGCCACTGCCGCCGCCAATCATCACGCCGTCGCCGATCTTCGTACTGCCTGCAATGCCCACTTGGGCGACGATGCCACAATAGCGGCCAATGCGCACGTTGTGGCCGACCTGGACGAGATTGTCGATCTTCGTCCCCTCGCCGATTACGGTGTCATCCATCGTGCCGCGGTCGATCGTCGTGTTGGCACCGATCTCCACGTGATCCTGAATGATCACGCGCCCGACCTGAACGATCTTGATCATTCCGCCTTTCGGTCCGGGCGCATAACCAAAACCATCCTGCCCGATACGGGCGCCGGGATGGATGATCACGCTGTTGCCGATGAGAGCACAGAGCACGCTTGCGCCAGAGGCAATCGTACAGTCACGGCCGATGCGCACGCCCGGTCCGATAACGGCGCCGGCAGCAATGCGGGTGCCGCGGCCGATTTCGGCGCCGGCTCCGACGACCGCCGTCGGCTCGACCTCGACATCGTCTTCCAGACGCGCAGTCGGATCCACGAAAGCACCCGGCGCCACGCCCTTGAGGCTGGTGTTGCGCGCAGGACGCATCGCGACCTCGTGCAGCAAGGTGCCGGCAAGGGCGAAGGCCGTATGCGGGCGCGCCGTCAGCAGGACCGGGATATGGGCAGGCACAAGGCTGGAGATCGTCTTGTCGCAGATGATCGCGGAAGCCTGACAGGTATCAAGCTCGGCGCGGCTCTTGCGAGACAACATGTAGCAAATGTCGCCGGGCTTGGCCCGATAGACTGGCGCTACAGAATGAATGGTGCTGTCGGC
The DNA here is from genome assembly GCF_037120565.1 of Ensifer sp. CCNWLY38. Classification (NCBI taxonomy): domain Bacteria; kingdom Pseudomonadati; phylum Pseudomonadota; class Alphaproteobacteria; order Hyphomicrobiales; family Rhizobiaceae; genus Ensifer; species Ensifer sp. CCNWLY38. The sequence goes on from NZ_JBBBBO010000010.1 coordinate 156,790, forward strand.
GACCGCTCCATTGCTCAGCTCCGCCCCAATTTGATTCGCCAGGTCACCCAAGCGAATCCCTTTATGGGGCGGAAAAAACCAGTTTTGTTCCATGGACACTCCAGAACGATCTTTTCTGGCAGTTCTGGACTGCTTTTTATCAGAACGACGAGGAAATACCGAACTTCAGGTTCTGTACCCGGTCGAAGTCTTCCTTGGCAACCGGCCAAGCATAGTCAACACGCAGCGGACCGAACGGCGAAGCCCAGATCAGGCCGATACCGACCGATGCACGCAGCGACGAGTCGTTGCCCTGCACCGTTTCAGACGGAAGGGTCGCGACCTTGTTGCTGTAGAGCGTACCGGCATCGGCGAAGACCGCACCGCGGAAGCCGCTGTCACGCGGGATGCCCGGAAGCGGGAACGTCGCTTCGGCCGAAGCCGTAAAGTAGGTCGTGCCGCCGAGCGCATCGCCCGTCGCCTGATCGCGCGGACCGATACCGTTGCGCTCGAAGCCACGAATATCGTTGGAGCCGAGCTGGAACTGGTCGAAGACCTGCAGATCGCTGCCGGTTTCGAAGACATGACCGGCGCTACCAGCAAGCGACGCGATGATGTCCGCCTCGTCGTTGACCGTGTAGTACCACTTGGCCTTACCGGTCATCTTGTAGAAATCGGAGTCGCCGCCAAGACCTGCAAACTCGTGCGTGAAGGTCGCCAGGATGCCGTCATGCGGCAGCTGGGGATCGTCGAGCGTGTTGTAGGTGATCGACTGCGACACCGACGAACGGACCCAGTTTCCACCCTCAACTGCACGAACGTAGGGCGACGAGAGCTTCGCGACGTTACCGCTATAGTCGAACTGCGTGAAGTTGTAGCGCAGCGTGGTCGACAGATTTTCGGTGATCGGCGCCGTTACGCGCAGGCTGAAGCCCTGATCTTCGTAGCTGTAGTCCTCGTCGTCGAAGTCGTTCTCGTTCTTGAAGACGTCAAAGCCGGCAGCCAGACGATAGCCAAGGAAGTACGGCTCGGTGAACGAAACGTTGTAGGTCCGGCTCTCGTCGCCGCGACCGGCGGCGACGCGGATGTACTGACCACGACCAAGGAAGTTCTTTTCTTCGATCGACGCTTCGACGAGGAAGCCGCCGCCGCTGCCCGCAGAATAACCAGCACCGATACCGAACGAACCGGTCGACTGATCCTGCACGTCGACGATCACGACGACGCGGTCGGCAGCGCTGCCCGGTGCGGTCGAGATGTTGACGGTCGAGAAGTAGCCGAGTGCCTCCAGGCGACGCTTGGCGCGGGCAACCATTTCCTGGTTGAAGGCGTCGCCTTCACCCATGTCGAATTCGCGACGGATAACGTAGTCACGCGTACGGGTGTTGCCGCGGATCTCGATGCGCTCGACGTAAGCACGCTCACCCTGGTCGACGAGATAGTCGACGGCGATCGTGTGGTTGGCGAGGTCGCGGTTGCCGCGCGGCGTAACGCGCGCAAAAGGATAACCGGCCGAAGCGACACGCTGCGAAATCTCGCTCATCGTCGCCTGAACGTCCTTGGCCTTGTAGACCGAGCCCTCGCGGCTGAGGACAAGCCCCTTCAGCTCTTCGGCATTGACGCCCTCGACGGTCGATTCGACATTGACGGCGCCGAAGTCATAACGCGGACCTTCTTCGACGGTGATCGTCACCGTGTACTCGTTCGTCGCTTCATTGAGCGCCGCGTCCGAGGAAACGACCTGGAAGTCCGCGTAGCCGCGGTTGAAATAAAACTGGCGCAGCAGCTCTTCGTCAGCGCGAAGCTTGTCCGGATTGTAGACATCCTTGCGTGTGATGAACGAGAAGATGCCCGATTCCTTCGTCGCGATGATCGATTGAAGACGACCGTCGCTATAGGCCTCGTTGCCTACGAAATTGATCTGGGAGATCTTGGTGCGCTCACCTTCATTGATCACGAAGGCAAGGTTGACGCGCCCTTCGGCAACCGGAACAACCTGCGTCGTCACCGTGATGTCGCTGCGACCGATGGCAGCGTAGGCGTCCTTGATGGACTGGATATCCGTTTCGACTGTCGCTTCGCTGTACGGGCCGAGCGGCTGCGTGCGCACAACGCCCTGCAGCTTGTCGTCCTTGATCTTGCGGTTGCCGTTGAAGACGACCTGATTGACCAGCTGGTTCTCGCTCACGCTGACGACCAGCGTGCCGCCGGCGACGTTGATGCTGACGTCGGAGAAGTAGCCGGTGGAGTACAGGCGCTTCACGGAAGCGTCGATATCAGCGTTGCTGAAGGCCTTGCCGGGAACGATCGTGATGTTCGCACGGACCGTCTCAGCGCTGACGCGCGTTGCCCCGCGTACTTCGACACGATTGATGACCGCAGCTTCTGCGACGGACGTGCCTGCGAGCAACCCAACACCCGCGCCTGAAACAACAATGCTTGTTGACAGCGCAGCCGCCGACACCGCGTTCAAAAACCTTGAACCAGCTTTCATGTTCAAATCTTACCTTTTCCAAACGTCGCGCGGCAGTTTCGTGCCGACTCCGGTCACGGTTGCCGTTTTAACCGCTTTTCCCATACAAGCAAGCCAGCTCGTTAATTTCTGTTTACTTCAATTCGAACCGTGGCTTAACGGCCACTACAGCCTCGAGTTATCGTAAACAAAACCTTTCTTCGCAAGCCGTTGAAAACCAATCGTTCACAGTATCCGCCGAATTTCCCCTCGCCGTTTCCCCGACCGAACGCTAGCCGAAGAACATCGATATGTCGTTCCAGGTGGCAAAGACCATGAGCATCAGCACCATGGCAAAGCCGATCCGATAGGCGACATCCTGCGCGGCAGGACCGACAGGCTTCCCGCGCAAGGCCTCAACCGCATAGAACATCAAGTGGCCGCCATCAAGCACCGGCACGGGCATGAGGTTAAGCAATCCTATGGAAACTGACAGAACCGCGGCAATATTCAGCAGGAAAGGAATGCCGAGCGTCGCCATCTGCCCGGAAACCTGGGCGACGCGGATCGGACCACCGATCTGGTCCGCCTTCATCCGTCCGGTCAGCACGTTGCCGAGGTAGTCGAAGGTGCCCGTGATGACGTGCCAGCTTTGCAGGACGCCCTGCCCTACGGCTTCGATCGGGCCATAGGTGACGGTGCGGAAATTGCCGGCTTCCTGATCGGTCAGAATACCGATGACGCCAATCTCCATCTTGTTGCCGAACTGGTCGGTGAGCTCCGTCCGCTGGGGCACCATCGGCAAATCGAGTGTCGCGCCGTCGCGTTCGATTCGGATGGTGATTTTCAGCTCGGGGCGCACGCTGACGTAGCGACGAACGTCATCGAAGGTCGTCACCGGCGAGCCGTCGATCGAGATCAGACGGTCGCCCGGAATAACGCCCGCCTGTGCGGCTGCGCTATTTTCGTTCACGCGCGCCACCACGGGATCTGCGACCTGGCGTCCGTAGACGGAGAACAGAACGGCGAAGATGGCAATCGCGAGGATGAAGTTGGCGATCGGCCCTGCGGCAACCGTCGCTGCCCGCTTCCAGAGCCTGGCACCGAGGAAGGTCTTGCCGCGCTCTTCCGGGGCGATCGCCTCCAGACGCTTGTAGTCCGGCACGCTCGCCGCGTCCTCGTCACCGTAGAACTTGACGTAGCCACCAAGCGGGATCGCCGACAGTTTCCAACGTGTTCCGTGCCGATCGGTCCAACCGAAAAGTTCGGGGCCGAAACCGATCGAGAAGGCGAGGATACGGATTCCCGACCAGCGGCCTACGAGATAGTGCCCCATCTCGTGCACGAAGACCAAAAGGGTCAGCACGAGGAGGAAGGGAATGATGTAGCCGGTCAGAAGCTGAAAGGCATCAAGCAGATATGTCATGAACGTTCCTCAAGTCCCTGCGGCCAGCATCAAGGGCCAAGCAGGACCGAACCGAAGGCGATCTGGCGCCCATCGCTGACGAAATACTGAATCATGACCAGAATCAACGCCGCCACGCAGGCGAAAATCAAACCGTCGACCCGATCCATGACCCCGCCGTGCCCCGGAATGAGACGGCTCGAATCCTTCACGCCAAAGCGCCGCTTGATGAAGGACTCGAACAAGTCCCCAACCTGGCTGGCAACCGAGAGCACCAGGGCGATGATCGGGATCCGAAGATCTTGCAGCGAAAAATAAGCCATAAAGACGGCAACGCCAGCAAGAATGCCACAAATCGTGCCACCGATGGCGCCGGACCAGGTCTTGCCGGGCGATATGCGCGGCGCAAGCTTGGGCCCCCCGATCGCTCGGCCGGTGAAATAGGCGAAAATGTCGGTTGCCCAGACCACCGCGAAGACGAACAGCGTTGCGATCAGGCCGAGATCGTCGGCGCCACGAAGTGCCGCGAGCGATATGCCGGTGAGGCCCGCATAGGCGATGCCGCCCGGAAGCCACCAGCTTGTCTTTTGAGTAAGGACCCAAAGCAATGCCGCTCCAAGGCCGAACGCCAGGAAAGGAAGGCTGTAGCCGATGTAACCGGTGACAACGAGACCCGCGATCACGACTATCGAGAGCCAACCGAAGGCGTTGCCCTGGAAATCGCGCTCGACAAGGCCGGTGATCGTCGACCATTCGTAGTAGACGAGAAGCGCAATCAGGACCGAAAGTAGCTGGAAAGCGAGACCGCCAAACCAGGTCGCAGCGAGAGCGACCGCCGCGAGCACCACTCCCGAAGCGATGCGAAGCTTGAGTTCAGTTTGCATCAAGAACCAACCGCCCGCGTCGGCTCGACCAGTCCGCCGAAACGGCGCTCCCGGCATGCATACTTCTCCAGAGCCGACAGGAAAATCTCACGCGTGAAATCCGGCCACAGTTCCGGAACGAAGATCAGTTCGGAATAGGCGCCCTGCCAGAGCAGGAAATTCGACAGTCGCTCTTCGCCGCTCGTGCGGATGATCAGGTCCGGATCGGGTATGTCTGCGGTGTCCAGCGAGGCTGCAATGCGTTCCTGATTGATGTCCTCGGGGCGCAAACGCCCTTCGGCGACTTCCACTGCGAGGCGACGCATCGCCCGGGTCAACTCGTCACGCGCGCCGTAGTTGAAGGCGATCACCAGGGTAACTCCCGTGTTCGCCCGCGTCGTTTCCTCGGCCTCTATCAACAGAGGCAGGATGTCGCCACGCAGGTTCGAGCGGTCGCCAATGACACGGATGCGGACATTCTCGCGGTGCAGATCGGCGAGATCCCGGCGGATGAAGGTCTTGAGCAACCCCATGAGGTCGCTCACCTCCGGCTCCGGCCGGCTCCAGTTTTCCGAAGAGAATGCAAAAAGCGTGAGATAGCGAATACCCAGTTGGGCCGCCGTCTTGACGGCATCGCGAACGGTCTCGACGCCTTTGCGATGCCCCATGGTACGCGGTAGCCCACGTGCGTTCGCCCAACGCCCGTTGCCATCCATGATGATGGCAACATGTTCCGGAACGGTCGTGGAGATGAGGTTTTGCATAAGGCGTCCGCGAAAGGAGACTCAGATCACGAGCAGATCAGACCTGCATGATTTCCTTTTCCTTCTCGGCGAGCAAGCGGTCGATCTCGGAAATCGTTTCGTCGGTCATCTTTTGCACGCGCTCGGACTGAGAACGGCTGATATCCTGACCGATGTCGCCATCCTTTTCGGCTTTTTTCAGGTCGTCCATGCCGTCGCGGCGTACGTGGCGGACGGCAACCTTGGCCTTTTCAGCGTAATCGTGTGCCACCTTGACCAGCGACTTGCGACGCTCTTCGTTGAGCTCCGGCAGCGGAATGCGCAGGTTCTGGCCGTCGATGATCGGATTGAGGCCGAGGTTCGATTCGCGAATGCCACGATCGACGGCGCCAACCATCTGCTTGTCCCAGACCGAAACGGAGAGCATGCGCGGCTCCGGAACGGTGATGTTGGCGACCTGGTTGAGGGGCACGCGCGAGCCGTAGGCTTCAACGGTCACCGGATCGAGAACGTTCGCCGACGCCCGGCCGGTACGAAGCGATGCGATATCGCTCTTGAATGCGGAAATGGCGCCATCCATGCGACGCTTCAGTTCCTTCAGTTCAACACCTTCACTCATGGTCAAAACTCCCGTTCTAACATTCGCCGGCCGCAGGGGGCCGCTTTGCAGCTCTTTAGTTGTCTGTGACGATGGTCGCGCGACCGCCGCCGGTCAAGATTTCCGCGAAGCCACCCTTTTCGTGGATCGAGAAGACGACGATCGGAATGGTATTTTCGCGTGCAAGCGCAACGGCGGCAACATCCATGACGGCCAGGCCCTTTTCAAGCACCTCGCTGTGGGTCAGGCGATCGAAGCGGGTCGCGGTCGGATCCTTCTTCGGATCGGCAGAATAGATACCATCGACCTGCGTGCCCTTGAAAATGGCCTGCGCACCCATTTCCGCCGCGCGGAGCGCTGCGGCCGAGTCCGTCGTAAAGAAGGGATTGCCGGTGCCACCGGCGAAGATTACGACGCGGCCAAGCGAGAGATGATGAAGCGTTGCGCGCTGCGAGAAGCTCTCGCAGATTTCCGGCATCGCGATTGCCGAAAGCACGACCGTGTCGATGTCGAGCTTGCGCAGCGAGGTTGCGAGCGCCAGCGCGTTGATGACCGTTGCCAGCATGCCCATGTGGTCGCCGGTCACCCGGTCTCCGCCCTTGGAGGCCACCGCGACGCCGCGGAAGATGTTGCCGCCGCCGACGACGACACCGACTTCGACGCCCATCGCGCGCGCTTCGGCGATGTCGGCGGCGATGCGGTCGGCGACCGCCACGTCGATACCGAAGCCCTGGCTACCCATCAGGGCTTCACCGGAGGCTTTAAGGAGAACACGCTTGTAGATTGCTTCGGCCGGCATCATCGCTCCTGATCAGATCGGTGCGCGTGCGCACGACGACGGCGCACAGCGCATAAGGACATATTGCGCTACCCGGTTTCAACCGCTGCGGAGTAATTTCCGGCGGGTCCGGCGCATTGACGAAGCCCGATACACGAAGGGCACCGCGTTGTCACGCGATGCCCCGAGGTTTTCCCAATATGGGTGAAGAAATCAGCCCTTGGCGACGGCTGCAACTTCTGCGGCGAAGTCGGACTCTTCCTTCTCGACGCCTTCGCCGAGCAGCAGGCGAGCCATGCCGGTCACTTCGATCGGTGCGCCAGCGAGCTTTTCAGCGTCCTTGACGGCCTGGCCGACGGTGATTTCCGGGTTCATGACGAAGGCCTGCGACAGCAGTGCGACTTCTTCGAAGAACTTGCGCATGCGGCCTTCAACCATCTTTTCGATGATGTTGTCCGGCTTGCCCGAAGCGCGCGACTGTTCGATGAAGACGTTGCGCTCGCGCTCGGCAACAGCGGCGTCGACTTCTTCAGCGCGGATCGCCAGCGGGTTGGTCGCAGCGATGTGCATGGCAACCTGACGGCCGACCGAGAACAGCACTTCCTTGTCGCCGATCGACTTCAGCGCGACGAGAACACCGAGCTTGCCGATGCCGTCGCCAGCAGCGTTGTGGATGTAGGTGGCGACAACGCCATCTTCGACCTGCAGCAGAGCTGCGCGACGCAGCGTCATGTTTTCGCCGATCGTGGCAATCGCGTCCTTGATCGTCTCGTCGACCGACTTGCCGGTCGCCGGGTAGGTTGCAGCCGCGATGGCTTCGACGGAGCCGTCGGTGGTGAGCGCTACGTTGGCAACGCCGCGGACGAGTTCCTGGAAGGCTTCGTTGCGGGCAACGAAGTCGGTTTCGGAGTTGATCTCGACGACGACGGCCTTGACGCCGCCGCTGACGATGCCGACGAGGCCCTCGGCAGCCGTACGACCCGACTTCTTGTCGGCCTTCGCGATACCCTTGGCGCGCAGCCAGTCGATCGCTGCTTCCATGTCGCCGTTGGTTTCAGCAAGTGCCTTCTTGCAATCCATCATGCCTGCGCCGCTCTTTTCGCGCAGTTCCTTCACCATTGCTGCAGTCACAGTCATCTTTTTTGCCTCTTTGTCTGTTTGGCGGGCGTTGCCCGCGCGTGGCGCGATGCCAGGAGGTTTGGCAGGGAATGGCTTTTCAATGTGACACCATGATGAACGCGTCATCGTGGCCGCTGCTCGGATTCAACGACCCGAACGGATCGCGCCATCCCCGGCTGAAAAGAACAAGGCCGTTCAGACTTTCATCACAAACGGCCTTGTCCCGACATTTCATTGGGGGCGGCAGTGTCAGCTGCCGCCTGGGGCCGATCAGGCGTCGGAGGCCTCGTCGAGCGCCGGCTCGACCGGAGCTTCGGCAGAGGCGCCGAGGTCACGGCCCGATGCGCCCTGCTGGCGCGCAATGCCGTCGATGGCAGCGCGGGCGATCAGGTCGCAATAGAGAGCGATGGCGCGCGAAGCGTCGTCGTTGCCCGGGATCGGATAGTCGATCTGGTCCGGATCGCAGTTCGAGTCGATCACGGCAACAACCGGGATGCCGAGGCGCTTGGCTTCGTCGATCGCGATCGATTCCTTGTTGGTGTCGATGATGAACATCAGGTCCGGAGTGCCGCCCATGTCGCGGATACCGCCGAGAGCGCGGTTCAGCTTCTCGCGCTCGCGCTCGAGGTTCAGGCGTTCCTTCTTGGTGAAGCCCGAAGCTTCCGAAGCGAGGATTTCGTCGAGCTTGCGCAGGCGCTGGATCGAGTTCGAAATCGTCTTCCAGTTGGTCATCATGCCGCCGAGCCAGCGAGCGTTGACGTAGTACTGGGCCGAACGCTTGGCAGCGTCAGCGATGATTTCCGAAGCCTGGCGCTTGGTGCCGACGAACAGAACGCGGCCGCCGTTGGCGACGGTGTCGCTGACGATCTGAAGGGCGCGCGACAGCATCGGTACGGTCTGAGCGAGGTCGATGATGTGAACGTTGTTACGATCGCCGAAAATGTACGGCTTCATCTTCGGGTTCCAGCGGTGCGTCTGGTGGCCGAAGTGAACGCCAGCTTCCAGAAGCTGACGCATGCTAAAATCAGGCAATGCCATGCCTTTTTCTCCTTTTCCGGTTGAACCTCCGCGAAGCGTCGAGCATGGTCTTTCGAACAGCCCACCGGCGGAACGATCCGGATTTCTCCCGGAACATCCCTTGCTTCACGTGTGGAATGGCAGCCCCTTAACCGCAACCGCCCAAGAAATCAAGACGCGCAAGCCGCTTTTCGACGAGATCGGCTATTTGCAGTCCTCGGATTTGAAGACTTCGAGATCGGCAAGCTTACCGCTGAGGACAAAATCGCCGTAGTCCATCGTCAGGTCGCGGGTGATTCCGTTTTCGTAGAGCTTGAACGACATGCGATAGATCGGCAGCGCATCGCCGCTCTTGTCGTCATTGAAATAGGAGATCGTCACCGGCCAATAGGCTTCGCTGCCGAACTTGCCAGCCTTGCCGGCATCCGGCTCATCGGCGGTGGGCTTGCGCGATTTACCGACAAAGGTCGAGGTGATCAGCGTCTTGTCGCCCGAATCGGAGCCGTCGAAGATGCGTGCCTCAAACAGGCCTTCCCCCTTTTTCGCCCGCGAGATCACTTCCATCATGTGGGCAGTCGGGAAACGGCTGGCCGCAAGTTCCACTTCGCGCTTGTCGGGCGCGGTCAGCTCCACCTTGACGCCGCTTTTTTCCTCATGCGCCGTTCCGCGCACTTCCTTGTCCAGCTTCTCGTCGGTGAAAGAGCGCGTCAGGAAGCGGAAGTTACCCGTCTTCAGATCCTCATAGGTGGTCGTCTGCTGATCCGTGAGGCGAACTTCCTCGCCGGTGTCGACCTGGGTGACGAAGCGGAAGCTGACCGTGTAGCCCTCGCAGGACGAACCATTGAATTCATAGACCATGCGACCATACATTCCGGCAATGCCCGAACGATCCGACGCATCCTTGAGCTCAAGATCATAGACGGCGCGATGCGGCACGAGGACATTCGCACTCGCCGCCGTAGCACCTGACGCCGTCACGACGGCGAAACAAACGCTGCCCAGAGTGACGAGACCGAAGCCTTTATGAAACATCCGTTTCCTCCTATTGGACTCGCCGGCAATGCTATAAACAAGCGTTCGGCAGAAGCGAGGCGGTGTTTGCAGGAAAAAGCCGGCGCCCGCCGCGATCCGGCCTGAATGCAGGATTTTAACACAAAAGACAACAATGGAGCTTTCCATGTCCGCAGAGATCGAAACGCGCCTCAAGGACCTCGGCGTCACCCTTCCCCAGGCTGCGACCCCGGTCGCGAACTATGTGCCGTACGTGATCAGCGGCTCGATGCTCTACATCTCCGGACAGCTTCCGATGGAGGACGGCAAGGTCGCCGTGACAGGCATTGTCGGCAAGGATGTCGACGTCGCCCGCGCGCAACGCGCCGCCGAACTCTGCTCGATCAACATCCTCGCACAGGCAAAATCCGCGCTCGGCGGCGACCTCGGACGCATCCGTCGTCTGGTGAAGATCAACGGTTTCGTCGCCTCGACGCCGGAATTTGTCGAGCAGCACCTCGTCATCAACGGCGCCTCCAATCTGCTGGCCACCGTGCTCGGTGAAGCCGGCAAACATGCCCGCGCCGCCGTCGGCATGGCCTCGCTTCCCTTCAATGCCGCCGTCGAGATCGACGCCGTCATCGAGATCGCCTGATCAAGGTGCGCACCATGGCTGACATTTCCTGGCTGAAGGCCCAACCGATCGCCCATCGCGGCTATCACGACATGAACAGAGACGTGTGGGAGAACACGCTTTCGGCATTCTCCCGCGCCGTTGATGCCGGTTTCGCCATCGAGTGCGACCTGCAATACACCGCCGACAGCATCCCGGTCGTCTTCCATGATGACGACACCCAGCGCCTTTGCGGCATCAAGGGCGACGTGCGCTCGCGCACCGCCGGCGAGCTCGGCCTGATGGCGATCGGCGGGACGAAGGACAAGGTGCCGACGCTGACGCAGATGCTGCGCCTGGTCGCAGGCAAGGTACCGCTGGTCATCGAACTCAAGGGCCGCAAAGGCGACGACGAGGGCTTTGCCGCCGCCGTGCTGGAGACGCTCGAAGGCTACAAGGGACACGTCGCCCTGATGAGCTTCGATCACTGGCTGCTCAAGGACCTGAAGGCGCTCGACGCGCCCTACCCGCTCGGCCTCACTGCGGAAGGCGCCAATCCCGAGACGTTCTTCGTGCACGAGGAAGCCATGCAGCTCGGGCTCGACTTCATCTCCTACCACTACGGCCACCTGCCGAACTCGTTCATCACCAAGGAGCGAACGCTCGGCAAGACGATCATCACCTGGACCGTGCGCGACCGCCAGGCCGAGGCCTACACGTTCGCCAACGCGGATCAGATGACCTTCGAGGGCTTCGACCCGCGGGAGGCCCTGGTTTCCTGATCTGATGTCAGACGCCGTCACCATCCGCATAGCCCAATCCTTCGCCGATGTGCCGGCAGCACGCTGGAACGTGCTTTCTGGCGCATCGAAGGAACATCCCGGCGGCGTCTACAATCCCTTCCTCTCGCATGCCTATCTCTCGGCTCTCGAGGAATCCGGATCCGCAACCGCGAAAACAGGCTGGCTCGGCCAACACCTGCTTCTCGAAGGGTCGGACGGCCATCTGCGCGGCGGCCTTGTCTGCTATCTGAAGAACCACAGCCAGGGCGAATATGTCTTCGACCATGGCTGGGCCGACGCTTTCGAGCGGGCCGGCGGGCGCTATTATCCGAAACTGCAAAGCTCCATTCCCTTCACGCCAGCCACCGGACCGAGGCTGCTTGCGGCGCCGGGTGAAAACCAGAGCGCCGTTGAAGATGCGCTCGCCGCAGGCTTGAAGGAGCTTGCGCGCAGACACGATGTCTCGTCGGCGCATGTCACCTTCGTGCCGGAAGCCGAAATGCCTGCCCTGGAGCGCGCCGGATTCCTGCACCGCACCGACCAGCAGTTCCATTTCACCAACGAAGGCTATGGATCGCACGCCGACTTCCTGGAGACCCTTGCCTCACGCAAGCGCAAGGCACTCAAGAAAGAACGCAGGGCTGCGCTCGAAAACGGCATCTCGATCGACTGGCTGACCGGCAGCGATCTGACCGAAGCGATCTGGGATCAGTTCTTCGCCTTCTACATGGATACCGGCGGCCGCAAGTGGGGCCGGCCCTATCTGACACGCGCCTTCTATTCGCTGATTGGCGAGCGCATGGCCGACGATATCCTGCTGGTGATGGCGCGCCGCAACGGACGCTACATCGCAGGCGCAATCAACTTCATCGGCGGCGACGCGCTTTATGGCCGGCACTGGGGCTGCATCGAAGACCATCCGTTCCTCCATTTCGAGATCTGCTATCACCAGGCGATCGATTTCGCGATCGCCAAGGGACTGAAGAGGGTCGAGGCCGGTGCCCAAGGCGAACACAAGCTCGCGCGCGGCTACATGCCCGTCACCACCCATTCCGCGCATTTCATCACGCATCCAGGGCTCGCCCGCGCTGTCGCCGATTATCTCCAGCGCGAGCGCAGGGATGTGGAGGAAACGGGCGAGATTCTTGCAGAACACGGGCCTTTCCGCAAAGGTGAGCGGCAAGACGACTGAACGGCTTTCGGTCAGGTCCGCCCGCGCCAATTCACGAGGAAGAACAATGAGCTACGACGACAGCAACATCTTCGCCAAGATCCTGCGCGGCGAAATTCCCTCGCACCGCGTCTACGAGGATGACGCGACGATCGCGTTCATGGATGTCATGCCGCAGGCCGAAGGCCACTTGCTCGTCGTTCCGAAGACGCCCTCGCGCAACTTGCTCGATGCGGATCCGGCGACGCTGCCAGCGCTGATCGCCACCGTGCAGAAACTGGCGGTCGCGGCGCAAGAGGCCTTCGAGGCCGATGGCGTGACGGTCATGCAGTTCAACGAGGCACCGGCCGGCCAATCGGTCTTCCACCTGCACTTCCATGTCATTCCGCGACGGGCCGGCGTGCCGCTGAAGCCGCATTCCGGCACGATGGAAGACGGCGCTGTGCTGGCGGCCAATGCCGAAAAGGTTCGGCAGGCGCTCTGATCGCGCCTTCAAGCCACCTCAGAAATGTTGCTCCGCCGAGCCGGCTTCACGGCTCGGCGGAAGGCTTTCTCCCGGGACCAGCTCTGCAGAGTGCGCGATCAAAAGCCGAGTAGCCAGAGCCCCAGGGCGAGCGCTGCGATGGCTGTCGCTATTCCGATCGCCGGCTTTCGTCCGAACAGAAAGAAAGCGACCGCCCCAAGTGTGACGGACCCCACGCGCAGCCAGAGCGGGGATTGTTCGAGAACGCCTGTCGGATAAAGAATGAGCTTCGCGATGACCGCGGCGACAAGAGCGGTCGCGACCGCCCTCACCCAGTTCAGCGCCTCGGAATCGTCCCGTAGCTTGTTGCCGGCAACGACGCCGAGCCAGCGCCAGATGTCGGTCGCGAGCCAGCCGGCAATCGCGATGAAGGCATAGGCCCACCAACCGTCCTGCCACGTCATGCGCCCACCTCCTTGCGCTGGCGCCAGAGGCGCTCGCCCAACCAGGCGAGCGTGCCGCCGACAAGGCCGGCGAGCAGGATGTCGAATTCCGGAAACAGCCAATAGAACAGCGGCCCGCCGGCAAGGCCGAAGAGCAGCGCGACGTAGACGACGGGGTGGCGCGCCGAATGCCAGATCGATGCGAGGAAATAGACAGGCGTCAGGAAGAACAGGCAGCCGGCAACGATCGGCGGGAAGTCCGCGACGAAATGGTAGACGACCGCAACCAGCAGCATGTTCGCCGCAACGAGCGTGATGCCGAAGCCGGCAAAGAAGGCAACGCGCCGCTCACGCGGCACCTTCGGCACCTTCTCCATTGCGAATACCCAGGCTGTGATCGCGACGAAGTGCGAAAGGAAGAGGAGCAGCCAGGTCGGCGTTCTCGATGTGCGCAGTTCCGGGACGAGTGCTGCAACCATCGGCATCAGCCGGACGGACGACAGCGAAACCGCCAGGAAAGCCGCCGCCAAGTTCGCGCCGCTCATCATCGAACTGACAAGAATGACCTTGGCCGGAAGCGCCCAGACCATGCCGACCATGAAGACGACCTGCTGCACTGGGATACCGGCTTGCGCCGTCAGTGAACAGAAGCCGACGAAGGACAGCATCAGGATGAAGGCTGGCAGGCTGAAGATGCCGCGCATACCCTTCGCGAACCAGGCGAGCGATGATTGCTCGTCTTCTTCCCTATCCATTGGCAATTCCGGATTGTGTTTGATTCCGATCACGATGATCTTGGGTCGAATCGACCCGAGATCATCGTGATCGAATATAGGTTATTGGAGCGGGATGCGGGCGAAAAACCGCGCACACTTTTCCTCATCCCGCTCTTAAAAAAACGGTGCCGGATGGTTTGCATCCGGCACCGTAACATCTCTTGCAGGGGCCTATTTCTTGCGTGGCACCTTCGGCACCGTGCGGCCCTTTCTCGGAGCCGCGTCGCCTGCCCCGGCCTCGCCATCGGACGATGCCTTGGCGGCGGCCTTCTTCGGTTTGGACTTCGGTGCAGGCTCGGCGCCCACTTCTTCCTTGTCATCAGCCTTCTTCGGTTTGGTCGCCTTCATCGCCGGGCGGGAAACCTCCGCCTTCGGCTTGATCGGCGTCGTTTCCGGAACCGCATCGAGCAGCAAGCCCTTGGTGCCATCGGCCTTGGTGCCGATCGTCACCTTGACGACGCCGCCCTTCTTCAACTTGCCGAAGAGGATTTCATCGGCGAGCGGCTTCTTGACGTTTTCCTGGATGACGCGGGCGAGCGGCCGGGCACCCATCTTCTCGTCATAGCCCTTCTCGGCGAGCCAGGCGATTGCCTCGGGCGCGAGGTCGAAGGTGACGTTGCGCTCGGCAAGCTGGGTCTCCAGCTGCATGACGAACTTCTGCACGACCTGGTGGATAACCGGGGTCGGCAGCGAAGCGAAGGGAATGACCGCGTCCAGACGGTTGCGGAATTCCGGCGTGAACAGGCGGTTCAGCGCCTCTTCGTCTTCACCCGTACGCTTGGAAGAACCGAAGCCGATGGCGGCCCGGGCCATTTCCGATGCGCCGGCATTGGTGGTCATGATCAGAATGACGTTGCGGAAGTCGATCTTCTTGCCGTTGTGATCGGTCAGCGAGCCGTGGTCCATGACCTGCAACAGGATGTTGAACAGGTCCGGATGCGCCTTTTCGATCTCGTCGAGCAGCAGCACGCAATGCGGATGCTGGTCTACGCCATCGGTCAACAGGCCGCCCTGGTCGAAGCCGACATAGCCGGGAGGTGCACCGAGCAGACGCGAAACCGTGTGCCGCTCCATGTATTCCGACATGTCGAAGCGCAGGAGCTCGACGCCGAGCGACGTCGCAAGCTGCTTGGCGACTTCCGTCTTGCCGACGCCGGTCGGGCCGGAGAAGACGTAGCAGCCGATCGGCTTGTTCGGCTCCCGCAGGCCCGCACGCGCCAGCTTGATCGAAGACGCGAGCGCTTCGATCGCCAGGTCCTGGCCATAGACAACGGACCGCAGTTCCTTTTCAAGGTTGGCGAGCACCGCCTCGTCGTCCTTCGAAACGGTCTTCGGCGGGATGCGCGCCATCGTCGCGACCGTCGCCTCGATCTCCCTCTCGGTGATCAGTTTGCGGCGCTTGCTTGCGGGCAACAGCATCTGTGCCGCGCCGGATTCGTCGATCACGTCGATCGCCTTGTCAGGCAGCTTGCGGTCGTTGATATAGCGGGCCGAAAGCTCAACCGCGGCCTTGATCGCCTCGTTCGAGTACTTCAGGTGATGATATTCCTCGAAGTAAGGCTTCAGCCCCTTCATGATCTCGATCGCGTCGGCAATCGTCGGCTCGTTCACGTCGATCTTCTGGAAGCGGCGGACAAGTGCCCGGTCCTTTTCGAAGAACTGGCGGTACTCCTTGTAGGTGGTCGAACCGATGCAACGGATCGCGCCGGAGGAGAGTGCCGGCTTCAGGAGATTGGACGCATCCATCGCGCCACCGGAGGTGGCTCCAGCGCCGATGACGGTGTGGATCTCGTCGATGAAGAGCACGGCGCCCGGATAGTCCTCAAGCTCCTTGACGACCTGCTTCAGGCGCTCTTCGAAATCACCGCGATAGCGCGTGCCGGCGAGCAAGGTGCCCATATCCAGCGAGAAGATCGTCGCATCCTGCAGCGCTTCCGGTACCTTCTTTTCGACGATCCGCTTGGCAAGGCCTTCGGCGATCGCCGTCTTGCCGACGCCGGGGTCGCCGACATAGAGCGGATTGTTCTTCGAGCGGCGGCACAGCACCTGGATGGTGCGGTTCACCTCGGCGTGACGCCCGATCAGCGGGTCGATCTTGCCGGACTTCGCCTTTTCGTTGAGGTTGACGCAATAGGCCGTGAGCGCGTCCTGCTGCTTCTTGGCGCCAGTTTCCTCGGTGTCGCGCGAAGGCTTCTGCTCGGATTCGTGATCGTCGGCGCCGCGTACCGGCCGGGACTCGGAGCTGCCGGGGCGCTTGCCGATGCCGTGTGAAATGAAGTTGACGGCGTCGTAACGCGTCATTTCCTGCTCCTGCAGGAAATAGGCAGCGTGGCTTTCGCGCTCGGCGAAGATGGCAACCAGCACATTGGCGCCGGTCACTTCCTCGCGGCCGGACGACTGGACATGGATGACCGCGCGCTGGATGACACGCTGGAATCCCGCCGTCGGCTTGGAATCCTCGTCGTAGCCGGTCACGAGATTGGAAAGCTCGTTGTCGACATAATCCGTCACGGTCTTGCGCAGCGTCTCGAGATTGACGTTGCAGGCGCCCATCACGGCCGCCGCGTCGGCATCATCGATCAATGCCAGAAGCAGATGCTCGAGCGTGGCGTATTCATGGTGGCGCTCGTTGGCAAAAGTCAGTGCCTGGTGTAGCGCCTTTTCGAGACTGGGCGAAAATGTTGGCACGTTAGTTCCTCATTTCTTTTCCATGACGCATTGCAACGGATGCTGATGCTGCCGGGCAAAATCCATCACCTGCGTCACCTTGGTTTCGGCGACCTCATAGGTGAAGACGCCGCACTCTCCCACGCCATGATTGTGGACATGAAGCATAATGCGGGTCGCCTCTTCCGGGTTCTTCTGAAAGAAGCGCTCCAGAATATGGATGACAAATTCCATCGGCGTGTAATCGTCATTCAAAAGCAGAACACGATACAAACTCGGCTTTTTGGTCTTCGGCTTGGTACGCGTGATGACGGACGTGCTGCGGTTGTTGCCGTTTCCCTCGTCATCGCTACCTTGCTGCATCCGGACCGGCATGGCGATCATTCTTGTCAGTTCCTTGTACAGCAGCGACCCCACTGAACTTGGCCGCAGCGTGCTTGCCCTTTATCTAATGGTTCGTTTCCAGATTTTAAGACCGAACCAACGCACTGCAATCATAATCGCACGACCGCGCGCAAGATTGATCAACTTTCTTCGGGCTGCTCACAGCTAAAGCGGGAAAATAAAAGGGCCGGTCGCAATCGCTGCGACCGGCCCTTGAGAAACTTGCTCTGTACTTAGCGATCAGGCGGCGGCAGCGGCCGCCTTCACTGCTGCCGTTGCCTTGGCAACCGGCGCTTCGTAGGGCTTGTAAGCGTCCTTGGCGAGATCAGCGTACATTTCGCCGATCTTCGTTGCCTCGGCGACGAAGCCTTCGTAGCTCGCCTTGATGAAATTGGTCTGCAGTTCGAAAACAGCTTCGACACTCTTGGTGCTCGACAGCTTCTCGACGTGCGCGACGCCATCTTCAAAGGACTTCTTGGAGTAGTCCGCAGCTTCAGTCGCGATAGCCTGGAGACCCTTGGTCCAAGCGGAATAGCTCTTTACAGCCACGTCAATGGCTTCTTTGCTCTTCTTGTTTGCATCGTCGAAGTTGAACATCGGGTGTCTCCTTAGTGACGGCCTGATCTGGAGGCTTCAGTTTATGTGCACTGCACAAAAAGTCAAGACGAGTGTGCGACGCAATAAAACGCAACGGATGCAACAACTTGATGAAGAAATGCGCTCTCGCGAAAAAAATTCTTACGGCGCGATGAAGAACCAAGATGAGCGACGCGAGCAATTGCTCAGCGCAATGCATAAATCCCCACCAAAAACAATAAACCCCGAAAATCTCAGGGGATTTTCGGGGTTTATTGTCTCCGCACGTCCTCGTCAGACTTAGAGGTCGATGTCGAGGATTGCCATGGAGAAATTGTAGGAAAGCTCGCCATCTTCCTCATCGCGGAAAACGACACCGAGGAACTCGTCACCGAGATAGACTTCAGCGGACTCGTCCTTCTTCGGGCGAGCCTTGACGACCATCTGCTGGTTGAAGGTGCGCTTGAAATAGGCTTCAAGCTTGCGGATTTCTTCGGGCTTCAAAACACGTCTCCGTAGCCGTTTATCTGTGCGGCGCTTCTCGCACGCTGCATCGCCGGGTGTAAACCCCTCGAAAGAGGCTTACGCACGGTTCCCGTATGTTCAGATATCGAAGCTGCTCAGGATCTGGTCCATCTGACGCGACGGCTCGGAGCAACCGGCCTCGCCCACCACCTTCGCCGGCACGCCTGCGACCGTCGTTTTCGGCGGCACTGGCTTCAACACGACCGAGCCGGCGGCGATCCGCGAGCAATGGCCGATATGGATGTTGCCGAGGATCTTGGCGCCGGCGCCGATCAGGACGCCATCGGCGATCTTCGGATGGCGGTCGCTGCCCTCCTTGCCCGTGCCACCGAGCGTCACGCCGTGCAGGATGGAGACATTGTCTCCGATCACCGCCGTCTCGCCGACGACAAGACCGGTGGCGTGATCAAGGAAGATGCCGCGCCCGATGCGGGCAGCGGGATTGATGTCCGTCTGGAAAACGCTCGACGCGCGGCTCTGCAGATAGAACGCGAAATCCTTGCGGCCGCGCTTCAGCAGCCAATGGGCCAGGCGGTGCGTCTGGATGGCATGGAAGCCCTTGAAGTAGAGTACTGGCTCGATGAAACGGGTGCAGGCGGGATCGCGGTCATAGACGGCCTGGATGTCGACACGCAGAATGGTGCCCCATTCCGGCCAATCCTCCTGCATCTCCGAGAAGGTCTGTCGCAAGAGGTTCGCCTGAAGATCGGGATGATCGAGCCTTTCGCAGATGCGATAGATGACGCTTTCTTCGAGCGAGTGCTGATTGACCACCGTCGAATAGAGGAAGGCCGCAAGCATCGGGTCCTGCTCGGCTGCCACGCGGGCCTCCTCACGCAGGCTGTTCCAGATCGGGTCCATCACCTTCAAAGCTTCCGTCTGGCGAAGTTCGGTCTTGGCGACCATCGTCGCTCTCCTTCCTGTCCGTCCTACAGTCACTATAGGGGAAATCCGGTATGACTTAAATGGCCCGGCCTCAGTTCCACCCTCGGTCGAACGGCTCGGAAGCGGGCAAGCGTGCGGTGCTTCCCGCGTTCCGTCTCGTTCGGCAGTCTAGGCGCGCCCCACTTCCTCGAGGAATTCGACCACGGCCTTCTTGAAAACCCGGTCACCCACGGCGAGCATATGATCCCTGCCCGGAATATCAAGCGCACGCGCGTTGGGCATCAACTCCGCTAGCTCCTGCGGTGAGCCGGCAATGTCGTCCTTGGTCCCGACACCGATCAGGGTCGGCACGTCGATGCGTCCCATGTCCTCAGCCGTCAGCAGGTCGCGAGACGTCGAGATGCAGGCCGCAAGCGCCTGCCTGTCGCTTTTGGTCTGGTCGGCAAAGGCGCGGAACATGCGGCCGCGTGCATGCGTCACGACATCCAGAGACGGCGCCGACAAGGCATCTGCAATCGGGTCCCAATCCCCTACCCCCGTCACCATGCCGATGCCGAGCCCGCCAAAGACCAGCGAGCGGACGCGGTCGGGATGGGCGAGTGCCAGGAAGGCCGAGATACGTGCGCCCATCGAATAGCCCATCACATGCGCTTCGGCGATGCCGAGATGACCCAAAAGCGCAACGGCGTCGCCCGCCATCTGCTGCGGATGATAAAGCACTGGATCGTAGGGTTTACTGCTTTTGCCATGCCCACGGTTGTCGAGCGCGATCACACGGTAGCCGGCGTCGCCCAGCGTCTTCAGCCAGCCCGGGAAAACCCAGTTGACGTTGGCGCTCGATGCAAAACCATGAATGAGGAGAATGGGCGCGCCGGCTGGATCACCTTCGTCGAAGAAGGCGATCTCCAGGCCTTCATGGGTAAAGCGGGAAAACGGCGGCGGAGTGAGATCCATCTTTATCATCCTGGGAGGTATCGATCCGGCGCAACCTAGTTCGTCGCTCTGACGAGTGAAACCCCGCCCTGGCAAAAACCACAGCTGCGGCGTGTTTGCCGCTACACTTTTGCAGCAAAGCTCACTATGGTGCCGCCAACTTTAGAGACTTGCATTCATCGGAGCATGACATGGCCGGCCACAGCATCCCGCACTTCCAAAACGACGGCGGACATCAGGCAATCGAAATCGGCGTCAAGGAATTCATGTGCACCGGCGCGTCCATTCCGTACGATCACCCGCACATCTTCATCGATATGGGCGACGACAACGAGAAGGTCTGCTCCTACTGCTCCACGCTCTATCGCTACAATCCGAAGCTGAAGGCGACGGAAACCAACCCGCCGGGCTGCCTCTTCGCCCACAAAGCCGCCTGATAGGCCACGATGTCGCGCCCTGTCGCGATCATCGGCGCCGGCATCGGCGGGCTTACCGCTGCGCTTTGCCTCGCCCGCCGAGGCTTCGAAGTCGACATCATTGAACGGGCAACGGCGCTGACCGAGGTCGGCGCCGGCCTGCAATTGTCGCCGAACGCCTCACGTATCCTCATCGAGCTCGGCCTGCTTGCGGAACTCGAAGCCTACTGGAGCGAGCCCGAGCACATCGGCCTGGTTGACGGCGTATCCTTGAGCCCTCTTGCCAGCGTATCGGCGGGCGCTTTCGCGCGTCGCCGCTGGCACGCGCCCTACGCCGTCATGCACCGCGCGAGCCTGCAGAAAGTCCTGCTTGCCGCCGTGGAGGCAGAACCGCGCTGCCGCCTGCAACTCGGCTGCCATATCGACAATCCTGATGAGCAGACGATCATAACACTGACGGGGCGCCGCCCGGACATCATCGTCGGCGCCGACGGGATCTGGTCGCAGTTGCGCAACGGCGTCCCCGGTGCTGGTCGCGTACGCTTTTCAGGCAACGTTGCCTGGCGCATGACGCTCGCCCGCAACACGGCCGCCGGCCTTCTCAAGCCGAACCAGGTCACGGCGTTCCTCGGCCCTCGCGCCCATCTCGTCGCCTATCCGTTGCGGGAAGTTGACGGTTTCAATCTCGTCGCGATCATCGAGGGCAAGGAGACCGACGCCGTCTGGGTCGGCAAGGATTCGGACAAGCGGCGTCAGGATTGTCTGAATGCCTTCTCGGGCTGGAATCCGGGCATCCGCTCGCTGCTCGAAAAGGCTGCCGCCCCCACCTACTGGCCATTGTGCACAGTCGACGACGGGGCCTGGCAAGACGGGCGAAAGACCGTGCTGATCGGCGATGCGGCCCATGCGATGACGCCCTTTGCAGCGCAGGGCGCGGCCATGGCGATCGAGGACGCCTTCGAGCTTTCCGACTGCCTGGCGACCGGCATCGATATCCCGAAGGCGCTAGCTGCATTCGAAGCGAGGCGCCGACCACGCATCGCCCGGGTCCGGCGCCGTGCGGCGTTCAATCATTTCGCCTACCACGCCCGTGGGCCGCTACGCCTCGGCCGCGACATCGTCCTGAAACTCAAGGGACCGGACGCGCTCGCAGCCGACCTTGACTGGCTCTACGGCTACGGCGCCCAGCGCTGACTGCGGACAGGCGACTGGGCAACACGCAGATTCCATAGTCGGTGGTGACGAGGCGCCGCGAATGAACGCGGCGCCTCAGGCCGTCAAACGGCGTTGGCCGCGGCCAATCCGGCTTCGATGTCGCGACGGATATCCGGCACGTCCTCAAGCCCAATCTGCAGGCGGATGACCGGACCTTCTGTCGGCGCCAGCGCCACCTTGCGGTCCGACAGGCTGACATGGAGCGCGAGGCTCTCGAAGCCGCCCCAGGAATAGCCAAGCCCGAAGAGTTTCAGCGCATCGAGGAAGGCGTGCGCCTTGGCCTTGAAACGATCCGAATTTTCCGCCTTCAGCACAAAGGAGAAGATGCCGCTTGCGCCGGTAAAGTCGCGCTTCCAGAGTTCGTGGCCAGGGAAGCTCGGCAGTGCCGGATGCAGAACGCGGGCGACCTCGTCCCGCGTTTCGAGCCACTGCGCCAACGCCAGGGCACTTTCCTGATGGCGTTCGAGGCGAATGCCCATGGTTCTGAGGCCACGCAGGATTTGGTAGCTGTCGTCGGGCGAAACGCAGACACCAAGCGTCACCATCGCTTCCGTCAACTCCGGCCAGTGGGCGGCGTTCGCCGACACCGTACCCAGGAGAACATCTGAATGACCGGACGGATACTTGGTGGACGCATGGATCGACACATCGACGCCGTGATCGAGCGGCCTGAAGTAAACCGGCGTCGCCCAGGTGTTGTCCATGGTGACGACGCAGCCATGGCGATGGGCAGCGTCTGCAATGGCGCGAATGTCCTGCATCTCGAACGTGTTCGAACCCGGCGCTTCGGTATGCACCAGGCGCGTGTTCGGGCGGATCAGGTTTTCGATCCCGGCACCGATCATCGGATCGTAGTATTCGACGGTGACGCCAAGACGCTTCAGCATCGTGTCGCAGAAGTGGCGCGTGGGGAAATAGACCGAATCGACGATCAGCGCGTGATCGCCTGCCGAGAGATAGGCAAGGAACGGCACCGTTACGGCGGCCAAGCCCGAGGGTACGAGAATCGTCCCGGCGGAACCTTCAAGTTCGTTGATCGCGTCGCAAAGCGCATCCGTGGTCGGCGTTCCGCGCGTGCCGTAGGTGTATTTCTGCGCGCGCATTTCCATCGACTTCGCATTCGGAAACAACACGGTGGAGGCATGTACCACGGGCGGGTTGACGAAGCCGAAATAGTCGGAGGGATTGTTGCCGCTATGAGCGAGACGGGTGTTGATGCCCGCCTTGCCATTCACATTGCCGCTGTCTGCCATTGCATGTTCCGCTTCTGATTTCGAAAGAGAAACTCTTCGAATGAGCCACAACCGCGGTCAAGTGGCAAAAATCATGAAGTGTCGTTTTGGCCGTCACAGGCCGGCATTTGGCGATTTTTCGCCCAGGGTCTGCTCATCCTCCCTGAAAACTGCCTAACTTTCTGGCTTGTTTCGGGTTTTTCACATGCAAAACCAGAAAATCGGCGACCTCTCTTGACCCTCATGGAATTTGAGCATGAGATAGCCGGTACTCGCGCCAGGAGGGTGGCGGAGGCTGCACGCGCCAGGAGACGCGCCGGTGCAGACGGGAACTAACGACAACAGAAAAAGGTTCTAAAAATGGCAAAAAGAATTCTGACAGCTCTCGTTGGCGCCGCTGTCATGGGGATTGGCACACAGGCGGCTTCGGGCGCTACCCTTGATGACGTGAAGGCCAAGGGCTTTGTCCAATGCGGCGTGAACACCGGTCTCGCCGGCTTTGCTGCCCCGGATGCCTCGGGCAACTGGAGCGGTTTCGACGTCGACTACTGCAAGGCAATCGCCGCCGCGATCTTCGCGGATGCCAGCAAGGTGAAGTACACGCCCACCTCCGCCAAGGAACGCTTCCCGGCGCTGCAGTCCGGCGAGGTCGATGTCCTTGCGCGTAACACCACCTGGACGATCAACCGCGACACCGCGCTCGGCTTCAACTTCCGCCCGGTCAACTACTATGACGGCCAGGGCTTCATGGTTCGCAAGAGCCTGAACGTCAAATCGGCCCTCGAGCTTTCGGGCGCAGCCGTCTGCGTGCAGACCGGTACCACCACCGAACTCAACCTTGCCGACTACTTCAAGTCCAACAACCTGCAGTACAATCCGGTGGTCTTCGAAAAGCTCGAAGAAGTGAACGCCGCCTATGACGCCGGCCGTTGCGACGTCTACACGACCGACCAGTCGGGCCTCTATTCGCTGCGTCTGACGCTGTCGAAGCCCGACGATCACATGATCCTGCCGGAAATCATCTCGAAGGAGCCGCTCGGTCCGGCCGTACGCCAAGGTGACGACCAGTGGTTCGATATCGTCAGCTGGGTTCACTACGCGCTGATCCAGGCCGAAGATTTCGGCATCACCCAGGCTAACGTCGAAGAAATGAAGAAGTCCGCCAACCCGGACGTTCAGCGCTTCCTCGGCGTCGAAGCTGACAGCAAGATCGGCACTGACCTCGGCCTCACCAACGAATGGGCCGTGAACATCATCAAGGCCGTCGGCAACTACGGCGAAGTCTTCGATCGCAACATCGGCGCCGGCAGCCCGCTCAAGATCGAGCGTGGCCTGAACGCATTGTGGAGCAAGGGCGGCATCCAGTACGCCCCGCCGGTCCGCTAAGCGATTATCCGAGACTGGGGAAGCGGGTCACCGCTTCCCCATCCAACGATAAAAACACCCAAAGGGTGACAAAGGGGAAAGAGGCATTGCATGGCGATTGGCGTCACAACTACGCCTGAGAAAAGCAAACCGTCGGGGTCGATCATCAACGACCCGCAAGTGCGCGGGATCTTCTATCAGGTACTCACCCTCGTCGTTCTCGCGGCCTTCGTCTATTGGATCGCCGACAATACGATCGAGAACCTCAAACGGGCGAATATCGCTTCCGGTTACGGCTTCCTGAATGGGCGCGCCGGCTTCGACGTCGGACAGTCGCTGATCACCTTTACCAGCGATTCGACCTATCAGCGCGCGCTTGTCGTTGGTCTGCTCAACACGCTGCTGGTCGCTGTCTGCGGTATTTTCACCGCCACCATCATCGGCTTTGCGGTCGGCATCGGCCGGCTGTCGCACAACTGGCTGATCGCCAAGCTGTCGCTCGCCTATGTCGAGATCTTCCGCAATATCCCGCCGCTGCTCGTCATCTTCTTCTGGTACAGCGGCGTTCTGGCGATCCTGCCGCAGCCGCGCGAATCGGCGGCACTGCCGCTCAACATGTTCCTCAACAACCGCGGCCTTGCCTTTCCCAAACCGATCTTTGGCGACGGCTCGCTGTACACGGTTCTTGCCCTCGTCATCGCGATCGTCGCCAGCTTCTTCGTGGCGCGGTATGCGCGCAAGAAGCAGGAGGCCACCGGACAGCGCTTCCCGGTTCTTTGGACGGCTCTCGGTCTGATCATCGGCCTGCCGTTGCTGACGTTCCTTGCCACGGGATCGCCGATCACCTTCGACGTCCCTGTCGCCGGCAAGTTCAACCTCACCGGCGGCTCGGTCATCGGGCCAGAATTCCTGTCGCTGTTCCTGGCGCTCTCGTTCTACACCGCAGCCTTCATCGCGGAAATCGTGCGCGCCGGCATTCGCGGCGTGTCCAAGGGGCAGACGGAGGCCGCGCACGCGCTCGGCATCCGCCCGGGTCTGACGACGCGCCTCGTGGTGGTTCCGCAGGCGCTGAGAATCATCATTCCACCGCTTACCAGCCAGTATCTGAACCTGACCAAGAACTCGTCGCTCGCCGTAGCCATCGGCTACGCCGATCTCGTGGCCGTCGGCGGCACGATCCTCAACCAGACGGGGCAGTCGATCGAGATCGTTTCAATCTGGATCGTCGTATACCTGTCGCTGAGCCTCGCGACGTCGCTGTTCATGAACTGGTTCAATGCTCGAATGGCCCTGGTGGAGAGATAAGACCATGAACACACCCCAGGCAACTTTCGTCCGCGCCTCGATGATCGAGGCTTCAGCACCGCCGATCGCAGAAGGCGGCGTCGTCCACTGGCTGCGCGAGAACCTTTTCGCCACGCCGAAGGATACGGTGCTTACCATCATCGGCGCGCTTGCGCTCGCGTGGTTCCTGCCGCCTGCAATCCAGTGGCTGTTCCTTGACGCCGCCTGGACCGGCGGCGGCCGTGGCGTCTGCGCCACGGTTGCACAGGGCGGCTCGCAGCCGGAAGGCTGGAGCGGTGCTTGCTGGGCCTTCGTCAACGCGAAGCTCGACCAGTTCGTCTACGGCCGCTACCCGCTCGATGAACGCTGGAGACCGACGCTGGTCGGCATCCTCTTCATTCTTTTCCTCGTGCCGATGGCGATACCGAAGGTCCCTTACAAGGGCATCAACGCCATCCTGCTTTTCGCCGTTCTGCCGCTCATCTCCTTGATCCTGCTTCCGGGCGGCTGGTTTGGGCTGACATTCGTCGAGACGCCGCTCTGGGGCGGCCTGATGGTGACGCTCATTCTCTCTTTCGTCGGCATCGCCGTGTCGTTGCCGCTCGGCATCCTGCTAGCACTTGGCCGGCGATCACACATGCCCGTGATCAAGATGCTCTGCACCGCTTTCATCGAGCTGGTGCGCGGCATTCCGCTGATCACCGTCCTGTTCATGGCCAGCGTCATGCTGCCCTTGTTCCTGCCGCAGGGTGTCACCTTCGACAAGTTCCTCCGTGCGCTGATCGGCGTGTCGCTCTTTGCCTCGGCCTACATGGCCGAAGTGGTGCGCGGCGGTCTCCAGGCCATTCCGAAGGGGCAGTATGAAGGAGCGGATTCGCTTGGTCTCAGCTTCTGGCAAAAGATGAACCTCATCGTGCTGCCGCAGGCGCTGAAGCTGGTGATCCCGGGTATCGTCAATACCTTCATCGGCCTGTTCAAGGATACGTCGCTGGTTTCGATCATCGGCATGTTCGATCTGCTCGGCATCGTTCGCTTCAACTTCACCGATGCCAACTGGGCCTCTTCGGTCACGCCGATCTCTGGCCTTATTTTCGCTGGCTTCATATTCTGGCTTTTCTGCTTCGGTATGTCGCGCTATTCAGGCTTCATGGAACGCGTGCTCGACACGGCCCATAAACGATAAAAAGAGGGGAGGATCGCATGGCAAACGCAGCCACTGCTTCCAAAATGACTGTTTCCGCAACCGATGTCGCGGTTGAAATCACTGGAATGAACAAGTGGTACGGGGACTTCCACGTCCTTCGTGACATCAACCTGAAGGTTATGAAAGGCGAGCGCATTGTCATTGCCGGCCCGTCGGGCTCCGGCAAGTCGACGATGATCCGCTGCATCAATCGCCTCGAAGAGCACCAGAAGGGCAAGATCGTCGTTGACGGTATCGAGCTGACCAACGACCTCAAGAAGATCGACGAAGTGCGCCGCGAAGTCGGCATGGTGTTCCAGCACTTCAACCTCTTCCCGCACCTGACGATCCTCGAAAACTGCACGCTTGCGCCGATCTGGGTGCGCAAGATGCCGAAGAAGCAGGCGGAAGAAATCGCGATGCACTTCCTGAAGCGCGTCAAGATCCCGGAACAGGCGAACAAATATCCGGGCCAGCTCTCCGGCGGTCAGCAGCAGCGCGTGGCGATCGCCCGCTCGCTGTGCATGAATCCGAAGATAATGCTGTTCGACGAGCCGACTTCGGCGCTCGACCCGGAAATGATCAAGGAAGTGCTCGACACGATGGTCGGCCTCGCCGAGGAAGGCATGACCATGCTCTGCGTGACCCACGAAATGGGCTTTGCCCGCCAGGTCGCCAACCGCGTGATCTTTATGGACCAGGGCCAGATCGTCGAGCAGAACTCGCCGGCCGAGTTCTTCGACAATCCGCAGCACGAGCGCACCAAGCTCTTCCTCAGCCAGATCCTGCACTAGGATCGGCAGACACCTTCACAAGGAAGCCCGTCTCATCGAGGCGGGCTTTTTCTATTCGGATTGCTTGGCTCGGTCCTATTCAACGCGATAGCGCAAAGTGCCGACGGACCAGCGGATACTACGCCTGTCAAGATCATCGGCCCAGGTCTTCTGTAGCCGCGCGACGATGTCGCTCAAGGTCTCCCGGGTATTCAGCTCAACCTTCAGCCCACGGGATTTCGGCGCGACGTCGCTCAAATTGACGGCATCGCTGACCACGAGTGCAATGAAGGCACTCTCGCCCTCACCCGACGCTTCGAAATCAAAGCCATAGTAGTCGTCAGGCAATGTCAGCGGCACGTCTGGCGCAAGCGGCGTGATCTTCTGCGCGAACTCGTTCGGGAAGATCTGCGTGGCCTTGCCCTGGCTGTTCACGTCGAAGAGCAGCAGGTCGCCGCTGGTTCGGCTGGTGACGGTCAGCTTGAAAACGTCGCCGGCCTTCATGGTCGTGGGTCGGTCTATGGCGAGTTTCACTTCGCCGGTCTCGGTCTTGCCGATGATGTCACCGACGGCGTTGACCGCATCGGAGTCCTGATAGGTCGTCGGCGTCCCACTTGGAGCGCTTGATTGCTGGTAAGTCCCCTGCCCGTTGCCACCCGCACCGAGCTTTTCAGGTGTGATTGCACTATCGCCAAGCGTCTGCGCCTTGCTTTCCAATTGCGGGTCGAGATTGCCGCATTTTTCTTGTGAGGAGCAGTAGGCGGTCGACTGCGCCTTTGCGAATTCGAGCAGTTCGGCGTTGCTCGTCAAGCCGTTGCCGTTGGCGTCCGCCGCATTGCCGGTCTGGCCAGCGACGAAAGCCGCGGTGAACACGCCGTGCCGATCCTCGACGGGAAGCCGCACATCGTCCCAGGCCACCTGATAGGGGGCAGCCGCGCTCCAGGCGGTCACGCCCGCTTCCACCAGCTTCGGCTTATCGACTACGGCAAGGTCGATCCTGAGGCCGCGGGTCGATGCCTGCTCAACCGGTTTGGCGTGGGGGCGCGGTAGGAAACGAGCGCCCTCGATGCCCGATGAGACGTCAGCGGAGAGCGAAGGCGAGATCGTGCCGGAATGGCAGGCGTCGATCACCATCGTTACCGCCCGCCCCTGCAATCGCTCCAGGATCCGGTCGATCTCATCGTCGAGGATCGCGCCTTGCCAGTCCGTTTCACCGGAGACGATATCGACGGGCGCCAGTGCCTCGTCCAGTCCATCCTCCTCGTCGCCATCCCCGTCCGTCACCTGAAGGCCGTGGCCGGAAAAGTAGATGTAGACGCGATCGCCGGGACCGGTGGCTTCGCCAAGCCACGTGTTCAAGGACGAGAGTATTTCTGCTCGCGTCGCCTGCTCGTCCTTCAAAATGCGGATCGAGGACGGATCGAAACCAAGTTTTCCCGTCAGCAGGCCCTGCATTGCCACGAGATCGTTCTTCGGACCTTGCAGCGCGAACTTAGGCGAGAGGTTCGGATAGCTTCCGACACCGATGAGCAAGGCGCGGTCGCCGGCCACGGCCGGAGCCGCATGCAAGGCGAGACATGTCACCACAGAAAGCGCGGTACACCAGGACTTGCCACGCGTGCTCATTGGCCCCGGTCCCTGGTGTAAAGCGGTTGGATGGCGATCGTGCTTTCACTGCCCCCCAACCGCGCCTCAAGAAGGCGTAGAAGTGCTGCGGGATCGAGCTTCGAATTGGAGAAAGCCGCCACGATGGCGTCGATCGGCGCATTCGTCGATATGACGACGAGGTGATCGGCGCCGAAGGGTTTCACCACCTCCAGGCCCTGAAGCTGAAACGCGTGGCTGCCACTGCCGGCAATCTGCGCGTCGAGAAGCTGTGCTTCGCCGGTATTCGCCAGATTGAAAACCAGCATGTTGGCGTAGTCGCCCTGCGCCGCCTTGAAATTCAGCCTGTCGCCTGCCGCGTAGATGTCCTTCAACGGCGTGAGCGAAACGCTGCCGGGGCTCTGCGTCGCCAGGGCCTTCAGGAAATCGACCAGGATATACTTGTCGACGGCGCCCTGGAGCATGTTGGACGTGATATGTTCGCCGGCGACATCGCCGTTCGGCGTGTAGAATACGCCGGTGGCCGCATCCCAGCGATAGGGTACGCCGCTGCCGCCGAGATTGTTGAGCGGCGGCGCTGTAGCGGTGACGCTCAGCGCCAGTTTCCCCGTCCAGCCCATTTCACGCGGCGACTTCAATTTCGCTCCGGCATCGCCGGTCGCGCCCGCGCCGATGGTCGCGCTTCGCGGCAGGGACAGAACAATCTCCTTGTCGGAGCGCGGCACTTGCGGCGTGAAATTCGGCACCTGCAGCGCTTCCGACTGAAGCTTGACGTTGGAGAAGACATAATCCTCGAGCTCGATGCGCGAGATCCGGCCATCACCGTCACGATCCGCAGCCCCCTCTATGGCGCGGGCAAAGCTCCAGCTCAGGGCGCCGCGCGGCTCGCCGCCGATCACCACCTCCGGCGTCGGCTGGCTTTCGAGCGACGCAGCCAGGACCGTCACCCGAGACAGGTCCCCATCGTTCACCTTCGCGCCCCTGAGCGCCTCTTCGGACGGCGGCGGCACCTTCGCACGCACGATCGGCGCAAGCCGCGTTTTACCGGAAATGGAACGGTTCATGCCGCCGGAAAAGCAACTGTCGGAAAGGAACAGAACCTGAATGCCTTTAGCCTCCGCTTCCGCGAACCAGGCGTTCAGCTCGTTGTCGACAATGATCTCCTTGCTGGTTTCTTCCGCGCGGCTCCTGTCGAAGCCGGGTAGTTCCAGGAACTCGTCCAGACCGTCTTCTTCGCTGCCCGCAATCAACTCCGGCATCTGCGCGCCGTGCCCGGCATAGGTGAAGACGATCGTATCGCCGCGGGCTGCGCCGGCGACCAGTTCGGTCCAGGCGGAGCGGATGGCGTCCTTCGTCGCCTGCTCATTGATGAACTGCCGTATCGTGTCGACATTGGCCGCCTTTAGCGCCTGCGCGACATCGCGTGCATCCTTCACTGCGCCGTCGAGGCTCACTTCATGCGGATAGGCATCCACCCCGACGACCAGCGCCGACGTGGCCGCGAGGACGGGGGGCACGGGCAGGACGAACAGGACTGTCGAAAGCAGGATTCTGTGCAACACAACTAGTTCCCCACGTCCACTTCCACCCGCCGGTCGAGCTGGTGCAGCATCGCCTCGTCGTAGGCGCTCGGGTCATCCGGCTTGAACGGCTCTTCCTCGCCCTTGCCGACGGCTGTCCAAGTACCCGGATATCCGGCATCCACAAGGTAATGCGCCAAGGCCTCGGCGCGGGCGATGGACAATGCCTTGTTCGCCTCGGTCGTGCCAACCGGATCGGTATGGCCAATCAGGGTGATTGTCGGCGGTTTCGCCGACTTCAGGCATTCGAAGAGGTCCTTTGCCGACTGCAGCCCCTCCGGCGTGAATTCGGCGGTGCCGAAGACGTAGCGCACCGGTGTGGCCTTCTTCTTGATCGAGATGCCGCGATAGGAAAACTTGCAGGCGCCGCGCGCGGCAAGCCTGACGGGCTTGGTTGCCGCAAGCCGCATTTCCGAGGCCAGCCTGTCCAGCCGCAGAATGTAGTCCTTGTCCGGCGCCATCCAATCGGGCGTCAGTTCTTCGTTCGCGGTATCCTCCAGCGCCTGCTGATAATAGGTCGCTGCCGCCTCATAGTCCCGGCGCTCCCGGCTAATGTCGCCGAGCGCATCGAGGATCTGCCACGGGCCGCCGGCGTCTCTGCTCGCTGTCGTCAGATCGCCTTCGAAGCTTTCGAGCTTGGCGCCCTGCCCCACGGCAGCCGCGACACGGTTGAAGGTCGCCAGCGCCACGACGCGACGCGTCAGCGCGATCTCGGTTGGCGAGCATCCCGCCACCCTCTCCGGAGCAGCGGCAGCACGCGCGGCCGCCTCGTCGCCGCGGTTCAGCGCTTCGGACGCCTGGCGAAGGCCGTCGCAGGCCATCGCGGGCGCGGCGACTGGCAGCACCATTGCCGACGCGAGAATAAGAGACCGGATCACCTTTGCCATCGTTCGCTCGTCAGTTCCTGATCTCGAAGGTCACCATCTGAACGCTGCTGGCCCCAGCATCGCCCTGGGCCTGTTTGGCCAGGTTGATTGCCAGCCCCCTTGTCGGTGGCAGCCTCGACTTCGCCACGTAGTCCCGCGCCTTCTCCACGGTGAGCCTCTGATCGCCAAGCCCGCCGACACGGCAGAAGGCCAACATCGACTCGGATGGCGCGGGGGTGTCGAACGTCAGCGTGCCCGTCCCCGGCTGCGGGATAAGGCGCCGTTCGCCCGGCTGCAGCGTGATGTTGCCGATCATCACATCCGGGATGACCTCGACATTGCCATTCTCCTCGACATAGAGGATCTGCAACTCGCAGGCTTGGTTGGCGCTAAGTTCGAAAGAAAGCTGATCGCCAACTTTCGCCGTCGTCGACTTCACGTTGAGCGCGAGCGCGAGCTTGTTGCCAGCCGCCGCATCCTCCTTGCGATACTCGGGCACGGCAGCCACGATCGATTGCGTCTTGGCATCCACCGGTTGCTCGGAACCGGCAACGACGATCGCTGCGGTATCCAGCGGGCGACGCTGCAGCAAGGGTTCCAGCAGCAAGGCATATTGCTGTTCGACCTCGTTGCGCGGGATCGTTCCGCCTGCTTCGAGCGTCGTTACCCAGTCCAACCCCAGGCGCAGAACATCCGTATTCGTCACGCGCTTGATCGCATCGGAGAATTGCTTCGGCGTCATGTCGAACTCGGCCGCCAAACCGTCAAAGTCGAGCTCGTCTTCGTATTTGTCCGCGAAGTAGGTGATGATCTCTGCATCGCCTGGCGCGTGCTTGCTCTGGAGACCGCCATCCGGCGTCGGCTCGGTGACACCCAGCGCCTTCAGCGCATTGACGAAGCGCTCGCGGTCGTTCCGATAGGCCTCGTCCAATTCCTCCTGCTTCACATACATGGCGAGCAGCACGTCCTGCTGGTCCTTGCTGAAGAGCGTCGATGTCTCGATATGGTCACGCAACTGATCGCGCTTCGATAGAATGCCGTCGGCGTGGCAATCGACGCAGGAACGCGCATTGATGATCTCAACGCCCTTGCCGATCGGGCGCTTGCGAAACGACACGATGGTCGTGGGGCCAACATCGAGCTGCTTGCCCGCGGAGGTGGAGAGGTAGTAGCCCTGCAGACCGTTCGGGAGCGAGAAGATCATTTCGCCGCCGTCGTGTTCGAACGGCACCAAACCGGCGTCGAGCGGAGCGAGTTCCTTCGGCCCGTGCGGGAAGCGCTTCAGCACCTGCTTGCCCAGGTCGCCGCCGAAATCATAGGACTTCCAGTAGTAGCCGCCGAACGGCATATCGTGCCGCTCCAGCATGCGGTTGTGGTCGGAAACGCCCGACGAACCATCGGCGAAACCGGCGCGCAGGACGTTGCGCCGGCGAATGTTGTCGGCCACGTCGATCTTGAAGCGCTTTTCGAGTTCGCTGATCTCAGTCGGCAGCCGCATCAGCCGGTTGTAGATCTCCGGCCGTGCGCCATTGCTCATGAACCAGTCGATCCGCATGATCGGCAATTGCGTCGCCGTCTCCTTGGAAAGTGCGGCCAACGACGCATCGCTCTCAGGGTCGACACCGTAGAAATAGCGCTTGATCAGGAAGTCGTAGTCCGCGGTTTCCCATTGCAGCTCGCGCAGATCGACACGCACGAGCAACCCATTGGTGCCATCGACTTCGGTTGGCACGACCAGTTTCGGACCGTAGGAGAGTGAATTCAGCAGTTTCTTGAAGCCGCCGGCAAGCACGTCCATGCGCTTCATGAAGGTCTGGTCGTCCTCGCAACCCATCATGCCGTTATACTGGTCGCGGTAGGAAAAATAGCGCATGAACGGACGGTCGAGTTCGTTGACCTTGCCGATGTCCTTCAGCGCCGCCTCGACGAACTGGACATAGCTCAGCATCGGGCGGGAACGGTCGGGCTTGGCCGCCGCCGTTTGCGGCAGGCTCTTCTCGCTGAGGGAATTGATCCAGTCCTCCAGCACCTTGATCTCTTCGGCCGAGGGCCGCTTGCCAAGCGGCATGCGGCCGCTAACGACGGTCGTGTAGAGGCGTGACTTCGATGCGTCGCCCGGCGCCACGAAATTGGCATCCGCGCCGATCGAGGCGAGGTCGCCGGCAGGGTAGCTCCCCTGCGAACTTTCGCCCGGCCCGTGGCAGTTACGGCAATATTTGCCGATGAAGGCATCCGCCTGCTGTGCCAGAACCGCATTGTCGCCGCCGAGCGCTTCCGCGGCGGTATTTTCCTTGCAGACGGCGGTTACAGATTGCGCCACCGGCGCCGGTGCCTTCACCTCACGATCGGAGAGGAAGGCGTAGATCGCCCGGCGGTCTTCCTCCGTCAGAACGCTCAGGCCCTTGGCGATGCGTCGCATCCCGGGATCGCTGACCGGCGCGCCCGAGAGTTTCTTGCCCTCGTCGATCAGGCCCCTGGTGAACGCATCGGGCGAAGCAAGCCCCGCCATCTTCGCTTTGCTGATGTCCGGGGCGACCGCACCCGTCAGATCCTTTTCACCCTGGTAGGCGCGCTCCAGATCGAGCCCGTAGGTGGTGGTGCGCGGCGTATGGCAGTCGCCGCAACCGCCGACGTTCTCGACAAGGTAGCGGCCGCGCTCGGCTTGCGTCTCTTCGCGGGGCTGATAGCCCGGCACCGTGAAGTGGCTGCGCTTCCACAGCGTGATCGTCGTCTGACGACTGAAGGGGAAGGCGATCTCGTGTTCCTTCGACGCGGCGTCAGACTGCGGCAGCGTCTCGATATAGGCCTTGATGTCGAGCGCATCCTCCGGCTTCATCCCGCCATAGGATGTATAGGGCATGACCGGGTAGAGATTGTTGCCGTCCCGGTCGAGGCCGACCAGCACAGCGTTCAAGAACTGGGCGTTGGTCCAGCCGCCGATGCCGTTGGCGTGGGGCGATATGTTCGGCGCATAGAAGGTGCCGATCGCCGTGTTCATCTCCATGCCGCCGGAAAGCAGTTCCGTGTCGTCGCCGGAACCATGACAGGCGCCGCAGCCCGCGGCGTTGAACATGTATTTGCCGTTATCGACATTGGCCCTGTAGGTCGAAAACGCGTCGTCAGCGAAGGCGTCGCGCGCTTCGGCAAGGGCGGGACAGAGCGAGACGGCGAGCACGGCCATCGCCGACGCTGCCAATGATCGTGCGCCAAGGCCGGCTCCTTGCGAGACGTTCTCCCGCCTTTTCCGCAGACCACGCATGAAACCCTCTCCTCAATCAAAAAGTCGCTAATGAAATCTGCTGTTATCGAAACTGAAATCGCTCGAATTCGACCCGACGCGGCCTCTTGCCAAGATCTTTCAAGCCTTTGACGATTGCCTCCCTCAGCGGCGGCGGACCGCAGAACCAAAGGTCGGCCTCCGCCGGATCGATCGCGCTTCCGGTCGCCAGCTTGGCAGCGTCCAAGCGCCCGTCCACGGAAGAATCGTGCAGGACAAAACTGAAGTTTCCGAGCTTCTGCGCCTGCCCCTCGAAGGTTTCGAGACCGATCGCCTCGCGACGGTCGCGCACGCAATAGACCATATGGATCTCCTGGCCTTCATCGCCCTTCAGGTGCCTGGCCATTGCCAGAAACGGCGTGACGCCGATGCCGCCGGCAAGCCAGATCTGCTTCTTGCCGCCGCGGCGATGGTTGAAGCGGCCATAGCCACCTTCGAGCTTCAGCCGGTCACCGACCGCGACACCATCGCGCAGCGCCCGCGTATAGTCACCCAGCGGCTTGATCGCGAAGCGCAGGATGCCGTCAGCGTCGATGCCGGCGATCGTAAACGGATGCGGCTCGCGCAGGCCTGGCTTCATCACGCGCAGGAAGCCGAACTGCCCCGGCTTCGCACGGAGCCGACGCCCCAACGGCCGCGCCGCAATCACCGTCGCGCCCTCCTCCCTCACCACCTCGAAAACTTCGTAGCCGCGTGTTCTGAGCCACGGCAGAAGCTGCGTGTAGGCATAGCTCAGGATGCCGAGCGCGGCGAAGGCATTGAGATAAACCGCCAGCAGCGCGGTGCCGTCATAGGGACGCTTGATGAACATCTGATGGAAGGCGACCAGGACGAAGAGCAAGCCGATGAGGCGGTGGGTGTAGCGCCAGAGATGGTAGGGAATCTCGATCTTCGTCCTCGGGATGATCTTGACGATGCTGAGAACGAGCAAGACGACGAAACCATAGAAGGCGTATTTTCCGGCAGAAGCCGCCAGCTGGTTCAAACCGCTCGTCAGCGCCAAGCCCTTGAAATCCGGTTTCAGGAAATAATGGATGAGGATAAGGCACAGCACCGAGATGCCGATCCTGCGGTGGAAGTGATAAACGCGATCGAGCCCGCCGAACAAGGCTTCGACGAATGGTGGGCGGGTCGCCATGAACTGGGCGATCGCCATGCCGACGAAGGCCGTGGACGACGCCATCAGCGAGAATGTCGTCAATGCATTGGTGTGACTGACCGCCGGTACGGCCAGCAGCCCTGCAAATGCCATCAGCGACCAGACCAGAAACGCGCCCACTTGCACCTTGCGCCCCTCAACGCCGATGTCAGACGGTTGTTGCCAAGGGGAAGACTGACAAGCCCCTTACCATTCGTCAACATCAATCCCCTTGGAAACGGCCTATGAGCTTCCTTTATTCATGCCTTTGAAATTTGTGATTTTTGAGCGCTCGCTTAATTATGTTTCTCAAGGCTCGCATCAGCTTGAAAGGCGATACAGAGATGCGACGATCGCCTTGCTTGCCTCCCTCTGAATAATTGTGCAAGCTCCTGATATATCAGAAGCAAAGGAACGGCATGTCACTGCAATCCCATGCTCACCTCGCCTACCTCGCGCTCGAACGCCTCATCGTTACACTGAAGCTCGAGCCCGGGGCGCTGGTCACCGAGAGGCAATTGATCGAGCTCGCTGGGCTTGGCCGAACGCCGGTTCGCGAGGCGATCCAGAAGCTTGCCTGGCAGGGCCTGATGGAGGTGCGACCACGCGTCGGCCTGCAGATCACCACGATCCGCCCCGACGACCAGGTCCATGTCATGCAGGCCCGGCAGAAGTTGGAGCCGCTTGCGGCCGCTTTGGTAGCGACACACGCGAGCGCCGATGACAGGAGCGCGATGAAAGCCTGCGGCGCGGAAATGGCCGCCCGCCTCGACGCAGGCGACATGGAAGGGTTCCTCGTGGCCGACAAGGTCTTTGACGAACTGATGGAGGAGGCCTGTCCCAACCGCTTCCTGACTGCGGCGCTGGCGCCTTTGCAGACGCATGCGCGCCGGATCTGGTTTGCGTCATCCTCTCCCGAGAAGATGGCGGGATCCGTCCGCCGCCATGTCATCGTGATCGAAGCGATCGAGAGGGCTGACGCTCCAGGTGCGTCGGCAGCCATGACGGAGTTGATGAACTATCTTTCAGACGCATGAAGATGCTGGAATGAACTCGAAGAAATCATCACAAGCATTTGCTTTCACAATTATTTCTTCGCCTTCAATCCTTCAAATCACGCAGTTGGCATCATGGTTCCAGTCTTCAGGCGTCGTACATGCCAATCGAATGCCTCTTCAAGGATATGCGGCGTCTGACCCCCACGGGTCGCGACCGCACGTTCGAAGTAGGCGGAGAGCAATTCGCGGTAGGCCGGGTGGCAACAGTTGCTGATGACGACGGGCGCACGCTCCCTCGGCGCCAGCCCGCGCAGATCGGCAAGTCCGTGCTCAGTCACAAGAATATCGACGTCATGCTCCGTGTGGTCGACATGGGACACCATCGGCACGACGGACGAGATGGCGCCGCCCTTCGCAACCGATTTGGCGACGAAGATGGACAAGAAGGCGTTGCGGGCGAAATCGCCAGAGCCTCCAATGCCGTTCATCATGTCGGTGCCGCCGACATGGGTCGAATTGACGTTGCCGTAGAATCGAATTCGAGCGCCGTGTTGATGCCGATGACACCCAGGCGGCGAATGATCTCCGGATGGTTGCTCACCTCCTGCGGCCTGAGGACCAGCTTGTCCTTGTACGCGCCGATGTTGCGGAACACCCGATCGGCCCAGGCGCTGCTCAGCGTCATCGACGATGCCGAAGCGAAGCTCAGCTTACCTGCCTCGAAGAGCTC
Source organism: Ensifer sp. CCNWLY38 (assembly GCF_037120565.1). Taxonomy (NCBI): domain Bacteria; kingdom Pseudomonadati; phylum Pseudomonadota; class Alphaproteobacteria; order Hyphomicrobiales; family Rhizobiaceae; genus Ensifer; species Ensifer sp. CCNWLY38. The sequence goes on from NZ_JBBBBO010000010.1 coordinate 194,614, forward strand.
GAAAGTGCTGTCCTGAAGCACCTCGCTATACATGCGCAGATCATGGAAGGGACTGTCGACGAGACCGCTCAGCACTGAATTGGCGATCACGCCGATGCCGGCCTGCAGCGGATTGAGCGTCATGTCGAGGCGCCCCTTGCGCACCTCTTCCTGCAGGAAGCCGATCAGGTGGCCGGCAATCGCGGTGGTCTCCGCATCCGGCGGCGAGATGCGCGCGGCACTATCCTGTTTCTCCGTGACGACGATGGCGACGATCTTGTTGGTATCAACGGGAATATAGGGCGAACCCGCCCGACTGTCGCAAGCAACGACCGGGATCGGCGTGCGGCTCGGACGCTTCGCCGGAATGTAGATGTCGTGCAGGCCTTCGAGCTCGGGGCTATGGCTGAGATTGAGCTCGACGATCACCTTCTTCGCCAGGATCGCGAAGCTTGCGGAGTTGCCGACCGATGTCGACGGCACAATGCCGCCATCCTCGGTGATCGCCACCGCCTCGACCACCGCATAGTCGATCGGGCTGATCTGTCCGGAGCGCAACTGCTCGACGGTTTCCGAGAGATGCTGGTCGATGAACATCACCTCGCCGCGGTTGATCGCGGCCCTCAAAACCGGATCGGACTGAAACGGCAGGCGCCGCGCAAGGACGCCGGCTTCCGTCAGCGTCTTGTCGATATCGTGACCGAGCGAAGCGCCGGTCAGCAGAGTGATGCGAAATTTCTCCGTGGCGGCACGTTCGGCCATCGCGAGCGGAACCGCCTTGGCATCGCCCGCCTTGGTGAAACCGCTCATGCCGATCGTCATGCCATCCTTGATGAGCGCGGCCGCCGCTTCCGGCGTGGCGATGCGATCACGCAGCGGCTTGCAGCGAATCCTGGTCTCAAGGCTTGTTCGAGTATCGCGGCTCATCGGGCACTCCCTGCAGAGCCCGCGGGGCTCACATCAGGACGGCGCGGGCTTGGTTTTGGTGCGCTAAATCTGCATGGCTGCACGCACACGTTATGAAGTTTTACGGAGGCACGATAGCCCTTGGCGAAGCTGCACGTTACGCAGAATGGACAGGGCCGAGCTACCGCAAATGCATAGCTCCACCACGCATCGCCGCAAACGACGAAGGGCGCACCCAAGGCGCGCCCTTCAAACGATAAGACTGTACAAAAAGGATCAGCCGACGAAGGCCCGCTCGATCACGAATTCGGCCGGCTTGTTGTTGGCGCCTTCGGTCAAGCCCGCAGCTTCGAGGATTTCCTTGGTGTCCTTCAGCATCGCCGTCGAGCCGCAAATCATGCCGCGATCGATCGCCGGATCGAGCGGCGGAAGGCCGAGATCGGAGAAGAACTTGCCGTTGACCATCAGGTCGGTGACGCGGCCCTTGAACGGATAATCCTCGCGCGTGACTGTCGCATAGTGGCGCAGCTTGTCGCCGACGATTTCGTTCAGGAACTCGTGGTTGCGGATTTCATCGACGAGGTCGAAGCCGTATTTCAGCTCGGCAACGTCGCGGCAGGTATGGGTGAGGATCACTTCCTCGAACTTCTCATAGGTTTCCGGATCACGGATGAGGCTTGCGAAGGGCGCAATGCCGGTGCCGGTCGAGAACATGTAGAGCCTGCGGCCGGGAACCAGCGCATCGAGCACCAGCGTGCCGGTCGGCTTCTTGCGCATCAGCACCTTATCGCCGGGCTTGATCGCCTGCAGATGCGAGGTCAGCGGGCCATCCGGCACCTTGATCGAGAAGAACTCCAGCTCTTCGTCCCAGGCGGGGCTGGCGATCGAATAGGCGCGATAGACCGGCTTGTCGCCGACCATCAGGCCGATCATAGCGAATTCGCCCGAGCGGAAGCGGAATTCGGCAGGGCGGGTCATGCGGAAGCGGAAGAGCCGATCCGTGTAGTGCTCAACGCTCGTCACCGTCTCGACGTATACGCCTGCCGGTGCCTGGATCGCGAAATCTTCCGTTTTTGCCGGAGCATTCATCTGGCTAAAGTCCTGTAATGATGACCCTGTTTATCAACAATGATCGGATATTCCAAGCCACGCGCAATGGGAAGGAAAACCCTTCCAAATATAGTCGCTTTCGGGGATTTCCGCGTGCTTCACACTGTCGCGGCTGATCGAAACTTAAGAAACCCGCCGCCAGCTATAGGATTTCGCGTCGGCCGAAGGCTTTGCCGTCGGCTGGTAGTGCACGGCGATGCCCGGCAGGCGTCCCTCTGCAAGGCGCTTGAGAGCCGTCGCATTGCTGACGGTAAAGCTGTCGACGCCACAGCGCAGCATCAGCGGGATCTGGTCGATCAGCACGTCGCCGACTGCCCTCACCTCGCCGCCAAAGCCCAGGCGCGAACGCAGCAGCGACGCATGGCTGAAGGCGCGGCCGTCGTTGAACGCCGGGAACACCACTGCCACAAGAGCAACGCGATCGAGATGGGGCGCAAGCTTCGTCACGTCGTCCGCCGGCGCAATGGCCACTCCGAGGCCGGTTTCGTCGCTCGTCTCCACCTTGGCGAGGAATGCGTCGAGGCCGACGATCGCCTTCTCGTTCGAGCCTGCCTTCGTTTCCTCGGTCTCGATGATCCAGGGATCATCGCCCACGAAGCCGGTTTCCTTCCAGATTTTCGTCATGTCCGTTCCTTGCGCCTCAGGCAGCTTCCTGCGCGCTGCCATAGAGCGCATCCTTGAAGGGTTGCGGGCCGACGCGGCGATAGGCTTCGAGGAAAGTCTCTTGCCTGTCGCGGCGCAGTCCCAGATAGGTGTCGACGATCGTCTCGACGGCATCGGTCACCTTCTCCGGTTCAAAGCCGCGGCCGATGATCTCGCCGATCGACGTGTTCTCGTCGCCGGAGCCACCGAGCGTGATCTGATAGAGTTCCGCACCCTTCTTCTCGACGCCGAGCAGGCCGATATGGCCGACATGGTGATGACCGCAGGCGTTGATGCAGCCGGAGATCTTGATCTTCAACTCTCCGATCTCGGCCTGGCGCTCGGGCGAACCGAAGCGGGTCGAAATCTCCTGGGCCACCGGAATGGAGCGCGCATTGGCGAGCGCGCAATAGTCCAGCCCGGGACAGGCAATGATGTCCGTGATCAGGCCGGCATTGGCGGTAGCAAGCCCTGCGGCGACCAGCGCACGGTAGACCGGCTCAAGATCGGCCAGCGCCACATGCGGCAGGATGAGGTTCTGCTCATGGCTGACGCGAATCTCGTCGAAGGCATACTCCTCGGCGATATCGGCAACGGCATCCATCTGCGCGTCGCTGGCGTCACCCGGAATGCCGCCGATCGGCTTCAGCGAGATCGTCACCATGCCGTAGTCCGGGTGCTTGTGCGGCTGGACGTTCTGGTGGACCCAGCGCGAAAACTCCGGATCTGTCTTCTTCCAGCGTGCGAGGCTTTCCCAGCCCTCGGCGCGGTTTTCGAGCGCGGGCGGCGCGAAATAGGTGGAGATCGCCTGGATGTCGGTTTCCGGCAGCTTCAGCTCGGTGTCCTTCAACGCCGCGAATTCGACTTCGACCTGACGCGACAGTTCCTCGGCACCGGTTTCGTGCACAAGGATTTTGATGCGCGCCTTGTACTTGTTATCGCGACGGCCATGCAGGTTGTACACGCGCATGATCGCCGTGGTGTAGGACAGCAGATCCTCTTCCGGCAGGAAGTCGCGGATCTTCTTGGCGATCATCGGCGTGCGGCCCTGGCCACCGCCGACATAGACGGCAAAGCCTATGCGGCCGTTCTCGTCCTTCTTCAGGTGCAGGCCGATGTCATGAACCTGGATCGCGGCGCGGTCGCGCTCGGCGCCGGTCACGGCAATCTTGAACTTGCGCGGCAGGAACGAGAATTCCGGATGCACGCTCGACCACTGCCTTAAGATTTCGGCGTAAGGTCTTGGATCGGCGACTTCATCGGCAGCCGCGCCGGCGAAATGGTCGGCTGTGACGTTGCGAATGCAATTGCCTGACGTCTGCAGCGCATGCATCTCAACACTTGCCAGTTCCTGCAGGATATCCGGCGTGTCCGACAGGCGCGGCCAGTTGTACTGGATGTTCTGACGCGTGGTGAAGTGGCCGTAGCCGCGGTCATACTTGCGCGCAATATGGGCAAGCATGCGCATCTGGCGGCTGGACAGCGTGCCATAGGGAATGGCGACGCGCAGCATATAGGCGTGGAGCTGCAGATAGACGCCGTTCATCAGGCGCAGCGGCTTGAAGGCGTCCTCGGCGAGCTCGCCGCTCAGGCGGCGCTCGACCTGGTCGCGAAACTGTTCGACGCGGGAGGAAACGAAGGAATGATCGAATTCATCGTAGCGGTACATCGGGTATCGGTTCCTCAGGCAGCGTGTTTCGGGCCGGCCAGCCCGTTGTAGCCGGCAGCATAGGGGATCGACGGGCCTTCGGCACGAATGCGCTCGCGCATGCGCAGCGGCCGAAGTGTGCCATTGACCTCTTCGACATCGACGACGTTGACGTCGACGACCTTGTTATCCTCAAAAGCCTGTTTGCCCGTGGCTTCGAGCGCCGTCACGGCCTCGGCATGGCGGGCGATGAAGGCGTCCTGAAGCGACTCGACCCAGTTGCCCGCGGCATCCAGCCAGACGGAAATGCCGTCCGAAAGCCTGTTTGCCGTCAAAACCTTGCTCACCATGACCTCTTCCTCAGTTCAAAATCTGTTCGTTACGCGCGGCGACGACTTCAACCCCGCGCTCGGGCCCGCGCTTGGTACCGACCACAAGCGGCTCGGACCGCTCGAAATTGGCGCCGGCGACGGCATCGCCGATGATGACCATCACCGGACCCGAAAGCTCCGTCCGGTTTTCCAGGTCCGGAAGGTCCTTGAGCGTGCCATGCAGCAGGCGGCGATCCGCGCGGCTGGCATTCTCGATGACCGCGACCGTGGTTTCCGCAGGCAGACCCGCCTGCATCAGTCGCTCGGCGACGGAGGCCGCGACCGTGCGGCCCATATAGACAGCGATCGTCGCGCCCGAAACGGTAAGCCGCGCCCAATCGGGCAGGACCTCGCCGGTCAGATCGTGACCTGTCGTGAAGACCAGCGACGATGCGACACCCCGAAGCGTCAGCGGCAGTTCGAAATCAGCGGCAGCGGCGAAGGCCGACGTAATACCCGGGACGATCTCATAGCTGATGCCGGCTTCGCGCAGCGCGGCCATCTCTTCACCGGCACGGCCGTAAACCAGCGGATCTCCGGACTTCAGACGAACGACGCGCTTGCCTTCGGCCGCGAGCGTCACCAGCAACTGGTTGATCTCACCTTGAGACTTCGTGTGGCAGCCCTTGCGCTTGCCGACGGAGAGACGCTCGGCATCGCGGCGGCCCATGTCGACGATCGCCTGCGGCACCAGCGCGTCATAGACGATCGCGTCGGCTTCCATCATCACGCGCTGGGCGCGCAGCGTCAGCAAATCTTCAGCGCCCGGACCGGCGCCCACGAGCCAAACATGGCCCGGAGCCTTCTCGGGCGCATCGAGCAGACGTGAAGCCTCACGGCGCGCAGCGGCCAGATCACCAACAGCGACCTTGTCGGCAACCGGCCCCTGGAAGAACCGGCGCCAGAAGAGCCGGCGCGCCACGCCACGTGGCACCAGGCGATCAACCGCTTCGCGGTAGCTTGCCGCAAGCGAGGCGACGACTCCGAGCGACGGCGAAAGAAGCTGGTCGATCTGGGCGCGGATCATCTGCGCGAGCACCGGGCCCGCACCTTCGGTACCGATGGCAACGGCGACCGGCGCGCGGTTGACGAGCGCGGGGGTGAAGAAATCGCAATAGTCGGGCTGGTCGACGGCGTTGGCCGGGATTTTCTGCGCGCGCGCCGCAGTGACAATACGGCGATCCTCCGCGGCGTCGCCGGTTGCGGCGAAAACGAGGATGGCGCCGTCAAGCTGCTCGGCTGCGAAGGCAGCCCGAACATGTTCAACGCCGCGGTCGCGCAGATACTGTGCAAAATCCGCTTCAGGCTCATCAGCAAAGACGACGAGAGCCGCTTCCGTGTTCAACAGCAGCCGCACCTTCGCGTAGGCCTCGTCGCCATTGCCGAACACCGCCACGCGCTTCTGCGCGACGCGAAAGAATGCGGGGAAAACGGCGAGCTGCTGCGTCATGGTCTGGCAAACGGTTCCTTCTACAGGCTGCGCCGAATATCCCGCATAGGGCATCACATTTGAAGGAACAGAAATTTCATTGCCTTTCCGGGCACGTATTGTTTTGCTCGGCGGTGCATCATTTTGAGCAAATATCTCCGAGGTCACCAAATCGCCTGAAGTTCCGCAGCCATTGCGCCACGGGGGCAACCTCCGTTAAATGCGGTCACTGACCTGCCGGAGATGCAAGACATGACGCAAACCGAACTCGCCGAACGGCTTTTGACCGTCATCGAGCAGGATATCCTGCCGCTCACCGAAAAGGGTGTGGCCGCCGGAAACAAGGTGTTTGGCGCCGCGATCCTGCGCAAGTCCGATCTGTCGCTGGTGCTGGCCGAAACCAACAACGAGACGGAAAATCCGCTCTGGCATGGCGAGGTTCACACGCTGAAGCGTTTCTACGAGATGGCGGAAAAGCCCGATACCCGCGACCTCATCTTTCTTTCGACGCACGAGCCCTGCTCCATGTGCCTTTCGGCCATCACCTGGGCCGGCTTCGACAATTTCTATTACTTCTTCAGCCACGAGGATTCGCGTGACAGCTTCGCGATCCCGCATGACCTCAAGATCCTGAAGGAAGTCTTTCGGCTGGAGCCGGGCGGCTATGCGCAGGACAACGCCTTCTGGCATTCGGCCTCGATCGCCGCGCTCGTCAGGGATGCCGACCCTGTGACCAAGGCGCGGCTCGCCGAACAAGATTTGCGCATCCGCGCCCGCTACCAGAGCCTTTCCGACAACTACCAGTCGGGCAAGGACGACAACGCCATTCCGCTGAACTGAGATCCATGGAACCTTCACGCGATATAAAACGCCTGCTCGATATTATGGCAGCACTCCGGCAGCCGGAAACCGGTTGCCCCTGGGACATCGTCCAGACCTTCGAGACGATCAAACCCTACACGATCGAGGAAGCCTATGAGGTTGCCGACGCCATCGAGCGCGGCGACATGCACGACCTCTGCGACGAACTCGGCGATCTGCTGCTGCAAGTCGTCTTCCACGCCCGTATGGCGGAGGAAGCCGGTGACTTCGCCTTCGGCGACGTCGTCGAGGCGGTAACGCGCAAGATGATCCGCCGCCATCCGCATGTCTTTGCGCGTTCCGATGCCGATACGCCTGAAGCGGTCAAGTTGCAGTGGGACGAGATCAAGCAGGCCGAAAAGGCTGAGCGGCAGGAAAAGCGCGCTAAGCGCGGCCTTTTTCCGGACGCCGCCGCAAGCCATCTCGGCTCGGTCCAGCGATCGTTTCCGGCACTGGTCGAGGCGCTGAAACTGCAGGAACGGGCCGCCAAGGTCGGCTTCGACTGGTCGGAGCCCGAGCCTATTCTCGATAAGATCGAGGAGGAGATCGGCGAATTGCGCCAGGCGCTGCGCGAAAAGGACCGCGCCAAGGTCAGCGACGAACTGGGCGACCTGATCTTTGCGGTGGTCAATATCGGCCGTCACGTCGGGACCGATCCGGAAATGGCCCTTCGCGGCACCAACACCAAGTTCCGCCGCCGCTTCGCCCATATCGAGCGCGAACTCGGCGACGCCGGCGAGACGCTGGACGGCGCGACGCTCGAGCGGATGGAAGAGCTTTGGCAGGCAGCCAAGTCAATCGAGCGGCAACTCGGCTAGAGCAATTCCAGGATAAAGTGTGAAACGGTTTTCCGTCCGGAATTGCGCAATTTCAAACAGTTGGAGCAATTCACTGTTTCAATGAAACAGTGAATTGCTCTAAGGCAATCGGGAGCGCATATATCCTATGCGCCCCCTCGCGCGAAAGCTGAGGCCAACAGTAAGCGAATCGGAGGAAGGCGCAGGCCTACCAGTCTTCCTCAACGGGCTTTGGCCCGTTTCCGAGGCGGCGTTCCAGATCGGCGGCCTCGTTTTCGGTCAGCCTGAGTTCAAGGCTCACACGCCCGTCCTCCAGGTCCGCACGGCCATCGACGATGGCGTGCTGATAGATCCACGGCAGAAGCTGCAACTGATCGATGCCGAGCACGACGGTGCATTCCGTCAGAACGCCCGACAGCCGTCGGCCGATTTCGGCGAGCAGTTCGTCGACGCCCTCACCGGTGATCGCCGAGACAGCAACCGTGTTGCACGAGGTTGCCGCCTTGCTCTGCAGCGCCTCACGCGATTCGGCATCGAGCCGGTCGATCTTGTTCCAGACCTCGATCAGCCGTTCGGAGGCTTCCTTCTCGTCGATGCCGAGATCGGCGAGAATGCGAAGCACATCACTTGCCTGCGCCTGGTTATCCGGATCCGAGAGATCGCGCACATGCAGGATCAGGTCCGCTTCCAGCACCTCTTCAAGCGTCGCACGGAAGGCGGCGACCAAGTGCGTCGGCAGATCGGAAATGAACCCGACGGTGTCGGAGAGGATGACCATGCGGCCATGCGGCAGCTTCAAGCGCCGAAGGGTCGGATCCAGCGTCGCAAACAGCATGTCCTCGGCCAGAACGCCCGCCCCGGTCATGCGATTGAAAAGCGTGGATTTGCCAGCGTTGGTGTAGCCGACGAGTGCGACGATCGGATGCGGCACCTTCTTGCGCTTTGAACGGTGCAACTGCCGGGTCCGGCGGACGTGCTCCAATTCGCGCTCGAGCTTGACGATGCGGTCCTGCAGCAAGCGCCGGTCCGCTTCGATCTGGGTTTCACCCGGACCGCCCATGAAGCCGCCGCCGCCGCGCTGACGCTCAAGGTGGGTCCAGCTTCGGACCAGGCGGCCCTTCTGGTAATTGAGATGGGCGAGATCGACCTGCAGCGTGCCTTCCTTGGTGGAGGCGCGGCGACCGAAAATCTCGAGGATGAGGCCGGTTCGGTCGATGACCTTGGCGTTCCATTCCTTCTCGAGATTGCGCTGCTGCACCGGCGTCAACGGGTGATCGACGATCACCAGGCCAGCATCAAGCTCGACGAGGATATGACCGATTTCCTCGATCTTGCCGCTGCCGAGCAGCGTGCCTGGCTTGGGCTGCGACACCGGAACGATGGCGCCATGCACGACTTCCAGATCGATCGCCATCGCCAGACCGGTCGCCTCTTCAAGGCGACTTTCGTCGGTACGCGTGGTTGTCGTCGAGAGGATTTCCGCGGACTGCCTTCCGGTCTTCTTCAAGACCGGAACGATGACGACCGCGCGCATGTCGTCGCGGAGCTTTTCGAGCTCCGGAATGATCGACGACGACTTTGAATCTCGCTTGGTAATGTGCCTAACGTCCCGTCAGGATGCAGCTTCTTCGTTCTCGAACATCTGCAGCGGCTGGCCGGGCATGATGGTCGAGATTGCGTGCTTGTAGACCAGTTGCGAATGGCCATCGCGACGCAACAGGACGCAGAAATTGTCAAAAGACGTCACGACGCCGGTGAGCTTGACACCGTTGATAAGAAAAATTGTCAATGAAATCTTTTGCTTGCGGACCGTATTGAGAAAGAGATCCTGCAAGTTTTGAGAACGTTCCGCCATCGCGCCGCTTCTTTCTTATTTGCCGGCGTTTCGCGCCGGTGCATTTTTGTCGATATCTGCAATCAGAGGCGCCACAAGTACCTTCCCCGACACCTCTTTAAGTTTGGTATCAAATCAATGTCTTTTCCGCAACGCCGAAAAAGGCTTCACGAATATTCTGTGCTATGCTTCCCGGATGACCATTGCCGATCGGCCTGCCGTCCACCGAAATGACCGGAAAGCAGATGCTGGTGGCAGCGGTAATGAAGACCTCGCGCGCCGCGAGCATTTCCTCGACCGAGAACGCTCTCTCCTCAACCTTCAGCCCGAGTGGGCCCGCCACATCCATCAGGGTGGTGCGAGTGATTCCCTTCAAAATTCCGTGCTCGGCCGGACGTGTGCGCAGCGTTCCGTCGCCATCGACGATCCAGACATTGGTCGCGGCGCCCTCCTTCACCGTGCCGTCGGCATCGACGAAAATCGCCTCCTGCGCGCCCTCCTCCTTCGCCTTCTGGCGTGCGAGCACATTGGGAAGGAGGCCTACGGACTTGATGTCCACCCGGTCCCAGCGGTTTTCCGGCACGGTGATCGCCGCGATCCCATGCGTCGCCTTTTTGGCGATGGCCTCGGCATCGGTGCGCTTCGCCGTCACCACGATCGTCGGCATCGTCTCCTTGGCTGGAAACACATGATCACGGCGCGCCACGCCGCGCGTGACCTGGATGTAGAACAGACCATTACGGACCCGGTTGCGCCGGACCACCTCGCGGATCACATGCACAAGCGCCGCCCGGCTCATCGGGCGGTCGATGCGCAGTTCACGAAGCGAACGGTCGAGGCGATCGAGATGCCGGCTGAGATCGACGATGTAACCATGGCGTACCTCACAGACTTCGTAGACGCCGTCCGCAAATTGATAACCGCGATCCTCGATATGGATACCGGCGTCGGCATGCGGCACGTAGGCACCGTTGACATAGGCAATTCTCGGCATGGATCTCGGCCCTAGAAGTACTGGATGCTGACGCGGAAAAGCTGTTCGACGTGCCGTACGGCATCGGCGGTGGCAAAGAGCACAACACGGTCCTTCGCCTTGATCTTTGTATTGCCGTCCGGGCGAATAAACGTCTTGTCGCGATAGAGTGCACCGATGCGGATGCCTTCGGGAAGATCGAGGTCACGCAGTACCCTGCCAACGAGCGGCGAGGTTTCCAATGCTTCGGCCTCGATCACCTCGGCCATGCCCTTCTGCACCGCATAGACGGAGCGGATGCGCCCCTTGCGGACATGCTGCAGCACGCGCGAGATGGTAACGGCACGTGGGTTCACATAGGCGTCGACACCAGCCGTGCCGGCAAAATCCTGATAGGACGGCTCGTTGATCAGCACCAGCGTCGACTTCGCGCCCAGCCGCTTCGCCATCATGCTGCCGAGGATGTTGATCTGGTCGTTGTTCGTCAGCGCTACCACGAGATCGGCATCTTGAACGTCAGCTTGTGTCAGAATCCGTTGATCCATCGCCGAGCCGTTGAGCACAACCGTGTTGCTCAGCTTATCCGCCATCACCACGGCCCGGTCGCGATCGCTTTCGATCAATTTCACCCGGGTCCGCGGCTGATGCTCCTCGATGGACTTGGCAACGAAGTAGCCGACATTGCCGCCGCCGAAGATGATGATGCGCCGCGCTTCCTGCTCCTCATGGCCGAAGAGCGTCAAGGTCCGGCGGGCGTGGTCCCGGTCGCAAACGACATAGGCGATATCGCCGGCCTGCAGCTGGTCATCCGAATGCGGCACCATGACCTTGCCGTTGCGGAAGATGCCGGTGACTGTTGCAAGTAGATCGGGGAACAGTTCGCTCAGCTGTTGCAGCGGCGTGCCGACGACCGGGCAATCTTCCAGGCACTCGAAGGCGACCATGGCGATACGATCTTCGGCGAAACGCACGACGTCGATCGCGCCGGGAAAGGAAATACGGCGCAGCACCAGCCGCCCAACCTCGACTTCGGGCGAGATGGTGACGTCGATCGGCACGTTTTCACGCGAGAACAGATTCGAATACTCGGGCGCGAGATAGCTTTGCGCCCGGATGCGCGCGACCTTCGTCGGCACGTTGAAGATCGCATGGGCGACTTCGCAGGCGACGATATTGACCTCGTCGGAGAGCGTGACGGCAATCAGCATGTCGGCCTGGTCGGCGCCTGCCTTGGCCAGCACATCCGGATGCGCGCCGTGGCCGACATAGCCGCGCACGTCCAGGCTTTCGGTGATGTTGGCAATCAGCGCCGCCGACGTATCGATCACCGATACGTCGTTATCTTCCTGCGCCAGCCGCTCGGCAATGCCGTACCCCACCTGGCCCGCACCACAAATGACTATCTTCATGTCGTACTTTCACGTGGGAGCGCTGCCGCGATGGCCGGGAAAATGTCTCAGACGCCCAGCGACTTCAGCTTGCGATGCAGCGCCGACCGCTCCATGCCGACAAACTCCGCCGTGCGCGAAATATTGCCGCCAAATCGGTTGATCTGCGCGATCAGATAATCACGCTCGAACATTTCGCGAGCCTCGCGCAACGGCAACGTCATGATGTGCTGGTCGCCCTGCGCGGAGATCTTCGGCAGCGTATCGCCCACCTCCGTCGGCAGCATGTCTGCGGAGATCGGCGTGTCCGGACCGTCGCTGCGGGCAAGGATCATCAGGCGTTCGATGTTGTTGCGAAGCTGGCGGATGTTGCCCGGCCAGTCGTGGGCCTGGAGCACGGCCAGGGCATCGTCGCCGATCTTGCGCGGCCGGATGCCGGCCTGTTCGCTGACCTGGCGCATGAACATGTCGACGAGGAACGGAATATCCTCGCGCCGCTCGGCGAGCGCCGGCACCCGCACCGGGATGACGGCAAGCCGGTGGAACAGGTCTTCGCGGAACAGGCCCTCGGAGATCATGTTCTCGAGATTGTACGCGGTCGAGGAGATGATCCGGACATCGACCTTGACGCGCTTGGTACCGCCGACACGCTCGAACTGCTGGTCGACGAGCACCCGAAGAATCTTGTTCTGCGTCTCGCGCGGCATCTCGCCGATTTCGTCGAGATAGAGGATGCCGCCATGGGCTTCCTCGAGCGCACCGGTGCGGCGTGGCTGTCCCGGCGTTCCCTCGGTTCCGAACAGCGCGATTTCCATGCGGTCCGGCGTGATCGCCGCCGCGTTCAGCGCCACGAAAGGACCGGTCGACCGCGTCGACTTGCGGTGGATCATCCGCGCAACCAGTTCCTTGCCCGATCCTGACGGCCCCTGGATCATGATGCGGCTGTTGGTCGGCGCGACCTTCTCGATCGTCTGACGAAGCTGCGACACGGCAACCGACGTCCCGATCAGTTCGACCGGATCGCCGGACTTCTTCTTCAGCTCCGAGACTTCACGCTTGAGCTTCGAGTTTTCCAGCGCCCGCTCGGCAATCAGGATCAGCCGGTCGGCCTTGAAGGGCTTCTCGATGAAATCGTAGGCGCCACGCTTGATGGCGTTGACGGCGGTCTCGATATTGCCGTGACCGGAAATCATGACGACCGGAAGATCCGGATACCGCCCCTTGATCTCGTCGAGCAGCGCCAGTCCGTCGAGCCGACTTCCCTGCATCCAGATATCGAGGAAGACCAGGCGCGGCACGCGATCGCTGATCGCCGCCAGCGCACTGTCGCTGTCGAAGGCGGTGCGGGTCTCATGCCCTTCGTCAGAGAGAATACCCGACACGATCTCGCGGATATCTTCCTCATCGTCCACAACCAGAATATCAGCGGCCATCGCTCGCACCCTTATCCTTCAAACTGTCCTCGCCCCCGGTTTCTCCGGCAGGCGGCAGGACCACGCGGATCATCGCCCCGACACCGCCGTCAAAATCGGCTGGCGCGTCGTGCAATTCCAATTGTCCGCCATGGTCCTCAATGATCTTCTTCACGATGGCGAGGCCCAGGCCCGTGCCCTTCTCGCGCATCGTCATGTATGGCTCCAGAATCCTGTGCCGGTTCTCCGTCGGCAGGCCTTTGCCGTTGTCGATGATATCGACGACAAAGCGACCCGTTGCCACGTCGGTTCGTGCTCGTGCGACGATCCTCGGGTGGCCGCGCACCGCATCGGCCGGCACCGCCTCGATCGATTCGACCGCGTTCTTGACGATATTGCCGAAGGCCTGGCCGAGCATTCGCCCGTCGAACAGGCCCTCGAGCGGCTCTTCGCCGAAGTCCCGCACGAATTCGATGTGATTGTTGCCCATCTCGCGCAGGAACACCGCATCCTTCAGGATCGCGCGGAGATCTGCCTTCTCCTTGGTCGGCTTCGGCATGCGCGCGAAGGCCGAGAACTCGTCCACCATGCGGCCGATGTCTTCCACCTGGCGCACGATCGTATCGGTGCACTGGTCGAAGATAGCCTTGTCTTCCTGGTTGATCTGCTTGCCATAACGGCGCTTCAGGCGTTCGGCGGAGAGCTGGATCGGCGTCAGCGGGTTCTTGATCTCGTGCGCGATACGGCGCGCCACGTCGGCCCAAGCGGTCGAACGCTGGGCGATGACGAGGTCGGTAATGTCATCGATGGTGATGACGTAGGATTCGTTCGCTTCGCCACCCTCTTCACGCGTCACCTGAACGTTCAGCGTCCGCTCGGTTCCGCCGCGCATGATGTTGATCTGCTTGCGGTAGTCGTTGCGATGGCGGCTTTCGGCCTCCACCAGAACCTCTTCGACCTCCGGCGCCACCGTGCGCAGGTCCGCGCCGAGAAGCTCAGGTGCCGCCTTCTTCAGGAATTCTTCGGAAAACGAGTTGACGATGGTGATCTGTCGATCGCGCCCGACACCGATCACCGCCGCAGTCACGCCTGAAAGAACAGCCTCGATGAAACGACGGCGATGGTCGACTTCGTCCTTGGCCTCCAGGATCTGTTCCTGCTGGCTGCGGATCTCCGAGACCATCTTGTTGAAGGTGCGCGACAGGTTACCAACGTCGCCGTCGACGGCACGGACCGGCACGACAACATCGAGATTGCCGGAAGCGACACTGTCGGCTGCGCCGATCAACTGGCGAATGGGCCTGACGATCCGGTCGGCAACCGCGATCGCGGTCCAGATCGCAGCCAGGAGAACGATGAGCGCAAACCCGATGTAGAGAACACCGAAGGCGATCTGCGTGAAGGTTCGTCCGGCCTCAAGCATCTTGTACTCGGCCGTGTTCTCTTCCATCAGCCGCAGCGAGCGCATCACTTCCGGATCGACATTGCGAACCGTGTAGAGATAGGTGCCCGGAATGTCGTCGAGCGGAATAACGGCCCCGACAAGGTTGGTGACCCCTGGCGGAATCAGCGTCGGTTGACCGGATACCGAGCTCTTCAGCGCGTCTGGCGGAATGGAGGGCAGCGGACGGTCCGTGGAGATGTTGGCCTGAATAATGGCGCTCCCATCGGCACGAACCAGGAATGCGCCAAGCATGCCGCGGCCGCGTGCCTGGCGGGTCATCAGTTCCGTGAAACCGGTGCGATCGAGGCTGTAGAGCTGGCGGTTGCGTTCGAGGTCGTTCGCCATCGACACGGTCTGGCCCTGCAGATAGCTGGCATTCTCGAGTACATAGGCCTGGGCGACGTTGATCGACGAGCGGACGATCGCCTGGGTCCGAAGCGAAAACCAGCGGTCGAGACCGACGTCGAGGGTGATGCTGGCAAAGATCGCGACAAGAACCGCAGGCGTGATCGCCACGATCGAAAACAGGGCAACGATGCGCACGTGAAGGCGCGCGGCGGCGCGGCCTTTGCTGCGGGCGCGCAGCAGCCGCAGGATTTCACGAGCGATCAGGTAGATCAGGCCGACGACGAACAGGCTGTTGATGGCAGCGCAGGCGATGACGACATTTCGCTCGAGCCGTATCGGCGTCAATCCGAGGAGGACGAGCAGCGAGACGGTGGCGCAGATCAAGGCGCCGGTCGCCAGCATCAGCCCCGGCAGGGCAAAGGACGCGCGCCGGTCCTGCGCCGCCAGTCCCTCATCTGTGCCCAGCGGCAAGGCCATTGCGTCCACCATGAAAAGCGTTCCCCCAACCGGCGCCAGCCGGCGACGGCATCACTTGCGAGCATTCTCTGGTCAAAGGTTGACCTCACCGCCCAAATGGGCTGCCGCGTTGCGCCCCCAGTCAATCAATTGGGTCAAATCGATTGAACGAGACGGCAACGACACGCGATTCGGCGATCGTCACACGTTCAAGCAACGCATTGTGGCGAAAATGCAACGGTGGCCGTGTGCAAGTCAAGCGCTGCGTGAGCTGCGATAGACCGAAACGCCGAGTTCGCGGATTTTCTTGCGCAGCGTGTTACGGTTGAGGCCGAGCAAATCGGCCGCCTTGATCTGGTTACCACGGGTTGCGGTGAGCGCCGCAAGGATCAGCGGATACTCCATTTCGGCAAGCACGCGATCGTAAAGGCCGGCCGGAGGCAAAGCTTCGCCGAAGCTTGCGAAATACTGGCGCATGTTTTCTTCGACGGCCTGCGAGATGGTGAGCGATCCAGGCCGCGCCGCGGTCTTTTCGATCGGGCTGTCCGGTATCTCGGAACGCAACTCGTTTTCGATGATCTCGCGGGTGATCACGTCCTGTGGATAAAGTGCCGTCAGGCGCCGCACCAGGTTTTCCAGCTCGCGCACATTGCCCGGCCAGGCATGCGCCTTCATCAGTTCCAGCGCTTCGTGATCGAAGCGCTTGACGTCGAGCCCTTCCTTTTCGGCCTGCTGGACGAAGTGACGAACGAGATCCGGAATGTCTTCCGCGCGGTCACGCAGCGGCGGCAGACGCAGCGGCACGACGTTGAGGCGGTAATAGAGGTCTTCGCGGAACAGGCCCTGATTGATCGATTGCTTCAGGTCCTTGTTGGTCGCCGCCACGATGCGCACGTCCGAACGGATCGGTGTGCGGCCGCCAACGGTCGTGTATTCGCCCTGCTGCAGCACGCGCAGCAGGCGGGTCTGTGCGTCCATCGGCATGTCGCCGATTTCATCAAGGAAGAGCGTGCCGCCCTCGGCCTGTTCGAAACGGCCGGTCGAGCGCACCTGGGCACCGGTGAAGGCGCCCTTCTCGTGGCCGAAAAGCTCCGATTCGATCAGGTCGCGCGGGATCGCCGCCATGTTAATCGCAACGAACGGACCGTTGCGCCGCTTGCCATAATCGTGCAGCGCGCGGGCGACGAGCTCCTTGCCGGTGCCGGACTCGCCGGTGATCATCAGGGTCAGATCCGTCTGCATCAGGCGCGCCAGCACCCGGTAGATTTCCTGCATCGCCGCCGAACGACCAACCAGCGGCATGCCGTCCTGGGTGTCGTCGTCGAGCTTGGCCGGCCGGCGCTTGGGCTCCGACAGCGCCCGGCCGATGATACCGATCAATTCGGTCAGGTCGAAGGGCTTCGGCAAATAGTCGTAGGCACCCTTCTCCGAAGCCTTGATCGCCGTCATGAAGGTGTTCTGGGCACTCATGACCAGCACCGGCAGATCGGGACGTGCCTTCTTGATGCGCGGCAGGAGATCGAAGGCATTCTCGTCGGGCATGACAACGTCGGTCACGACGAGATCGCCGTCGCCCGCCGCGATCCAGCGCCAGAGCGTCGCCGCATTGGAGGTGATGCGGACATCGTAGCCGGCGCGGCTCAGCGCCTGGTTCAGCACGGTGCGAATGGCGGCATCGTCATCCGCAACGAGGATCGTGGCACCCGTCATGCAAGGTTTCCTTTTGTCATCGGCATGTCGTCTTCATCCGCTGCCTGGCCTTTGGAGGCCGGCATCAGGACACGGAAAGTCGTTCGGTTCTGCTGGCTGTCGCATTCGACGATGCCGCCATGGGCACCGATGATCTTGGCGACCAGCGCCAGCCCCAGGCCGGAACCGTTGGTCTTGGTGGTGATGAAGGGATCGAAGAGCAGCGGCAGCAGATCGGACGGCACGCCCGGTCCATTGTCGTGCACGCAGAATTCCAGTGGCAGCGAGATCTTCTCACGCGTCCCGGCGACCGACAGGCGGATGCCCGGCCTGTAGGCTGTCGTCAGCACGATCTCGCCATCGCTGCGATCGCCGATCGCTTCGGCCGCATTCTTGATCAGGTTCAGGAACACCTGAACCAGTTGGTCGCGATTGGCATAAACGGGCGGCAGGGACGGATCGTAGTTTTCGGCGAACTTGATGTGACGGGCAAAGCCTGCCTTGGCGATCGCCTTCACGTGGTCGAGCACCGAATGGATGTTCAGCGGCACGCGATCCACGGGGCGCTCGTCGGAAAACACCTCCATGCGATCGACCAGCGAGACGATGCGGTCGGTCTCATCGCAGATCAGACGCGTCAGCGCCCTGTCTTCGTCATTGGCGGAGGTTTCCAGCAGTTGGGCGGCTCCGCGGATGCCCGAAAGCGGGTTCTTGATTTCGTGCGCCAGCATCGAGGCAAGCCCGGTCACCGAACGGGCAGCACCGCGATGGGTCAACTGCCTGTCGATCTTGTCGGCCATCGAACGTTCCTGGAAGACGACGACGACCGAGCCTGGCTCGGAAAGGACCGGGGCGACATAGAGATCGACGAGCTTATCGGCGCCGAGACGCGGCGAACTCAGGTCGACGCGATACTCGTTGACCGGCGCCTTGCGTTCGCGAACTTGCTCGATCAGGGTCAAGAGCGGGCTGCCGAAGGGGATGAAGGCGCTGATGTTATGACGCGCAAGGTGATGAGCACTGGCGCCGAAAAACGATTCGGCTTCCCAGTTGGCAAACGCGACCAAACCATTGGCATCGACCAGAATCACCGGGTTCTGAATGGCGTTCAGAACCGCCATCGACAGACCGTTTGCGGCCGCATCGGGAATGCTCGGTTTCTCGGTCATGCGGCCATTCCTTCCGCGACCGCCTCGCCATCCAGCTTGGCCGGAGCGGCGTCGCGTATCACGGCGCGTGCCCTGTCGCAGACGAAACGGGCATCGGTCGAAGTCAGGATCGCTGCCTTTTCCGGGCCTGCGATATCAGGGGCGAAGCGGTCAAGGTACCAGGCGACATGTTTGCGCGCGTGCCGCACGGCGACCTCGACGCCATAGAATTCGAGCATCATTTCGTAGTGCTCCGCAAAGATATCGGCGATTTCCGCCTGTGACGGGTGCTCGACGGCACCGGCAAGAAAACCGACGTGCCACGGGCGTCCCTGCGACGAACGCCCGGCCATCACGGCATCAGCGCCCGACCGGCGGAGAATCTCTTCCGCGTCGGCGATCGTCTCGACGTCGCCATTGGCGACCAGGGGGACGGTAATGACCTCGCGAACTGGGCGAATGGCATCCCAATCCGCCTTGCCGTTGTAGAACTGCATGCGCGTGCGGCCGTGCACGGTGATCGCCTTCACCCCGGCGTCTTCGGCGCGCTTGGCGATGAGCGGCGCATTGATCGAGTTTTCGTCCCAACCGAGCCGCATCTTCAGTGTGACCGGCACTTCGACCGCGTTGACGGTCGCCTCCACCAGCGACAGCGCGTGATCGGGATCGCGCATGAGCGCCGAGCCGGAGTAGCCGCCCGTCACCTTCTTGGCCGGGCAACCCATGTTGATGTCGATGATATCGGCACCATTGTCTGCAGCGATCTTGGCGGCTTCCGCCATCCAATGGGCCTCACGGCCGGCAAGCTGAACGATATGCGGCTCGATGCCCGAGTTTTTGAGGCGCGCCCACGATTCAGACGCGTTGCCGACCAGTTCGCGGCTCGCCACCATCTCGGTCACGACAAATCCGGCACCGAAACGCCAGGCGAGCCTGCGGAACGGGAGATCGGTGACGCCGGACATAGGCGCAAGCGCAACGCGATTGCGGAGTTCGATAGTCCCGATCCGGAGCGGAGACGAAAGAGCCGGAATTGGCAAATGCATATCTTTCAGGCACATGTTGTTCCTGCACTATTTTTAGACATTGTTCTCAGGCTTGCCAAGCGATTTCGGCGCCTTGCGCAAAATTCCCGGCTTACAGCGCCGCGCGTCCCTCAAGAGGCACTAAGGTCGCTGTAAGATTTTAGACCTGCTGCATAATTCCTTAGATCGATTCCGATCTAAGGAATTATGCAGTGCTGGCAAAGCACGACCCTTCGCGGTACATCACGGCGAAGATCGGCGAATGCGGGACCTCATACAGAAGATGCAGCCTCAAGAACAGCTTAAGTGCGGCGTGGTGATCGTTGCGGCCGGACGCGGCGAGCGTGCCGGGCAATCCGCCGAAGGCCCGAAGCAGTATCGAACCATCGGCGACCGGCCCGTTATCGCCCATACGCTTGACACTTTCGCGACATGGCCGGGCGCCGGCCCGATCGTCGTTGTCATCCATCCGGACGACGAGGCCCTGTTCGATGCAGCACGCAAACGCTCAGTCGTCGGCGATGTGATCATCGTCCATGGTGGCGCGACACGGCAGATCTCCGTACTCGCGGGCCTCGAAGCCCTCGCTGAGACTGGCGTCGGCCATGTGATGATCCACGATGCGGTCCGTCCCTTTGCCGATCACGCACTACTCTCGCGCTGCGCAGCCGCTCTCAGCGACGACGTCAAGGCCGTGTTGCCGGCGGTTGCCGTCGCTGACACGCTGAAGCGCGCGGGCAAGGATGGCGTCGTACTGGAGACGGTGCCGCGCGACGGTCTCTATGGCGCGCAAACACCGCAGACCTTTGATCTTCCCGCCATTCTTGCTGCCCACCGGGATGCAGCCAAGAGCGGCCGCACCGATTTTACTGACGATGCCTCGATCGCCGAATGGGCCGGCCTCAAGGTCGTCCTTGTCGAGGGCACGATCGACAACATCAAGCTGACATTGAAAAGGGATATCGCCATGGCCGACGAGAAACTCACGCGGACCGCCCTGCCCGATGTACGCACGGGCAACGGTTACGACGTGCACCAGCTCATCGAGGGCGACGGCGTCACGCTCTGCGGCGTCTTCATCCCGCATACGAAGAAACTCTCGGGCCATTCCGATGCCGATGTGGCGCTGCACGCGCTCACCGACGCGCTGCTTGCCACCTGTGGCGCCGGCGACATTGGCGACCATTTCCCACCGTCCGACCCGCAATGGAAGGGCGCGCCGTCACGCATCTTCCTGGAGCATGCCGCACGGATCGTGCGCGAGCGCGGCGGCATCATCACCAATGCGGACGTTTCCCTGATCGCGGAGGCACCGAAGGTCGGCCCGCATCGGCTGACGATGCGCGAGAACCTTGCAGACATGCTCGGCATCTCGCTCGACCGCTGCTCGGTCAAGGCAACGACCAACGAACGCCTCGGCTTCGTCGGCCGCGATGAAGGCATTGCCGCCATCGCCACGGCGACCGTCGTCTATGGGAGCCTTTCGTAATGTGGCCCGCCGATATCGAAGTCAAAGCCGGTGAGATCATCGCCAAGTTCACGGCGCGGGACCTCAAAGTCGCCACCGCCGAATCCTGCACCGGCGGCCTGATCGCGGGGGCGCTGACCGAAATTTCCGGTTCGTCCGCGGTCTTCGATCGCGGCTTCGTCACCTATTCCAACGAGGCGAAGGTCGCGATGCTTGGCGTCGAGACCGCGACGCTTGCGGCTCATGGCGCTGTTTCGCGGGAGACGGCAATCGAAATGGCGCGTGGCGCCATCTCGCATTCGGCAGCGGATTTCGCCGTTGCCGTCACGGGCATTGCGGGTCCCAGCGGCGGTTCCGTCGAGAAGCCCGTCGGCCTCGTGCACCTTGCGGCATCCGGGCGAAGCGGCGCGATGCTGCATCGGGAGATGCGCTATGGCGATATCGGCCGCAGCGGCATCCGGCTTGCGACCGTCCGCACCGCGCTCGACATGCTCATGGAAATCGCTCAGGCCGTATAGATGTTGTCGGCGCGCTTTTCGAAGGCGTCGGAGAACATGCGGAAGGCGCGGTCGAACATCGATCCCATCAAGGCGCCGAGAATGCGGCTCTTGAACTCGTAGTCGATGTAGAAATGCACGATCGACTGCCCCTCGCCCGCGGGTTCGAAGCGCCAGCGGTTGTCGAGATATTTGAACGGCCCGTCGATGTACTTGACGTCGATCGCCCGCTCGGCCTTGTTCAACAGCACCTGCGTCGTGAAAGTCTCGCGGATCGCCTTGTAGCCGACGGTCATGTCGGCCAGCAGCAACACCTTGCCGTCGCGCTCCTTGCGCGTGCGCACCGTCAGTGCCTCGCAGAGCGGCAGGAACTCGGGATAGTGCTCGACATCGGCAACCAGATCGAACATCTGGTCGGCGGTATGCTTGACGACATGGTTGGTTTCGAAATGCGGCATGATCGAGAGCTAGTCGCCCGGCTTTATCTTCGCAAGTAGTAACGCCGTTTCCGCGTGCGATTTCAACACGAGAACCGGCAGGTTGGCATGACCGGCCAGCTGCGCCTCGATCTCAACCGCATCCCTGCGCTCGAAGTTCCAGATGTAGCGAAGGAAATCGAGATCGACTTTCTCCGGACAATCGTCGGCCATATCCGGGCGGGTCTTTTTCCAATGGGCGAACCAGCGCCAGAGCACACCGCGCAACGAAATCCAGCGCGACGGCCGCATCCAGATCACCACGTGTGTGCGTGGCAGGCGGAGCGGCAGCGTCTTCGGACTGGTACCATCCATGATCCAGCGTTCGCCAGCCGCGGCCTTCGAGATCAAAGCCAGCATTTCGTGCCGCGGCCGCAGCTGCCATCCCGGCAGCCAGAAGAACTCGCGATCCATGGCCAGATGCGGCAGGCCGAGCCGCTCGGACAACTCCCGAGAAAGCGTGCTCTTGCCGCTGCCGGAACAGCCGATCACCAGAATACGTTGCGCATTCTTGAGATGCGACGCCGCTCCGTCCCAGTTGCTCATGTTTCGCGGCATCGGCTCGCCTCCTCTGGAGACAGCCGTTAGGCGATCGAGAGGGCGGACGCAAGTCTGGCGCGAGCGGCCCGATGTCGCTCCAATGCCCTCCCCAAAACAAAAACTCCGGCGCAAGCGCCGGAGCCGATCGTTCTCGAAAACCGCAGCCTGCCTTACTCGGCAGCCTGCAGCTTCTTCTCGCGCGCTGCCCTGAGGCGGGCGAAGTCGTCGCCGGCATGGTGCGACGAGCGCGTCAGCGGGCTTGAGGAGACCATGAGGAAGCCCTTGGTGTAGGCGACGGTCTCGTAGGACTTGAATTCCTCGGGGGTCACGAACTTCTCGACCTTGTGGTGCTTGCGCGTCGGCTGCAGGTACTGGCCGATCGTCAGGAAGTCGACATCGGCGGTTCTGAGGTCGTCCATCAGCTGCAGCACTTCGTTGCGCTCTTCGCCGAGGCCGACCATGATGCCGGACTTGGTGAACATCGTCGGGTCCAGCTCCTTCACGCGCTGCAACAGGCGGACGGAGTGGAAGTAGCGCGCACCCGGACGGACCGTCAGATAGTTGCCCGGCACGGTTTCCATATTGTGGTTGAAGACGTCAGGCTTGGCGGCAACGACGCGCTCCAGTGCACCCGGCTTCTTCAGGAAGTCCGGCGTCAGGATCTCGATAGTCGTCGCCGGCGACGCTTCGCGGATCGCCCAGATGACCTTCTCGAAGTGCTCGGCGCCGCCATCTTCCAGATCGTCTCGGTCGACGGAGGTGATGACGACGTGGCTGAGGCCCATCTGCTTGACGGCCTTGGCGATGTTCGCCGGCTCTTCGAGATCGAGCGCATTCGGCTTGCCGGTCGCGACGTTGCAGAAGGCGCAGGCGCGGGTACAGATCTCGCCCATGATCATGAAGGTGGCGTGCTTCTTGTCCCAGCATTCGCCGATGTTCGGGCAGCCCGCTTCTTCGCAAACAGTGACGAGCTTGTTGCTCTTCACGATCGAACGCGTCTCCTGATATCCCTTGGACATCGGCGCCTTGACGCGGATCCACTCCGGCTTGCGCATCACTTCCGTATCGGGCTTGTGGGCCTTTTCCGGATGGCGGACGCGCTGCGCCCGGTCAGAGACGGCATCGAATACCGTTACCATACTGTCTTCCTCGTCGCGGTGGGCCGGCATCAGGCCGGTTGACCCATTTTCGCTCTATATAGACGGCCCGACCAGAAATGTCAGGCCGTCTTAAGCACATGCCCGACGGAAGCGCAGATGGCCCGGCAGGCTATCGTTTCACAACTCGAGCAACGGCGATCAACAGGCAGGCGCCGATGAAGCCGATGACCAGGTAGGCGATCCAGCCGGCAAAGGCCATGCCGAGGGCCGCCAGGACGAAATTCAGCACCACCGCGCCGATGATGCCGAGCAGTATGTTCATGAACAGCCCCATATTGCTGCTCATAAACTTCTCCGCGAGCCACCCGGCCAACCCGCCGATGATGATCGCAGCCAGAATACCGACGCCGTTCACGCTCATTTTGGTCTCCGTGCATTGAAAATGCGCCCATTATCAATGGCAAAGCTACACCAAAAGCTCCGGCGCCGAAACCATCAGGCGTTGAGCGCGCGGCCGTAAGCGTCGAGCACGCTTTCCTTCATCGTTTCCGAGATCGTCGGATGCGGGAAGATTGTGTGCATCAGGTCTTCTTCTGTTGTCTCGAGGTTCATCGCGACGACAAAACCCTGGATGAGCTCGGTGACTTCGGCGCCAACCATGTGGGCACCGAGCAACTCGCCGGTCTTCTTGTCGAAGATCGTCTTGACCATGCCCTGGTCCTCGCCGAGCGCGATCGCCTTGCCGTTGGCAACGAAGGGGAAACGACCGACGCGGATGTCGCGGCCGAGTTCCTTGGCCTTGGCTTCGGTGAGGCCGACGGAGGCGACCTGCGGATGGCAATAGGTGCAGCCCGGGATCTTCAGCTTGTCCATCGGATGGACGTTCGGCAGGCCGGCGATCTTTTCGACGCAGATCACGGCCTCGTGCTCGGCCTTGTGGGCGAGCATCGGCGGACCGGCGACGTCGCCAATCGCGTAGACGCCGGGAACATTAGTCTTGCCATAGCCGTCGATGACGATGCAGCCGCGGTCGGTCTTCACGCCAAGCGCTTCAAGACCAAGGTTCTCGATGTTGCCCTGGACGCCGACGGCCGAGATCAAACGATCGGCGGTGATCTTCTCGACCTTGCCGTCCTTCATCTCGACATGAGCGGTGATCGAGTTGGCGCCCTTCTCGACCTTCGTCACCTTGGCGTCGAGATGGATCTTCATGCCCTGTTTCTCGAACTGCTTCTTGGCAATCGCCGAGATTTCCGCATCTTCGACCGGCATGACGGTCGACAAGAGTTCGACGACCGTCACGTCGACGCCCATGGTGCGGTAGAACGAGGCGAATTCGATGCCGATCGCACCAGAGCCCATGACCAGCAGCGACTTCGGCATTTCCTCGGGCTTCATCGCCTCGAAATAGGTCCAGATCAGCTTGCCATCGGGCTCGATACCCGGAAGCGCGCGCGGCCGGGCACCGGTCGCGATGATGATGTGCTTGGCGGTGTAGGTGCCCTCGCCCTTGGTGTTCTTCGGCAGCGGCGCCTGCGGCTGGACGACCGGCTTCGTCGACTTGCCGACGACGATCTCGCCGGGCTTCGTCAGCTTCGCCTCGCCCCAGATCACATCGACTTTGTTTTTCTTCATCAGGAAGCCGACGCCGCCGTTCATGCGTTCGGCAATGCCGCGCGAGCGTGCGACGATCGCCTTCAGGTCCGGTGTCACCGTGCCTTCGATCTTGACGCCATAGGCGCCAGGATGCTGGGCGTAGTGCAGCACTTCGGCGGAGCGCAGCAGCGCCTTGGTCGGGATGCAGCCCCAGTTGGAGCAGATGCCGGCCAGATGCTCGCGCTCGACGACCGCGGTCTTGAGACCCAACTGCGCCGCACGGATGGCGGCGATATAGCCCCCTGGACCCGAACCGATGACGATGACGTCGTAATTCTCAGCCATATGTTTCCTGCCTTTGTCTCAAGCGACCTTGCGGGTGAACAGCACCCAGTCGTGTTTCTTGCTTTCCTCAAAGAGCGGAACCGCCCCGGCGCGCGCTGCCTCGCCGAAACCGTTTGCTCTGTATAATGCCTGGGCCCTGTCGTTGTGGCTTTCGGTGATCAGGCTCACCGGCGCCGATCCGGCGCGTTCGAATTCCTTTGTCAGGAGCGCGCTGCCGATTCCCCGGCGGCGCTGATGGCGATAGACGCCGAGGCTCTCGATGAACCAGTGACCGACGATCTGCCTCTGCAGTGCCAGCAAGGGTTCCAGAACCGGATGCTTGGGAACGATCTCCAGCACTTCCGGACCGATCGAATAACCGACCGTCAGGCCGGCAACCTCATCCTCAACTTCAGCAACGAGAGCGTCGCGCCAGTTTCCAGGCCCGGGCTCTCCGCGCAGCTTGTTGCGGCCACGCTCGAAGGCCGTATCCGTCACCGCATGAAGAACGGCGCCGTACCAGAGCCAGGAGGCAAAGCCATGCGCGGCGATATCGACGAGGATGGCAAGCTCGGCCGCCTCGCGCTTTTCCGCCGGACGAATGGTGACGCCCCCCACCATCCCTAGACCCCAAGCATCATCCGCACGACCGGTTCGAGACCCCGGCCGATCGCACGCGTATTCTCCGCATCGAGATGCACACCATCGAGCGGCGTGGTCTGAGCGACCGAGCCGGCATCGAAGAAGCCGCAATCGAGTTCGTCGGCGAGATCGCGATAGAGCGGTGCCAGCATCGCCGACTGCTCGACACCGCCGGCGTACATCGCGCCGAAGCCGGCATTGGCCGTGTCACAAAGCACCGGCGGCGACACGATCAGGATCTCCGGCCCAGCCTCGTCTTCGACCGGCCAGTCATGCCGGCGCACGAGATTGACCAGACGCTCGACGCCCTTCACGGCACCGAAGGCGGTTCCGTGGATCACCGGCTTCATGTCGTTGGCGCCGAGAAGGAAAATAATGAGATCGAGCGGCGCATGGCTGTGCAGCACCGTCGGCAGCACTTTTGCGCCGTTGCGGTCGCAATCGGCGAGATGATCGTCATAGGCGGTCGTACGACCGTTCAGTCCCTCGGCGATGACCTGGACATCCGCGCCCAGCGCTTTCTGGAGGACACTCGGCCAGCGATCGGCAAACGCGTGACGACCGCCATCCGCGGCATCGTAGCCCCAGGTCAGACTGTCGCCATAGCAGAGAACTGTTTTCATCGTCCGGGCCCGCCTTCGACTGCGCGAAATGGAACGGACCGGCCCGAAGGCCGGTCCCTATCCAACTCAGACCAGCATGCCCATCGGGTTTTCGATGTAGCGCTTGAAGGCTCCGAGCAGTTCGGCGCCGAGCGCGCCATCGACGCAGCGATGGTCGGTCGAGAGCGTGACGGTCATGACATTGGCGATGACCATCTGCTTGTTCTTGACGACGACGCGCTCCTCGCCCGCACCGACCGCGAGGATCGTGGCATGCGGCGGATTGACGACGGCGGCGAAGTTCTTGACGCCCATCATGCCCATGTTGGAGACCGCCGTGGTGCCGCCCTGGTACTCCTCGGGCTTCAGCTTGCGGTCCTTGGCGCGCTGGCCGAGGTCCTTCATCTCGTTGGAGATGGCAGACAGGCTCTTCAGCTCCGCCTGGCGCACGATCGGGGTGATCAGGCCGCCCGGGATCGACACGGCAACGCCGACGTCGGCGTGCTTGTGCTTGACCATATTGCTCTCGGTCCAGGAGACGTTCGCATTCGGAACGTCGCGCAGCGCCAGCGCCAGGGCCTTGATGACCATGTCGTTGACGGAGAGCTTGTAGACCGGCTTGCCGCCCTGCTCCGGAGCAGCGGCATTGAGCTGGGCGCGCAGTGCAAGAAGCGCGTCGAGTTCGCAGTCGAGCGACACGTAGAAGTGCGGGATCGTCTGCTTGGATTCGACGAGGCGCTTGGCGATCGTCTTGCGCATGCCGTCATGCGGTACGAGCTCGTAAGAGCCCGGCTCGAACAGCTTGAGAACGGCGTCGTCCGACGGGCCCTTAGCAAGCGGAGCGGCCGCGGGAGCGGCAGTGCCGGCAGCCGGGGCGGCTGCGGGCTTCGCCGTACCGCCGGCAACGGCAGTTTCGACGTCCTTCTTGACGACGCGGCCATGCGGGCCGGTGCCGGCGATTGCCGACAGGTCGATGCCGGCGTCCTTGGCCAGGCGACGGGCGAGCGGCGAGGAGAAGACGCGAGCGCCCTCGGACTTCGCCGGCTGGGCTGCAACCGGAGCCGGAGCAGCCGCAGCCGGTGCGCTCGGCGCTACCGGTGCCGGTGCTTCCGCCTTGGCCGCGGGAGCCGGTGCGGCTGCGCCGTTGCCACCCTTTGCGGCGGCAGCGACATCCTCGCCATCGGCGGCGAGAACGGCGATCAGCGCATTGACCTTGACGCCATCGGTGCCGGCGGGAACGACGATCTTGGCAACGGTGCCTTCGTCGACAGCTTCGACTTCCATCGTCGCCTTGTCGGTCTCGATCTCGGCAATCACGTCACCGGACTTGACCTTATCGCCTTCCTTGACCAGCCACTTGGCCAGATTGCCTTCTTCCATCGTCGGAGAGAGGGCAGGCATTGTGATGTTGATAGGCATCGAAGGGCCCTCCCCTTATTTGTAGCAAACGGCTTTCACCGCATCGACAACCTCTGCGACGTTCGGAAGCGCGAGCTTCTCGAGGTTCGCGGCGTAAGGCATCGGCACATCCTTGCCGGCGATCGTCAGGATCGGGGCGTCAAGGTAGTCGAAGGCCTGCTGCATGACGCGGGTCGCGATCTCGGTACCGACGGACGACTGCGGGTAGCCTTCTTCGACGGTGACGAGGCGACCGGTCTTCTTGACCGATTCGATGACCGTCGGCAGGTCCATCGGACGGATGGTGCGCAGGTCGATCAGTTCGACATCGATGCCCTGGGCTTCGAGTTCGGCAACCGCCTTGACGGCGTAGGTCATGCCGATACCGAAGGAAACGATCGTTGCGTCCTTGCCGACCTTGTGGATACGGGCCTTGCCGATCGGCAGCACGAAATCGTCAAGCTTCGGCACTTCGAAGGAGTGACCGTAAAGGATTTCGTTTTCGAGGAAGATGACCGGGTTCGGGTCGCGGATCGCAGCCTTGAGCAGGCCCTTGGCGTCGGCAGCCGTGTAGGGCATGACGACCTTGAGGCCGGGGATATGGCTGTACCAGGCGGCGTAGCACTGCGAGTGCTGGGCGGCCACGCGGGCAGCGGCACCGCTCGGGCCACGGAAGACGATCGGAGCGCCCATCTGGCCGCCGGACATGTAAAGCGTCTTGGCGGCGGAGTTGATGATCTGGTCGATCGCCTGCATGGCGAAGTTGAAGGTCATGAACTCGACGATCGGTCGAAGACCGGTCATGGCAGCGCCGACGCCGACACCGGCAAAGCCGTGCTCGGTGATCGGGGTGTCGATGACGCGACGCGAACCGAATTCCTGCAGCAGGCCCTGGGTGATCTTGTAGGCGCCCTGGTACTCGGCGACTTCTTCGCCCATGACGAAAACGTCGTCGCTCAAGCGCATTTCTTCGGCCATGGCGTCGCGAAGCGCTTCGCGAACGGTCATCGTCACCATTTCGGTGCCGGCCGGGATTGCCGGGTCGGCGGCAACTTCAACCTTCGGCTGGGCGGCGACCGGCGCCGGCGCGGACGCAGCCGGAGCCTCAGTGGCTGCCGCCTTCGGCGCTTCGGCCTTCGGAGCGGCGATGTCGCCTGCCGCTTCGCCGTCCTGCAGCAACACGGCGATCGGCGTGTTGACCTTGACGCCCTCGGTGCCGGCGGCAATCAAGAGCTTGCCGATCGTGCCTTCATCGACGGCTTCGACTTCCATCGTCGCTTTGTCGGTCTCGATTTCAGCGATGACGTCGCCGGAGGACACCTTGTCGCCCTCGTTCTTCAGCCATTTCGAGAGTGTTCCTTCCTCCATCGTCGGGGAAAGGGCGGGCATAAGAATTTCTACTGGCATGTTTGTCCCTCCCCGGATCAAAGCAGGATATCGGTGTAGAGCTCGGATGCATCCGGCTCCGGATCAGCCTGGGCAAAATCGGCGCTGTCGGCGACGATGTCGCGGACGTCCTTGTCGACCTGCTTCAGCTCTTCCTCGCTCGCCCAACCCTTTTCGGTCAGACGGGCTTTCACCTGCTCGATCGGGTCGTGTTCCGACCGCATCTTCTGCACTTCGTCCTTCGAGCGGTATTTCGCCGGGTCGGACATGGAGTGACCACGATAACGGTAGGTCTGCATTTCGAGGATGATCGGGCCCTTGCCGGAACGGCAATACTCGACGGCCTCGTCGGCGGCCGCCTTGACGGCGCGAACGTCCATGCCGTCGACCTGGAAGCCCGGAATGTTGAAGGAAACGCCGCGCTGCGAAAAGTCGGTCTGGGCCGAGGCACGCGATACTGCCGTACCCATGGCGTAGCGGTTGTTCTCGATCACGTAGATCACCGGCAGCTTCCAGAGCTGCGCCATGTTGAAGCTTTCGTAGACCTGGCCCTGGTTGGCAGCACCGTCGCCGAAATAGGCAACGCTGACATTGTCGTTGCCGCGGTAGCGGTTGGCAAACGCAAGACCGGTGCCGAGCGACACCTGCGCGCCGACGATGCCGTGACCGCCGTAGAAGTGCTTTTCCTTGGAGAACATGTGCATCGAGCCGCCCTTCCCCTTGGAAAGACCGCTGCGACGACCGGTGAGTTCGGCCATGACGCCACGAGCGCTCATGCCGCAGGCCAGCATGTGGCCATGGTCACGATAGGCGGTGATGACCTGATCACCGTCCTTCAGCGCCATCTGCATGCCGACGACAACAGCCTCCTGGCCGATGTAGAGGTGACAGAAGCCGCCGATGAAACCCATGCCATAGAGCTGGCCGGCCTTTTCCTCGAAACGCCGGATGAGCAGCATTTCGCGGTAAGCCTTCAGGTCATCTTCTTTGGTGAAATCGGCGATGGTGCCGCCGTTGAAGTCCTTCTTGGCCGGCTTTGCGGCGGCCTTACGGCTGGAGACGGACGCGGTTTTTCGCGGAGCCATTCATTCCTCCCAATGGTTAGCCTTTGGCGGTTACCATAGGGAAAGAAAAGCGCCACAGCAATGCCATATTTGCATGGCTCGCATTCCACGCAAACAATTGAATTTACTTTACAAATTTCAATTAACTGAATTCAAGTTAATTTTGGGCGCGATGAAAAATAACAATTTCATCACTTCGCGACATGTTGAGCGCGAGGCGAGCCTTTTCATCCAGCATGTCCCGTTCCAACGACCCGTCACTCATCAGCTGAACCTCTCGCTCGAGGATCATTCGCCGCTTCGTGAGTTCATCCAGCCGCGCCTGCCGCTCGACGATCTGGCGATCGAATTGCTCCGTCGCCTTCAAGCCATAGCCGCCGTGGATGGAATGATAGCCGAAGTATGAGAGAAAGGCGACCGCGATCAACGGCATAACCAGCCGGCCCAGTTTCCGTTTCTTATGATGCCGTGTCCACATCCATTCACGCCCTGATACGCATTACGGAGATGAGACTAGCGGCGATTGATTAACCGACCGTTGACCATGAATGGCAGGAAAACAGAAACCCGCCCACGTGGGAACGTGGGCGGACTTCATTTGTCAGCTACAGCGACCTTTGCGCGTCTGACAAGACGCGCGGCGCTACAGGATCAGCCGCGCAGGATCGAACGGCCGGCGTACGTGGCCTGCAGGCCGAGCTGCTCTTCAATGCGGATCAGCTGGTTGTACTTGGCGAGCCGGTCCGAACGGGCGAGCGAACCGGTCTTGATCTGGCCGCAGTTGGTGGCAACCGCGAGATCGGCGATCGTGGCGTCTTCGGTTTCGCCCGAGCGGTGCGACATGACGGCCGTGTAGCGTGCCTTGTGTGCGGTCTCGACGGCATCGAGCGTCTCGGAGAGCGAACCGATCTGGTTGACCTTGACGAGGATCGAGTTGGCGACGCCCATCTTGATACCGTCGCGCAAGCGCGCCGAGTTGGTGACGAACAGGTCGTCGCCGACGAGCTGGCACTTGTTGCCGATGAGGTCGGTCACGGCTTTCCAGCCGTCCCAGTCGTCTTCCGCCATGCCGTCTTCGATCGAGAAGATCGGGTACTTGGCAGCGAGTTCCGCCAGGTATTCAGCCATTGCGCCCGGCTCCAGCGTGCGGCCTTCACCTTCGAGCACGTACTTGCCGTCCTTGAAGAATTCGGTCGCGGCGCAATCAAGCGCGACGAACATGTCTTCGCCCGGCTTGTAGCCGGCCTTCTCGATCGACTTCATGATGAAGTCGAGCGCTGCCGGAGCGGAAGCGAGGCCCGGAGCGAAGCCGCCTTCGTCACCGACATTGGTGTTGTGGCCGTCGGCTGCAAGCTGCTTCTTCAGCGTGTGGAACACTTCCGAGCCCATGCGGACCGCATCGCGCATCGTATCGGCACCAACCGGAACGATCATGAATTCCTGGAAGTCGATCGGGTTATCGGCATGGGCACCGCCGTTGATGATGTTCATCATCGGAACCGGAAGCACGTGGGCGTTCGGGCCGCCGACATAACGGTAGAGCGGCAGGCCGGCCGCTTCGGCCGCAGCCTTGGCGACGGCCAGCGAAACGCCGAGGATGGCGTTGGCGCCGAGGCGCGACTTGTTGGCCGTGCCGTCGAGTTCGATCATGGTCTTGTCGATCTGGATCTGGTTCTCGGCATCGAGACCGCCGATCGCTTCGAAGATCTCGCCATTGACGGCTTCGACGGCGCGCTCGACGCCCTTGCCGAGGTAACGCGTACCACCATCGCGCAGCTCGACAGCCTCATGCGCACCGGTCGAGGCGCCCGACGGGACCGCCGCACGGCCGAAGCTTCCGTCTTCCAGGTACACGTCGACCTCGACGGTCGGGTTGCCGCGGCTGTCCAGAATTTCTCGGCCGATGATGTCGATGATTGCAGTCATGATCTCTTCCCTGCTTGAGGACGGTGGAATGGTCGGGGCCTGTCATACGCCAAGGCCTCGAAATTTCAATGGCGCGCAAGATGCAAAACCGTTCGCGCCATTGCGGTTCATGAAAATTTCACGAAGCGCCGCTGATGGCTCAGCCCTTGGCGATCGCGTCGAAGGCGAGCAGCTTTTCGAGCAGCCGCGGCATGTCTTTCAGGTGCACCATGTTCGGACCGTCCGACGGCGCGTTGTCCGGATCTTCGTGCGTCTCGACGAACACACCGGCGACACCGACCGCGACGGCGGCGCGCGCCAAGGTCTCGACGAATTCACGCTGGCCGCCCGAAGAGCCGCCCTGCCCGCCCGGCTGCTGCACGGAATGGGTCGCATCGAAAACGACGGGTGCGCCGAGGGAAGCCATGATCGGCAGCGAGCGCATGTCGGACACGAGCGTATTGTAGCCGAAGGAGGCGCCGCGCTCGCAGAGCATGACATTCGGGTTGCCGCTCTCGGTGAATTTCGCCAGTACGTTCTTCATGTCCCAGGGGGCGAGGAACTGGCCCTTCTTGACGTTGATTGCCCGGCCGGTCTTGGCCGCCGCGACCAAGAGGTCCGTCTGGCGCGACAGGAATGCGGGGATCTGCAGGATGTCGACCGTCTCGGCGACGAGAGCGCACTGCTCTTCGGTGTGCACGTCGGTCAGGACCGGAAAGCCGAACTCCTTCTTGAGGTCGGCAAAGATTTCCATCGCCTTATCCAGGCCGATGCCGCGCTTGCCGGAGAGCGATGTGCGGTTCGCCTTGTCGAAGGAGGACTTGTAGACGAGGCCGAGATCGAGCTTCTTGCAGAGTTCGGAGAGAGCGCCCGCCATCATGAAGGCGTGCTCGCGGCTCTCCATCTGGCAGGGGCCGGCGATCAGCGACAGCTTCTCGGTTTGCGCGAAGGCGACCTCATGGGCGCCGTTGCCGACTACTACTCTGGCATTGGTTTTCATCATCAAGCTCCAAAAGCGAAGATCACCCCTTGCCCCGGCATTTCGGGAACAATGAGGCGTCCGCCCATTTCTGCAAATTCGATATCGTTCTCAGCAAACAATGCCCGGGTCGCCTCGAGGTCGGCGACGCGGAAGACGATGGCGCGACCACGCAGTCCGCGCTCGGCACCCCGCACCGAACGGCCGAAGAAGGCTTCCATGCCGGCGGCGTTCAGCACCGAAATCTTGGCGTTGGCGGCCGACACATCCATGCCGAAGGAATGCGCCGCGACCTCACGTTCATCGACCGCTTCCTGCAGCAGATACTGGAAATCGGTGGGGTTGGTCTCCGACAGAACCACCTCGGCAATCCCGATCACGCCGTTTTCATGCTGCTCCAGCGCGGCCCGGTCGGTCGGCAGCGCCCGGACACGCTGACAGTTGAAGAGAAAGAAATCCGGCGAGCGCAGGTCTGCCGCAAAGGCAAGGCGGAAGGAACCCAGTCCTTCACGGCCATCCGGCAGCTTCATCGGCCGCGAGAACTCCAGCATGTCACCGCCGGAAATGCCGCGCGCCCGAAAGCGGATGTGATCGCTCGCCGCATCCTCGGTGCCGAGGACCAGCGCCGAGAGACCTTCCGGGCCCTGGCGGAAGCGGAAGGCCTGGTCGCGCGCGACAAAGGCATTGCCCTCGAGTGCAGCGGCTTCGCATTCCTCGCGGGAAGCAATGGCGAGCGGCTCGAGATAGGTGCCATCGGAAAAGAACACGCAGGCGTTTTCGGTACCGAAGGGGTGGCGGGCATCCTCAGCGACCGTGAAGCCGAGATTAGATAGGCGGCGCCGTGCCTGCGTAAGCGTATCCACCGGCAGCACGAGGTGATCGAGCGGGCGGGTGGTGCGCTTGGAGAGGCTCATGGCGTTTTCCCTGATGGTTCGCCGCTGTTTGCAACTTTTGGCCGGCGAATGCAAGCCGGCTTGCGGCCACAGAGCCGATTGGCCGCTGGAGGCCGAACACAGGCCGCAAACAGAAATGCTCCGCGCCGGGCCACACCCGCCGCAGAGTCACGCTTGCCAGATGGGCGGACTGCCAGGACCTCAGTAGTAGCCCGGAGCAGCCGTAGAGTTGGCCGTATTTCCCGCCCCGAGACCCGGGGCGGAGACTTGCGGCTGTGCGTAGGTGGTATTGGTCGAGGAGGACGTGGAGGCACAGCCCGCAAGCCCCAGCACGACCGCCAACGGCACGAACAACGAAGCGATGAAGCGCATAGGTATTGACCCCTTTCCAGTTTCGCTGACGGACAGAAAAGAATGAAACCGGTGATTTGGCGAGTACGTAACAGTAACGCGACGTAACAAGGCGGCAAAGGGAGCCGTATCCGCAACCGCAGCGTCGCGTCGGCCGCTGCGGTTGTTCTCGTTCCGCCTATGCTTTCGGCCCGAACAGCACGTTCGGGCCAATCCCATCAAAGATGCAGATCGCTCTTGATGGCGCAGGTGGCAATGAAGGTCGGCACGAACCTGTCGATCACGAAGCGTGGCACAGGCTGCCAGTCTTCGTGGAAGCCCGCCAGCACGAAGCCGGCCCGTAATTGACCATCGATCTGTTCGGCCAGACTATGCCCGAACACCAACGCCTCGCCGCGTTCGATCTTGGATTTTACCACATCGGCAGCGAGATGCTCAGCCTCGGCAAAGGGCAGCGCGTAGGCCGGGCGAATGAGGCCGTTTTCCGCATAGCTCGGATCCCGGTCACCAACGAAAACCACCGGATTGAAAAAGCTGGCAAGCAGCCGACCACCCGTCTTGAGCACCCGGTGGCATTCCGGCCAAACTGGCTGGATGTCCGGAACGTAGAGATTGGAGATCGGATGAAAGACGATATCGAAGGTATCATCAGCAAACACCGATAGGTCGCGCATGTCGCCCTGCACAACCGTCAGGGACAGCCCCTCGCGTTCGGCAACGAGCCGGTCCTGGTCAAGCTGGCCCTCGGAGATATCGAAGATGGTGACCTCGGCACCGGCCGCGGCAAGAATGGGTGCCTGCTGGCCGCCGGCCGAAGCCAGGCACAGGATCTTCTTGCCGCGAACGTCCGGCAGCCACCCCTTCGGCAGATCGCCGGGTGTCAGCCGCGCCTGCCAATGCCCGGCCCGAGCCGCGGCGATCATTTCCGGCGTTACCGGCCGCGACCACTCGCAGTGCTGACTTGCCTGCCTGTCCCAGGCCTGGCGGTTGTGATCGATGATATCGAGACTGGATTTATCTTGCATGTTCGGTCCCTGGAAACATGTCCACATGTGACCGCTCACGAATGGGAATAGAGATCGTGGGCAAAGAATGCCTCGGCGTCTGTCCGTCGATGCGGATCGAGCAATGCCATCGTCCATCCCCTTCGCAAGCGAAGTTGAGGCGAATTCGGTTTTCACCGGGCATTACTGGCGCATTGGACGACGCTCCTCTTGTTGCAACCGCAAGCTAGCGGCTAGGTTGCAGGCGGTCAATGTCGGCGACGACGACTTTGCAGTCGATGGCCGTGGCGTGGCGTCGCATCGCTTTGCGATCGATCGCCTCTCAGCGGGAGCGAATATCCAGAGATCCTGGTCCGTTATCACGTTGCGTGTGATTTCAACCGCTTGAGAAGCGGGCGCAATCGCGTAAAGTTGGTCGATTGCAGCCTGGGGTTACGCCGGGCGCAGGCTGAGGGGCAGCGCTTGATCTTATTGTTGCAAGGCATGAAACGCATCTGGACCGGACCGATACGCTCTGCAAAGCGCATCGGTGCGACGGCCTGTTTATCATCTGGACATGAGCCCGCATGATCCGCGATTTGATGGCCAAGTTGGCTTCCATCGCCATCATGATGTTTGCGCGCGCGCTGACCGCCGCACGCGCCATTTGGCATGAGACCGGCCTGCCGCCAAGGCAGAGCATCTACTTCGCCAACCATTCCAGCCATGGTGATTTCGTGCTGGTCTGGGCGGTGTTGCCACCCTGGCTTCGGGAACGCGCGCGGCCGGTTGCAGGCGCCGAATACTGGCTGAAATCGAAGCTCTCGGCCTTCATCGGTCGCGACGTGTTCGACGCCGTATTGATCGAGCGCGACGCGGCGGCCCGCACCCAAGACCCGGTCGAGCAGATGACCGCCGTCCTTAACGACGGTTCGTCGCTTATTCTCTTTCCCGAGGGGACACGCAACCAGACCGAGGCGCGGCTCCTGCCTTTCAAGAGCGGGCTCTACCACCTCGCCTGCAAGCGGCCGGACGTGGCGCTCGTGCCCGTCTGGATCAACAATCTCAACCGCGTGATGCCGAAGGGGGAGTTCGTGCCGATCCCGCTCATCTGTACCGTAAGTTTCGGCGAACCGATGCGCCTCAAGGCACAGGAGACGAAGGACGAGTTCATCGCCCGTGCCGAGGCCGCCCTGCTCTCGCTCGCCCCCTCTTCGACGGAAGACGATGCATGAGCGCGGCAAGCCTGGATATGCTCAAACTGCTTCTCGGCGTCGGCGGCATTCTCGTCCTGGCATCGAGCATCGGCTACGTGCTGAAGCAGAAGCTTTCACCGGACGGATCGAACGGAGCGATCGAGAACCTCAACGCCCGCATCAGGGCCTGGTGGGCGATGGTGGTGTTGATCGCCATCGCCTTCGTCGCCGGCCGGGTCGGTGTGCTGCTGCTCTTTGCATTCTGTTCTTTCGCGGCGCTGCGCGAATTCATCACGCTCATCAACACCCGCCGCGGCGACCACTGGGCGATCGCAGCCGCCTTTTTCGTCGTGCTGCCGATCAACTATTTCCTGCTTTGGGCGGAGCAGTACGGCATCTATTCGATCTTCGTGCCGGTCTATGCCTTTCTGCTGATGCCGATCATCGCGGTGATGCGCGGCGACACGCGCGACTTCCTGCTCAGGATCTCGGAGGTGCAATGGGCGCTGATGATCTGCGTCTTCTGCGCCTCGCATGTGCCGGCGCTACTGACGCTACAGATCCCGGGCTACGAAGGACGCAACGTTCTCTTGATCGCCTTCCTGGTGATCGTCGTCCAATCGAGCGACGTTCTGCAATATGTCTGGGGCAAGCTCTTTGGGCGAACCAAGATCGCTCCGACCCTTTCGCCCTCGAAGACGGTCGAGGGTTTTGTCGGCGGCGTCGCAAGCGCCACCCTGATCGGCGCCTCGCTCTGGTGGATCACACCCTTTACGCCCGCTCAGGCCGCGCTGATGGCGTTCATCATCACGATGATGGGCTTCTTCGGCGGGCTCGTCATGTCAGCGATCAAGCGGGACCGCGGCGTCAAGGACTGGGGCCATCTAATCGAGGGCCATGGCGGGTTGATCGACCGGCTGGATTCGGTCGTCTTCTCGGCGCCGATCTTCTTCCATCTCACGCGTTACTGGTGGTCGCTGACATGACCGCGAAGCTGAGGAGACTGGCGGGCAGCGGCGTGGTGCACGTGGCATTCGCCTTTTTCGCCATGGGTGGCTGGGCGCTTTTCGCCAATCGCCATCACCCGATGCCCAAGCCGCTTCTTGCCGCCGTCGTCCAGGGTACGCTCTCGGGGCTTCTGACGCTTTACCTCAAGACGGCGGTCGACGCGCTTTCCGGGCGGTTCCGTGGAACCAGGCGATTGTTCCTGCCACCACTCCTCGCCTGCCTCGGCTCTTCAGCAGTGCTCGTGGCAATCCACACGATGAGCGGCACGCCGGAGAT
The DNA here is from genome assembly GCF_037120565.1 of Ensifer sp. CCNWLY38. Lineage (NCBI taxonomy): Bacteria > Pseudomonadati > Pseudomonadota > Alphaproteobacteria > Hyphomicrobiales > Rhizobiaceae > Ensifer > Ensifer sp. CCNWLY38. Next base: position 232,758 of record NZ_JBBBBO010000010.1, read on the forward strand.
CCTGAGGACGATCGCGCTGCCGCTGGCAGTGTCCACCACTTACGCCGCCATCTACAATTATTCCATCAGCCGAGGAGAGCCTGGGCATGACCGAGACCGGTGACCGCAGGCCGCTCGCAAGCCGCAACACCCGCTGGGCACAAGCGATCGCCCGCCGCCTGGCATCGATGAATGTCACGCCCAACCGGATCTCGCAGGCAAGCATGCTGGCCGCGGCCTTTGCCGGGCTGGCCTTCTGGCTGACGGGCGAAACCCAGGATGGCGTGAGGGTTACGCTGTTCATCGCTGCCGCGCTCTTCTGCCAGTTGCGCCTGCTGTGCAATCTCTTCGACGGCATGGTTGCCGTCGAGGGCGGCAAGGGCGAAGCCGACGGTCCATTCTGGAACGAATTTCCCGACCGCATCGCAGACATTTTCATCTTCGTCGGGGCTGGATTTGCCATCGGTGCCCCTGCTCTCGGCTTCGCCGCGGCCGCCTTGGCCGTGCTGACCGCCTACATACGCGAACTCGGCCGCGCCAATGGCGCCCCGAGCGACTTCTCCGGCCCGATGGCCAAGCAGCATCGCATGGCGACAATGACGCTGGCTGCGGTCCTATCGGCCCTTGAAGGTCTCTGGCTTGGCGACGGTGAAATCCTCTGGGTCGCGCTGCTGTTGATCTCGATCGGCGCGGCCCTGACCGCCCTCTTTCGCGCTCGCCGCCAGATCGCCTGGCTCCGGCACAACGCCACCCACAAAGGCTGATCGTTCCTGACCGCAACAATTGAACGACGCCCGCGCGATAACCCGCAGGCGCCCCTTGACGTTTCGTTGCGTTAATTACTAGATTGATTAGTCGATTTATTAAACTTGAACACTCGACGGGGCGGAGCGGCGTTGCCTGCACCCACTGGCGATCGAGAGGTTCATTTGTCGCAAAAGACTTCTGTTTCAATCGGTTACGGCGTGATCCTCCAGCGCCTTCCGCAACGGAGAACACGGATGACCAACCCCGACCGCATCGACGATGTCGACGCACTTCGCGGCTTTGCACTGCTCGGAATCCTTCTCGTCAACACCATGGCCTTCGCCTCTGCCTTCTACGGACTGGAACTCACGGACCCCGACTTCAACGGCATTGCCGATCGCACCGTGCAGTTTGTGATCGCGCTGTTCTTCGAGATGAAGTTCTACCTGCTGTTCTCATTTCTGTTCGGCTACAGCTTCACCCTGCAGATGCGCTCGGCAGAAAAATCCGGCGAGGCCTTCGTGCCGCGCCTCTTGCGTCGGCAAGCCGGCCTTTGGCTGATTGGTGTCGCCCATGCGGTTCTGCTCTTTCACGGCGATATTCTCACCACCTATGCCGTGCTCGGCATTGTCCTGCTGATGCTGCGCAACCGCAGCGACGACGCCCTTTTCCGCCTGGCGAAATGGCTGGTGATTCTCGTCGCCGTCGCCTGGGGCGCATTCGGGATTGCTGCCATCCTGGAACCAACACCGCTTGATCGGCCTGGCATCCTTGCCGCCGCCAAGGCAACCGAACTTGCCTTCCGAGGCGACTGGCAGGCAATCATCGGCCAACACTTGACGGAGCTTTCGTCTGTCTGGGTGATCCTGGGCTTACTGCAGGCGCCCTCGGCACTCGCGATGTTCGTACTCGGGCTCATCGCCGGGCGTCACAAGACGCTGGCGCGGCCGGAAGAAAACAAGGCGCTGTTCCAACGCCTGCTACGCGCCGGCCTGTGGACCGGCCTGCCCGGCGCCATCGTCTATGCCTATGCCAGTGTCGAGATGATCGATTCGCCTGTCGCGATCATCGGGCTCTCGATCGGGCTGATCACCGGGCCGTTCCTGACGGGTGCCTATGTCGGCGGCGTGATGCTGTTCTTCGGAACGAAAGCTGGCCAACGACTGCGCAACGTGCTTGCGCCTGCCGGCCGCATGGCGCTCTCCAACTACCTCACGCAAGCATTGATCGCCGCCCTGATCTTCCACGGCTACGGCCTTGGCCTCATCGGCCAAGTCACGCCACTGACAACCGTACTGATCGCGCTTGGTATCTTCACGGCCCAGCTCTTCATCGGCCGCTGGTGGATGGCGCGTTTTGCCTACGGCCCGCTCGAATGGGTCCTGCGCTTCATCACTATCTGGCGGGCGCCGCAATGGCGCAAACCGGTCGAGGCACGCTGACAACATCTCCGACTGACCGCGGGAGCAGTTCCGCACACGAGCGCACATGAAAAAGGCCGGTCGCGAGACCGGCCTTCTTTGTTTCGCTCAATCTCACCTCAGACGAGGCGGGACTGTTCCAGCGCCGCTTCGACGAAGCTCGCAAACAGCGGATGCGGATCGAGCGGCCGCGACTTCAGTTCCGGGTGGTACTGGACGCCGATGAACCACGGATGATCCGGATATTCGACCGTTTCCGGCAGCACGCCGTCCGGCGACATGCCGGAGAAGACGAGGCCGCAAGCCTCAAGGCGATCCTTGTAATCGACATTGACTTCGTAGCGGTGGCGGTGGCGCTCGGAAATATCGGTCGAACCATAGATCTCGGCGATCTTGGTGCTGCCCTTGAGCGACGCGCGGTAGGCGCCGAGGCGCATGGTGCCGCCGAGATTGCCGGAGGCCGAGCGCTTCTCGAGTTCGTTGCCCTTCACCCACTCGGTCATCAGGCCGACGACCGGCTCCTTAGTCGGGCCGAATTCCGTGGACGAAGCCTTCTCGATGCCGGCGAGATTGCGGGCCGCTTCCACGACCGCCATCTGCATGCCGAAGCAGATGCCGAAGTAAGGCACCTTGCGCTCGCGGGCGAAGCGCGCCGCATTGATCTTGCCCTCGGAGCCGCGCTCACCGAAACCACCGGGAACGAGGATGCCGTGTACCTTCTCGAGATAAGGCGCCGGATCTTCCTTCTCGAAGACTTCCGATTCGATCCACTCGAGCTTGACCTTCACCCGGTTGGCGATGCCGCCGTGGTAAAGCGCTTCGATCAGCGACTTGTAGGCGTCCTTGAGGCCGGTGTACTTGCCGACGATCGCAATCGTGACTTCGCCTTCCGGCGTGCGGATACGATCGGCAACGCGTTCCCAGGCTTCCATGCGCGGCTTCGGCGCCGGCTCGATGCCGAAGGCGGCAAGCACTTCGTTGTCGAGGCCTTCCTTGTGGTAGGCGATCGGAACGTCGTAGATCGAGGCGACGTCAAGCGCCTGGATAACCGCCGATTGACGCACGTTGCAGAACAGCGAGAGCTTGCGGCGCTCGGCTTCCGGGATTTCGCGGTCGGCACGAACGAGCAGGATATCGGGATGAATACCGAGCGCCTGCAGTTCCTTGACCGAATGCTGCGTCGGCTTGGTCTTCAGTTCGCCGGCTGCCGGGATATAGGGCATCAGCGTCAGGTGGACGTAGACCGCCGTGCCGCGCGGCAGGTCGTTGCCGAGCTGGCGGATCGCCTCCATGAACGGCATCGCTTCGATGTCGCCGACCGTACCGCCGATTTCGCAGAGCACGAAGTCGTAGTCGTCGTTGCCTTCGGTAACGAAGTTTTTGATTTCGTTGGTAACGTGCGGGATCACCTGGACCGTCGCGCCGAGATAGTCGCCGCGCCGTTCCTTGTCGATGATGTTCTTGTAGATCCGGCCCGTGGTGATGTTGTCGGTCTTCGTCGCCGAACGCCCCGTGAAGCGTTCATAGTGGCCGAGATCGAGATCGGTCTCCGCGCCATCGTCGGTTACGAAAACCTCGCCGTGCTGGGTCGGGCTCATGGTGCCCGGATCAACGTTGAGGTAGGGGTCGAGCTTGCGCAGTCTCACCCGGTAGCCACGCGCCTGCAGCAATGCTCCGAGAGCCGCTGCAGCGATGCCTTTTCCGAGGGAGGAAACCACGCCGCCAGTGATGAATACATATCGCGCCATGGGAGTCACCGGATACCTTTTAACAAATGATTCCGCCACCGAAAAATTCATGTTCCAGAACTTTTCGTCTTGGGATGGAGGCAGAGTTCACACAAAACAAAACCGGCGGATGAAACATCCGCCGGCGGGTTCTTCTGAATTGCGGCCTTATTGGCCGCTGGGAACTTGCGATCCCGAATTGCTGTTGGCGGGCGTCTCAGTCGTTGCGCCGCCTGCCGGAGCTTCGCCCGATGTTGCCGGCGCCGTCGAGGGGCCACCGTTGCCAGTCGCAGCGCCGTTGCCGGTTGCCGGTTGCTGCTGCGTGGCGCCACCGGCCGGAGCCTGGGTGTTGCCGCCGCCGAGCGAATCGAGAACGCCGCCGCCGTTCGAGCTGGTGCCCGGGATACGGTCGAGGATGTCGGTCGCCTGCGGCTGGTAGCGAGCAAGGATGCCCATGGCAAGCGCCAGGACAAAGAACAGGGCAGCGAGGATCGCGGTGGTGCGGGTCAGCGCGTTGGCCGTGCCGCGGGCGGACATGAAGCCCGAGCCGCCGCCGATGCCAAGGCCGCCGCCTTCGGAACGCTGAATGAGAACGACGCCGATCAGGGCGACGACCACCATGAGATAGATGACGAGTAGTACGGTCTGCATCAGCTTCCAGTCCTGCCCTTGGGGCACACGAATCAAACCATGCGCAAACTCGGCCTGGCCGGGCGCAATTTTTCGCCTCTTTATACCAAGCCGTACGCCATTCCAAGCCCCTGCCCGGTAACCCGGGTGATCAGGCCGTCAATTCTTCATAAGCCCGGTAGATGGCGAGGAAGTCTTCCGCTTTCAAGCTGGCGCCGCCGATCAGTGCGCCGTCGACATTGGCGACGCCCATCAATTCCTTCGCATTGGAAGGCTTGACCGAGCCGCCATAGAGGATACGCATCTTGGCTCCCGCGTCGGCAAAGCGGGACACGAGTTCCTTGCGCATGAAGGCATGCGCTTCCTCAACGTCAGCCGCCGTCGGCGTCAGGCCCGTGCCGATCGCCCAGACGGGCTCATAGGCAATCACGGTGTTTTCGGCGGTCGCCGCATCCGGCAGGCTTTCGGCCAGCTGGCGCTTCAGGACGTCGAGCGTCTTGCCCGATTTGCGCTCGTCACCGGTCTCGCCGATGCAGACGATCGCCACGAGTTCGGCGGCATGCGCCGCTTCCGTCTTCGCACGCACCAGCGCATCGCTTTCGGCATGATCCGTGCGGCGCTCGGAATGACCGACAATGACGTGGGTGCCGAAGCAATCGGCGATCATTTCGGCCGAAACATCGCCCGTATGGGCACCCGACTGCTTCTGATGGCAATCCTGCGCGCCGATCAGCAGCGGGCTGTCGTCGCACAGCGCCGTCGCCACATAAAGCAGGGTCGCCGGCGGGCAGATCAGCGTTTCGACCTTGGCGGAAAGTTCGCCCTTGACCCCTTCGGCCATCGCCTTGATCTGATCGAGCGAGGCGCGGGTTCCGTTCATCTTCCAGTTGCCGGCGACGAGCGGGCGGACATCGGGCGTCATGCAATTTCCTCCGGGTCTTATGCTTTTCTCCGGAAGCGGCCTAGCAAATGCCGCCGGCAAATAAAAGCGCCACCGGCGATTATTCCCGTGCGGCGGGACAAGTTGTCCTGCCCCGCCGCGAGCGATTGTCAGGCTCTGCGCGTCATGTCGATCACGGCGAAAGGGAGTCCTTCGTCATCCGTCTCCTTGCGCCCGGTTTCAACGAAGCCGCGGCGGCGGTAGAAGTCGACGGCGGCTTGATTGTCCGCGTAGACACTGACTTCGAGTTGCCGGAGGCGGGTCGCGGCATCCTCGACAAGCGCACGGCCGATGCCTGCACCGTGGATGTCCGGATCGACGAACAGCCCGCCGATGAAGTTCTCGATCAGGCCGATGAAGCCCACGACCCGCCCATCGATCTCGGCGACCCAGTTGTCTGCCATCGGCAGATAGGTGTCCCGCACAAGCTGCTGTTGGGCGAGCAGGCGGTCTTCGCCAAGGAACGGGTGACCGATGCGCGAGGCGGCAAGCCAGATTGCGAGTAGCCTTTCGCTCTCTTCCATGCGCCAGGGTCGAATAGTGGTGGGCTTGGTGGCAGCGGTGTCGCCAACGCCCTGCTTTCCTTCTGGCTTCGACGCCGCAATCGCATACATCAAGGGCAGGCTTGGCATGGTTGCAGGCGGCGCCATGCGGCGGCCACCAAGGTCGCGCATGCCTTCGAAACCGATCCAGCCGTTGGAGTAGGGATACTCCGTCAAGCGCTCGATCCGGAGCCCGGCATCGATGAGCGCTTGGATCACATCCGCAATACCCCAGTTGAACTCGAAGGATGGGTGGGGATTGCTAAAGCCCACGACACCCTCCTGGTAGCCGCCAGCTGCAAGACCGGCACCGGAATCGGCGACATAGTCGCCAACGCCCGCTTCGGCGACCGGTTCCTTCGGCGCGTAGTCATAGTGCGGCTTCCAGCTTGGGTCGAAGACCATCGCGAAGGGATGGAATTCTATGAAGCAGAAACGGCCGCCCGGCCTCAGCGCGTCAGCTATGCCGCGTGCCCAGATGCCGAGGTCCGACAGCCAGCAGATGGTGCCGTAGGACGCAAAGACCCGGTCGAATTGCCGTCGGTCTGCCCGCGCACGCTCGAACCATTCGAACAGGTCTGACCGTTCGAACATGGCAGCAATCCCGCTTTCTTCGGAAAGCCGCGTGGCGAAGGCGATCGCCTCGTCCGAGATATCAACGCCGGTTACTCTCGCGCCAAGGCGCGCGAGGCTGAGGCTGTCCTGGCCGGAGTTGCATTGGAGATGCAGAAGCTCCAGCCCGGCGATGTCACCGAGCAGATCGATTTCCTCCGGATAGAGCGTGGAGCCCCCGGCGCGGAAAAAGGCCGCCTGGTCGCCCTTGTGGCTGTTGTGCGCGACCGTCGCCGCATTCCAGGAGAGGCGATTGGCCTCGTGTAGATCGTTACTCATAGTTTACTCTTAAAGGTCTTGTCGCAAACATGAGGCCGATCGCCCATGTCTGCACTGTTCTAGAATTTCAGCACGGCCTCAAGCTCGTTATCATAGTGCTCGCCCGTCAGCTCAAAGCCGAGACCACGATAGAATCCTTCAGGGCTGCCGGGACCCTGTCCGTAACTCGTGTAGAGTTCGCGAAGACCACGCGCCTTCAGATCGCGCACGACAAGGGCGATCACCTGCTTGCCAAAGCCCTTGCCCTGGAACGGGCGGGCAATCATGAAACGCCAGAGATAGACGCCGGGGCAATCGATACCATCGTCCCAGTCGGATCCTTCATGCAGCATGATGAAGCCGACCAGCGTCTCTTCGGCGTAGATAGCGCGGAACCAGGCATTCTCGGAAAAATGCGCCTCGGCAATCGAGGTACCGTTGTCCGCCACCATGTTGCGCTGTTCGTCGCTTAGCGTTTCGCTGAGCTCGCAGACATCGCAGACGGTCAGGGCTGAAATGCGCCGAAGGGTAATCTCGGCATCAGACGGCAATACGGTTTCACCCATTGGAAACTCCTAAAAAAATCAAAATGTTAAAAAGAGCCGGAACCGGAACGGTCGGCTTCGAATCACCCGCTAAAGGGGCAATCGGCAGGTATGATGAAACCATGGCGAGAAAACGCCTGACCGTTCGCGATAGCGAACGCCGGTAAACTCCGGTTCGCAGATGGTCCTGGCCCTAGCCTAGAAACCCAGCGTCACTTTGGTCGGCCTGCCGACGGCTGTGATCCGCCGTTCTCCAAACCGGCAATCGCCGCGTGAACGTCCGCCTCCAGGTCTTCGTCGAACTGCTCGAAAATCGCATCGCCGATCAAGCCGTGAACCTCGCGCAGGTAAGGGGTGGCCGCCTCGCCTTCGCCAAGAGCGAGGTAGGAGCGTGCGATCGAAAGCGACGAAAGCGGTTGGCGCCGCTCCAAGGTCCACTCCCGAGACAGCTGCGAGACGGCGATGCTCTCCCGATACTGCCCGGCATCGCAAAGTGCCGCGCCGTAGCCGCTCTTGACCCAGTAATACATGTCCGTGAAAGCGAGGTGGGCATCGGCTATGTCGGATGCCAGACGCCAGGCATCGATCGCCTCGCCATATTTGCCTTCGGTTCCAAGGCGGATGCCCGTGCGAGCCAGTTCATAAGCCTCCCGCTCATGCGGACTCATTGGTGTCGTTTTTTTCTTCGGTGTCGTTTTTTTCTTCGTCATGTACGCCAGCCCAACTGCTTCCGGGAACAACCCCTCCGTGTCCCCTTCCACCGCAAGTGGACCACAGCTTGCCGGCGTCAACAAGATGACAGTGCAATTTTACGGTATTATCGGCGAATAAAAGCATGGGCTCATGGGTCTCACCGCCGTAACCGAGTTGTGGCGGCCGGGGCTGGCGACCACGGAGACGAACATGTTGCGCAACGACAAGGCCGGGTTCGGCTGGGTCACCATCATCCTTCACTGGACGATTGCGGCGATCATCCTTGCCTTGCTCGCCCTCGGCTTCTTCATGCGCCGGGTTCCGATCGACCCAGTGCTGCAGTTTTCGCTGTACCAGTGGCACAAGTCGCTGGGTTTCACCGCGCTTGGCCTGGCGGCGCTGCGCGCCCTCTGGCACGTGGTCGAGCTTCATCCGAAGCCGCCGGAAGGCCTCAGCCTCCTTGAACAGCGCGCCGGCAGCGTCACTCATATCGTGCTCATGGGGCTTGCGCTCGCTGTCCCGCTTGCCGGTTGGGCCGTCGCATCCACCTCGACGCTGAACATCCCAAGCTTCTATTTCAACTGGTTCGTCATACCGCATCTGCCGATGGCGAAATCGGCACCGGCTGAGGACTTCTGGACGCTCGTCCATATGACGCTCGCCTATCTGTTCCTCGCCTTTGTCACGCTTCACGTATTGGCCGCCCTCTACCACCACTTTGCGCGGCGGGACGACGTCCTCGTCCGCATGCTGCCAACCGGATCGCGCCGCCATAAACGCTCCCAAACGGCGGGCGCGGATCCGGTCATCGCTGGAAGGAAGAAACCATGACACTGCGCTTGCAACCATCACCCAGGGCAATTGCACTCGCCCTGCTGGCGGCCGTGTCCGTCAGCCCATCGCTCGCTGTCGGCGCCGCGCCTGACCTTGCCGATGCCGCCGGAAACTACGGCATCACGCCCGCCTCCCGTATCCATTTCACGGTAGCACAAGCAGGCGGCGGAGGAATCGTCGGCGACTTCGGCAAATTTTCCGGCAGCTTCCGCATCGACCGAAACAATGTCGACCATTCGACCGTCGAGTTCACGCTCTATCCGGAAAGTGTGAAAACGGGAGAGAAGCGGATCGAGGATTTCCTGAAGTCCAGCGCCGTCTTCGACACCGCGAACTACAGCACCGTCACCTTCCGTTCGACGAATGTGAAACAAACAGGCCCCGATACGGCGGCGGTCGAGGGAACGTTGACCGCCCGCGGCACTTCGCGAAAGGAACGCTTCTCGGTGACGCTGCTTAACTGGAACCGCGGCTCGATCGCCTTCAACATCCGCGGCAACATCCACCGTTCGCCCTATGGCATGGATGTCGGCACGCCGATCTATTCCAACGTCGTCGAGTTCGACATGAACATCAAAGGGCAGAGGCGGTGAACGCCCTGCCCCTTTATGAACGCAAGGCCTTGGCTCAGCCGATCTGGCTGCCGACGAAATCCTTGACGATGCGCACGATACCGCGGCCGAGCAGGTCGTCGAGCGCCGCGATGAACTGGTCGACATGAGCGCGCTCGCAGATCAGCGGCGGCTCGAGCCGTATGACGTTGCGATTGTATTCGGTGAAGGCGACCAGCACATCGTAGTCGCGTAGGAGCAGCGCGCCGATGAAGCCGGACAACGAACCCTTGAGCTTGTCGTCGAGCATCGAAACGACAGGGCGCAGCACCATCGGCAGGGTCTGGCTGAAGTCCTGGAACTCGAGGCCGACCATAAGCCCCTTGCCACGAACGTCCTTGATGATCTTCGGGTGTTTCTCCTTCAGCGCTTGCAGGCGATCGAGCAGATAGTTGCCGCTGTCGGCGGCGCGGTCGATCAGGTGCTCGTCATAGAGCACGTTGATGCCTTCGATCGCCGTCACGCAAGCCTCGCCCATGCCACCAAAGGTCGCCATGGCATGGATCATTGCGGTCTTCGACGTGCCGTAGGCCTTCATGTAGACTTCGCGACGCGCGATCATCGCGCCGACGGCTGCCTTGCCGGCGCCGAGCGACTTGGCGAGCGCTGTCACGTCAGGCACGACACCATAGTGCTCGAAGGCATAGAAGCGGCCCGAGCGACCATAACCGCACTGCACCTCGTCGGCGACCCAGAGCACGCCGTACTTGTCGCAGAGCGCGCGAAGCTTCTGCCAATACTCGGCCGGCGCCTGGATGATGCCGCCGCCGCCCTGGATGGTTTCGAGCACGATGACGCCGATTTCCGGATCGGACTTGAAGGCGTTTTCCACCGCGTCGATATCGGCGAAGGGAACACGCACCGTGTTGTCGGTGAGCTTGAAGTCGGCGCGATAGAGCTGGCCGTCGGTGATGGCGAGCACACCCTTGGTCTTACCGTGGAAGGAATTCTCGGCATAGACGACCTTCGGCCGCTTCGGACCGGCCGCGCGCTCGGCAAGCTTGACGGCAGCCTCCATCGCTTCCGAACCGGACGAGCCGAGGAAGACCATGTCGAGGTCACCCGGCGAGCAGGCAGCAATGTTCTTCGCCAGCGCCGCCGCGTATTGCGACATGAAGGCGATGGCGATCTCGTGACGCTTCTCGTCCTGGAACTTCTGCCGCGCTTCAAGAATGCGGGGATGGTTATGGCCGAAGGCCAGCGAGCCGAAGCCACCGAAGAAATCGAGGATCTTGCGGCCGTTCTGGTCGGTGTAGAACATGCCCTCGGCGCTCTCGATCTTCACCTTGTGGAAGCCGAGAAGCTTCATGAAGTGAAGCTGTCCGGGGTTAAGATGCTCCTTGAAAGCCGTGGTGATGTCGCCGATCGACATGGCCTTTGCCTGTTCCACGGTGATCAATTCGGGCTTTGTCACACCACCATCGAGCGAAGGGGCGGCAACGGCGATACGGTTCGGTATGTCCAACATGGTGTCTCCCCTCATTCGGCCGGCAGGGCGACGGCAGCAGTGGCCACGGCGCCCATTTTCTTTGCCCGATATTCGTCATAGGCGGCGATCAGCATGTCGCCATCATTGTACTCCGCACGCCAGCCGAGCTCGCGCTTCAGCTTGCCGGTTTCACGCACGCACATCTCGTCGGCGATCAGATACTGCTCCGGATCCATGATCGGCTTGTTGATCAGGTCGAAGAAGGCCAGCGTCTGCTTGACCGCAAAGGCGGACGTCGGCAGCAGGAAGGACTTGGAACCGGCATGCTTGATCAGGTTGCCGAGCAGGTCGCGCACCGAAGGCGGATTGTCGGAGCCGAGATTGTAGGCCTCGTTCGGCACGCCGCCCTTCCAGGCAAGGCGTGCAGCTTCGGCACAATCGAAGACCGAGATGAACTGGTAGGGCACCTTGCCCGAGCCGATCATCGGCACCGGCAGGTTCATGTCGATCAGCTTGAACAGCTTCTCGAGAATGCCGAGACGACCGGGCCCGATAATCAGGCGCGGGCGGAAGATCGAAATGTTCATCCCCTGTTTGCGCCATTGCACCGCGAGCTGCTCGGTCGCCCATTTCGACTTGCCGTATTCGCCAAGCGGCTTTGCCGGATGGGTCTCGGTCTGCGGCGACTGGACCGTGTGCCCATAGATCATGTCGGTGGTGAACTGCACCAGACGCGATGCGCCGGCCGCGCCCATGGCCTTCATGATGTTTTCGGCACCGTAATAGTTGACGGGCCAGAAGAATTCCCAGCGCTTCGAGCGTATCTGCAGCGGCGACAGCATCTTGGCCGCCATGTTGTAGACCATGTCATCGGGACCGATGCCGACCTTCTGTACAGCCTCCAGGTCAGTGACATCGCAATGGACGAAGCGGGCGCGGCCGTAATGCGGCAGGTCGGACTTGACGATATCGGCGATCACCACGTCCTCGCCGTCCTTGACGAGACGTTCCGCCAGGTGACGGCCAACGAAGCCGTCGCCACCAAAGATGATGTGTTTCATGACTTGCTCCCGAATTCTGCGGTGCTCACCCCGGCTGCATCCGCCGGCTTGTCATCGGCGTGGGATGAGATGCCCGACTGGGCGATAAGAACGGTTCCTGCGCAGATCAGCGCGATGCCGGCGATGCGCCAGGCATTGAGGTCCTCGCGGAAAACGAAATAGGCGAAGACCGCGACGGCGACGTAAGCGAGGCTCAGGAACGGGTAGGCAAAGGAAAGCTCGACCTTGGACAGCACGTAGAGATGCGACGCCATCGAAATGACGAAGGTCGCGAGGCCGGCAAAGACCCAGGGGTTGAAGACGATCTGGAACAGCCGGACGATCGCCGTTTCAGCGGTCATCGAAATCGGTCCGAGCGTCAGCATGCCCTGTTTCAGCATGAGCTGAGCGGCAGCGTTGGTAAGCACCGTAAAGAGAATGAATATAATATATTTCATTGTTTTACTCCCAGTCCCGCAAATGTACTTACGGGCAAGAGACGGATTTTCCGTGAAGTTTGAAAGTTTATTTGAATAAAATTGTCTGCATTCTCATTCTGGCAAAGCCAGAGCCGTGCGCTTCCAGAAGTTGGAAACGAGCGCAGGATCGCGCAACGCCTCAAGCTTCCTCCAGGAAGGGAAAGACATTTCAAAGACTTGCGGGCTCATGCGAGCATCCTTGTACGGATTGACCGCACCGCCTGCCTCCACCACGATGCGATCGAGCGCATCCAGCAGCTTTACTGTTCGTTCACCTTGATTGGCGAAGTCCAATGTCAAAGTAAAACCGGGTCGCGGGAACGACAGAACGCCGTGCGAGCCGATGTCGCCGAAACGCTTGAGAACCGTCAGGAACGACGCATGGCCGGCCTTGCGGGCCGTTTCCATGAGTTGCGCGGTGATCTCCGGCGCGCGCTCGACAGGATAAACGCTCTGGTGCTGGTAGAGACCGCGCGGACCGTAAAGTCGGTTCCAGGCGCCGATTGCATCCAGCGGATAGAAATAGGAGGTCCAGGGAACCGTGGTCACGGTTTCGCCCGGCTTCTCCTTGCGGAAGTAATATTCGTTGAAGGCCTTGAGCGTTGTCCGGTTCAGAAGATTGAAGGGCGGCGCGAAGGGTACCGAAAGCTTCAATCCCTTGGGAATATCGGGCAGTTCGCAGGAACCGTCGGCGTGGTCGCCGGCCAGCAGCACGCCCCTGCCAGTGCGGGCTCCCGTTGCGAGCTGGTCGATCCAGGCAACGGAATATTCGTGCTCCTCGTCGACGCGATCGACGAGGGCGAAGTATTGGTCGAGATTATCGAAGCGGATCGCATGCTGTTGCACGTGCGGCGACGGCACCTTCATCAGCCGCAAATCCACGGTCAGGATCAAACCCGTCAGTCCCATGCCGCCGATCGTCGCAGCGTAAAGTTCAGCGTTCTCTCCCGGCGAACAGGTGAACCGATCCCCGTTCGAGCGCAGAAGCGTGAAACCTGTCACGTGATTGCCGAAGGTGCCGCGCGCATGGTGGTTCTTGCCGTGCACGTCGTTGGCAAGTGCGCCGCCGACGGTCACGAAAGCCGTGCCGGGGGTGACAGGCAGGAAGAAGCGATGCTCGATCGCGCGTTCGAGCACCTCGCGCAACGTCACGCCGGCCTCGCAAGACATCATGCCGGTGCCGGGATCGAAGGCGATGATCCGGCCATGCCGGCGGCTTTCGATCAGCGTGCCTCGGTCATTGTGGCAACTGTCGCCGTAGCTGCGGCCATTGCCGAAGGGCAAGTAACCTTCCGCCTCCAGGTTGCCGAGGCGATCCTCATAGTCGTCAGGCGAAATGGCAGGCCGCGCGCGATTGTCGAGGCGGCCCCAGCTTTCATGGTCTTGCAAACTCATTGCGGCCCGATGGCTCCAAACAGGATCAACAGCGCGCCCACCAGCATGGTCAATTGGCTGCGCCAGTCACGCATGATGAAGACAACAGGGTCCTCATGCAGCATGCCGCGACGCGCGAGCATCCAGATGCGCAACAACATATAGAGCACCAGCGGGCAAAGCGGCCACAGCGCCCAGGGCGTGGTGTACATTTCCTGGAGTTCCTTGCTGTGCACGTAGAGCGCAAGGACCAGAGCCGCGGTGAAAGCGGAAGCAACGCCAGCCTGCCCCACCATCTCGAAATCGACAGCGAGATAGCCGCGCCCCGGAACGTTGCCGCCGTCCTTGTCGTCGAATTCGTGCAACTCGACATAGCGCTTCACGAGCGCCAGGCTGAGGAAAAAGAAGATGGCGAAGGAGACCAGCCAGAAAGAGAGCTCCGTGCCTGTTGCCGCGGCCCCGGCAACGATGCGCGTGGTATAGAGGCCGGCGAGCGTGAAGACGTCGACCAGCAGCTTGCGCTTCAGTACGAAGGTATAGGCGGTCGTCGCGCAGGCATAGAACGCCAGCACACCGGCAAATTTCCATGGCAGCAAGAACGTCAGCGACAGCGATGCCAGGATGAGGCAGCCGGCAAGAATGAGCGCCGTCGGCACCGACATCTGACCGCTTGCGAGCGGCCGGTGACGCTTCTTCGCATGGCGGCGATCATTGGCGAGGTCCGAAAGATCGTTGATGACATAGACCGCCGAGGCGAGGAAACTGAATGCAAAGAAGGCGACGATGACGCTCATGATCGCGTCGACGTGCAGGACTTCATGATTGAGGATCATCGGCACGCCGATGAGTACGTTTTTCGCCCATTGATGCACGCGGATGGACTTCAACGGCGCAAGCGCGCTCACCTTGCCGGTCTCAAGCCGTTCCGCGTCATGATTGCGGCGCCACTTCTCCGCCGCGGCATCCGGAGCAACCACGATCGCTCGACGCGCCACTTCGAAAACGGCGATGTCGTCGCGGCTATTGCCCATGTAATCGAAGGCGCCATCACCGAACCGTTCGACCAGCGCCTGGCGCTTGCGGCTGCTCGTCAGATTGAGCGCATCGGTCGAATGCATAACCGAGGAAAAAAGTCCGACATGATCGGCAACGTCTCTGGCGACCAACGGCGCGGCACCGGTGACGAGCACCAGTTCGCGGCCGGTCTTTCTCTCCTCGGCGAGCCGATCGATGACGGCCTGCCGGTAGGGCCAGTCCTGAGCCTTGCGGCCGGAACGCAAGGCTACCTCATGCTTCAGCCGCGCCTTGCCCTTCACCAGCCAGAACAGCATGGGAAAGAGCATCAGCGGATTGCGCAAGAGAATGATCGCCGCACCTTCCCACAGTGTATCGGCGGCCAACAAAGTACCGTCCAGATCCACACACAGCGGAATGTGCCGTGTCTCGGTGCGCGCGTCCATGATTTCCATCCCAGCCATAATTGCCGGCATGATGACGTCTTCAACTTTCCAGAGTGGAAACACGGGCCACAATCTCGCCCGGAAACTGTCGGGCTGGTTAACAAATGTCGGCGGCGCGGACAAAGGTCAGTGGCGACCGATCCAGTTCAACGCATCGCGCCAGTCGGTCATGCGCACCGGGGTGCCGTGCGAGCCGCTTTCGAAGAGGACGAAGCGTGTCGGGTAGCCTTGGCCCTTCAGCCTGCGATAGAGCGCTTTCTGGCTCTCGGCGGGATAGACGCTGTCTCGGCTGCCATGGCTGAAGAACACGGGCAACTTTGCCTTGTAAGCAGCGCTCTTGGTGAAATCGGGGTCGCTGACGCCCCCCATGACCATCATGCCGCCGAGAGCCGAGACCGCGGAGGCATCGCGCGAAACGCCCCAGCAGATGAAACTTCCCATCGAGGCGCAGGCCAGCACCACGGGGCGGCCGCCGGAACGCTCGGAAACCTGTTTGACCAGGCCGGCAACATCCGCAGCACCTGCCGTGTCGAAGGTGCGGACGCTCGGCGCATAGTAGACGCCGCCATTGGCGACGGCGAGGTTCTTCAGCCGGTTGAAGTTACCACCGAAGGAAAAATCGTTGGTGCCGAGCCGGCGATCACCGCCGCGGCCATGGATGAAGATCACCGTGAAGGCAGCGCCGCGATCCGGACCGACGCGGGTCACGTCAAGCGAGCGACCACCAATGTCGAGCGTCTCGTTGACCTGCTCGCTTTTCACGCCCAGCGAAACATAGGCGCGCTTCACCCGGCGTTCCGGAATTTGGTCCCGTTCGTTGATATCGCGCAGCTCCTGATATTCCACCGTCAGGTCGTCGCCGCCATCGTTTTGTTGCAGCACCTTGGCATAGGAGAAAAGCTCGTCCTTGAAGGGCTTCAACGTCTGCGCTTGAGCCGCGGAAGCGCCTGCGGCGAAGGCCGCAGCCAGAAAAAGCCGGCGAAACGGAAAAACAGTTGTGGACACGGCCAATGACGGGCTCCCTCTTTGGCCGGAAGCCTTGCCATCGCACGGACGCCAACGCAACACTTGCTCCGTAACAGGGCCGCAAAGGCGGCATTTCATCTGCGAGCGATGCCAGCATTCTCCTTTTGTTCGCTCTTTCGGCGGGAGTCTGGCAGAATTCAGGTGATTCGACCGCCGGGGGATGGCGGCAAAGTCGAGGTCTTGCTATGGCCTCTCCCCAAGTGACAGGAACGATCCGAACGACCCCATGGACGACAACAGCGACCTCTTCTCCTCCGCGCCCCTACAGCCGAAGCCTGCCGAAGCTGGAGCTCCGCCGCGCAAGCCGCCGACTGCGCCCGCTTCAGGCAGCGACGAACCGCGCCCTGCCCCGAAAGGCAGTGATGGCAGCGACTACGATGCGTCGGCGATCGAGGTGCTCGAAGGGCTGGAGCCGGTTCGTCGTCGTCCCGGCATGTATATCGGCGGCACCGACGAGAAGGCGCTGCACCACCTGTTTGCCGAAGTCATCGACAACTCGATGGACGAAGCGGTCGCCGGTCACGCGAATTTCATCGAAGTCAATCTCGATGCCGACGGCTTCCTGACGGTGACCGACAACGGCCGCGGCATCCCGGTCGAGAACCATCCGAAATTCCCCGGCAAGTCGACGCTCGAAGTCGTCATGACCATCCTGCACGCCGGCGGCAAGTTCGACGGCAAGGCCTACGAAACTTCTGGCGGTCTTCATGGCGTCGGCGTCTCCGTCGTCAATGCGCTCTCCGATGCGCTCGAAGTCGAGGTCGCACGCAACCGCAAGCTCTATCGCCAACGCTTCTCCCGCGGCATTCCGCAGGGCGGGCTCGAAGAACTCGGCGACGTGCACAATCGCCGCGGCACGCGCGTACGCTTCCACCCGGATCCGGATATTTTCGGACCGCACGCCCATTTCGAGCCGGGGCGGCTGTTCCGCATGGCCCGCTCGAAGGCCTACCTTTTCGGCGGCGTCGAGATCCGCTGGTCCTGCGACCCGTCGCTCCTGCAGGAAGGTTCGGAAATTCCGGACAAGGCGGTCTTCCACTTCCCCGGTGGCCTCAAGGACTATCTGGCTGCGACGCTCGGCAAGGAGTTCACCGTCACCCGCGAGATCTTCGCCGGCAAGTCGGAAAAGTCGAACGGCCACGGTTCGATCGAATGGGCGGTCACCTGGTACGGCGGCGACCAACAGGTCCATTCCTATTGCAACACCATCCCGACGCCCGAGGGCGGCACGCACGAGGCGGGCTTCCGCATCGCGCTGACCAAGGGCCTGAAGAACTATGCGGAGCTGACACAGAACAAGCGCGCGGCGATCATCACCACGGACGATGTGATGATCTCGGCCGCGGGCATGCTGTCGGTCTTCATCCGCGAACCGGAATTCGTCGGCCAAACGAAGGACAAGCTCGCGACGGTCGAGGCACAGCGCATCGTCGAAAACGCGCTCCGCGACCCCTTCGATCACTACCTTGCCGACAATCCGGGAGAAGCCGCCAAGCTGCTCGACTGGGTGGTCGAGCGCGCCGAAGAGCGCGTGCGCCGGCGCAAGGAAAAGGAAGTCAACCGCAAGACGGCGGTGCGCAAACTGCGCTTGCCGGGCAAGCTTGCGGATTGCTCGCAGAACACGGCCGAAGGCGCGGAACTCTTCATCGTCGAAGGGGACTCGGCAGGCGGATCGGCAAAGCAGGCGCGCAACCGCGCCAACCAGGCGATTCTGCCGCTGCGCGGCAAGATCCTTAACGTCGCGAGCGCGGGCCGCGAAAAGCTCAGCGCCAACCAGCAGATCACCGACCTCATTCAGGCGCTTGGCTGCGGCACGCGTAGCAAGTACCGCGAAGAGGATCTGCGCTACGAACGCATCGTCGTCATGACCGACGCCGACGTCGACGGCGCGCATATCGCCTCGCTGCTCATCACCTTCTTCTATCAGGAGATGCCAGAGCTGATCCGTGGCGGTCACCTCTATCTCGCCGTGCCGCCGCTCTACCGCATCAGCCAGGGCTCGAAGACGCTCTATGCCCGCGACGATGCGCACCGCGAAGAGCTGATGCGGACCGAATTCGCCGGTCGCGGCAAGGTCGAGATCGGCCGGTTCAAAGGTCTTGGCGAGATGCTGCCAGCGCAGCTCAAGGAAACGACGATGGACCCGAAGTTCCGCACGTTGCTCAAGGTCGAGATCGACGAGATTGATTTCGAGGGCACGCGCGAGGCGGTGGACAATCTCATGGGCACGAAGGCCGACGCCCGCTTCCGCTTCATCCAGGAGCGCGCCGTATTCGCCGAAAACCTGGACATCTGATTGGGCGATGGATGCGAAGGCGCATGACGTTCTTGCGCCCCACACTCCCCGAGCAATCAAGATTGAGAACGGCGGCCCTCGCGCCGCCGTTTTGATTTTCAGCTCACGGCACCACTCGGCGTGGCGAGATCATGCCGCCTGGCGAACAGGCTTTTCCATGAACAGGCTTAGCGGATCAGGCTGATAGTCGCCAAAGGGCGGGCGCTCGACATAGCCGGCTGCCTTGTAAAGCCCGATCGCCTCGGGCTGATAGATGCCGGTTTCGAGGCGAACTGCCGTGTAACCGAGTTCACCTGCGCGCGCTTCCAATGCCTGCAACAAATGCTTGCCGACCCTCAGCCCCCTCGCCTCCGGATCGACGAACATGCGCTTGATCTCGGCCGTACCGTCGCCTGCTTCAACGAGGGCGCAGCAACCGACGATGTTGTCGTCACGCCGCGCCACAAAGAAGGAAACCCCCGACTGCTCCAGGCTCGAAAGGTCGACCATGTGGTTGCTTTCGGCGGGATAGAGCGAAGCGGCATAGGCGTCGGAGAGTTCCAGCAGACGCACGACCTGCGCTTGGCGTGGCGACTCCAGGGCTATGGTTACAGCGCGCAATTGTTTCGTCCTTGTCGATCTTTACTGTTTGCGGCCGGACGTTAGTGCCACCCGTTCCGCCAGCCAATACGTCAAATGACGCAGGCGCGCCCGGTGCCGCCCTATCAATCCGGCTAACGGGCTGAAACAATTTGTTCCCTGTCACCGGCAACGCCGCCCTATTTCGGGGAGAATCGCACAGACATAGGTTGATCGCATCACAACCTCCAGGGACCGACAGGAACACTATGCAAGCGGCGCTGATTGTCATGACCATTCTCGGCTGCGACCACGATGTCAGCCAATGCCAGTACATCTCGACGGTCAACGGCACATGGCCATCGATCGCCCAATGCGACACGGACTCGCAGGCGCGACTGCCGAAGTTTTCGAACGCCAACTATCCGGTCGTCGTCGCCGTTTGCGAAAGCACCGGCCCGGCCCTCGCCGACCTGACCCCGCCGCCGGCCGGCTCCCAACAGAGCCAGACGCCGCCCCCGCAGGTGACGGAACCGGAGCCGGAGCCAACCTTGCCGAAACGGACGCTGGCTTTCCTGTCGGGCGCCATGCCGGACCGTGAGAAGCTCAAGACCATCGTCACGAAGCCGGTGCACTACATCGAAGACGGCTATTCCTGGGTCGCTCGCCGCTTCACCAACTAGGGCACGCTCATACCAGACCAGTGCCGATCGGGCTTTCGGCGCTGGCCGTGACCGCCTCTTCTGCGGTTCGCGGCTGCCAGCCCAGAACGCGACGCGCCTTCTCGTTGGAAATGTGGGAGTCGCGTAGCAGCCAAGCCTGCCAGCCAGTTCGGCAGAATGAACTTTGGCAGCTTGGCGGCATGCGCGGGAAACGCAGGGCGAACCCGCAATCATCGCGCCGCCAGCAAAATTGGGTGGATACGTCGCGGATACAATCCGCCGCAACTGAAGTCAGGCGGCCTGCCGCGCCGCAAGTTCCGCATAATTGCGAGCCGACTGCCGTTCCTCGGCAAATGCCAGGCGTTCGAGCAGGTCGATCATCGCAGTATTGACCGATGACGGGCGCTCATTCCGCAGCCGCGCGAGCAGCGCCGTGGAGACGGAAGCCGTGCTGTCGTTTCCAGCTGAAGTGTCCTTGCGCCAGAGAAGCACGGCCGCAGCAAAGGTTTCGCTGACATCGTGGCCGAGGCCGGCGCTCTCGAACAGAGCACGGATCGAATGAACGCGGCCGCCGGACAGGATGGAGCGCACGCGCTTCTCGCAAACGCCGGAGAGATCGACGATCGCGGCCGAGAAAAACTCCGCACGGCCGGTCACCAGCGCGTGCAGCAGGAAGGCTGGGGTTAATCGACCGGTATCACGCAGATGCACCACGAGGCCCGGCAACTCCTCCACCGCCAGCGTCCCGGCCATGCCGACGGCAGCAATATCGCAAGCTTCCCGCGTGATCCGCTGGACCCGGGCTTCGCCGATTGCCATCTGCACGAGGCCGAAGGCGGCCAGTGCCGCACCGACCTCTTCAACGAGCGTGTGGCGGGCATCGCTTGGCAGGTCCGGCCGAGCAAGCAACAGGTCGCGCACGGCTGCGAAGCAGCCAAGACGCTCGGCAATGCGTTTCAACGATCGGCGCGATAGGTTGGCGCCGGCGTTTTCCAGGAGGATCAGAATTTCTTCCTCACCGCCGATTTCAGCGATTGCGGCCGATACGGCACGGGAGACGAAACTGCGCGCCGCGATCAGAGCGCGCGTTTCGAGCGTTCCCCTGGCAGCAAGGTCCACCAGATCCTCATCCATCAATACCGGCGAACGGGATATGACGACATAGGCAATTTCCGGCTGGTCTTCGGCAAGGCCGAGAATGATGCCGCGCGGAACGGACGAGCAGCCACAAAGCGCATCGGCGAGCGCGCGCCGAACCTTTGGCGACGGATCGTCGAGCAGGAATGTCATCGCCATCTCAGCGGCGCGGCGATCGAGGCCATTCATCTGCGCGTCGACATAGGCCCGACCGAGCGCACTGGCGGCGCGGGTGCGTTCACCCGTTCTCGCCGTTTCCACCCAGCGAAGAAATGCTTGTATGATCACCTACGCCCCACTAGACCACGCCAATGCCACCGATGTTCAAACCCTAGCGGGCAAAGGTTTAAGATTGGTTCACCATGTCTGTTAACCGCTTGCAAACCATGAAGCCGCTGCTGATCGTTAATGGTACGGTGCCGGCCATGGACGTCACTGCGCTCAATGCGCTCACCGGTGTCATCATGGATATCGGTTGCGACACAGAATTAGTGCGCAGCATGGCGCGTTTGGCAGGGCGCAGCTTCGCCCTTCTTGCGCGCGTCGAACCGCTGGAGCGGCTGGACGAAGAGGCATTGAACCGGCTGCTCGACAGCGGCGCCGACGGTGTCGTGCTTTCCGGCTGCCGCGGTCGCGCCGACATACAACGGCTCGACGTGATGTTGCGGGTTGCGGAAGCCACCAACGGCATCGCGCCCAACCGAATCCGGATCTATGCGGAATACGGCTGCGCGCCGGAGGCCCTGTTATCGCCCCATCCGCTGATAGGTTCGTCGCCCCGCCTGGAAGCGCTGATCTTCGACGGTGCTGCGTTGGCCAAGTCCCTTGGCTGTCTGGAACCGACCAGCGCTCCCCATCAGCGCGTCGCAGCGCCGATCCTTGCTGGACGAGCATATGTGGTCCTGAGGGCGTACGAAGCTGGTGTGCCCGCCTACGAAATACTGCCTGCCACCCCCGACGAAACCGCGACACGGTGGGCGCACTCGCTGAGCCGAGACAACGGCTTTGCCTCGGTCATTTGCAACGCGATCGAACAGGCAACCATCGTAAGCAACGCGTGACCTATCAGGCGCGCAAAGTCGCTGATATCAACGTGTCGGGCGGATCATCTGGAAGACATCGCCGCCGTCGCAATAGTCCATGTAACCGAGACGGGCGAGCGGCTTGACCGTCGCCATGTCGAAGCGGCCGTCACGGATTGCTTCCTCGCGGATATGAATGCCGACGACCTGACCGATGACGACATAGTTGTCGGACACTGCGCCATCCAGGCCCTTCGGTTGAAACATCTCCGTCATCCGGCACTCGAGCGCAGCAAAAGCCTCACCGACGAACGGCGCCTTCACCAGAGTGCCGTTGACTGGCGTGAGCCCGGCGATCTCGAATTCACTCTCGCTGTGCGGCGCGGGAATTGACGTCTTATTCACGGCCTCGGCAAGACTGCGGCTGGCGAAGCTCGCCGTGAACTCACCGGTTGCTTCGATGTTGCGGACCGAATCCTTGTAGCCGCTTGACGAGAACATCACGAGCTTCGGCCGATCACTGATGGCATTGAAGAAAGAATAGGGCGCGAGGTTATGCGAACCGTCGCGCCCACGTGTGCCGATCCAACCGATCGGCCGCGGCGAGACGATGGCCTTGAAGGGGTCATGCGGCAAGCCGTGACGGTTCGAGGCCGTATCGTAGAACATCAGGCGCCCTCGCCGACCCAGGTGACGATCTCTTCAAGTTCGGGCCTCGGCCGCTCCGTCGGCGGCACCATCGCAGTGCCGATGTGAATGAAGCCGGCTAGCTTCTCACCCGGCTTGACGCCCAGCAAGGGATAGGCGCGCTCGTCGAAGGCAAACCATTCGGTCAGCCAGTTGGAGGCGTAGCCAAGTGCGTTCGCTGCCATCAGCAGGTTGAGGCACACGGCGCCGGCAGACATCTGTTGCTCCCATTCCGGAATCTTGAAGTGCGGCGCAGCCGTGCTGACCACGGCGACCACGACCGGAGCCCGCGTCAGCCGCGTTTCCTCGACCTTGATCATTTCTTCCGAGAGGTCGGGCTTCGCTGCGAGTGCCATCGCCCTCAACTCGGCACTGATGCGCGCCCTCTCCTCGCCGCGATAGACGATGAAGCGCCAGGGTGCGAGCTTGCCGTGGTCCGGGACGCGAGAGGCGAGCTTCAGCATCTCCTCGACCTCGGCCTTGCTGGGGCCGGGTTCGCCCATCTGGAATGCGGGGATCGAGCGACGGGACGCGAGATAATCAACAAGCTTAATTTCGGTTTTCATGTCGGATGAATTCCACTAATTTGCCGCAGCATCGGCAGCCACGAAAATGCCATATCGGCGTCCCAAGTGGAGTCACTCAGTCAGGAAGTCAACTGCTCTCATGCGTGCATGCTCTCGTATTTTCCTCAGAACCGGGCTCGCGATCCTTGTCGCCGGCGCTGCTGCAGGAAGCGCGCTTGCCGAGGATGCGACCCAGGCCTTCGAGAGCTTTCCTTCGATCGCCGGCCCGCGCAAAATGCCGAAGCTTACGGGCTTCAGCCCGATGACGACGGATCCGATCGCCGGCGGTACCTTGAAGGATGTCAAGCTCGAGGCGCTGCTCACCGAGAAAGGCGCCCCCGTCGAGGCCGGCCTGACCTGGCGCGTGTTCAGCCCGATCCCCGGAAGCGACGGTAAGCTGCCGCTTCTTGCAACGTCGGAAGGTGGATCGACGGCGTTCAACGTCGTGCCGGGCGATTATTTCGTCAACGTTTCGTTCGGACGTGCCTCCGCGACACGCAAGATCCGCGTTCCCCAGGACGGCACGCTCGAAAAGCAGGTTCTGGTCCTGGATGCGGGCGGCATCAAGCTGAACGCCGTTTCCGGCAGCGATGTGCGCATACCACCGGCCGAACTCAGCTTCTCCGTCTATTCCGCCGATACCAAGAGCGATGGCGAACGGGCGCTCATCATGTCTGACGTGAAGGCGAACACGGTGATCCGGCTCGGCGCCGGAACCTATCACGTAACCTCGAGCTACGGTGCCACCAACGCCTCGACGGCCGCCGACATCCAGGTCGAAGCCGGCAAGCTGACGGAAGCGACCATCCAGCATCGCGCCGCCAAGCTGACGCTCAAGCTCGTCTCTGAGCCCGGCGGCGAAGCGATTGCCAATACCGCATGGACGATCCTGACTTCCGCGGGCGACACGGTTGACGAAGAAAACGGCGCCTTCCCGACGCTGGTTCTGCTCGAAGGCAGCTACTCCGCCGTCGCACGCTACAAGGACAAGATCTACGAACGCGACTTCACCGTAAAGGCCGGCGTCAACACGGATGTGGAAGTGTTGCTCAGCAGCGGCGGCAACGATGCGAGCCCGGGCGCGATTTCCGACGCAGCGGACTAGGATCTTCTTCCAGCTTCAACCAACTGACGCTACGTCAGCCCACCCGTCTCATGAACCGCCGGCGCGGCGGCGCCATGGAGAAGACCGCTTCATAGATGCGGGCCAGCAAGTCCTTGCGATCGCCACAGGCACCGAGGTCCTCGGGCGTCAGCACACGGCCGATGCGCGCTGCGATCGTCGTGCCGGACAGACGGCGGAACTCGCGGATCAGCAGCGACAATCTCAATGTCAGCGAAATCTTGCTCGCCAGATGGAAGATGGGACCGTTCTGTCCCTCGAAATAGATCGGGATCACGCTCGCCCGCGCAGCTTGGATCAGCTTCGCCGGAAAGATCTTCCAGGGCAGGTCCTCGGCACGGCCAAAGCCTTTCGGCGCGGTCGCAACGCCGCCGGCAGGGAAGATGACGATCGTCACGCCTTCCTTCAACAGGCGCAGCGCTTCATGGCGGGTCGCCATATTGACGGCGAGCGCTTCCTTCGTCTCCTCGAACGACACCGGCAAGGAATAAGGCGCCATTTCTGGCACCTTCAGCAGTTCATTGTTGATGAGCACGCGGAAAGGCCGGCCGAGCTGTTCCGCGAGCGCCAGCACAGCGATGCCGTCGCCAATGCCGAAGGGATGATTGGCGATGATGACGATCGGCGTATCGGGCAAGTGCCGCGGCGGCCACTCACCCTCGGTTCGCAGCTTCACATCGATCAGCTGCAGCATTTCACCGAAGACCCGATCGCTCTTGCCGACAATGTCGGACCGCCAGCGCGTGTAAAGCTTTGCGTAGCGGTTGCGGCCCGACAGGCCTTCTATGGAGCGAATGAACCAGCGCTTCAGGCGCCGGTCGTTTTCATTGGCGTAGGACAGCTCTTTGAACTGCACGGAAATCTCCGATGGATACGATCTTATCCGGATATTCCGCTAATATGACAGTTTGCTGACAAAGCAAGTGCCCGGGGTATCAACCCCGGGCTTTCTTTTCTGCCTTGCGCTTGAGGTCCGGTGCCGTGGCCTCGAAGGCGAGCGACGCGATTGCCTCGTCGAGCGACATTGCGGTCTGGGCCTGGGAGCCAAGACGACGGATGTTGACCGAACGCTCCTCAGCTTCGCGCTTGCCGCAGACGACGATGACCGGAACCTTCGTTACCGAATGTTCGCGGACTTTGTAGTTGATCTTCTCGTTGCGGAAGTCGGTCTCGACGGTGAGGCCGGCGTCACGCAGGAGTTCGGCAACCTCGCGACCGTAGTCGTCGGCTTCCGAGGTGATCGTCGCGACCACCACCTGCAGCGGCGAAACCCACAGCGGCATGTGGCCGGCGAAGTTCTCGATCAGAATGCCGAGGAAGCGCTCCATCGAACCGCAGATGGCGCGATGGATCATGACCGGCTGGCGCTTTTCCGATTCCTTGTCGATGTAGAAGGCACCAAAACGCTCCGGCAGGTTGAAGTCGACCTGCGTCGTGCCGCACTGCCACTCGCGGCCGATCGCGTCCTTCAGGGTATACTCGAACTTCGGACCGTAGAAGGCGCCCTCGCCTGGCAGGATGCCGGTCTTGATGCGGCCTTCCGACTGCGCTTCGATGGTCTTCAACACGTCCATCATCACGCTTTCAGCGCGATCCCAGAGTTCGTCGGAACCGACGCGCTTGTCAGGACGGGTGGAGAGCTTGACCACCACTTCCTTGAAACCGAAATCCTCGTAGACCGAGAGGATCAGGTCGTTGATGCGCAGGCATTCTTCCGCCATCTGCTCGTCGGTGCAGAAGACGTGCGCGTCGTCCTGGGTGAAGCCGCGCACGCGCATCAGGCCGTGCAGAGCGCCCGAAGGCTCGTAGCGATGAACGTTGCCGAATTCGGCGAGACGCACCGGCAGCTCGCGATAGGACTTCAGGCCGTGCTTGAAGATCTGGATATGGCCGGGGCAGTTCATCGGCTTCAGCGCGAAGATGCGCTCGTCGTCGGTCTCGTCGCCGGCAACGGTCACCTTGAACATGTTGTCGCGGTACCAGCCCCAGTGGCCCGAGGTTTCCCAAAGCGACTTGTCGAGCACCTGCGGCGCATTGACTTCCTGATAGGTGTTGGCGAGCCGCCGGCGCATATAGGCGACCAGCGTCTGGAACATGCGCCAGCCCTTGCCGTGCCAGAAGACGACGCCGGGGCCTTCCTCCTGGAAATGGAACAGGTCCATTTCGCGGCCCAGGCGGCGATGGTCGCGCTTTTCGGCTTCGGCGAGCACGTGCAGGTACTGGTCGAGCTCTTCCTGGGTGTGCCAGGCCGTGCCGTAGATGCGGGTCAGCATCGCGTTGTTGCTGTCGCCACGCCAATAGGCGCCGGCCACTTTCATCAGCTTGAAGGCGGTGCCAATCTGGCCGGTCGAGGCCAGGTGCGGGCCGCGGCAAAGGTCGAACCAGTCGCCCTGGTAATAGATCTTGAGATCCTGGCCCTCCGGGATCGCATCGACGAGCTCGACCTTGTAGGCCTCGCCCTTGTCGGCAAAGACCTGGCGGGCCTTTTCACGCGACCAGACTTCCTTGGTGAAAGGCTTGTTGCGGGCAATGATCTCCTTCATCCGCTTTTCGATCAGCGGCAGGTCGTCGGGCGTGAACGGCTCGTTCTTGGCGAAGTCGTAATAGAAGCCGTTGTCGATGACCGGGCCGATGGTCACCTGCGTTCCCGGCCACAGTTCCTGCACGGCCTCGGCCATCACGTGTGCGGCATCGTGGCGGATAAGCTCAAGCGAACGCTTGTCGTCGCGCACGACGATCTCGAGCCGGCCATTGGTCACGGGATCGGACAGGTCGCGCAGCTCGTCGTCGAGCGCAATCGCTACCGCCTTCTTGGCGAGCGACTTCGAAATCGATTCTGCCACGTCGCGGCCGGTCGTGCCGAAGGGATATTCGCGCACCGAGCCATCTGGAAATGTAAGGGAAACAGGATTCGACATGATGATCTCCTATCCAGTCCCGCCAACGAATGCGGGTGGTATGGTTGACCGGAAACGACCGGTGAATTGACGATACAGCGTCGCATCCGTCAGATGCGCATAGGTCGCTGTAGTGCTTTGGATTGCTGCATGTTTTGCCCCTAAACCGAGACAGCCCAGGAAAACACGCCGTAGCCTGATAAAGGGTTTTCGAAAGTGAGTAAAGGTTGAAGGCTGCGACAGAGCCTAGCCGCGCAGCATCTCGGCGAGCCCCTTCACGGTGTTCCAGTTGCGAAACGTCCCGATGCCCAAACGCTTGGTCGTCATTGCACCCAGCAGTTTCGATTCGCTGGCCTTGCCGGGGAAATGCACCCAGAGATCGCCATCGACAATTGCCAGACGTTCGCCAGCGGCGCAGTAACGCCGAAGTCCTTCGAGCGTGGCTTCGGTGAGCGGGTCGCGCATAACGCGGACATGCACGCGCGTGGCATCCTCTTCGCCCTCGTCGCGAAATGGATTGGATGCCGCAAGCTTCAGCCAGCCGGCACCGGAACGAACAATGATGTCGACATGCCGACCGAATGTCTCGGAGAAGGCCTTCTCAAGCGGCAATTCTAAGTCACCGATGGACGTTTGTCCGGTCTCGAACACAAGATTGCCGGTCGCAACCAGCGTTCGCGGCGAGCGATAGCCGAGGCCTTCGGCCATCTCTCTGAGGTCGGCCATCACGACACGTCGCCCGGCACCAAGAACAATGCTGTAAAGCAAGGCAACGTAGCTGTTCATCCACCCTCCCTTCAGGCTCGCCAGAAATCGGCAGCGCCTGCCGGAAGCCGGGCAAGAACCCGGTCGAGCTTCGCCTCATCGAGGTTGCGACGCAAGGCGCCAGCCACGTCGGCGATGGCGCTATCGGGGGAAATATTGTGATCCAGCCGCAGCGACTGCACCTCGCGGGTCATGGCGATGCGGCCCGAAAACAGGACCCTCGGTTCTTCGAGGTCCCATTCGGCCACGAAGATCGCGCGTAGCACCGGCGGCAAGACATCTGCGAACAGGATGGCATCCTCCAGTTCCAGCCGCCGGCGAAATGTCTGCAGCACGGCCTGCACCATTGTGTAGGCCTGGTTCGTCGTCTGCAGCCCGGCAAGGTCGCGCGCATCGACGATGAAACGCTCGAAATCCGCGGAGGCCTGACGGTATTCCATCGGCATGGTCATGGTGGTCATCCAGCCTTCGGCCGTGGCCGCCAGTAGCGCCACGGCGCGTACCAGGTTAGGCGAGCCTCAAGCTGCTCCGGCACCGGATCAAAGCCGTGCGTCCCGCCCGGACCGCAGCGCGCCACGCGAAACAGCGTCATCCAACCTCCTGCCCAGAAGCCATGGCGGGCGATTGCCTCATAGCCGTATTCCGAACAGGTCGGCAGGTGCCGGCACGAATTGCCGATGAAGCTCGAAAGCGTGAGCTGATAGACGCGGATCAGCGCCATCCCGATCAGCCGCCCCGGCGTCTTGCGAAACGGACCATCCCAGTTTCGGCCACGCACTGCCGGCTTCGCACCGTCATCCGGCGTATGCCGACAATTCGGTTCGCCGCACATGTCAGACCGCCGCCAGCAGTCGCTTGGCCTCGATCTGCTCGATGGCATCGACGACGGCATCAAAGGTCAGCATCGTCGACGCGTGACGCGCCTTGTAATCCTTCACCGGACGCAGGAAGCGCATATCCTCGAAGCGCCCGGACGGGCCCTCGCCGTCCGCCTTCAACATGGCAAGCATGTCCGCGCGCGCCTGTCGGATTTCTTCCGCGCCGGCGCCGACGACACGGCGCGCCATGATCGAGGACGAGGCTTGGCCAAGCGCGCAGGCCTTCACGTCATGGGCAAAATCGGTGACCACGTCGCCGTCCATCTTCAGCCAGATATGCACTTTCGAACCACAGAGCTTCGAGTGCGCGGTCGCGTCCGCGTCGGCGTCGACAATTGTTCCGATGCGCGGAATATTGCCGGCAAATTCGAGAATTCGGCTGTTGTAGATGTCATCCATCATTTGACGCGATCCGGCTGATTTTTCGCGGTTTTGAGTGATCGACGCATGATTTTCTCCGGTAGGCAGGAAAAAAGCACGACGCGACACGCTCCGCCTCTTTCATCTCTGTGGCACCATACTATATGCTATGTCGTGTTGGGGCGACAGTTCCGCAAGAGGAACAATGTCGCCTGTTGTTTGGGAAACCGTGCCGGAAGGTCCAGTGCACTGCTACGCCAGGACCGGAAAGCCCCGGAGCCCGCCAACGGAACCCAAGCCTGCAGGGTTAGGCGAATGGCCAGTGGCGAGTTGTCCGAAAGATAAAACGTCAAGCAATCCCGTATTGCTAAAAGAGGCCATTGTGGACGCCATAGTGAAGAATTTTCCCGTGCTCGACGATGCGAGCGGCCGGCCGACCCAGAAGGAAGCCGAGGAAGCCGTGCGCGTTCTCCTGCGCTGGGCCGGTGAAGACCCGGAACGCGAAGGGCTGCTGGACACGCCGGCGCGCGTCGCCAAGTCCTATCGCGAACTTTTCAGCGGCTATGATCTTGCCGCCGAAGACGTGCTCGGCCGGACCTTCGAAGAGGTTGCCGGCTACGACGACATGGTGCTCGTCAAGGACATCCCGTTCTATTCGCATTGCGAACATCATATGGTGCCGATCATCGGCAAGGCGCATGTCGCCTATCTGCCCAATGGCCGCGTGCTCGGCCTTTCCAAGATCGCCCGCGTGGTCGATATCTATGGCCGCCGGCTGCAGACGCAGGAATCGATGACGGCGCAGATCGCCAAGGCGATCGACGAGTCGCTTGCCCCGCGCGGCGTCGCGGTAATGATCGAAGCCGAACATATGTGCATGGCGATGCGTGGCGTGCAGAAGCAAGGCTCGACAACGCTCACCACCACATTTACGGGTACGTTCCAGACAGAGCCGGCTGAACAGGCCCGGTTCATGACGATGCTCAGGGGCTTCAAGTAAGGCTCCGACAGACGGAGCCTTTCCATGACGCTCACCTTCGACGCTCCCTCCTCCAACAAGGCTGAACTGGAAACCGGTCCGGCCTTCACCCCGCGCTTCGATGAAAAGGGGTTGATCACCGCTGTCGTCACGGATGCGCGGGACGGTGAGCTCCTGATGGTCGCCCACATGAACGCCGAGGCCCTGGCTTTGACGATCGAGACGGGTGTCGCGCACTATTACAGCCGTTCGCGCAAGAGCCTCTGGAAGAAGGGTGAAAGCTCCGGCAACCTGCAGACGGTCAAGGAGATCCGCACCGATTGCGACCAGGATGCGATCTGGTTGAAAGTGTCCGTCGCCGGTCACGACGCCACCTGCCATACCGGCCGCCGGTCCTGCTTCTACCGCACGGTCAGCGCCGAAGACGGCAAGGCCACGGTCGAAATCACCGACGACCACAGGCACTTCGACCCCGCAGAGATCTATGATAAAAATTAAGCACCGCGCATCTTTTTGGTGCGGGCACATGCTATATTTATCTTTTGGAAACCAAGCGAGCGCCTAATCCTATAGCAAGGATGCGGCGCTACGAGGGAACGGCAACGTTCCCAGCTGTATTGCAAACTGTATCCAATGTTTATCGATCCTGCCGCAATCGGCGACGGGATCGATGATATACCTAAGAACGGTGCCAGTCTTTCAGCGATGGACAGGACGAGGCCGGCACCTGCGCCGGCTTGGCGGAGCCTCACCAAGACGCGCGCAGCAATTTGCCTCTCTCCAGGATCGAGCCCGATCCTGGGAAGTTAAGTCAATGATGAATTGCCACAGCGACCTTCGCGCATTCTCATCGACGTGTCGCGCTGCGGAGTATTCGGCGGTGTTGGAGGTGCCGGATGTTGAATTGGACTTTTACGCGTAGCAACCAGATTGCAGATCTGTCCGGCCCGGACGGCACATCGATTTCAACTACACCACCAGAACCTGCGACACCTCCGCAGAGACCGAAGATCGCAATTGCCCTTGGGGGCGGCGCCGCGCGCGGCTGGGCCCATATCGGCGTGCTGCGTGCCCTCGACGAAGAAGGCATCGAAGTCGGCATGATTGCGGGCACCTCGATCGGAGCGCTCGTCGGCGGTTGCTATCTTGCCGGCAAGCTCGACGAACTCGAGACCTTCGCACGCTCCCTCACCGTCCGGCGGATCGCGGGACTGCTCGATTTCGCTATTGGCGGCGGCGGTCTCTTTGGCGGACTGAGGCTGACCAAGCGCATGCAGGAGCATCTGCGGGGTCTCAGCATCGAAGGCCTCGACAGGCCATTCATTGCCGTTGCGACCGAAGTGCATAGTGGGCACGAGGTTTGGCTCGAAAAAGGATCGCTCATCACCGCGATCCGCGCTTCCTACGCCTTGCCGGGCATCTTCGAGCCGATCAAAGCGAACGGACGCACGCTCATCGACGGCGCGCTCGTCAACCCCGTCCCGGTCTCTGTCTGCCGCGCTCACGAACAGCAACTCGTCGTCGCCGTGAACCTCAACTACGACCTCTATGGCCGCTCAGCTGTCGTCAAACACAGCGCCGGCATGGAAACGCCGGATGCCCCGGCGCAGGAAAAGGAAGCGACCCTTCACTCCCGCCTCGGCATGACCGGCGTGATGGTTCAAGCCTTCAATATCATCCAGGATCGTATTTCCCGTGCTCGTCTTGCCGGCGACCCTCCGGACCTAGCCTTGCACCCCAAGCTTAACGATATCGGCCTATCGGAGTTTCACCGTGCAGGTGAGGCGATCGACCGAGGCTACCACGAAGCCAAGGCCAAGCTCCTGGAGATCCGCCGGATGCAGGACGCCCTCGTGCGCTGACGAGCGATCTTCCATCGATCTTTTGCGGGCTATCCGCGCAGCGATTGCGCGCGGGGTCTCATTTCGGGGAATGCGTCGCGAACCGCAATCAGGCCGCGTCGCGCCATAAGGCCTTGTCGCCCGATCGCTACAGCGCCGCGCGCCTTATCAGACGCGCAAAGGTCGCTGTAGCACTTTGATTTTCTGCATGTCTCCTTAAATCGAGGTCGATTTAAGGAGACATGCAGTGGGCACGAACAGGGCAAAGTACCTGAGGTGGATAGGGGGCGGCGCAGGCCGCCTTCCCATTTAGCCGGCGATATAGGCCTTGATCTGCTCGGTCTCGTGCTCGATCGCACGGATGTGGTGTTTGATCACGTCGCCGATCGAAACAATGCCGGCGAGCTGGCCATTTTTTTCGACAGGCAGGTGGCGGGCCCTGAGCTTGCTCATCATTTCCATCAGGGACTGGACGGACATTTCCTCGGTGCAGCAGTAGACATTCTGCCACATGACGGCCGCGACCGACCTTTCGAGACAGGTCGCTCCCTGCTTGGCGATCGCTGCGACGATGTCGCGCTCGGTGAGGATGCCTGCGATCTGATCATCCGCATCGACGATGATGACCGCACCGATATGATTGTCACGCAAGAGAATGGCAGCCTGTTGGACTGTCATCTGCGGGCCGACCGTTACGACGTTGCGACCCTTTTCATCGAGTATTGCTTTTACTGACATGCGCACATCTCCCGTTGCGACAACTCCGGGTCGGCAGGGCAAGGTCCAGCCGTCTCTCGTGCGGTACGGTCGGGCGATGGAACCTGTACCCTGGCCGCTTATGATCGCCTGCCCGCGTGCTCCTCAGACGCGGACGGGCTTTCTGTACCCGGCCTTCACGGGCCGCCTAGCCTTTCGACAATCGGCGACCGTAACAAATGGTGCGCCAGCGCTCCGGGGAAATCAAGCGCTCACAAGCGCCGTCCGCCGATCTTTCGACGTCGTCAGTCGCGGGGGTCGAAAAGGCCGAAGAGAAGGAAGCCGAAGAGGAACCCACCGATATGCGCTTCCCAGGCGATGCTACCCGCACCCCCAGGCGTGAACATGCCGAGCCCGATCAGAAAGTTGGTGAGGAACCAGATCCCGGCGAAAATCACGACAGAGCGATTTGCCAGCGCCTCACTGACGGGCAGCCGCCGGTTGAGATGGGCAAATTGCCGGCTGATCCGCCCGCTTGGCGAAAAGACGAAACGCGCCGCCGCGCCCATGAAACCGGAAACGACGCCGGAGGCACCGACGACCACGATCATCTCGCCCCAGTGAAATGCCGTGTGCAGCGCAACTGCGGCCGCAGCCGAAAGACACCAGAATACCGCCAGCCGTCCCATGCCGATGCGGCGCACGACCGGCGCACCGAAAGCGACCATCCAGAAGATATTGAAGATCAGGTGCTCCCAGCTGCCATGCAGGAACGAATAAGTGATGGGACTCCAGAGCCAGGCGAGCCCCTGCTCGGCCAGGGGGTGATCGTAGCGCGCCGGCAGAAAGGCGAAGTTGAAGATGATCTCCTGATCGATCGCAGGCGGCAGAACATAGGTGCGCAAGGCATGAATGGCGATCAGAAACAGCAGAATGCCGGTAAGCCCGGCCGGCAGATTGAAAGCAGGCTCACGTGACGGATTGGCGGCGCTGTCCCGGTCCGTCTCCGGTGGCGTTGCCGTCTGATCTCGTTCCATGGTTGCTGCTTTCTCCATCGATTGGTCCGTTCGATCGCATTCGATCGAGGCGATGGCATGACATCGCCGAATTCCGACCGGACTGGGGCGACCAGCCATAAGCAAACAAAAAAAGACCGTCCAGTAAAAACTGAACGGTCGCCAAGCTCAGATCCGAGCTCCAGTTCAAGTGCCGAAGCCAACGCTTCGTGAAGTCATGTCTTTCAGTGCCAGTCGCAGTGCTCCAGCGCAATCGAAACCATTCGTTAACCTTAATTTCGAGCTGGCATGCTTTTCGCTCCATTGATCTCAAGACTGCAATTGATCGGCCAAACATGTGCCAGACCGGCACAAGCGGGCCGCAGAAGTGGAATGAACGCAAGATGCGCAGCAAGACGACGACGGAGCTTTTCCGATACTGGAACACAATTCGCGGCAAGCGCGACCTCCCCTGTCGGGACGAACTCGAGCCGGGGGACATTCGCGCACTGTTGCCCAACCTGTTCATTCTCGAGCGTGATCGCAACGCCGGCATCTCGTTTCGTCTGGCCGGGACCCATGTCTGCGCACTCTTCGGTCTTGAACTGCGCGGGCGACAGTTCGGCATGCTGTGGCTGAACTCGCAGGCGGCCAAGACCCAGCGCATCGCCGGCCAGGTGATGACGCACCGGGTGCCGGTGATGCTGTCCGCCAAGGGGCGCACGGCCGATGCGCGCGAGGTCGAGGTCGAAATGCTGCTGTTGCCGCTCGCCTCAACCGAGGGTGCAAGCGACCGAATCCTTGGCGCGCTCTCGCCACTTTCCCGCCCGTACTGGTTGCATGCGACATCGGTGGAAGGCCTCGACGTCACCGGCATGAAAATCCTCGACCCCGACCGCACAGCCGTGTTTCGCGAAGAGCCGGCGGTGGAACATGTCTCCCCGCGTGCAGAATCCCGCGCTGGCGAAGGGCTTTTGGGAGAGTCCCGTCGTGTCGGACATCTTCGCATTCTGGAGGGCGGACGACGCGAATGATCGCCGCCTGTGTCCCGAGTTGGCCACCGGGACCAACCGCAGGACGAACATTCTATTAACCCGAACGTTCTAAACTCTGCCTGCCAAAATACGCCATGCAGAGTCACAATGTTCTCATTCCAGCACGCTCAGAATACCGCTCCGAAGCCGCATCACGAAGGTGCGTTCCAGCGCGTTTCCGTGAACCTTGCTGGACGGCTGATGCTGGCCAATCGCGACGAATATGATTGCACCGCCGTCGACATGTCGCCGGGTGACGTGCTGCTTTCCTCCCCGGCACGGCCGCGGGCGGGTGAGCGCATCATCGCCTATATCGACCATGTCGGCCGCCTTGAAGGCACCGTGTCGCGCATCGCCGACGATGCCTTCGTGATTCAGCTCAACGCCACCGAACGCAAGCGCGAGAAGTTGGCTGCGCAGCTTACCTGGATCGCCAACAAACACGAACTCGGTCTGCCCGAGGATCGGCGCCATGACCGCCTTGCGCCGCGCAAGACGTCAACCGAGCTGACGCTGGACACCGGCGAAAAATTCCCTTGCCGCATCATCGACCTCTCGCTCTCCGGCGCGGCCGTCGATATCGAGAACCGCCCGCCGATCGGCACACCGGTCTTGCTCGGCAACATGAAGGGCAAGATCGTTCGCCATTTCCAGGAAGGCTGCGCCATCGAGTTCTCGGGCGTACAGTCGCGCGAAGCACTGACGGAATTCCTCTAAGGGCGTGTACGCGCGACCCTCGCTGGCCTGCCCCGATCAAGAACGTTGCCTTGTCACCCCGATCGCGCACCAGCCTCCTGAGGCGCCGCGCCACTTCTTGCGCGTGATTGCCGGCCGCCCCGACATGCGCAACGACAGACCAGCCAATCGCTGGCCCGATCCTGCGGCACGAAACCAACCTCGGCTTTCACAGTAGACCTGCCCCGCGACGAAGCTGTCCGCGCGGGCTGGGCGACCGGCATCGCCTCGTCGACGGCGACTGCCTCATTTCGGAACATCTCGATCCAAACTCGACTTCTGACCGCTACAAATATTTTTCCGAACAAATTCAAGGCGCGACGCATATTTGAAGTCGAAAAGCAGCAACAAGATCGACGTCATCCGCCCCTGGCGCCACGCATCGCGACCGCGGTTTTCCGGCAGCCACTGCTCCTGTCGCTCTGCGGATCGACATAGGTCCATTGATTACAATCACTTAGATCGTCAAGCAAACATGAACGGAAGATCGCTCCGTCGGGAAATCGATAAAATTTGACTCAAATTCGATTTAAATAAAAATCAAATTCTATTCTTATTTTATTCTTATACGACTTTCATTTGTACTTGTTTTTAGTTCGCAAGTTCGCGAGCGATAAAAACGTCTGTGCCATTGTCGAACCACAACGGGGAGACAATCATGCTCAAGACAATCACCAAGATGATCGCGGTTGCGGTCCTTTTCACCGGCGGCCTGATCGAAACGGCGCTGGCGCTTCCGGCCAACATGGTCGTCACCGGTGCAACCAACCCGCCGATCGGTCACTACGAGTTCTGCAAGATCTATCCGTCGGAGTGCACCTCCAACGGCAAGGACCGAGGCCCAATGATGCTGACGCGCGAAGGCTGGCAGAAGATTCTCGAGGTCAACTACGACGTCAATCAGGCGGTCACCCCGATGACCGACATGGAAATTCATGGTGTCGAGGAGAAGTGGTCCTATCCGGACACGGTTGGCGACTGTGAAGACTATGTCCTCTTGAAGCGCCGCAAGCTGATCGAGAACGGTTTCTCTCCATCGGACCTCTTGATCACAGTCGTTCTGCAGCCGAACGGTGACGGCCATGCCGTTCTCACCGTGCGCACCGACCGGGGCGACTTCATTCTCGACAACATGCGCAACAAGGTGCTGCTGTGGTCGGACACCGAATACACCTACCTCAAACGCCAATCGACCGAACACTCCGGTCGCTGGGTCAAGCTCCAGGACGGCCGCACCGTCGCCGTCGGCAGCGTACGGACGCAGTAAGCACAGAAGACATGGGAGGCGGGCGCGCCTTTCGCAGCAGCCTCCACCATTACAGGGCTCCGGTCATAAACATCCCCGTCCAGACCGAGCCTCGGCCGGTTCCGCGCCCCTCGGAACCGGCCGTTTTTATGAGCGGCATTCCCGGCGCCAAACCGCGTCGCGATCTTTCTTTAAGTTTTTGATGTTTCGCATGCCGTTTTCGCAAAACGCTGCGCACTTTTGCGCGACACGCTTTTGCAGATCGAAGAGGAGTTCACAGAAAATTAACCATCCTCGACCAGCGTCGGGCAAGCGACGTCGTCCATCCTACGATGCGCGGGAATGCGTGAGCCGAACAACGGACCGCCGGGGTTCGGCCATCGCGACGGGACAGCCCAACGATGAGCAGTTCTTCAAACGACATTCACGAACCGGAACTCCGACCGCTGCTGTCGCCCGGCTTCGTCTACCGGGTTATGGCAGCGGTCGCGGTGCTTGCGGCGCTGACCGCTGCCATCTCATTTGCAGGGCGCTGGTTCGGCGAAAATCTCGCCCTTGCCGGCCACACCGCGAGCAACGAGGTTTTCGACATCTTCATCGGCCAGGATCACTTGCGCCTGCCGGCCAACATGATCCGCTTCGAGGCTCAGCGCGCCACCTCGATCGTCGAGCGCGTCGATCTCTACCTGACCTGGCCGGGGCTCGAAGGTTACAGCGACCAGAGCCGGGCCCTCTTCAACAATATCGACGCACCCGAAAGCCTCATTTTCCTGCAGATTTCCCAAAGCACGATGTCGCGCGACATGTCCGGGCGGCTTGGGCCGATCTATTCGCAGGTCTTCGACGGCGCGCCTGCGGCCGGCCCGGGCGGCCTGACGGAGCACGCAGTCAAGCCGACATCCAGCTATGCGGGCGAAGTGTTCTTTACCGCTGAGACGCCCACCCAAGCGCCCTATGTCGTGCGTTGCCTCAAGTCCGGCCCACAATCCATCTCGACCAGCGCCGATTGCCAGCGCGACATTCACGCCGGAAAGGACCTCGCCGTGCTCTACAGATTCTCCAACAAACTGCTGCCGCAGTGGCGCGAAATCGATCAAGCGATCGCGACCTTCGTCAAAAACCGTCTCGTGCCCTGATTTCGTCTAACTGGTGTGGTGCAGGCAGGCCGCCGCGCCATTGCGCTACACCGGCATCGCCCTGGTACAAATGCGTTCGATTCCGGAAACCAATCATTCATCATAAACCGATTGGTAACGCTATGCCGATACTGTCTCGAGAACGGTCGTTCCCGGAGGCGGCGTCCGGACAACCCCATGACATGAGAATAAAGAGTAGCGTAGTGTCCCAATCCGGTTTTTTTGATCTCGCGAAGCGCCCGTTAGGTGCTCTTTCAAAGATGGTAGGACGGGTCGTCCTTGCAGGCGCCATTGCATCGGCCGCCTTTGCAGCGCCGGCCTTCGCAGCCTCGAATTACGCCAATCCGAAATATTCGGGCATCGTCGTCGATGCCAAGACCGGCAAGGTTCTTTACGGCGAGGATGCCGACGAATTGCGCTATCCCGCGTCTCTCACCAAGATGATGACGCTCTATCTGACCTTCGAAGCGCTCGAAGCCGGCCGGATCACCAAGTCTACCCCCATCCCCTTCTCGAAGAACGCTTCCGCCGAGCCGCCATCGAAGCTTGGTGTGCGTGCCGGACAGTCGATCACCGTCGAACAGGCGATCCTTTCGCTCGTCACCCGCTCGGCGAACGATGCGTCGACGGCGCTCGGTGAATATCTCGGCGGTTCGGAGCAGCGTTTTGCCCGCATGATGACGAACAAGGCCCGGGCGCTCGGCATGACACGCACGACCTATCGCAATGCCAACGGCCTGCCCAACCCGGAACAGCGCACGACCGCGCGCGACCAGGCCCGCCTCGGCCTCGCGCTTCGCCAGCATTTTCCGCAATACTACGATTACTTCTCCACCCGCAGCTTCCGTTTCGGCAAGCAGACGATCGGCAATCACAACCGTCTGCTCGGCAATGTCCGCGGCGTCGACGGGATCAAGACCGGTTATACCCGCGCGTCGGGCTTCAATCTCGTGACCTCGGCTCAGCTCGAGGGTCGCAGCATCGTCGCCGTCGTCATGGGCGGCACCTCCGGCGCCAGCCGTGATGCGCAGATGCGCCGGCTCGTCGCAAAGTACATGCCGTCCGCATCGCGGCGTGGCGACGGCAATCTGATTGCCGAGACCAAGCCTACCGCCGTTCCGGCCGAAGAGACCCAGGTTGCAGCGGCGGCTCCCGTTGCGGAAACGCCCGTCGTCGCGGCCGCTGCCAGCGGTCACGACCTGCCCAACACCGGCCCGGTTCCTGGCATCCGCTATAACGGCGAAAGCGCGAGCAGCGTGCAGATGGCCTATGCCGGCAACAGGCGCGCGTCGGACAACCCCGTTCTTTCCCCGAAGATCGTTCCCAACACGCTCGACGCCCAGAGCCTGAAGCTCCGTCAGCCTGTTGCCGCCGGCATGGTCGACGCCCAGATCACCAACTCCGTTCCGAAGAAGGCCGACGCAGCCGACACCACCGCCAAGGCAGAGCCGGTCGAGGTCGCAAAGGCCGAAGCGATGCCGGCTCAGCCGCAAGGCTGGGTAATCCAGATCGGCGCGACGCCGGACAAGGACCAAGCCATGACCCTTCTTGGCAATGCCAAGGACAAGGGCGGCAAGGCCCTGCGCAAAGCAACGCCCTTCACCGTGGCCTTCGGCCAGGTCTACCGCGCCCGTTTCGGCGGCTTTGACGACCAGAATGCAGCCGTCAACGCCTGCAAGGCATTGAAGAAGAAAGGCATCTCCTGCTGGGCGAGCCAGCAGTAAGGTCAAAAGTTTTGGCGACCGGATGTGTTTGTTTTCCGGCCGCCTTCCTCGGATTTGTACAGCGTAACGAGGTTAATCATGGCGATGAACGAAAACGTTCCGGGTGTCACCCCGCTGCCGGGACGGCGCGCTAAGCCGTCGCGCATCAACCTGCATCCCCTGCACGAGGCGGCCATGCGCATTGCCGATCTCGGGCTCAACCGATCGAAGGCGAAGACGCGCGATCTGGTCGGGATGCTCCTGACGCACGGAGCCCGCGCCTGGCGATCGACGCAGCCGCGTGCCGGCATTCATCTTCACGTGACGGGGCCGAACCGGCGCCATCCCCTGAAGATGCGGATCACCTGAACGTTCATGAGATTGCAAAAGGCGGCCTGTGCCGCCTTTTTCTTGTTGCGATGCCGCCGCAACCATGCACGTGCCAGCATCGCAACAAGCGCTATGATGGGCCGTCAGCTCATCCATATTGAAGATTAGAGAAGTCCGAGTTCCGCCAGTTCGCGGCGCAGCTCGAGCGGCATCTCGGCACCGCCAGCGGAAAGCGACGCCAGGTCGCGCGGCGCATCCTTGTCGGTGAGATAGCGCCAGCCCTGGAAGGCACGCCGCGGCTGCAACTCCGTCTCGACCACTTCCGGGCCAAGCAGCAGATTGCAGCGGCCGATACCCTCGCCATCCGTGAAGGTCTCGATACCGATCAAAGGCTGCCGCGCCTGCACGGTCCCCTTGATCACCCAGTAGAGCGAACCGCCGTTCAGCAGTTCCTCCACCCGTTTCGGCACCATGCGGGTCGTGTGGAAGGAATGGGGCTCGAGGCCAGCGGCCATGGCGGCCATCGCCTTGCGCGAAACCCATTCGCGCAGGTCCTCGATCGATTCCGCTCCGACGCAGAGCTTTATGAGATGCAGAGACATAGCTGTTTTGAACACCCGTCCGGCCGTTGCGGTCAAGCGGCCAGACGCTGTTCATCCACAATCACCGTGGCGGCTCAACATTCGACGACGTTGACCGCGAGACCGCCGGTCGATGTTTCCTTGTACTTCTCGTTCATGTCGACGCCGGTTTGGCGCATCGTCTCGATGCAGGCATCGAGCGGCACAAAATGCTTGCCGTCGCCCTTGAGCGCCAGCGAGGCTGCCGTCACCGCCTTGACCGCACCGAGCGCGTTGCGCTCGATGCACGGCACCTGAACCAGGCCGGCGACCGGATCACAGGTCATGCCGAGGTGGTGCTCGAGTGCGATCTCGGCGGCATTTTCGATCTGCTCGGGCGTACCGCCCATGACGGCAGCAAGGCCGGCAGCGGCCATGGCGGACGCCGAGCCGACTTCGCCCTGACAGCCGACCTCGGCACCGGAGATCGAGGCGTTGTGCTTGATGATGCCACCGATTGCGGCAGCCGTCAGCAGATAGTCGCGGATGCCCTCCTGATCCGCGTCGTCATGGAAATGCATGTAGTAGCGGATGGTGGCGGGGACGACGCCTGCTGCACCGTTGGTCGGCGACGTGACGACGCGGCCGCCGGCGGCATTCTCTTCATTGACCGCCATCGCGTAGACACTCAGCCAGTCATTGGCGAGCAGCGGGTTGGTCTTGTTGGAGCGCCATTCTTCCTGCAGCTTGTCGTGGATCGAACGTGCGCGGCGGCGGACCTTCAAGCCACCGGGCATGATGCCCTCCTGGCTCAGCCCACGGTCGATACAGTTGCTCATCGCGCCCCAGATGCGGTCGAGCCCGGCATTCAGCTCATCCGGCGACATGGTCGCTTCTTCGTTCGCCCGTTTCATCTGGGCGATCGTCATTCCGGAGCGGGCTGCCATGTCCAGCATCTCTTGCGCCGAGGAGAACGGGAATGGCACCTTGACGCCAGTCGCCTTGTTCTTCGAGGCGCGCATCGCCTCGAGTTCCGTATCGGTCACGACGAAGCCGCCGCCGATCGAATAATAGATCCGCTTCAACAGCAGCCGGCCGTCGCGGTCGAGCGCGGAGAAGGACATGCCGTTGGCATGGCCAGGCAGCGGCACCTTCTTGTCGAAGACCAGGTCCGTCTTCGGCTGGAATTCATAGGACGGATGCCCAGGCGGCGAAATGCGGCCACTGCGCTCGACCTCGTCGATCAACGCGTCCATGCGATCAGGATCGACCAGATCGGGGCGTTCGCCGACGAGACCAAGGATCACCGCCCTGCCCGTGCCGTGGCCGATACCGGTATGGGCCAGCGAACCGTGCAGGCTGACCTTGATCGCCGCAACGGCAGCATGGGACGGGCGCGGCCAGTCGTCGGAAAGAATGAGATCGAGAAAGCGGTTGGCGGCCGACATCGGCCCCATCGTATGCGAGCTCGAAGGCCCGATACCGATCTTGAACACGTCGAAGACGGAAAGAAACATAAGCTGCCTGCCCCGGAGACTGACCAGCGGCGCACAGGCATGATCGCCCGAGCACCGCATTCACGATTGCCTCGATATCACGCTTCACGGTCTGTGCGAACCGGCGCGCTATCCTCATATTTGCTGCACGATATTATCCTCAGATCGGTCCCGATTTAAGGAAATCCGCAACAAATATAGGAACGAAGCCTAAGCGATCCCATAGCAAACGGTCAGGCGGTCCACCGACATTCGATCCCATCCGTGCGACATTACCGTTCGGGCAGGCTCCGGCGTGCCGCCACCGGTTGCCCGGAATCAAAAACGGCGCGGCTTTTGGCAAGCCGCGCCGTCAATCAGTGGACTTTTTTAGATACTAGATATCAAAGGCCGCCGAAAAGATAAGCAAGAACAAGAACGCCAACGAAACCAGCTACGGCGCGAGCAGTCACGCCCCAGCAAGACTTCTGAATTGTATTGTCCATGATGTCTCCGAAAACACTCTCAACGGCCGCGGGCAGCACATGTGGCGCCCGCGTCTGGAGCCTTGCATATTGAAGAAAGTGTGAATGCGCAATGGGGAAATGTGGCGGAAAGGTGTCAAACCTCGGCCGCGCCGATCGGTAAACTGGTGAAAACCGCGCAAACCACCGGGCGGGGCGATGAGAAATTCCGCCGCAATTTCATCACAGTAGTTGACGCGCCGCCGATTCCCGGGCCACCGCGGCCACCTTGCAATTTCCAAAAGCCATGCCAAAAACACGTGTATGACCTTCGAAGATTACATAGCGCTTGTCGTGTTTATTCTGCTTTGGGCGGGCTTCAGCTGGGCGACCGACGGCACGCGCGGCTTCAAGCGGGTGAGTCTCACCCGCCTCATGAACGAGCATCGCGGCCGCTGGATCCGCAATTCGCTCAACCGCGACCTGAAGATGATCGATACGCAGATCATCGCGGGGCTGCAGGCCGGCACCGCCTTCTTTGCCTCGACGACGATCTTCGCCCTCGGTGGCTGCTTCGCTCTGCTCGGCGCAACCGAACAGGTGCAGATGATCTTCGCGGACATGCCCTATGTCTTCCATGGCGGTCGGACCGCGTTCGAACTGAAGGTCGGCGGCCTCACCTGCCTCTTCGGCTATTCCTTCTTCAAGTTCGGCTGGTCCTACCGGCTGTTCAACTATTGCTCGATCCTGATGGGCGGTATCCCAATGACCGCCGACATGCAACGCGACCCGCAGGCGGCGGAGAAGGCAGCCGAACGGGCGATCCGCATGAACGTGCTGGCCGCCAAGCACTTCAACGCCGGCCTTCGGGCGATTTTCCTGTCGATCGGATATCTCGGCTGGTTCATCAGCCCCTATGTCTTCGTCGGGCTCACCGTCTTCGTCATCTTCGTGCTGACCCGCAGGCAGTTCTTCTCGGAGGCACGCGCGGCGCTGCTGCCGGACGCAACGCCCTGACAGCACGCGCATCCATCGCGCTGAACGGAAACAGACCGAGCCTCTCCAGTTCCACCATGAGCCAACGACGCGTGTTTGGCACAAGCCAAACATGTCACTCTACCTCACGCCCACAGGATGGCGAATGCCCATGTCCGACAGCAATGTGACTTCACCGACGACACAGATACCGGCTCAATCTGCCGCACGGGGGCGGCTCGCCTTCATCGACGTCGCGCGCGGCCTGGCACTGCTCGCTATGGCGACCTATCACTTCGTCTGGGATCTCGAGTTCTTCGGCTACGTCGCCGCGGGAACCGCCGGCACCGGCGGCTGGAAGATCTTTGCCCGGCTCATCGCCAGCAGTTTCCTGTTTCTCGCCGGGTACAGCCTTGTGCTCGGACAATGGCCGAAGCTTCGCCTCGATCCGTTCATGCGGCGCTTTGCCAAAATCGCCGGTGCGGCAGCGCTGATCACCATCGCGACCTATTTCGCGTTCCCGGACACCTTCATCTTCTTCGGCATCCTGCATGCGATCGCCGCGGCAAGCGTGATCGGCCTCGTGTTTCTGCGGCTTCCGGCCGTCGTCTCGCTGCTTGCGGCGGCCGCGGCCATCGCCGCGCCCCTTTACCTGCGCTCGCCGGCCTTCGATGCACCCTGGCTCTGGTGGGTCGGACTGTCGGAAACACTGCCACGTTCCAACGACTATGTGCCGCTGCTGCCGTGGATCGGGCCTTTCCTCTTCGGCCTTGCCGCAGCCAAGCTCTTCCACGCGCGGCTCGTTGCGGCCCTCGCAAACCGTCCGTCCACAGGCGACAAAGGCAAGCTGTGGACGAGACCCTTCGTCTTCGGCAGCCGTCACAGTCTGGCCATATACCTCATTCACCAGCCCGTGCTCATCGGACTGGTCTATCTCTTCTCGCTGATTTCACCGCCGACATTGCCGGATCCCAAGCAAGCCTACCGCAGCAATTGCGTCGCGGCCTGCAACCTGGGGAACCCGGCCGTGCCGTGCGACGCTTTTTGCGGCTGCACGCTCGACCT
Source organism: Ensifer sp. CCNWLY38 (assembly GCF_037120565.1). Classification (NCBI taxonomy): domain Bacteria; kingdom Pseudomonadati; phylum Pseudomonadota; class Alphaproteobacteria; order Hyphomicrobiales; family Rhizobiaceae; genus Ensifer; species Ensifer sp. CCNWLY38. The sequence continues at coordinate 277,290 of NZ_JBBBBO010000010.1, forward strand.
TCTGGTGCAACAGAACCTGTTCGACAGCCTGAACAGGGGAGAGATCAACGTCAGCACCGATGAACGCATTGCGCGAATCGCGCGACAGTGCACAATGGACGTGCAATCAGGGGACTAGGACATGAATGCCTATCGTGCCAAGCCGCTGAATTTCCCGTGGCCCGCCCTGCTCTACGGCGTCGCCACGCTCGCGGCCCTTGTTCTGGCACGATATTCGCCCATCCCCGTCGCACACGGACACAGCTGGTTTCCCTGGATCAGCGGCGGCACTCTGATCATCGTCGCCATCTGGCTGGATCTCTGGGCAGTCAAGACGTTACTCGACCGGCACACGGCCGTGATGCCCTACCGGTCGGCGACGTGCCTCGTCACCTACGGCCCGTTCCGCTTCACACGCAACCCGATCTATCTCGGCTACACCTTGATGATGGTCGGCTTCGGTCTGGCGACGCTCAATCCGTGGTTCTTCATCACGGCGATCGCAGCGGTGATGCTGACGACTCTCTTTGCCATTCGCAACGAAGAGCGGCATCTGCTGTCGCGCTTCGGCTTCGAGTTCGAGCGTTATTGCCGGCACACCAGCCGCTGGATCTGACCAAGAGACCGTAAAACCCAAAACAAAAAAGGGCAGCGCGGACGCCACCCTTCGAAACCTTCGCTTTTAAGAATACGCCTGCCTGCTCAGGTACCGACGCCGATCTCTGCGAGACGCGTCAGGCACGCCTCCTCGACATTGTCGAGCTCTGCCAGCGTGTCTTCGATATCCTTGCGCTTCTGCCGAAGTTCCTCGCGCTTTTCCTCGACACGGCTCATCAAGAGCTGAAGCTGGCCCATCTCGCCGGGCGGATCCTTGTAGACTTGGATGATTTCGCGGATTTCGGCAATCGTGAAGCCGATGCGCCGGCCACGCAGAATTTCCTGGATCAGCCGCCGATCCGCAGGCCGGAACAGGCGCGTGCGTCCACGGCGTTCAGGATGAATGAGGCCCTCGTCCTCATAGAACCGCAGCGTTCGGGTGGAAATGCCGAATTCCCGCGTCAATTCGGTGATGCTATAATATTTATTCACGCTGCCATTCCATGATTTACTGCATCGTTCCTAAAATCGGTATCGATCTAAGGTCAAAATTATGCAGCAGGTCAAAGTGTTACAGCGATCTCAGCGTGTCATGGACGACGCGCGCGCTGTAATGCGTATACACTATCGTTGACCTTGACGTAAAAGTCAAACAACGGCGTTCACCTCACGTGACGTGAAACCACCACGTGGCGATGCCGAGAAAACTGAAGAAACCGGTTATGTCGGTGATGGCCGTCACGAAAACGGCAGAAGACACGGCCGGATCGGCACCGAAGCGGTCCAGGCAGAGCGGGACGAGGATGCCGCCAAGTGCTGCGGCCATCATATTGATCAGCATGGCCGTGGCGATGATACCGCCGATGTTCGGGTCCTGAAACCAGAGACCGGCGAGCAGGCCGATCAGCGTGCCGAAGATCATGCCGTTCAAGAGCCCGACCCCGGCTTCGCGCCGAATGATGCGCGGCGCGTTGTGAATGTCGAGGCCACGGGTTGCCAGCGCCCGGACGGTAACCGTCATGGTCTGCGAACCGGCATTGCCGCCCATACCGGCGACAATCGGCATCAGAATGGCGAGCGCCACGATCTGCTGAATGGTCGCATCGAACAGACCGATGACCGAGGCGGACATGCACGCCGTCATCGAATTGATGAACAGCCACGGCACGCGCGAGCGCGATGCCTCGGTAACCGAGTCCGAGAGCTCCTCATCGCCAACGCCGCTGAGGCGCAGCAAGTCTTCTTCCGCTTCTTCCTGAATGACGTCGACGACGTCATCGATGGTAAGCACGCCGACGAGCCTTCCGTTGTCATCGACGACCGCCGCGGAGAGAAGGTCGTATTGCTCAAACAGTTGGGCTGCCTCTTCCTGGTCCATTTCGGCAGGAATGGCATGGCTCGTGTCGTGCATGATCGCGTCGACCTTGATCGACCGCTTGGTCCGTAGAATGCGGTCGAGGTCCATGGCACCGAGCAGCTTGAAGGTCGGGTCGATGACAAAGATCTGCGTGAAGCTCTCGGGCAGGTCCTCGTCTTCGCGCATGTAGTCGATCGTCTGGCCAACGGTCCAGAACGGCGGCACCGCCACGAACTCGGTCTGCATGCGCCGGCCGGCCGTGCTCTCCGGATAATCGAGCGAGCGGCGAAGGCGAACCCGTTCCGTAAAGGGAAGCTTCGCCAGGATCTCGTCCTGATCTTCCTGGTCGAGGTCCTCGAGAATGTAGACGGCGTCGTCCGAGTCCATTTCACCGATGGCCTCGGCGATCTGCTCATTCGGCATATGCTCGACGATATCGAGACGGATGGCCTCGTCGACCTCGGTCAGTGCCGAAAGGTCGAATTCCTTGCCGAGCAGTGAGACCAGCGCCAGGCGCTGGTCAGACTGGATCGCTTCAAGCAGGTCGCCGAGTTCCGACGAATGCAGACCGGCGACGTGCTGGCGCAGATAGATCGTATCGCGATCGGCGATCGCGGCGCCGACATGCATGAGGAAATCGGAACGGACCGAGCCGTCGTCGGCATAGATGTCCGAGCCGTCAAAGGTCTTGACGTCTTCGATACCGCTGTCGTCGTCGCCGATATTGCTCATGGGCGCCCTCGAAACGATTGCTGCTTTCCGGTGCTCCATCATACGGGCCGGAAAGAATGCGTCACTGACGGTTGGTGCCCTCTTCCGCTGCCGTGCTCCGGAAGTTGGGTCCTACAGCCCTGCTAGCGCAAAGCCCCGTCGAGGTCCACAGCACAGATAGCACCCTGTGAGCGGCGACAACAGATTTATTCAAGCTGTTGCAAATACATGAAAAACCGGCTGCATCTCGACAGTGTCGACATCGATCGCGCGATCGGCTAGCACTTCTCTTCGTTCCCTGGAACCGGAATCGATATCAGAGAACGAAACAGCAGCCCAAGGTTTACGGCGCCTCTTGCGCTCCTCAACGGGAGGCACGGCACCGCAAACGCTGCAGCCGAGGAACTTCTGATGGCGATCCGTCCCATTGTCCGTTTTCCCAGTCCCTTACTGAGCCAGAAGGCGGACACCGTTACCCACTTTGATGCGGCGCTCGAAGCCCTTGCGGACGACCTTCTCGACACGATGAGAGCGGCACCGGGTATCGGCATCACCGCTCCGCATGTCGGTGTCCTGCAAAGGGTGACGGTGATCGAGCTTGACCGGGAGAGCGGCGTCGGGATTTACATCAATCCCGAGATTGTCTGGAACTCCGCCGAAGTCATGAGACATGCGGAAGGCAGTGTTTCGATGCCTGGGGTTTCGGAAGACATCGAGCGACCGCAGACGGTGCGCGTTCGCTATCAGACCCTTTCAGGCGAAACGATCGAAGAGGAAGCCGAAGGGCTGATGGCCATTTGCCTGCAACACGAGATCGACCAGCTCGACGGCATTTTCTGGACCCAACGCCTCTCGCGCCTGAAACGCGATCGGGCGATCAAGAAATTCGAAAAGCTGACAAGGGAACAGACGCGCGTCTAGGACTTCCCGCGGACAGCATCAAATGACTCCCAGTTCACCAAGGATCGAACAATGAAGCCAGCATATCTTGCAGTCATCGGCCTCCTGGCCCTCGCCGGTTGCAACACTGCCCAACAAAGCCTCGAGCCCCTGCCCGAGAGCCTGACCTACGGCGAAAACGTCAGCAAAAGAAAGACGCAGGCCGCCCCCGGCACCATGATCCAGCACCGTTTCATGTATGAGGGGCAGATGGTCTACGAAAGCTACGAGGTCCAGCCCGATCACAGCTTTAAGCTTATCCGCCGCCGCATGGACCAGAGTGGACCGCAAGGCAACAGCTGACGACGCGGACGCAGAGCGGGCAAGCGCATGGCCTAAGCTTGGCGTTTCGGGCCGGTTACCTTGGAAGGGCGGAGTAGACCGCCGTTTCGAAGTCGAGGTAGCCCCCGATCGAGGCCGGGTCGACGAAGGGCAATATCTGCGTCGCCCATAGGCCGCCGAGACCATTTTGGCGGTCTATCCAGTAATAGAGGTTTGCAAGCCCAGCCCAAGCCAGCGCGCCGGCCGGTCGACCTGTCGGCGCGACTTCATCGTTGATCATGAAGCTAAGGCCCCAGGATTTCGGCATTCCGGGGAAAAATTCGGCGTCGTGCGAAAGGCTCGGTATCACCCCGGGAAGCTTTTTGATCTTCTTTTCTCCGAGGCCGTTCTTTTCCGCCATTTCGACGGTTTCGGGTTTCAGCACGCGTCCGCCGGGTGCCATCCCGTCGTTCAGCCACATGCGAATAAATTTTGAGTAATCGGTAGCTGTCGAGTAGAGGCCATGCCCACCCATTTGGACCTCGGGTTCCTGGGGGAACCGGAAATCGGGCAACGGCTGCAATCGCCCGGCATCGTCCCGCTGATGCAGCGTGACCACGCGTGAGGCCATCGCTGGGGTCAATGCGAAACCGGTATCGTCCATACCGAGCGGCTGAAGGATTCGCTCCGTCATCACCTCGCCCAGTCGCTTACCGGCTATTCCCTCCACCACCTGTCCAGCCCAGTCCAGGTTGCTTCCATATTCCCAGTCGTCGCCTGGGTCGAACAGCAATGGCGTTCGGATGGATGCATAGGAGCTCGTGATCACGCTCGGCTGCCCATGTTGGCGGGCCAACCTGGCGTAGGTTTCATTGAAGAAGTCGTATCCAAAGCCAGCCGTATGCAAAAGCAGCATGCGTGTTGTGATATCCCGTTTGGGCGGGCGGAGCTTCGGGTTCCCGGAGGAATCAAAGCCATCGATCACCTGCAGCTTGCCGATATCGGGAGCGTATCGCCTCGCTGGAGCATCGAGATCGAGCCTGCCCTCCTCGACCAGTTGCAGGCAGGCAGTGCCGGTGATCGCTTTCGTCATCGAGAAGAGCCCGAAGACGCTGTCGGCGGTCATGTCCGCATCGCCACCCAATGCTCGCTTTCCGGCTGCACCCGTGTAGATGTCGCCCCGTCTATCTGTGGCAATCGCGACGACGCCGGGCACGCCATCCGCGACGCTGACGACGGTATTGAGGATTGCATCGGCTACAGTCTTGAGATCGCCGCCCAAAGGAACCTCCCAAGCAAACGGGCTTCGTCATTGGTGCAGGTCGCCCAACCACCGCCGCGCCCAGAAAATTGCTTCCAGCCCGCCCCTCGTTCTGGAATACCCCACAAAGGTTAGCACCAAATAACATTCCAAGCCATTTCGCCTGCAACGTGGCGGTGCTCGTTCACTCTTTTTCCGCGGCGGGCAAACGCTATGCACGCCGAAGTGCGGTCGGAATGTGTGTTGAGGTTTGCGGGCTTGCAGCTTCGGCCCGAGGCTGAGGCGCGCGATGGGCTCAAGAGCTAAGCGCCGGACATAAAAACGAAAAAACCGGCCGAAGCCGGTTTTTGGTGCGGTCGAGAAGACTCGAACTTCCACGGGTTGCCCCACAGCGACCTCAACGCTGCGCGTCTACCAATTCCGCCACGACCGCATCGTGGTAGATGCCGGCCTGCGCCGGCGGGCTGCATGTAGCAAAAGCCCCCGCAGGGCACAAGAGATGGCTGTGCACAATTCGGGCGATCGTGACAGAACTCAGCGGCCTTCGCATTGCGGCCATGTCGCCTTTCCGGGCACCAAGCGCGCACACCTTGTCGGGCACCGCGCCGAGACCGATTGTTGGAGGCGGGATTCCGTTCGTCTTCGGCCAATCGCCAGCAAGGAGAGCGCGCTCCTTCTCACCGTGCCAAACGCCTATTCTTGATTGGAAACGTGCAGCGAAAGGATGTGTCGGCGATGCGATTCCGCGCAGCACGCAGTGTTCGCTAGGGTAGGATAAAAAACAAAAAACCCGGCCGAAGCCGGGTTTTTTTGGTGCGGTCGAGAAGACTCGAACTTCCACGGGTTGCCCCACAGCGACCTCAACGCTGCGCGTCTACCAATTCCGCCACGACCGCATCGTGGTAGGTGCCGACCTGCGTCGACGGGGCTGCATGTAGCAAAAGCCCCTGGGGGGCACAAGAGGATGACGACAGAAATTTGACGGGAAATGAAACTATTTCAACAGCCCAATCGGGAAGCGCTGGAAACGCTGGACTCTTGTCACGCGCCATCCCATTTACAAGCTCTGAAAAACAGGAATGCCGAGCGAATGCAGCGTGAGAATCTGAGCCAGACCATGTTCGCCCCCGCGGAATCACCCCCGGTTCGCTGGCGGATCGCTTCTGATCTGGTGGATTATCCACAGGCAGTCGAGCTGATGGAGCAAGAGGCTGCCGCGATCGCCGCCGGCACCGCGGACGAGCTCGTCTGGTTGGTCGAACATCCGCCACTGTACACGGCCGGTACCAGCGCCGATGTTGCTGACCTGGTGATGCCGGATCGCTTTCCGGTGTTCTCGGCGGGTCGCGGCGGTGAATACACCTATCACGGGCCGGGCCAGCGAGTCGTTTACGTCATGCTCGATCTCAAGCGCCGGAAACAGGACGTGCGCGCCTTCGTCGCTGCGCTGGAAAGCGTCGTGATCTCCACGCTCGATTCGATGAATGTGAGAGGTGAGCGCCGCGAAGACCGGGTCGGCGTCTGGGTTCGCCGCCCGGAAAAGCCCGCCCTGCCCGACGGTTCGGTGGCGGAAGACAAGATTGCCGCGATCGGCATTCGCCTGCGAAAATGGGTAAGCTTCCACGGCTTCGCACTGAACGTCGACCCGGATCTCGACCATTTCGGCGGCATCGTGCCCTGCGGTATTCGCGGTTACGGCGTAACAAGCCTCGTCGACCTCGGCCTGCCGGTGATGATGCCGGATGTCGATATCCGGCTGCGCGAGGCCTTCGAGACGGTGTTCGGCCCGACAAAAACCGACGGCGCCTGAGCCCATTCAGCTTGCAGCTCGACGTCCCGCCTGCCGCTCGCGCCAGATAATAAAGAGGCCCGAGCCGACGATGATGGCGATGCCAAGCCATTTGGAGAGCGACGGAAAGTCTCCGAAGATGAGATAGCCGAGCGCCGTCGCCGTGACGATCTCGAAATAGTGGAATGGCGCCAACAAGGAGACAGGTGCCGCCCGGAAGGCTTTGACGACCAGCAGATGGCCGTAGCCGGAGAGCGCGCCGAGGATAACCACCAGCGTCCAGCCAAGCGCCGATTTGGGCAAGGACGGCACGAAGTCGGGGCTGCCCATGCCGTTGCCGACCAGGATCACCAGCGCCATCATCAATGTGCCGCCGATACCAGCGATCGTCTGCATCGTCAGCGGCGAGTCTCCGGTACCGACCGCACGATTGAGAAGCAGGTAGCAGGCAAAGACGAAGGCGCAGGCCACCGGCAGCAAAGCCGTCGCGCCGAAAGCCGCGAAACTCGGCTGGATGACGATCATCGCCCCACCGAAGCCGACGACGATGGCAAGCCAGCGTCGCCAGCCGACCCTCTCCTTCAGGAACACCGCCGAAAGGCAGGTCAGGATGAAGGGCTCGACGAAATAGATGGCAAAGGTATCGGCCAGCGGCATGTACTTCACCGAAATGAAGAAGAACAAGGCCGCGGTCGCCAGCAGCACGCCGCGCAGCAGATTGGCCCAGAGACGCTTCGGCTTCAGCGCCCGCAGACCGCCGGCGCCAAGCAGCATCGGCAAAGTCGCCACCAGCTGGAAGAAGAACCGGTAGAATGTCACCTGGCCGGGCGACATGCCTTCGTAAACAGCCATATATTTCGCGATCACGTCCATGCCGGGCAGGATGACCATCGCAAAGAGCATGATGGCGACGCCTTGCATCACGGTATTGGCAGGCTCGGCAGCCGCGGTTCGGGCGTCGGTCATGGGGCAAGCTCCGGTTGGCCGCCGCAGATTAGAGCCTAAGCCACGGTTTTCAACGGGCGAAGATACGACGGAGGCCGAACTATCCGCGCCTTAGCCGCAATTGACGGTGTTTTTGGCGCTTCGGGGTGGTCCCTCGCCGACCGAATGCCTATAAGCTCAGGACCATCTTCCGCCCCGGAAATCAAAAGCGGCTTCCTGCCGGCTCTCCGGGACCTTTGAACGTAACCGTGGCAAAGGAGATATCCATGCGCTTGTCCACCGAAACGATGATTGCCCGCCTGCGCGACACCAGCGATGGTGACACGCTGGGTGGACGCATCTGGAGGGCGCGCGACGCCGCCAACCTCAGCGCCAAAGATCTTGCCGACCAGCTCGGCGTTCGCACCGAAACGGTCGCCGCCTGGGAGCGCGATCGCGCCGAGCCCCGGACGAACCGGCTCTTCATGCTTGCCGGCGTGCTCGGCGTTACCCCGGCCTGGCTGATTGCCGGCCTCGGCAAGGCGCCGGATTCGGACGCGGTCGATGACGAGCGCGACGGCCTTCGCGAGCAGCTTGCCCTGGTCAAGAAGCTGCACGAACAGACCGGCAAGGCCATCGCCGCACTTGAGATGGAACTCAATCGCGTTCAACAGAACATTCGTTAGCTTATTGTCGATTCCAACGGGCCGCCGCCCTGGCGGCCCGAAGCCATTTTTGTCCAAGGGAGAAAATAGATGGATGTACGCGCCGCCGTTGCCGTTCAGGCAGGCAAGCCGCTCGAGGTCATGACGGTTCAACTCGAAGGGCCGC